>CALXUG010000021.1 GCA_944391625.1 uncultured Clostridia bacterium
AAAAAACGTCGCTTTTCACAAAGAAACAGCGACGTTTTAGTGTAGGTTGGCTCGGTTTTTGTTGTGATTTATGATTATGCCTTTGTAAAGAAACCTAAAACAAACTTGAAATAAATTTTCGATGTCATTCAATTTTAAATCTTTAATCCCTAAAAAATTTATCGTTAATTTTTCACTTTCTTCCCAACATGGAAAGTCTTTTAAAACTATTGTTAAATCATATCTAGAACACTCATCACCATTAAACTCTCTTGATATTAAAAATTCATTTATATATTTATAAATTTTTTGTTTCTCGTAAATTTCATGTGCAATTTTCATGGTGCATACTCTCCTTTATGAAATTACATAAAGAGACAAGGGTTAACTGTTTTACATAATTTCGATACGATTTTACTTTACCACATCGATACTGATCTTCACTGGTTAAGAATTCAGAACTTCCCATATGATCCATAAGGTAGTATTTCGTCACACTTTCCCATAAGATCTAAAGCTTCTTCTTGTAAATCATCTATTTCTTTTGCAAGTTTATCTGGCATTAGTGACTCTATATCTTCCAGAAAACACCCTTTTTGTACAACTTCTATAATCTTTCTATCAATACCCACATCGCTAAAAAGTTCCAACGCCCAAGGGGAAAAGATTACTAGTTCAGCTTCACGAGTTGTTATCTTATTCGTTTTAAGCGCCTCAAGAGTTCCCAACATGACAATTAAAACTATCTTATCGTTGGATTGTGCTTTCCCATTGGGGATTTCAAATAATCTCATTCCATTTTCCCTCCCATCCACTCAAAATTAACTCTAATCATTTTTAACTTTGACATTATTATCTGTAAAATTATATGCTGAAACCATCGCCTTAATCTCTTGATCAATAATCAAAGCAAGACCCATTCCCAGCGGATCCGCATACAGCAACGGATTATTCAATACATAGGTATATTGTACCATATTCTACAAATTACGTACATTATCTTTTTCCGATCATTTTTTCTAAGACAACAAAAAAGCTCAACTAAGTTTCCCGAATCACGCTTAACAGTTACAGTTACATTTCAACTGACTACATATTTTATTAGATTACCAACTTCATCATCTTCAACTTTACCATATTGATACCGTTCTCTTATTTGCACTTTAGAAAATAGAGTGAAAGTTTATCAAAACAATGTCCTCATTCACTTTGACCCGTGTCTTCCCATGACAAATGGGACAGCGCACCCAAAAGCATTTCTCCTGCACTTTTCGTCATCTCTCTTTAGCTAGTATAGACTTCGCTCTGCATCTCTGTGTCCTAGTCAATAAATTCACTTTAACTATTAAATAGCTGTTCCATCATAAATTTTTAAACCTTCCATTTCTTCTATTAATGGTAGATATTTCAACTCACGATTCAATGAAACATCTGCATAAAAGTGATATGTTTCTCGCAAAAAGAAATCCATTTTAGCAAAGTCTTCTTTCTGCCAATAAGCTTCATTATCATCTATGAACTCATCCAACAAATCTTCCGCATTCACAGTACCCAGCAATAATTCCGGTGAAATTGTTTCAGCAATCTCCCCTTCCATTAACAAAATTTTAGAAAGCAACTCTCCAGCTTCAAATAATTCTATTAAGAACATTTCTTCATATCGGCCACACACAATCAGTCGTCCTGAATACCTTTCAGAGTATTGTTTTCCTTTTTTTTCTACATTTCCAATTTTCCCCGAAGCTAGATAATAACTTATATATATACTGCCATTTACCAAAATATCATTATTATTTAATTCTGCTTGTCGGTGGGATGATATCGTTTCTAATGCACCTTGCATCGCAACTTTCTTCCATCTTTCTGACCATTCTTGAACAGCTGCTAATTCTTCGTCCCACTTTTTGTTAATTCTACGCACCCGTGATCTAGCTTTCTTCTTGGATTCATTTATAACATCTGTCTCATTTTTCTCTTTTGGAATATGAATACTCAAAAAGTCTTCATTAAACATACCTTCAACTCTCCTTACAACAAAATAAATTGGATAGTCATCATAATATTATTTCCCAAGTTAATATGCAAATAATGCTGTAGTCGTTTTAGATACATTGTGTTCTTGATAATACCGGACAGCATCCAGTTTAAACTGTTTGTCATGTTGTTTTGACATAATAAGATACTCCTTCACTTTGGTACAATTATTGTATCATGTTTTTTGTTTTCGGATTTCTCATTTTGTCTTGTACTATATAAAAAACACTTGCAGCAAATTTTGATACATAATTTTCATTAAAAAATCTCAGACCATTTTCAGAAAAAGAAATCAATTTCATATCATCATCTTCTACAGGCTCGTATCCTATAATAATCTCCTCCATCGTGTTTAAACTATATATTCTTTCTAATTCAAAACATAGTTGCCTACACTTTTTCTGACATTCTTGTATGCTATAAACCTCAAATTCACTGGCTAATACCTGAATTGTAAGATCACAATACTCTTTTTCAATAGCCAGTAACAGCATTACATCTTTTAATAAACATCCGACTCTCAATTTTTTCAAATAAAAGTAGCAAGTTCCTACTGTCAGAATATACTCAGAAAAAGAAGTGATTTCTTGATAAATCAAGTCCTGCTTCTGGTTTTGGTCAAAAAAATGTGATCTGATTATATCTTTTTCCGCTAAATGTAGGCAATTAAAAATAAGATTTTTTACATCCTTTTTTACAATGTTTTTCATTACTATTTCTATATAGTCCATATCGAACCTCTACTCTTATTTCCTAATTTCATCTATAAACCTTTTTCCGCATGATTCCTCACAAAAATATACACCCTGGACTGGCATATTGTATCCGACATGATCAAAATGTATCTCATATCTCTGAGTTTTTCCCTGCTGCTTCAATTAGCTCTATTAGCTCTGCAATATTCATCACAACACTCACTTGACTTCTTAATGCCCCATGTTCCAATGCCACTTCATCTGCTATTATCACGTTGTCAAGATCATCTGCCTTTTTTACAATAGAATACATATTGCCTTCATAAAAAAAACTTCTTACATTCTCCCATTTTAGTAGATTGATTATATCTTCATAATTATACTTATATATTTCAATTTGAAAGAAATCATTTAATAGAGCATTTAAGTTATCATTTATATCGGTTCTTACTTCCATTTTCATCCTCCTTATACGAAAGACGGAAATATCGTCCATATATTTCCGAACTCATCCATAACTACTCTTAACTTCGTCGTTAAAATGCCTCAATTTGTTTATTATAAATCATTTCTCTCATCATCACTTGGAGGTTCATAACGCGTTTTTATGCTGCCATCCGGCATTACAGTCGTTATTACGTCCCAGCAACCCTCACAACCTACCCATTCAATGTTGGCTCTTTCATCGCTGATAATCACATAACAAACATTGAACAATATCTCATGATTCCTTAACATTTCCAAAAATGCACTAAATCGCAGTACACCCATAACAATTTCCCGCTCTTTGCCTTCATAACGCGTATGAAATACCATCATCTCCACAGGAGAACTATATAATAAAAATGTTAAGATATTAATTACTTCTTCATAAACATCATCTAATATGATAAGCGGTGTTAGATCCCTATCTTTTTCCGGCAGCCATTTGGGAACCAAGTCCTCCGGATTATCATTTTCAAAATCTCCATCACATATCAAATAAGCACTACCACTGTTCCCAAACCTATCTTTTAAAAGCATGTATAGCATTCCATTTAAGCTACATAAAAACTGCCATCTATAATATCGTTTTCCATTTCTTTCACACTCTACTTTAATTGATGTTTCAAAGGGAATTTCCACTGCTTCTTCTTGCTGCAAGACTACCACATTCATATCATATGACATTTTGTTATCTCCTTAATGAAAAGTGTATACTTCTCCTTCATTTTATAATAACATTTTTCAAAATCACCAGGAGGGCAATATCTTTGCAGAAAGTCCACCTCTGGATGGACTGTAGCAAGCGTATTTTATGGAGCTGGACGGAGTCCAAAGCGACAAAAATACGTGCAGCTATTGTCCAGAACAGCGTGTGGACGCTGCAACAGATATTGTCCGATAAATATTATTATACCACATTCTGTAAATTACGTATATCATCTTTTACCAATCGTTTTCTCAGGCAGCAAAAAAGCCGGACACCCTAAAGTATCCGGCCTACACCTATGGCCTGTTTCATCGCTGTTTAATTGCTGCTTTCTGCAGTCATGCTTTCCTGAATCACTTTTTCCAGTAATTGCTGGGAAAACTGCTCCGCCGGATTTTTATCTGCTTTGGATTGCTTTAATTTATCCACCATCTGCGGCACTTCATCCAGCAGTCTGTCAAAAATAGCATTGTGGTCTACCACCTGAAACCGAATATCCTTTTCGCCCACCAGCAAAAATCCTACCGGCTGCAGGGCAACACCGGCACCGGCGCCGCCGCCAAAAGGAGGCTGTCCTTCTTCTGTACCATCTACCGGATCTTTTTTCCAGGTAAAATGGGTTCCGCCGGAGGCAAAGCCGCAGCACATTTTGGATACGGGAATAATCACCGTTCCGTTGGGGGTTTCTACCGCATCCCCAATAATGGTATTCACCTCTACCATCCCTTTGATATTTTCCATTGCCGTTTCCATCAGTCCGCCAACACAATCAGTTTTCATATGCAATCTGCTCCTTCCTGTCCTGCTCCAGTTTTGCCCGAAAAGCCAGCCAGAGCAGCCATATAGTCATACTGATAAGTTGCCCAATGGATGTGGAGATTATACCTTCTATGGCAATATCCTGCCGTTGCTGCTGAAAATCGGGCAGATAGTCTACTTCTACCTGCTCCATCCACTTTGGCGGCAGCACTGATAATACCGCCCAAAATAATGCATAGCTGTAGGCTGTTCTGTCCGGCTGCGAAAATCCAATCTGGCAGCGCAGCGAAAGGCGGTCCAGCCGCAGCTTGGATAGTATAATACCGACAGACTGTATTACAAAGGTTAAAATTTGTCTCCAATCGGCATAAAAGGCTCTATGTTCAAAAACCTGCCGCTTTTTTTCCTGTAGATTTTTTTGAATCCTTCTTGAAAATGTTTCACGTGAAACATTTTCTTTTTCGGAACTAATTTTTTTGTCATAAGGCTTTGCATTATCAAGCTTATGCCCAACAACGTCTGGTCGATTCTTTTCTGTTATGATAATTTGCTCTTGCGCTGGCTGCTTGGCTGTTTCTTTTTTGGCATCCGGCACTTGCTCTGCTTTGGCAGGAAACTGCCTGTCATACCGCAGCCACAGCAGATGCAGCGCCAGCCTGCCGCTCCATGCTCTCTGATGCTGTAAATTAAATTCCAGACGCAAAGGCAACATACAAAAGATAAAACATAAACTCAAAAACAAAAGAAAAAAACTACTCCCCCAGTGCATGCTATCACCTCGAAAGTAGTTTTCTCTATTTTATGGAATCTTATACCAAAACTGCTGCTTAACCCTGTTGGGAATCATTCCAGATATCCACAACTTTTTCCCATTCTTCGTCATCTTCAATATCATACAGCACATCTTCGCCATTTTCATCCTGCACGATTTTCAAAATGATGGCTTCATCTTCTTCTGCGCCTTCTTCCAGTGGAACCAGCACTGCATACTGACCGCCGTCCACTTCTACCATATCAATCATCTGGAATGGGTGTTCCTGATCTTCTTCATCCACCAAAATCAGCACATCATCCATTTCTTCTTCTACCATATTTTTTTCTTCTGCCATATCGAGCACCTCATTTCTTTTATTCACGTCAGAAAAAGTATGTCCAAAATACGGGAATGTATGCCAGACCAATTTTCTGCCGCTTTGGCAGTTATTTTTTGCACAAACACAAAAAACACCTAGTTTAATATTGTTATTATACAAGCCTGCAAACATTTTTGCAACCAAAATTTGCAAATCCGCACAGCAAAAACGCCGGAAGCATAGAGCATACAAAAAGGAGCAGGAATCTCCTGCCCCTTTGTCGGCTCAAATGCGATCCAGATAACTTTGAAGGATAATCACCGCAGCCATTTTATCAATTACTTTTTTTCGTTTTGCCCGGGATACATCTGCTTCCAGCAGAGTCCGTTCTGCACTGACTGTTGTCAGCCGTTCATCTACCCAAATTACTTCAATGTTTCGTTCCGCAGTGAAATCAGCAATAAACTGCTGCACTTCTTCTGCTTTAAAACCTACCGAACCATCCATATTTTTGGGCAATCCCACAACCAACTGGCTGACCTCATGTTCATCTATCAGCTGCCACAACCCCGCAATATCTTTGTCCAGCGTTGTGCGCTGAAAGGTTTGCAGTCCCTGGGCAGTAATTTTCAGCGGATCGCTGAGGGCAACGCCAATTCGTTTGCTGCCCACATCCAGCGCCATAATTCTCATAAGTTGTTTCTCCTGTTATTTTTGCAGATAATTACGAACCAGCGCTTCCACCAGTTCATCCCGTTCCATTTTGCGAATCAGGGTGCGGGCATTTTTGTGACTGGTAATGTAGGCAGGATCGCCGGAAATAATATAACCGACAATCTGATTGATTGGGTCGTAGCCTTTTTCGACCAGAGCCTCATATACTGTGTTCAAAATTTCCCGTGTGGCATTGTCTTGCACATTATCCGCTCTAAAAAACATTGTGCTGTCTAAATCCATATCCCGTCACTCCTTCTTTTCTTCTCATGGAATACTGCTGCATCATTATTTTAACTGTGCTGCAACCAAACCTTCTGCCAGGCCCAGCGCTTCAGCCAGCTTGCTGTAGTCCTTGCCGCCGGCCTGCGCCATATCCGGTCGGCCACCGCCGCCGCCGCCGGTCACTTTGGCAATTTCTTTAATCATATTGCCGGCATGCAGTCCCTGTTTGTTTAAATCTTTGGTCATGGCTACAATCAGGTTTACACCGTTTTCACTTTTTGCGCCCAAAACAACCACGCCGCTCTGCAGCTTATCCCGGAACATATCGCTCATATCCCGCAGGCTGTTCATATCAGCAGCTTCTACCTCGCAGGCCAGCAGTTTAATGCCTGCTACTTCTTTTACCTGACTCAGCAAATCATCTACCTGATTTTTAGATGCCGCTGCATGCAGCTGGGCAATTTCTTTTTCTAATTCTTTATTCTGCGCAGCCAGCTGTTCTACCCTGCTGATAATATCTTTTTCTGCTGCTTTCAGATTTTTTCCCAGCTGAGCAACCAGCTGTTCCTTCTGCAGTGTATACTGATAAGCGCTCAGTCCGGTTACTGCTTCGATACGTCTGACACCGGCAGCCACTGCGCCTTCGCTGACGATTTTAAACAGTCCGATCTGGCTGATATTGGCAACGTGGGTGCCGCCGCACAGTTCCATGCTGTAATCGCCTGCCTGCACGCAACGAACGATATCACCGTATTTTTCGCCAAACAAAGCAGTAAAGCCCAGCTTTTTGGCTTCCTCAATACCGGTTTCAAAAATGGTTACCGGCAGTGCCTGTAAAATCACTTCATTTACTTTCTGCTCTACCTGCGCCAATTCTTCCGCTGTAACAGCGCTCATATGAGAAAAGTCAAAGCGCAGACGCTGTCCGTCTACCGAAGAACCAGCCTGATGAACATGATCGCCCAGCACTTGCTGCAATGCTTTGTGCAACAAATGGGTAGCTGTATGATTGCGGGCTGTTGCCTGACGCACTGCCCCGTCTACCACAGCAGTTACTGTTTCACCGGCATCTACAGTACCGGATACCACGCCGTGATGGACATATTTGCCGTCCGGCATTTTTTCGGTATCTGTTACAGTAATTTTTCCGGTAGCGCCGCTGATCACACCACGGTCGCCGGCCTGTCCGCCGCTCATGGCATAGAACGGTGTCATCGGCAGCACAACGTATACTTCCTGCCCTTCTTCGGCCTGCATTACCTTTTGTCCATCTACAATCATACCGGCCAATGTAGTTTCGGCAGTCAGCTGTTCATAGCCCACAAACTGGGTTTTGTCCAAATCGCCCAGCTGTTCTTTGACAGTAAAGGCCAAATCCCAGGCGGTAATATCTTTTTTAGATTTTTTAGACAACGCGCGCTGCGCCTGCATAGCGGCTTCAAACCCTGCCTCATCTACAGTCATGCCGTTTTCCGCAGCCATATCCTGAGTTAAATCAATGGGGAAGCCATAGGTATCATAGAAGGTAAAGGCTGTTGCACCGTCAATTTCGGTTTTGCCTTCGCCTTTTAAACGGGCAATGGTATCGTTTACAATGCGAATACCATCGCTCAAAGTCATTTGGAACCGTTCTTCCTCTGTTTTGATTACTTTTTCGATAAAGGACAGTTTATCCAGCAGTTCCGGATAATCTTCACCCATCATGTCAGCCACTTTGGCACTGAACTGATACAAGAATGCCCCTTCAATGCCCAGCGATTTTCCCAACCGTACAGCGCGGCGCAGAATGCGGCGCAATACATAGCCTCTGCCTTCATTGCTGGGCAGTACGCCGTCGCAAATCAGAAATGTGCAGGAGCGGGCATGGTCTGCAATTACCCGGAACGGGAAACCGTCAGCGCCTTTGTCATATTGTTTGCCGGAGATTTCTTCCACTTTTTCAATCAGCGGATAAATCAAGTCGGTATCATAATTGCTGTTGACATTCTGCATAACCGATGTGATCCGTTCCAATCCCATACCGGTGTCAATGCTTGGACGAGGCAGCGGTGTCATAACGCCGTTTTCATCTCTGTTATACTGCATAAATACCAGATTCCAGATTTCCAGCCAGCGGTCGCAGTCGCACACGCCCAGCGCACAGCCGTCAGGATGGTTGCAGGCATGTTCTGCGCCCCTGTCAATATGGATTTCACTGCAAGGACCACATGGGCCAGTTTCGCCCATCTGCCAGAAATTGTCCTTTTCACCCAGCCGAAGGATGCGTTCTTCCGGCATATCGGTAATTTTTCGCCATAAGTCATGGGCTTCATCGTCATCGTTATAAATGGTAATATATAATTGCTCTTTGGGCAGCTTTAATTCCTCTGTTAAAAAGCCCCAGGCATTTTTGATGGCGTCTTCTTTGAAATAATCACCAAAGGAGAAATTGCCCAGCATTTCAAAAAAGGTATGATGTCTGGCTGTCCGCCCTACTGTATCTAAATCATTATGTTTACCGCCGGCACGCACACATTTTTGCGAAGTGGTTGCTCTGGTATAGTCCCGTTTTTCCAAACCCAGAAAAACATCCTTAAACTGATTCATCCCTGCGTTGGTAAACAGCAGCGTTGGATCGTTGTAAGGAACCAGAGAAGAACTTGGCACATGGGTATGCCCTCTGTCTTCAAAATATTTGATAAACATTTGTCTGATTTCTTTCCCTGTTAGCATTCTATTTGCCCCTTCCTAATCCTACAATCTTTATGGCGCACAGAACCACCATATGTATCTTTTTATTATGGATTTTTCCCGTTTTTTTGTCAACACATTTCCGCAAAAAAACAGCGGATATAACCATATTTTCATGGCAATATTCAGTACAGTCCGTCAAACATATGCAGGAACAAATAAATCAAAATAATCGTGATAGCTGCATATGTCAACCGATACACAGGCGCTTTGCGTCTCCAGTCTTTTTTGCGGTTTACATCTTCACCATGCTGCCGCTGAATAAAATAGCGCATCGGACCAATACAGCCATAAATAGCCAGCGCAAAGAAAAATACAATCAGCAGCACATCGGGCCACCAATCCCCGGACCGCAGTGCGCTGCGCAAAAATGTATAACCAAAATCGGTAGCGCTTAAATAAGCCAATATCATAACCATTGTTGTATTTCTGACAAACTGCGGCACCTTTTTCTGCCAGTAAAACAGCGGCAGTAACGCCGGCAAAAACAGTAACGATGCTTTGATGCTAATCCACGGCATCATCTGTGCCAATACAATTACCACTAATGCGTAGCAAAGAAATCCAATAGAAGGCCCGTAATCAATATGCCAATCGGTTTCCAGCTCTGGCGCCTGTTCATCTTCGGTGGCAAAGATGCCAAAAAATCCTCGCTGGGCAATGAATTTCCATCCACTGGCCTCACAAATGGCAATCAACTCATCCTGACTGGACGGTGATTTATCATCATAAAAACTGTCTAACGGTAAATCTGTCAGCTGATAGCGCAATTTACGCGGCTCTGCTCGCTCAAACACCGCCAAACCGCCAATCATCTTACTCAGAATATAACCCTGCTGCGCCATATCCTCCAGCCATGCCGCCATCCGCCCGTTTTCGTAGATTGAGCAGGGCGCAAAACGAAACACATATCGTTTTTTTGTTGCTTCCATGGTCATCCTCTCCTTTTATCAACCAATCACTACATCAACCCAACTTTAATAAAAAAATATCAGAAAAACAAAACCGAAGATAAAACAATAGCTGACCATGCACAAAATCGTGGTGACACGATACCGCAATGCGCCGCTGCGCCAATCTTGATTATATTCCGGCAGTTTTGGATGCAGCCGTTTTAAAAAATTCCGCAGCGCTCCGGCAACAAGATAACAGATTACATATAAAGCGCACAGCAAAAGCAATATGACAGGGATAACTTCCTGACTGCCCACCATATTCCAAGTATCCATAAGACCATTGGCAAAGGCTGTCGAGGCCAGAGTTGGTATCAACATACTCAAAAAAATAGCCTGAATCCCGATTTGAATGGCATCTCTGGACAGTACATGGGTCAAAAATGCCAAAGGCAGCCACAAAATACAACCAACTACCAATCGTTTTAACAAATCACCGTAGTCAGCTATCGGCCACAGCCAGAGCAGCACCGATGCCAACAGAATATAAAGCAGAAAAATAATATTTCGTTTATACAGCGGACGTCGTTCCGTTTCTAACTCCGGTACTGTTTCATCCTCGGCAACAAAAATGCCGAACATGCCCCGTTTACAAAGATACTGCCAGCCGCCGGCCTGGCAGATGGCAATGAGTTCCTCCGCATCGGAAGGAGAACGGTCATTGAATAAACGTTCTTCCGGCAGCTCGCATAACCGATACTGCAGCTTTTGCGGAGCGGCTTTTTGAAATTTGGCAAAACAGCCCCAGGTTTTTACCAACCGATAGCCCCGCTGCGCCATAAATTCCAGCCAACCGGCCATCCGTTCCGGCTCATAGCCGGAGCAGGGTGCCATGCGCACGATATTTTTTGTCCCTCCCATGTTTACCGCCTCCTTTTATGCTTCCTCGCTGGCCGCATCCGCCACACAGCGCTGCAGCCGCACCACCTCATCCTGATAGGCTTGTTTGCCTTTGTCTGTAATGGTATAGGTTCGTTTGCGTCCTTCTACTTTGATTTCTTTGATATAGGCCTCATCTTCAAATTTAGCTAAAATGGTATATAGTGTCGCCGGACCAATGCGGCATCGCCCCTGTGTTTTTTTCTCTACAAAATCAGCAATTTCAATTCCGCATTTTGGTGCTTTCTGAAAGGCCATCAATACGTAAAACATAGATTCTGTCAGGTTTTCCAGTGCCTTTCTGGGCATTTCACCACCCCTTTTTTAATATCGTTTATTGATATCATATATTGATATTGTAGCAGAGAGTTATTGCAGTTGTCAATGGATTTGCCTATGCCGGATAGTGTAAAGTTGCTGTAGGAAAGAAAAAGGCAGACCTGTCATAAGACACAATCCGTTTTCTATTGTCACAGAACCATCGGGCAATATCTGTTGCAGCGTCCACACGCTGCTCTGGACATTTCTTAGCCTGTCCATCTTTGTCAGACTGCGTCTGCCACGATTGGACAGTCAGCAGAAATCTCCATCCAGAGGTGGACTTTCTGCAAAGAGATTGTCCTCTCAGCGATTTGGCAAAAAGTATATTATCCCATACAAAAAGGACTGCCCATCACTGTTTGCAGTGAATGGGTCAGTCCCGTTACCAACATTTTTCTTTGCTTCTTTTTTACATGTTTATGATAATTACCGGAAACTTTTTTAAATTTCCTGAATGATTGGCAGAATCATCGGTCTGCGTCGGGTTTTTTCATACAAATATTTGCCCAGATTATCACGCAGTCCGGTTTTCAAACTGGACCAGTCTACAATATTCCGTTCCAGATATTTTTCTAATGTCTGTTCTACCCGTTCCCTTGCGCCTGCCATTAGTTCATCGGCTTCCCGCACATACACAAAACCGCGGGATACAATATCCGGCCCGGCAGCAATGGTTTTATGCTCCCGATCCAACGTTACCACTACAATTAAGATACCATCCTGGGACAACTGCTTGCGATCCCGCAGAACAATGTTGCCTACATCGCCCACGCCCAGACCGTCAATCAATACCCGTCCGGCTGTTACCTTACCGGTGATGCCGCCTTTCTGATCATTCAACTCAATCACACTGCCGTTTTCGGCAATAAACACATTTTCATCAGCCATGCCAACTTCCAATGCCAACTGTTTGTGTTTCACCAGCATACGATACTCACCATGCACCGGAATGAAATACTTTGGTTTCACCAGATTGATCATCATTTTCAATTCTTCACGGCAGGCATGGCCGGATGTATGCACACCGTTGCCGGAACCGGCAATTACTTTTGCACCCAACCGATAGAGCATATCAATAACCCGGGCAACCAGTTTTTCGTTTCCCGGAATTGGAGAAGCAGAAAGAATGACTGTATCGCCTTCTTCAATTTTGACACGGCGGTGGTCAGACATGGCCATTCTTGTCAAGGCCGACATGGGCTCACCCTGGCTGCCGGTTGTCAGCAGAACAACCTCGCTGCGCGGATAACGATCCAATTCGTCCAGCTCAATCAGCGTATTAGGCGGCACTTCCAGATATCCCAGCTCCTGCGACACTTTTACAATGTTCACCATGCTGCGGCCGGCAATGGCCACTTTGCGCTCATACGTGCAGGCAGCGTTGATCACCTGCTGAATGCGATGTACGTTAGATGCAAAGGTAGCTACCACAATACGTTCCTTGGCACTACGGAAGATATTATCAAAATTTTCACCTACGGATTTTTCCGAGGTGCTGTAACCCGGACGCTCCACATTGGTACTATCGGACAAAAAGGCCAGTACGCCTTTGTTGCCCAGTTCGGCAATTCGCTGATAGTCTATACCTTTTCCATCAACTGGTGTTTGGTCAAATTTAAAATCGCCGGAATGGAAGATAATACCATAGCGTGTGTGTACGGCAACTGCTACAGAATCCGGAATACTGTGACAGGTGCGCAGCAGCTCAATGCGGAAAGAGCCCACCTTAAACTCCTGCCGCGGTTTTACAATATGCAGTCTTGGATTATTTACAAATGTTGTTTCTTTTAATTTGGCTTCAATTAAGCCGATTGTCAGCTTCATGCTGTACACAGGCACATTAATTTCCCGCAAAAGATACGGCAGACCGCCAATATGGTCTTCATGTCCGTGGGTAATCACGACCCCTTTCACCATATCTCTGTTTTCGATCAAATAACTAATGTCCTGAATCACGATATCAATACCCAGCAGTTCCTCCTCCGGAAACATCAAACCGGCATCGATAATCAAAATTTCGTTGTCGCATTTGATAGCTGTCATATTTTTCCCGATTTCACCCAATCCGCCCAGGGGAATAATACTGACACCATCATGATTTTTATTTTTAATGACTGTAAACCTCCTTTGTTTTATTTTATAGACCGACCAAACTAACTATTCTATTATATGCTATTTTTATGATAATAACAAGCAATAAAAGGAAAAAAACGGAAAAAATATGTACAAAAATTACTGATACGTTTGTATTCCGATGAAACTGATTGTTTGTCTGCCGGTAACGCTAAGGAACCAAAAGAGATAACGTGCGCTATTTTGCAGCGCCGGAAGAATATACGGTTAGTCAAAACCTGCAGCCATTTGCTGATATGATTGCAATTTTGGAAGAAATACAATTAAATTATCATCTCGCAATGATAGCGATTTAAAAACAAAAATGACCGTCTGCTGCTAACAGAACGGTCATTTTTGTTTTCATCGTCTATCTATTTTTAATTTGCTGATTCGATAATCACCTGACGGGCATTTTCACCGCGAAGATCGGCAAGCTCTACTTTAATGCCCTTGGGCACATAAGAAACCGATACAATCTGTTCCTCAGTACCTGATTCATACAGCACTACATTTTTTTTGTTCAGCACCTGTGAACCTTCTTCTTCACCGGCATAATCCATCACATAAACCAGTGTGTCCAGGTCGTCGTTCTGCCACATAAATTGTTTGCCGTACTGCTCATACACATACATATCCCGCACCACGTCATACACAGCCAGATAAAGCGGCTGCCCGTTGTTGCCGTTGATATTGCATTCTATCATCAATTTATTTTTTTCGATCCAGTGGCATCTGGCGATCCGATGCACATAGCTGTTCTTTTCTGCCAAATCAATTTCTTTGCCCGCTGCCATCACCACTGTGCCGTTTACCTGAATGCCTTCGTCAATTTCCTGCTCCTGAAAGACATCTTCCCGTTCAGTTTGGGAATCAGCGCCAGGCTCCACTGCACAACCCGCTGCGCCCCCAGCCAGCAGCAGGCAAACCAGTGCAAACGCAATGCATACTCTCCGCATAGCCGGCCCCCTTTACTTATGGTAATCACTTGTTCCTTCTGCATAATCCTATGCATCTGCGCCGCAATTATGCAAAACAATTACGTTTTTTAAGATAACCTTATAATTCCTGATGCCAGTAAATCGTCTGCGGATCATTGGCTACATCTGCAAAACGGGATAACACATTGCCATATTTGAAAGCATAGCTGAAATACAGATAGATATCTGCTTTTCCGGCAGCTTTCGGACGCAGGATCACCTTGTCGGGATAGAACATGTAATTATAATCGGCATCTCTCCAGGTAACTTCCAGGCTGTCGATAATCAGACTGACATTACCCCATTCTCCGATTTTGATATCGGTTAAAATACCGCGGCCACCCTGCATCTGGCCATACTTGCAGCCAATGGAATAATCCCATTTGCCCAGAAACAACGAAAAGTGCTCCAGCAAAAACCGGCAGGGCAAACTGATTTCTTCTTGCAAACGACGTTCTGTCGCAATTTTTTCTTTTAATGTAATCAACCGGCAGTAATACGATGAACTGTCATTATAATCCGGCAGCTGCTCTGCCCGTTTCAGGCACTGCTCAATATCCTCGCAAATCAGAAGAAGCTCTTGATCCAACGCCGCTCTATCCTGTTCCATATTTGTTCCTCCTAACGCATTGCGCTCTCCAGGGTATTTTTCAATAACATTGTAATTGTCATCGGGCCTACGCCGCCCGGCACCGGAGTCAGCCAGCAATCCCGATTTTCCAGACTGGCTCTGTCCACATCGCCGGTCAGTTTGCCGTTTTCCAGACGGTTCATACCTACATCAATCACCACTGCACCGTCTTTGATCATATCGCCGGTAATAAAATTGGCCTTCCCAATTGCCGCCACAATAATATCGGCTGCCAGTAATTCTTCTTTCAGATTTTTGGTTTTTGAATGGCAGATGGTAACGGTGGCATGCTCCCGCAGCAGCATAATGGCCATCGGTTTGCCTACAATATTGCTGCGCCCTACCACAACTGCTTTTTTGCCTGCAATGGAAATCCCAGTCTGTTTGATTAAATCCAGACAGCCTTTTGGAGTACACGGCTCTGCACCCGGCTCGCCAATCAGCAGCGCACCCATGTTTTCCGGCAAAAATCCATCCACATCCTTCAGCGGACTGATTGCATGAATCACAGCCTTTTCGTCAATATGTGGCGGAACCGGCAGTTGCACCAGCAGACCGTGAATTTTGCTGTCCTTATTTAAACGGTCAATTAACTGCAGAAGTTGTTCTTGGGTGGTGGATTCCGGCAGACGATGCACTTCTGAATAGAACCCAACTTCCTGACAGGCTTTTTCTTTATTGCGCACATAAACCTGCGACGCAGAATCATCGCCGACCAAAATGACTGCCAGCCCTGGAACAATTCCCTGTTGTTTTAATGTTTCTACTGTCTTTTTAATTTCGTCCCGGCGCTGCTGTGCCAGCTGCTTGCCATCAATCAATCTTAACATAAACTTCTACACTCCCTGTTTTCTATCTAAACTATAGCAATATGCCATATTTTTTTTATTATAACACAATCTTAGAAAGAACAACTACAATTATTTTGCTTTTTTTGCGAATTTCACGTATAATAAAGTTTCCGCTGTTACCATTTTATTATTTCCATATCGGCGGACTGTGACACTGCTTTTCAAGGAGGATTCTTCATGTGGCATAAATTTAATAAACCCTTACTGGCTAAAATCCGACGCGCCAGCAGAGAATACGGCTTAATTCAGCCTTATGACAAAATTGCAGTAGGATTATCCGGCGGAAAAGACAGCACCGTGTTGCTGTACGCTTTGTCGGTTCTGCAAAAAACCCTGCCTTTTCCCTTTGAATTGCAGGGAATTTCCTTAGATGTGGGCTGGAACAACGATTATCAAATTGTGGGCGAATACTGCCGGTCATTAGGGATTCCCTTTCATCTGGAACAAACCAACATCGGACGAATCGTTTACGAGGAACGCAAAGAGTCCAATCCCTGCTCCCTGTGCGCCAATATGCGCCGCGGCGCAATCAACAACACCGCCAAACAACTGGGCTGTAATAAAGTAGCGCTGGGACATCATCTGGATGATGCCTTGGAAACCTTTCTGATGAGCTTGGTTTTTGAAGGCCGTATGCACACCTTTGCGCCCCGCACCTATTTAACGCGGGCCGATATTACTGTAATCCGCCCCATGATTTATGTATATGAAAAAGATATTATTTCTATCGCCAACAAATTAGAATTGCCCGTAGTGCCCAATAACTGTCCGGCTGACGGCATTACCAAACGGCATTCCATGAAAGAAGAAATGGCCCGCTTTGAAACCATGAACGCTACCGTAAAAGAGCGCATGCTCAACGCTGTTACCACTTCTATCTGGGCCCCGTTCATGCTGCCGGAAGAAGAACAAATCATGCCTGCTGTCAAAAAACAGCTGCAATGTGAAACCGAGCGAACTACCTTTGAAAAATAACCCATTTGCTAACTTTTTCATTGCACAACAGTTCTGTTCTTATAGTAAAAATCTACTCCGTTCAACAGATGCATCGTGCATACACGAAAGACAAAAAAAATCTCTATAGCATAGGCCATAGAGATTTTTTTGTCTTGATTAGAAGAAACCGGACGCATCCAGTTTCTCCAAGTGTAGTCCGAAGACATTCACCGCAATTCGTATTTAGTATATTACCAAACTGCAATGAATTATGCAAGTTTTTTCTTTTATTTTTCGTTATTTCTAAAAACATTATTTTAGGATAAACAATGGTTTTTAATTCCATATCAAAATTATAAACTGACATTAATTCATCAAAATCTGAATAACTCAGTATATTTTCCGCAGTTCCTTGATATCGGTATCCCTTATATCCATGATAATAGCCTATATTTCTCAGATTACGCTTTTGCGATTCTTCTATAGAAATTCCCTTTGTATCTCGCATATATTCCATTAGACCATCTAAACTTTTTGGTTTCATAATTCACCTTCATATTACTGACACAGCTACTTTCGCCATTATTTTTTATTTCAACTCTTTCCTTATACTTTTTCTATCAGCACCGCATTGTTGTCATAATCCCAACGGACTACAGCGCCCAGGGCTTCTGCTGCAAATCGTACAGGCACATAGGTACATCCTTTTTGCACAAACGGAGCATGTTCCAAAGACTGAACAGCGCCGTTTATTTCGTACCGGCTTTGCCCCACCTGAAAAGAAATGGTCACGCCATCACAAGCGGCAGATACTTTTTGTGCAGCGGCATCCCAACTCACATCTGCGCCCAACGCTTCGGACACCAGACGAAACGGCACATATACCCGTTCCTGCCGCATTATCGGCAACATTTCCGCTTCGGCATTTTCATTGTGCTGATACAAGCTGATGCCATTTACCTGTATATCCAACTGCCCGGTCTGCGGATTGTTTACAGGTTCCGCCAGCTGCTGCAGCATTTGTTCTAATTCTTCGGTACTGTACAGAGAGAAATCCTTTTGCACCTCATAATAATCCCGCAGATAGCTTTCAATCGTGAGCCGATGCTCCAATGCATTTAACTGTTCCAGAGAATAATTGGACAAATCTTCTGTGGCGCCGTACTCCTCTTGCAGATAATGAATTTTGAGACAGCGATCGTACAGCTGTTCCAGCTCCTGTATGGTATAGCCGGAAACATCGCCGGTATAGCCGCAGTCCTCCTGCAGCCTGTGCTCTGTATACAGCCAGTACTGCAAATCGTCCAGCCGTTCTATGGTGTAACCGGACAAGTCGCCGGTAATCTGGTAGGTATCTTTTATTTCCTGTATTTTTTCATATCGTACATACAACTGTTCCAGCTGATACCAGGGCATGGCGTTTAAAGAATCGCCACTGCTGTATTGGGCATAGTCCTGCTCCAACATGGTGCGGTAGTATAACGCAGACAACTGCTGCGGGGTATACTGCCCCTCCTTTACCTGCACCTGATAGCGGTTTTGCAGCTGTATTGCCAGCTCAGTATAAATCCGCTCCGTCAGATTATGCGCTACAAGCTGCTCCAACTGCTCTTCACTGTAGGCTTCCAACTGCGATGATGGTTCATAACCATAAAGCATTTGCAGTTCATAACGCAGCATGGCAGTATATTGGCTGAATTCTGCCGACTGCTCCACGTTTTCTATCAGCATCGCCCGTAATTGACTGTCATCATAGGCGCGATAATCTGTTTCTTCCAGATAATTGCGTGCATAATATTCTAAATAATAGCGGTACTCTGCTTCTGTCACCGCAGGCACTTGCTCTGCCCAGGCGGCAGCAGGCATACAAAACATCAATAGCATTACCGACAATATATAGTTTAGTATTTTCATAGTTGATATCCCCACTTTGGTCAAATTACAACAAAAATTCTGCTTTTATTATACTCGCCGCTGCCAATGTCTGTCTATAGCAATCACAAAAAAGGCGTTATTCCGGTTTTATCTTAACCGAAACAACGCCTTCTGTTTACTTTATCAAATTCTCATAATCGTTCTCTCTGACAGCAACCTATCATGCCTGGCTGTCATCTTCCGTCAACCAAACTGTTGACCACGTATTCTCTGATAACGCTGTCCAAGCTGTTGCTTGCTGCCAGTCCTGCAGCAGTTTTTCCAGCGAATACACTGCATCGCCTTTCTGTGGTTGTGCAGCAGGCAATTTTTCGGTAACGGCATAGTTCCAGCTGCCGTCATACTGTATCACTAAGAAATCAAGAATTCCCATATCCATTGTGGTAATCATTTTGTGATCCAACTCTTTTAACTGAATATGAGCAGTCAGACCCATGTCTTCCATATCAGCGGTGGTGTCCATGGTATATTCCACACCAACTACCTGATTGGCTCTGGTAACAAACAGCAGTTTTTCAGTATAGCCATCTTCCGCACTGTTGGAGATTCGTTCATAGCCCCCGCCTGTGCTGGTCAGCTGATCATCGCCGCAGAATTGATACAATGTCTCCAGCATGTCAAGGGTGCCCGATGTGCCGTAGGCATCAGTCAAATCCAGGCCGTCAAATAATTTGACCACCACTCTGTCCAGATCTAACTTCTGCAAATCCAGCTGCTGTCCCAATTGGTCTATCAGTTCCTGATACTGGCTGTATTCTTCGGCAGTTAAGTACTCTTCCACCGCAATGCAGTACCAGGCATCTTTTTCACCCTGTATCAGATCCAACAAATCGGAGCGCAGATAGAACCGTCCCTGTTTTAAATCCAAAATATATTCTATACGGAACTGTTTAAAGGTTTCTATCAGCTTCATAGTATCGGCATCCAGCGGCTGTTCCTGCTGTATCATGGCCAGCAATTCATCTATATCCAGTTTTACAGCGGCATCATAATTAACTGTTCCGGCAGCAGCCAAACCGGCCTGCTCTATGGTAAAGGATATTGGCAGTGCAACCGTTTCTCCCGTTTCTTCATCGGGATAACGCAACTCCAATGAGAAACCCTGCTCGCCGTCCAGTGCCATGGCATTGTCATCAAAATCCCAATGCTTGATATATTGTTCCAGCACATCAAACTGACCCTGATATTTTTTCAGCAAACCGGCTTTATCCACCAAGGAAACGGTGCGGTTATCTGCATCCCAGCCTACCGCAACACCCAATGCCTGAGATGCAAAGCGTACCGGCACAAAGGTGCGGCCATTCTGCACAAAGGCTGCCGCATCGGTAGGCACTGCCACGCCATTGCTGCTGTAAGAATCCTGCCCTACCGTAAAGGCTATCTCACGGCTGCCCCGTTTGGCAGTTATGGTTTTGCTGCCGGCATCATACTGCACTTCTGCGCCCAAAGCTTCAAACACAGCCCGAAATGGAATATACACTCTGTCATCCTTCATAACAGGCGCAGTGTCGGAAACATAAGTATAATACTGAGCAAAGCTATCCTCTGCGTTCTCGATAATATACATTTCTTCACCGTTAATCTGGATTTCAATACGATTGGCGTAGGCTTCTTCATATGCCTGCCGATCTATGCGATCCTGCTCCTCCTGCAATTCCTCATACAACGCTTCCAGTTCTTCTACCGTATAACCGGACAAATCCTCTGTGGAACCAAATTCCCCGATTGCTCCCTCAAAATATAACCGGTCATACATCTTTTCCAATTCATCAATTGTGTAGCCGGATAAATCTTCAGTCACGCCAAAATTTTCCCGCAGCCATTTTTCATAATCCAATCGTTCATCCAATTGATATAATTCTTCCAATGTATAGCCAGACAAATCCTCGGTAAGCCCATGGTCATCCTGTAAACCTTCAGCCGCAAAATGCCAATGATATTTTTCCTGCAACATATACCACGGTTGTTCTTCATCTTCTATCACTACCGAATAATTCTGCTGCAAACTCTCTTTATAATAAGCCGCCATGATTTCCCGCGGTGTGCTGGTATCCCGATCAAGCTTAGCCTTCCCTTCTTCAGAGAGTTGCTCATAAACATATTCGTATACATCGCACGCCATCTCATGAGCGACAAACCGCTCCAACTCCTCTACGGTATGCATGGCAACATCAATAGTATCTTCCTCCCAGTAATAACAGCTATCTTCTAATAAATCACGGTAGCCGTTTTTACCAAAATCTCCTTCGACTGCAACAATCAACTGTTCCCGCAGCTCCTCATTGCTGGCTTGCGCAATATCCTCTGCTGTCAGATAATCAAGAGCAAAATATTCCAGAAAAAAGCGATACTCCATCTCTGTTACCTGCGGCACCTCTTGTTTTTCTGCCGCCCATGCCGCTGTCGGAACAAGCAACAGCAACACCAATACTACCATCAGTCCCTTTAACCCTTTTTTGTGCAACATACTAATTCCCCCTCGTAGTTCGTGTAATGTAATATGCTATCGTGACAGCCTGAAAAACAGGCAAATTGCTTATATAATATAATAAATTATATTTATATTATAACACTTTTTTAGACTATTTGTCCATTTTTCTGCACATATTTCCAAACCTGGCCCCAATCTGAAAAATAGGGCCACTCTGAAAAATCTCCTGTCGAAATATATGTCATTGTGCGCGGTCCCGGCAGCTGCTGATATGGCGAAACGCTAACATCAGCTGGATAAATACAGACTGTGCCCAAATCAATATCTTGATAATACTCTTCTGTAAAATAAAATTTTCCCTGCTCCAACTGCAGCGCACCATTTTTTAATTCTTCTTCGGGAATCACAAACTGCAGCTGCAGCAACGTTACACAATAACGGCCAAAATACCGCCGCCCCTCTTGCCATTTGTGTTTTTCCTGTTCCATTAAGACCGAATACTGCTCGTATTGTTTTGCAGGCTGCAAGGTACACAGCACAGCAGGCCGTTCAGGAAAACAAAAGTGAAAGGGCTGCCCCCATGATTGTTCCCTGTTATCTATCATATAAAAATAAATGGTATGAACATTGCGTTCATTATTCTGCGTATAATAAACTTGCGTAAAAATTGGTTTTTGCAGCCCGGTCACTGCATACACCGTTAAACACACACAAAGAAACAGCAACATTACAATGCTTCCAACAGAGATCCACCTATTCTTTTCTTTCATCCTGCCATCCCTCATTTCTGCCCCTACCGTTGTACTGCCATTGATAATTTAAATTGTATCAATACATGCATATTGTAGCATACCTGATCCTGCTTTCGCTATCCTTCTGTCATAAGTGGTCGTTTTTCTTGCATAATCGGTAAAAATCGACATCCGTTACCCCGATAGACAGATGAAAAAATGAACGAAATAAAAGAATGCCCTGCTTTTCCAAAATCAGAAAAACAGAGCATTCTTTTTATTTCATAGTAACAACACTGTGCATGACTATCATAATTTGATCAGCAATACTCTTTTCAGCAAACTACTTTTGCTGCAGCCTGGGCCTTGATTACAATTTACTTTTATATTCAATTCCCCAGGCTTCCATCGCTGCCATAATGGGACGCATACTTTCTCCCAGGTCGCTCAAAGCATATTCCACCCGCAGCGGCACTTCCGGATACACAGTACGGGTAATGATGCCATCTGCCTCCATAGAGCGCAGACTATCGGTCAGCACCTTTTGGCTGATTCCTTCCAAAGAATGTTTCAGCTCATTAAAACGCCACGGGCGCTGCAACAAATTTCTCATAATTAATAATTTCCACTTGCTTCCTATCAACTGCACCGTAGTGGCAACAGGACATTCGGGCATTTCCTCTTTTGTCAGCATCGCTGCACCTCCCCAAACTGATCTATCAAGTACATGATACAAATTATAGCTGAAAATGACAAAGGACACAAGGTAGTTACCAAAAAGTGACCAGGTAACAGATTTGTGCGTACTTTTTTTTTGATATTCAGCAATTTATAATGTAATTGTGAACAGGGAAACCTGCTCAAATAGAAAACGATGGAGGTAACTATTATGGCACTCTCTAATCTCTTTGGATGGACAAAAAAGGACAATGAACCAACAACAGCTTGCGGTGCTGCTTGTGGCGCTTCCGATAAGCCGGAAGAAACATCCGCTGCTTGTGGTTCTGCCTGCGGCGCTTCCGACAAACCGGAAGACGCACCAACTGCTTGCGGTTCTGCCTGCGGCGCTGGAGACAAACCGGAAGACGCACCAACTGCTTGCGGTTCTGCCTGCGGCGCTGGAGACAAACCGGAAGACGCACCAACTGCTTGCGGTTCTGCCTGCGGCGCCGGAGACAACAAATAAGTTTGTCTGTTCTCCATCCATCCCCGTCAGGCCGAACCTTTCGGGGATTTTTTCAACAGTTCTGGCAAACCGCCATTTTTTATAAATCAACTCACAGTATAAAACTACACGAAAGGATAAGAATCTTATGAAACAGTACTTTGCTTTTCAATGGCATATTACCGATGATTGTGACCAGCGTTGTAAACATTGCTACATTTTTTCGGAAAATACCTGCAAAAAACCGGACTCCATGAGCTGGGAACAAATACAGGATACGTTTTACAATTGTCTGGACTTTTGTCAGGTTTATGATCGCCTGCCCTACTTCTATATCACCGGAGGCGACCCTATTTTACATCCGGACTTTTGGAAACTGCTGGCATTGATGAAACAGCATGAAATCCCATTTACTATTTTGGGCAATCCCTTCCATCTGACCGATGAAGTGTGTAAAAAGCTCAAAGATTACGGCTGCCAAAAATATCAGCTTTCCCTTGACGGCATGCAGCAAACCCATGACTGGTTTCGCAAGCCAGGCTCTTTTCAATGTACCCTTGAAAAAATTTCCTGCATCAAAAAGGCCGGTATACGCTCTGTCATTATGACAACCGTATCGGGAACCAATATGAAAGAAATTCCTGATATCATTGATACCGTTGTAGCAGCCGGAGCCGATGTATTCGCTTTTGCCCGCTATTGTCCCACCAGCGAAGAAAAAGATACCGGCATGACGCCGCAAGAATACCGCAACCTGCTGGATATCTGCTGGCAGAAGTTTCAAAAGTACGAGGCGGACGGCTGCTCTACCTATTTTAACAAGAAAGACCATCTTTGGACACTATATGAATATGAAAAAGGTATTTTTAAAATACCCGAGGATGCTCAGGACGGCATGATCTACGGCGGCTGTAATTGCGGCAACTGCCATATGACCATTCTGCCCGGCGGCGATCTGTATGCTTGCCGCCGCGTACAAAACAGCAGAGTGGGCAATGTATTTGAGGATCGTATCGCTGATATATGGGTTTGCCAGATGGAAACCTATCGGGATTATACAAAGTTTAAAAAATGCTCAAAATGTGAATTGTTGGCCTATTGCCGCGGATGTCCTGCTGTCGCCAGCGGAAAAGACGGAAATTTCTATGCGGCCGATCCCCAATGCTGGAAAGAGGTGTAACTGATGCATTTAATGGATATTATCAAAGCTCGTCATTCTATTCGCAAATACATCGACAAACAAATCAGCCGTGAGGATATGGAAAAAGTGCTGGAAGCCGGTAATTTTGCCCCCAATGCCGGAGGCGGTCAGCGCAGCATACTGGTAGGCATACGGAACAAAGAACTGACCGCCAAAATCGGCATCATGAATCTGGCTCAGTTTGACCGTTCCAAATTGGTTGGCTCCTATGTTTCCAAAGAACAGCCCAGCGTGATTGATGATGCTGCCATAAAAAACGGCTTTTACGGTGCTCCCAGTGTTGTAGCTGTTTTTGGGCAAAATAATTTTTCGTTTCGTCAGGCAGATGCATTCTGCTGCGCAGAAAATATGGTATTGCAGGCAACCGAATTGGGTTTGGCCTCCTGTATTATTTCCCGCGGCGCTGAAACCTTTATCAGCCCCGAAGGACAGCAACTGTTAAAGGACTGGAAAATTCCGGACAACTATTCAGCGATCTGCTTTGTTATTCTGGGGTACATCGACGGCCAACAGCCGCAGACCAGACCAAGAAAACCGGGCAGGGTCAGAATCATAGAATAGAGCATTACCTGCACTGCGGCAACTGCGCTGAGCACTGTCCGACGCAAGCGGTGCAAATGGAAGGCTTGGCACAATCAATAATCAAACTGACAAACTGCAAAAATGTCAACAGCCAGCACTAAAAAATTTTACACACAACCACACTATTCTGACATTACAAACATAAAATCCTCCATAAACAGACCCAGTTATAACGGCTGTCTATGGAGGATTTCTCTTTTTACAACAGATGCAATTTTTAGTCGGCCCAAACGTCCAGACGATTGATGGCTGCATTCAGCGCTTCAATGGAGGATTCAATAATATCCTCATCAATGCCGATGCCCCATACCATTTTGTTATTTTGAGTAATGGCTACATAGGACATGGCTTTGGAGGAAGAACCCTTGGACAAAGAATGTTCTTTATAGTCGGTCAGTTCATAGGAGAAGCCCAGCCCGATTTTCAAAGCTTTGCTGACTGCATCTAAACGGCCGTTCCCTTCGCTCTCCACAGTTTGGGTAGTTCCATTCATTGTCATAGTCACGCTGGCTGCGATACCGCCGTCCGGTTTTTGACGGAAATGGAATTCGTCAATTTTAAAGTGTTCTTTTACATTGATATAGTTGCTTTCCAAAATAGAATAAATCCATTCCGGCGTCAATTCTTTGTGCTCATGGTCGGACACATCTTTTACTGCATAACCAAATTCTTCTTTCATCTTATCCGGCAAGGTAATGCCATAGCTTTGTTTTAAAATATAGCTTACGCCGCCTTTACCAGACTGGCTGTTAATACGGATCACATCCGAATCATAGGTACGGCCCACATCCTGCGGATCAATCGGCAGATAAGGAACAGACCAGGTGTTCAGCCCTTTTTCTTCCCGATAGGTCATACCTTTGGCAATGGCATCCTGATGGGAGCCGGAGAATGCAGTGAACACCAAAGCACCGCCATATGGCTGCCGCGGATGCACAGTCATGCGGGTCAGCCGTTCATAGGTTTCTGCAATCTTGGCCATATCATGGAAATTCAGCTGCGGATCAACGCCATGAGCAAACAGATTCATAGCCAGGGTAATCACATCCACATTACCGGTGCGTTCTCCATTGCCGAACAAAGTCCCTTCAATGCGGTCAGCGCCGGCCAGCAACCCCAATTCCGCATCGCTGACACCGCAGCCTCTGTCGTTATGAGGATGCAGGCTGATAATCACATTTTCCCGATAGTTCAAATGCTTGTGCATATATTCCACCTGGCTGGCAAATACATGCGGCATAGAGGTTTCTACCGTTGTCGGCAGATTGATAATCATTTTGCGCTCCGGTGTCGGCTGCCACACATCCAGCACCGCATTGCAAACTTCCAGCGCATAATCTACTTCTGTGCCGGAAAAACTTTCCGGACTGTATTCAAAGGTCACATCGCCTTTTACTTCCTTGGCCAGCTCGTTCAGCAGCTTAGCGCCTTCTACAGCAATTTTTTTGATTTCTTCTTTGGATTTGCGGAATACCTGCTCTCTCTGCGCAACCGATGTGGAATTGTACAGATGTACCACTGCGTGCGGCGCTCCGTCAATGGCTTCAAAGGTTTTCCGAATGATGTGCTCTCTGGCCTGCGTCAATACCTGAATGGTAACATCATCCGGAATCATATTTTTTTCAATCAAAGTGCGCAAAAACAGATATTCTGTTTCAGACGCAGCGGGAAAACCCACTTCGATTTCTTTAAATCCAACATCCAGCAGCAACTGAAAAAATTCCAGTTTTTCCTCCAGACTCATTGGTTCAATCAACGCCTGGTTGCCATCACGCAAATCCACGCTGCACCAGATTGGCGCTTTGTCCAAACCATCTTTTTTCACCCAGTCATAACAAGGCTCCGGCGGCATAAAATAAGCTTTCTCGTATTTTTGATATCCTTCCATCGTGCATTCTCCTCCTGTTTTTCCCTAATGATTACTGTATAAAAGCTCCTGTAGTCTGCGCAAAGCTATTTTACAGGAAATAAAAGAATCTGTTTAAGATTCCCGCTTTATTACAACTTCTATCGAAAAACCGTAAAAAATTGTAATAAAAAAGTCCTTCTTCTCTCTGTTGCCAGAGACGAAAAAGGACATGTTCCGCGGTACCACTCTATTTGACGATTTATTCTAATCGCCCACTTTACCCCTGTAACGGCGGGATACCGACTGTTCTTACTTACGTTCAGACCAGCAGCTCCAGAGCCAGTTCATCTGCCTTCCACATCTGCCTTGCACCACCCGGCAGCTCTCTGTATGCTTTCCGCAAACTACTTTTCTCTTTCCAAGCTTTTTATTATGCAACTTTCCATACATTATATCAAAGAAAAAAATATTGTCAACCTCTATTTTGCTAGTGATGGTGTAAATTTACTGTAGAAAAAAGATAACACTATCCCAAATACCAAATCGCGACAGACGCAGTCTGACTAAGATGAACAGGCTAAGAAATGTCCAGAGCAGCGTGTGGACGCTGCAATAGATATGCCCGATAAGACTATCACCTTACCCCATCACCATCAACAACGCTTCAAAATCACTAAGAGGGCAACATCTTTGCAGAAAGTCCACCTCTGGATGGAGATTTCTGCAGGCTGTCCAAATCGTGGCAGACGCAGTCTGACTAAGATGGACAGGCTAAGAAATGTCCAGAGCAGCGTGTGGACGCTGCAATAGATATTGCCCGATAAGCTGCCTATTCTTACAGCTGGATATTTTTCCGCTCCAGACGCTGCTGCACCACCTGACTCAGCAGCTTATAAATAACGGTAAAGATCGGCACACCCATCAGCATACCCAAAATGCCGCCCATACCGCCGCCGACAACAATTCCCATCAATACCCATAAAGGCGGCAGACCAACCGATTCGCCCACCACTTTTGGGTAAATCAAATGCCCTTCTATTTGCTGCAGAATTACAATAAACACAATAAACCACACTGCCTGCATAGGTTCTACCAGGAACAGCAAAAATACTGCCGGCACCGTACCAATAAACGCACCTACGATTGGTACAATAGCAGACACACCAATCAACAGACTGACCAGGAACGCATATTCAAAATGAAATATCCGCATCCCGATAAAACACAGCGTACCCAAAATGCAGGCTTCCACCAACTGCCCGCTGACAAAATTGGTAAAACACTGATTGATTAACTGGCAGGTTTCCACGCACTCATCGGCCCACCGTTTTGGCAAGAAGGCATAGGTCATCCGTTTTACCTGCCGGCACATCGTTTCCTTGCTGAACAGCAGATACACAGACACAATCAGCCCGATGCCCACATTGGCAACACCCTGCACAATGTTGGTAGTCATACGGAACAACTGCGGAAACAATGTGGACAACGCATCTACCACCTGTTTGGTCAGCGCCGTTAATTCCTGCTGTACACTGGCTAAAATACCGGCAACATCTAAATCCTGCAAATGGGGTAAGTTAAACTGATTGAGCCAGGCCACTGCCATTTGAAAATTTTGCTGATAGGTTTCACTGTTATCAATCAGCATATTGACACTGCGCGCCAATTCAGGAATTACCACCGCAATTACACCGCCGAAAATACCAAAACTGAGTAAATAAGCGCCGACGATAGACAGCGGCTTCCCTAATCGTTTAATAACCCGATTGCCCTCATATTTGTCCAAAGCGCGGCGGATTGCTTCATAGGGAATATTGAGTACAAAGGCAATGGCAAAGCCGATAAAAAAGGGTCTGAACAGCCGTAGAACGATACCCAATGCACCGACCAGCAGATCAATCTTTGTGATTACCAGCACCAACGACACCGCAAAGGTAATCAATAACAAATAGCTGCGAAACATCTTTTTCTCCATAATCATTTCCTCCTGCGGAAAAAGGCAACGGAGCTTTATCAAAACTCGGTTGCCTTTTCTTTTTATTCTTCTATAATCTGCAGAGCCTTTTTGCCGCAAACCCTTGTGCAAGCACCGCAAGCTACACAGGTATTGTAATTAATTTCTGGAGCATGGTGATCGTCCGCCTGATGCAATGCATCCATAGGACAAACTTTTACTGCTGGACAGCTATGATTGGCCGGACATTTCTGCAAATCTATGATCAACTTTTTAGCCATAGTATCTCTCTCCTTCACAAAATTATTCATTATAATCATTCTGCTTTTATGAGAGAAATTCCTTTATCACTTTATTGTCCGCCGGCTTTTACTTTAATCCACAACTGTGTCAGCTGTTCTTTTAACACCTGATTATCTTCAAATACTTCGTCTTTATCATATCCATCTCTTGGCAGATATGCTTCGTTCCCTTCAAAGTAACCGCCTTCACCGCTCAGTTCATCCAATACTTCCTGATTAGAAGAAGCGTATCCAACAGTTTCGCTGTTATCCATAGATGCTTCATAAGTCAAAATATAATTGATAAACTCATGGGCCAGCTTTGGATTTTCAGCATTAGCCGGAATTACCATGGCGTCGCTCCACAGGTTGGTTCCTTCGTTAGGCAGGAAGAAGCCCATCTCTTCATTTTCCGCTAAAATAGTAGCAGCGTCGCCGCTGTATACCACAGCCATATCTTTATTGCCGTTAATCATACCGTCAATTACTTCATCCGCTACATAAGCCGGATTCATGGTTTTACGCTGTTCCATCAGCCATTCATAAGCGGCCTGTATTTCATCCGGATTCTGGGTATTCATAGAATAACCCAGCGCTTTGAACGCTACCATAAAAGAATCCCGTTCAGAATCATACATATAAATTTTATCGGCATATTTTTCATTTTTCAGAATATTATAGCCTTCCGCTTCCAAATCAGCCGCATCTACATTGTTCTGATTGTACACGATACCCACACTGCCCCAGAAATATGGAATGGAATAGGTGTTGTCCGGATCGTACGGCAGATTTTTTACACCGTCAGCCAGATTGCTGATGTTTGGAATCAGACTCAAATCCAACGGCTGCAGCATTTCTTCATTCATCAGCCGTTCAATCATGTAATCAGATGGAACCAGTACATCATAAGCATCGCCGGCCTGCAGCTTGGTATACATCATTTCGTTGGAATCAAATACTTCATAAACCACTTTTACGCCAAATTCTTTTTCAAAATCAGAGATTACACTTTCCCCGATGTATTCACCCCAGTTATAAACCTTCAAGGTGTCAGAACCATATTTTTCAATGGCATCCTCACTGCTGGCGCCACCGCCGCCGCAGCCTGTCAACAACAGCATTGCTGTCACTGCTACTGCAATTAATTTTTTCATGTACAGCACCCCTTTTTCAGATTAAAATAATAAAACGATTTTGTCAGACAGCTGCGCCAGAAACAGCTGTCCATTCGACATAAGCAATATACCATAGTTTGCCGGGGATTACAATAGAATCAAAAAAATCGCAGAAAAATATTTTTACAGCATAAATTCCGGACAAAATTCACGCTCAACTCTCTATCTTTAAAACGGATATCCCAAAACAACTACACTGTTTTTAATGTTCCGTATATCCCCATATCAGACTGTGCACCGATTCAGCAGCACACAAAAAAGCCGCCCCAAATTGAGACGGCCTCTTTGGCATGCTGCATATCGCATTAAGCTTCTTCCTGCAGCTGCGCCCGTTTTTTCTTTTTCTCCCGCTGTTCTTTGATAATCGGCACCACATTGACAACAACCAATATGATGGTAATCATCAAAATAATCAAGGTAGACAGCGCATTAATGGACGGATTTACCCGCTTGCTCATGGTATACACCAAAATGGAAATGTTATTGACCCCATTGCCGGTTACAAAATAGGAGATGATAAAATCATCAAAGGACATGGTAAAAGCAATCAGCGCCCCAGAGATAATCCCCGGCATAATCTGCGGCACGATAACCTTAACCAGCGCCTGCCAGGGTGTTGCGCCCAAATCCAGCGCTGCATCAGCCAAATTGGGATCTAAGGAACGCAGCTTCGGCATCACGCTTAACATCACATAAGGGATACAGAACATCACATGAGCCAGCAGCATGGTGGTAAACCCTTTGCGGATTCCCAGCATACTGAAGAACATCAGCAAGCCAATGGCGGTTACAATCTCCGGGTTCATAATCGGCAGATTGTTCACCTGCTCCATAATGCCCCGCACAACCTTCTTGGAATTGGACAAGCCGATAGCGGCAATAGTCCCTACAATGGTAGAGATAATGGTGGCCAGCACAGCGATGGCAATGGTATAAAAGATGGCGCTCATCATGCTGGAATCATTAAACATTTTTTCATACCAACGCAGTGAAAACCCGTCAAACCGAGTCAGTGAACGGCCGGAGTTGAAGGAAAACACCACGGTATACAAAATCGGCAGGTAAAAAAAGGCCAGTACCAGCGCCATATACAACTTGGATAAAATCTTTTTCGATTGTTTCACTGTTATCTGCCCCCTTCTTTCTGTCCGGTCTTGTCAACTTTTTTGGTGATATACATGGAAATCATAATAATGATAGCCATAATCAAGGAAATGGCGCTGCCAAAGTTCCAGTTGCCGGAAGTCAGGAACTGAGATTCTATTACATTCCCAATCAGTACATACTGTCCGCCGCCCAGCATTTTTGGAATAAAGAAGCTGGACACCGCCGGTAAAAATACTAGTGTGATACCACTGATAACCCCCGGTAATGACAACGGCAGCGTAATCTTAATGAAGGATTCCACTTTATTGGCACCCAGATCGCTGGCGGCTTCCAAATAACTTTTATCCATTTTGCTCAGCGAGGTATAAATCTGCAAAATCATAAAGGGAATAAAGTTATACACCATGCCCAAAACAACGGCAAAATCGGTGTAAATCAACGGCAGCGGGCCAATACCGATATAGCCCAGCAGTGTATTAATCAGCCCTTTATCCTGCAAAATACCCACCCAGGCATAGGTGCGCACCAGCATATTAATCCACATTGGAATGGTAATCAGCATCACCAGCAGAATTTTTTTGCGGCCGCTGGTCTGCGAGATAATATACGCGATGGGATAACCCAACAGCAAGCACAGCACAGTCGTCAACAAAGCAACCCACAGGGAGCGTCTCAGCACATCCAAAAAGATAGGGTCGCTGAAAAACTTCAGAAAATTTTCTATGGTAAAACGAAAGGTCAATACATCGTTGCCCTTCTGGGTAAATGCGTACATCAAAATCATCAGCATGGGCAGAACAATCATGATGACGCTCCAGACAATATATGGATAAGCCATATTCCGAAATTGCTTCATGATTAATAACTCCCTTTCTTCGACATGATGTGAATATCTTCAGGCATAAACATCAGCCCCACTTCTTCCCCCACTTCATGCTTATCAGTCGTATCAATCATGTATTCATAGCCCTCGGTTTTAAAGGTAACCTGATAATCCCCCGGTGTCAGATTTTCCACATCAAAATCGTACACCACGTCGGTAATTTCTACTGCCGAATCATCTTCCAGACTCCAGGCAGAAGCATTTGCCCAGGTTTTTAAGTCGGTGTCCAACGCCATACTTTCCTGAATTTCGTCTACTTTTTTGAAGAAATTCACGGCAAAAATTTCTTCCTCATACTCTTTGCTGGCAATGCGGTTGGCTTCCCGCACAAACATATTGGCGGATACCATAGTGCCCGCTTTGGTAGAGAAGGTTACCGGATAGGTGCCGGTTTTTGGTTCAATCTGGTATTCTACTTTATGAATAGAAATCCAGTCCTCTGTTTCCGAATCCCAGGCCTGCGCATCAGCACGGGCAATAATTTCCGCATCGTTCAGCTCTGCAATATCCTCTAAATCCAGATAAAAATCGTTGGCACTCATGTATTCCTTGGCCTCGGTGTTTACCACAGGCTTAGCCTCGGATACATGCATGGTTACAGTAATACTGGTGCCGGAACGGGTTTCCACGATGGTTTCGTAATGCACCCCTTTGAACAACACCGATTTGACCACGCCTTTCAGCTTACCCTGCTCTCTGGGCACAATGTCCAAATCCTCCGGCCGGATAACCACATCCACTTTTTCATTAGGCGCAAATCCCACATCCAGACAGGCAAAGTGCTTATCTTCAAACACAACTTCTTTGTCCTGCACCATAATCCCGTCAATGATATTACTTTCACCGATAAAGCGGGCTACAAACTCATTGGCCGGTTCATTATAAATGTCGGTAGGACTGCCAATCTGCTGAATTTCGCCGTCTTTCAGCACCACAATTTTATCGCTCATGGTCAGGGCTTCCTCCTGGTCATGGGTAACAAAAATAAAGGTAATGCCTACTTCCTGCTGAATTTTTTTCAGCTCATGCTGCATCTCTTTCCGCAGCTTTAGATCCAATGCGCCCAGAGGTTCGTCCAACAGCAATACCATCGGTTCGTTTACCAGCGCCCGGGCAATGGCCACACGCTGCTGCTGCCCGCCGGACATCTCTGTTACCTGGCGCTTTCCGTATTCCTCCAGGCCTACCAGCTTCAGCATACGTTTTACTTTCTGTTCTATTACATCCTTTGGCTCTTTTTTAATTTTTAAACCAAAGGCTACATTATCATATACGTTCATATGCGGGAACAACGCATATTTTTGGAAAACGGTGTTAATTTCCCGTTTGTAAGGCGGCAGCTGCGTAATATCCTCGTTATCAAACAGTACCTGCCCTTCATCAGCGGTCAAAAAGCCGCCCAATATCCGCAATAATGTGGTTTTCCCACAACCGCTGGGCCCCAGCAGTGTTACGAATTCATTCTCGTAAATATCCAAATTGATACCCCTTAACACCAGCTGCCCATCAAATTCCTTTACAATATTTTTAAACTGAATCAGCTTTTTCATTGTTTCCTCCTCTTCTCACACAAAGATTTTTATCATGCCTCTTTTCCAAAATAATAAAATTTATGATAAATCTAAATTATTATACTATATTTCCTCTAAAATCTACAGTATTTTCATTTTTTTCTTAAAAAAAATTAATTTATAATTTACAATCCGTTCTTTACAGCAAAACAGCTTTGCTAAGCGGATTCGACCGGAATCTTCTTTTGTCCGCAAAAAAAGATTCCGCCGCTTGTCTGCAGCAGAATCTATTGTTCATATTATAACTTTTTAAAGAAATTGCCCTCTACCTCAACCTGCTCTTTTATCACCACAAATGCGCCTTCGTCAATACTGCGCACATGACGCAGCAGCTGGGTGACTTCATATTTGGATACCACCACGCAGATAATTGTGGTAGGAGATTCGGTCAATGCACCCTTGCCTTGCCAATAAGTACAGCCCCGCGCCATCTGTTCCACGATAAACTGACTGATTTCCTCCATTTTATTTTTTGTATAAATATTCACTTCCACAGCAATATTCTGCGAGTGGGTTCTGTCAATCATAATGGATAAGATGACAGTATAGATAACAGAATAGATTACAACGGATAAATCAAACAACACTGCGCACACTGCATACACCATAAAGTTGATGATCAACCCCATCTTTCCTACGCTGAAATTGCTCATTTTTTTGGTAAAGTACACGCCCAAAATATCCTGCCCGCCGCCGGAGGCGCCATTTTTCAAAGTAATTCCCACGCCCCAGCCGGCAATAATCCCACCAATAAAACAAGCGGTCAATTGATCCTCTATGATAGGCACTGCAGGACTTTTTATCACCGTTAAAAAAATAGTCTGGCAAATAACGCAGATAACCGTTTTAATAAAAAATCCCCGGCCCAAAGAATGAAAAGCCAAAATAAAAAGCGGCACATTGCAGAGAAAATAAATCAGACCGGCAATATCCACATCACCAAAATTCATCCCTGCGTATTGTACCAGCACAGTCCGCACAATCTGTCCGATCCCTACAAAACCACCATTATACAACCCTATCGGCACAATAAAATAATTTACGCCAAAAGAAAACACCAGTGTACCAAATATGGCCATCAATAATTTTTTTGTTTCTTCAATTCGCTGTTCACGCCGCATTTCTAACACAAAGCATCTGCCCCCTCCCTAACTGCCTTGATAGTGCTATATCTTCCTGTTCATTATACTACACGCTTCATAAAAGTAGTTATGATTTTATTTATTCCTGGTATAGCAATCTGTAAATGAAAGCAAAAAACAACAACGCACTGCCGAAGCAATGCGCTGCAAATATGATGAAACAACTCCAGTATTGTTTCATTTTTATAATTCTCAAAGTTTATAATTTTTTAAAGAAATTCCCTTCCACCGAAACTGCATCTTTTAACACGATAAATGCATCCTCATCAATTGCATTCACATAACGCAATAATTGTGTCACTTCGTATTTCGATACTACCACACAAATGATGGAAGTTTTTGATTCTGTTAAAGCGCCTTTCGCATCCCAATAGGTGCAGCCACGTGCCATGCGTTCTACTACCACCTGTGTAATTTCTTCTGTTTTATCTTTGGTATAGATATCTACTTCCATCGCAATATTCTGAGAATGTGTTCTATCCATCATAAAGGAAAGGATTAAGTAATAAATGATGGAGTAAATCATGATGGACAAATCAAACAGCAACGCACAAGCGATATAAATACAAACATTCACCATAAGGCCCAAACGCCCTACGCTAAAATGTTTCAATTTTTTTGTAAAATATACGCCCAGCACATCGGTACCACCACAGCAAGCTCCATTCTTTAAGGTGATCCCAACACCCCAGCCGGCAATGCTGCCGCCAACAAAGCAAGCAGTCAGCGTATCTGTAATGACCGGTACTTCCGGACTTGGAATCAGCGTTAAAAAAATCGACTGACTGATAACGCAAATCACTGTTTTGATAAAAAAGCCCCGTCCCAGTGAATGAAACGCCAAAATAAATACAGGAATGTTAAACAGAAAGTACAGGATACCGGCAATATCCACAGAACCAGGTTCCAAACTGGTGTACCGGAACAATATGGTTTGTATTACCTGGCCAATGCCTACAAAGCCGCCATTATACAATCCCATTGGAACAACAAAGAAATTTAAACCAAACGAAAAAATTAACGTACCCAACACCGCAAAAATAACTTTCTTTCCTTCCGTCATTCGTTGTTCTCGCGTCATTTCCATAAATCTTTGCTCCTCTTCTCGATAATTTTAACGATTGTTTCTAGTTTCTCCGATTATAATCTGTATTCTCTTGTTGTGTCCGCAGAGCATGCCAAGCAAGCAAAAGATATGTAAAACAGCGCACTGCCGAAACAATGCGCTGCGAAAAGTTTATAATTTAATTTTGATAATCAACGATTATTTGCTAGCCAGTTCATGATACATGGTGTCTAACATTTCATCTGTAATGTAAACAGGCATGTTGCGCAGGTTTGGATGAACGCTGATGCGAACCAGATCAGCAATCTGTTCTTCTGTTAAGTTCAGATCTTTCAAACCGTTACGCAGACCCAGTCTTGCTTTCAGAGCATGGATTTCGTCAGCCATTTCGTTCATGTCTTTGAAACCTAATTTAGCTGCAAATTCGTTTACACGTGGGCCAGCTTCTGCATCGTTAGCAATGATGTGAGCAAAATAGTCAATGGTCAGACCGCAAGCTTCACCATGTGGAATATGATGCAGGTTGGTCAGTGGGAAGGAACAAGCATGAGAACCGGTTGTCAAAGGAATGGTAAATGCCAGACCAGCCATTACGGATGCTTCAGACATTTTTTCTCTAGCTTCAACGTCCTGCGGATCTTTGTAAGCGCGTTCCAAATATTTGAATACTAAATCAGTAGCGTGTAATGCAACTGCATCACAGATTGGCTGATGATTTTTGCTCCAGAAACCTTCAATTGCGTGGCACAATACGTCGATACCGCAGCCAGCAGTTACCTGTGGTGGGCAGCTGTAGGTTAATTCTGGGTCAATAACTGCCAGTGTTGGGTAGAAGTTCATGGAATTGATTGGAGCTTTTTTACCCAGTTCATGGTCAGTTACAACAGATACTTTTGTAACTTCGGAACCTGTACCGGATGTAGTTGGTACAGCAATCAGTGGCAGATGTTCTTTTGGCAGCTGTTTGCCTGTGCCATGATATTCTCTGATGGATTCATCGGTCATGCATACAGAAGCAGCAGCTTTTGCAGCGTCCATTGCGGAACCGCCGCCCAGTGCTACTACGAAACCGTGTTTATTTTTTCTGATAACATCAGCGCAAGCATCAATTTCTTTTACATCTGGGTTAGGAGAAACATCACCAAAAGCAGCTGTTAAAGCACCATTGCTGCTGTCAACGATTTTCTGAGCCAGACCATTGGTCAAGAAGAATTTGTCTGCTACCAGCAAACCATTTGCAATGCCCAGTTCCTGTGCGATTTCGTCAATTTTATTGATCAGGCCAGCGCCAAATCTGATTTCTACTGGCTGAATATAATTCCAAGATGCCATAATTAGTATCCACCTTTCAAAATATCAAAATAATAAATAATTTATATCCTAGTTACCCTAGTAAGACAGGCCATCTACTCTTTTGTTAAATAGACAGCCTGTCAAAAAGTTCATATTTGCAATGTTACAAATACAATCATTTAATTATTTTACAATAGCTACAGCTGTTGTATAGTCTGGGTTCTTTTCTACAGTTGCTAACTGTTCGTCGATCCAGGTCAGAACTTCATCAATTTTTGGCAGAACTGCATCCAGTTCTTCTTTGGTGATGGTCAGTGGAGGACAAATGGACATTGTGTTTTCACGACCATACAGATGAACGTTGTATTCGTTTTCCAGTTTAGCAATAGCCTGTGCTTTGATAGCATTTGGGCAACCATAGTAATCCAGTGGTTCACGAGTTGCTTTGTCTTTTACCAGTTCAAATGCTGTGAACAGACCAATGTGTCTAGCTTCGCCAACACAAGCATGTTTTTCAACCATTTCGTCTTCCCATTTAGCCAGGTAAGCGCCAACTTCATTTACATGGTCGCAAACATTGTGATCCAGATAGTAGTCAACTGCTGCATTACCAGCTGCGCAAGCCAGTGTATGACCACTGTAGGTCAGACCGCACTGCAGTACATGATCTTCAAAGAATTTGCTGATTTCTTTGCTCATTACTACGCCGCCCAGTGGGATGTAACCGCAGGTAACACCTTTAGCGAATGTGATGATATCTGGTACGATATCAAAGTTCTGCCAGCAGAACATTTTACCGGTACGACCGAAACCAGCCATAACTTCGTCGCAGATCATCAGGATGCCGTATTTGTCGCACAGAGCGCGAACGCCTTCCATGTATCCTTTTGGTGGAATCAGAACGCCGTTAGCACCTGTGATGGATTCCATCATGATAGCTGCTACATTGTCTGTACCTTCATAATGCAGCTGTTCTTCCAACAGATGCAGATAATATTTTGTAGCTTTTTCATCATCAGCTTTGTCCCAACCATCATGATAGGTGTATGGGTCGATGAATTTGATGAAACCATTTGCACCGCCTACTTCAGCAGCGAAACGTCTCCAGTCACCGGAAGCATTGGAAGCACCCAGGGTAGCACCATGATAGCTTCTGTAACGGTTGAAGATTTTTGTACGGCCTGTGAAGTTACGAGCGATTTTGATAGCATTTTCGTTAGCGTCTGCACCAGCGTTGGTGAACAGTACTCTCTGGAAATGATCAGCACCAGCGATATCTACGATTTTTTTAGCCAGTGTGGATTTTGCTTCTGTTGCATAGCATGGAGCTGCAAAACACAGTTTGTCAGCCTGAGCTTTAATAGCGTCTACGATTTCTGGCAGGCTGTGACCTAAGTTTGCACATACCAGCAGGGAGGACATATCTGCGATTTCGTTTCCATCATAGTCATACAGATAAATACCTTTACCACTTTCGATTGGTCTTGCTGCACCGCCAGATTTAGACCAAGACTGAGCGATGTACTGTGCATGCATCTGAGAGATTTCTTTTCCTGTTAATGCCATTTGAATTACCATCCTTTCAAAATATAAAAAATATTTTTTAATAAAGGAATTGAGACGCTTATTATCGAACTTATCCCGTTCCTTTAATGTAACCTATAAACATTTTATATCATAACGAAAAAAATTCAATATCTTAAAGCATAACTTTTTCTGTGCTAACGCACACAGGTATTTATGGATTATATAAATTATATTCATTTTATACAAAATATTGCATCACATAATCTTTTTCAACATAAACGCGATACTGTACAACAACCGTGTATCCAGCTCTGACAGGTCGCAGTTCAGCATTTCCTCAATTTTATTAATTTTATAATTAATCGTATTTCTGTGTACAAACATAGCCTCCGCAGTTTCTTTTACACTGCCGCTATGTTCTAAATAACACTGCAATACGTCGCAGTAATTGGTTTGGTTCAGCTTGTCATACTCTACCAGACGCTGGATGGTTTCCGCATAATACTCATTGATCACGTCCTGATTTTCGATATCCATCAGCAATTTGTATACGCCCAGCTCCTGATAAGCCACCACATCTTTATCATTGTGCATATTTCTCTGCAGTTTCAGCACCTGACAGGCTTGTCTGTAGGATTTGCCAATATTCTGTGCATTTAAGGTACAACGGCCAATCCCTACATAACACTGTTCTTTCTGGAAATTGCACCGTTTTAACATATCGCTGACGGTTTTTTTCACCATCGGTTCACTGTATCCTGCAAACAGCAGTACAATGTTTCCGCCCAATTCAAACACAAATGTTTTTTTGCGGGAAAAAATCATATAATTTTCCATTGTCTTTACATATCGCTGCAGCTTATCATCGGCAATCTTTTCGCCGCCGTCTACAATATCAATCACAGTGACACAGTAAGACCAGTTGCGTAAAAAATTATTACGTTCCAGCTGCGGTACATACAAATCTTCCTGATTTGAGAAAAATATAGCGTTTTTTACTGCACTGGACAATTCCAGATTATATTTATCAGATTCGGTAATCATATAGCAGATAGTACGCATAATTTCCGCCATATGCACCTGCCAGGGAACAATAAACAAGGGAAACCCTTCCTGGTTGCAATAAGCAATGACATCCTCCGGCACTTCTTTTACAAAAGGACCGATATTCACTACCATACCGCTGGCTTTATGTTCATTGTTGGCCTTTACCAAATCCAGCAGCGTTACATTTCCGTTCAAGCCAACGCCTGTGGTAAATGCAATTTCCTGCCCATCCAAAAAGGAAGAACTTTCATTACTTTCTACCATATGCAGCCAGCGCACCACATTGCCCATGCCCTGCTCACCGGCTACCAAAGTAATATCCTGATTTTTGACACCCTCATATAAATCTGACAGCAAAACCGCCATGTAAATATCACCCAACCCTTCAAGTCGTTACTATGTATGTGTTATCTTTATTGTACCTATTTATCGAATCAGTTGCAAGATTTTTTGTGCATATCACACAACAAATTATCTTATTTATCTGGAAATTCAGTATTTCAGCACAAATTCACACATTTTCTCTGGGAAAACAGATTTTCATTGTTTGGTCGGCTGTCCTATCTTTGCCTATCCTTCAGCGCGTCGGACACCAACTTGTTTGTTTCTTTCGCTTTGGACTGTGTCCAGCTCAATGAAAACAAACTGCGTTGCTGACCGCCGCAATTCAGAATTTTGGCAAAGAATAGGCCAGCCTTATGTGCGCAAACCAGGGATATATTTTGTTGCCGTTGTCGACATTGAAGCAGACAGGTGTGCAGTCTGTCTTGCTGAACTGGACGCAGTCCAAAGTGAAGCAGACCGACAAGCAGATGTCTGTGCCCGACGCCTTTCTGGTCGGGTAGGAGGGCAGGCAACAAACAATCTCCCGACAAAGAAGCATCACAAACAATAAAAAACACAGCCCTCTAAAAAGAGAACTGTGTCCATATTTATTTCATATCAAGCTTCTAAGCGCAATTTATATTTTTTCCAAATCTGATATCCGGTAAAACTGGAAAAAATACCGATACCGCCGCATACGCACCAGAAAATCATGGTCATATCCCAGCCAAAAGCTTCCGAAAAAGCGCCTGTGGCAAACATGGATGTAGCAATACCCAGATTGACAAAAGCATTCAAAATGCCGGATACAGAAGAACTGCGGCCCTGTTTAGCAAAATATCCCGGCACCACACCTACATATACCGTATTGACAGCCATCATAATGGTTGTAGCAATGGAGAAGAATACAAACATGGGAATCAACCCGATAAACGATGTCACATACAAAATCACCAACGAAATGGTTCCTGCAATAAACAGGAAGAAGGAACAGCGCACTTCGTCGCCGATGACTTTTCTGGCCACTGCAGCAATACTGATCCCAACAATATTAAACATCGGAATCAGCGCTGTACTGACAATGGCTAATGTAGTGCCAATATCAAACCGTTCCCCCATCAAATTGGGCATCCACGCCGTAATACCTTCTTTTAACATACCCTGCATCATCAATACCAGACACATAAACACCATACCGGACGAAAGCACCAGCTCTCCCAAAGGCATTTTTTTGGCGGTCTTATCCGCATCGGCAGTCTGCACTGTGTTATCGGTATCCACCCGTGTCAATTTAGGAAGCAGCATTCCGGTAGAAATCCACCAGCCCGCCGCAGTCAGCATCACTACCACAAAGGAGCCGAAGAATACCATTTTCCAGTTTCCTGTCATTTCCAGAATCAACGCAGTAAAGCCATAGGTTGCCAATGTTCCTACCGGCACTGTGCTATTAATATACACACCCAGCGTACCCCGCACCTGGGCAGTAAAATACTGCGCAAACATACGCACAATAGGCGACCACAATAATGATTGCATAAAACCATTCACACACCAGGCAATAATCATAAAATTAAGATTCGGCGCCACACACATACATAAGTTACTAATACTGGAACCAACCAGCCCTACCATAATCATTTTTCGCGGTGACACATAGTCGCCCAAAAATCCGCTGAAAATTTGTCCCAGCCCATAGGTAATAAACAGACCGGTTCCCACCAGCCCCACCATGCCCTTAGAATATCCTTCTGCAACAATAATTGCCGCCATACAGGCAGAATAATTCATTCGGCCAAAATAGGCAAAAAAATAGCTCAGCCAGCAAATACTGAACAGCGCAATATCCTTTTTTTCAATTTTTTCTTCCGCCGCCATAGTTAAGCCTCCATCTCCTTTTTCGTTTTCATTTTCGTTCTATTGGAAAAACTTCCCCCGCTTTGACCATTCTACAACACCCTTTATTCTTTGTAAATTCAAAATATTAAAAAAGTTTATTCAACAGCAAAATATTTTTTCAAAAAATACAAAATATGGTATACTACCTGATATGAACGACAACATATAGCAAAACTGCTTTTCTGGAGGTTACAACTTTATGCATACACCAAAATCACGGCTGCATGTGCTGGATTTGTTGCGCGGTATCTTGTTTCTCAACATGGCCGCTTATCACTTTTTATATGACTGGGTGTTCCTGTTTGGACAATCCTGCCCTTTTATGAACACACAGGCCGCCTTTCTGTGGCAGCAGATAATCTGCAGCGGCTTTATTCTTCTGGCCGGCTGCTGCTGTACCTTGAGCCGAAATCCTGCCAAACATGGTGTTCAAATTTTGGGCTGCGGTCTTATCATCACCCTTGTAACTGTATTTATCACACCGCAGGAGCAAATTTTATTCGGCATCCTGCATTTTACCGGGTTGGCCTATCTCATCACAGCCTGTCTGCGGCCAGCAGCTTCCAAATTACCAACTCTGCCCGCCTGCACCGTTGCGTTTCTGCTATTTGCGTTTACCAAAGGAATCTATTACGGCTATCTCGGCTTTTTGCACACACCGCTCTGGTATTTACCCGACTGGTTGTATCAGTTCCCCATGCTGTTTGTTCTGGGGCTGCCGACACCGGACTTTTATTCCGGCGATTATTTTCCTTTGATTCCCTGGTTTTTTCTGTTCCTTGCGGGCTATTTCGGCGGACCTGCTGTACTGAAATCAAAGCCCTTTGCCAAGATAAAACAATGGTATCTTCCACCGTTTAACTGGATTGGACGCCGCACCTTATTCTTATATATGCTGCATCAGCCCGTTATCTTCGGAGCCTTGACCTTGTACTTTTCCATATTCTGAATTACTTCAACAACTTTGTAGCTTCGACATTATTTTTATAAATTACCCCGGTATAAATTCAAATAATAGTATATATATGCATCAGAGTGCTATAATTTTTACAAATACATTTATGTAATACTTTTTGAAAGGGGTAAACAGTTTTATGCAAGTCAAACAAGAACTTAACCAGTGGTTCAGCAATGCCAAGGGAGATGTATTGGCTGGTTTGGTATCGTCCTTTGCCGTCATTCCGGAAGTTGTCGGCTTTTGTATCGTCGCCGGCATCAGCCCCATGATGGGCTTATACGCTTCTTTCTGGCTGACTGTGCTAATGGCCTTTATCGGCGGCCGCCCTGCCATGATTTCAGCCGCAGCTGGCTCTATGGCCCTGGTCATTGTCAGCTTGGTGCGGGATTACGGCCCGGAATATCTGATGGCCGCCACAATTTTAACCGGTATTCTGATGTTCCTTTTAGGTGTGTTTAAAGTAGGGAATCTCATCAAATTAATTCCAAACAGCGTACAAATTGGTTTTGTAGATGCGCTGGCCATTTTGATTTTTACTTCTCAATTAGGCAATTTTGCCGGAGAAGGATGGCAGATGTATGCCTTAGTTGCTCTGGGAATTGCTATTATTTATCTGTTTCCGCATCTGACTCGCGCCATTCCTTCTACTTTGGTTGCGGTTGTGGTTGTCACCGCCATTGCTATTGCTTTTCAGGTTCCGGTGCGCACCATCGGCGATATGGGCAACATTACCGCAGCCCTGCCGCCATTCCACATTCCGGCAGTCCCGTTCAATCTGGAAACGCTGCAGATTATTCTGCCCTATTCCATTTCTTTGGCGCTGGTTGGATTGGTGGAAACGCTGCTGACCTCCAAAGTAATTGACGAAATGACCGACACCGAAGGGGACCGCAACCGAGAATGCCGCGGTCTTGGCATTGCCAATATGGTATCCGGCTTTTTCAGCGGCACCTGCGGCTGCGCTATGATCGGACAGGCCATTGTCAATGTCAATTCCGGCGGACGGGGCCGTTTGTCCAACTTTGTATCCGGCGCATTTTTGATGGTCTTAATTTTCATTTTAAACGATTTAATGGTGCAGATTCCTCTGGCAGCCCTGGTGGCAGTTATGATTACCGTTTCCATCTCTACCTTTGACTGGGATTCGCTGCGGCGCCTGACCCGTATGCCGCGCACCGATGCTCTGGTCATTGTATTGGTAGTTGCCATTGTGGTAGCAACCAATAATCTGGCCTACGGTGTTGTAGTCGGTCTGGTACTGACCGCCATTTTCTTTGCCATGCAGATGTCTAAAATCAAAGTCAACAGCCACGAAGAAAACGGCACTGTCACCTATCAAATTTATGGGCAGATTTTCTTTGCCTCTACCGAATCCCTAATGAACGCATTGAACTTTCACGATAACGCCCATACTGTCATTCTGGACTTTTCTCAGGCGCATCTTTGGGACGAATCGGCAGCTACCAGCCTGAACAAAATCGTAAAAAAACTGGAAGCCAATCAAAAACAAGTCACCGTTTACGGACTGGACGAAAAAAGCAATGCGCTGATGACAACCCTTTACGGCACCATCGTATCACCATAATTGTCTGCTGTATTTTGCAGCTTCTTTTTCAGTTTCTTTTGCAGCTTCTTTTTCAGTTTCTTTTGCAGCTTCTTTTTCAGTTTCTTTTGCAGCTTCTTTTTCAGTTTCTTTTGCAGCTTCTTATGTTTGGAGGTAATCACCCATGTTAAATCTGGTCGCATCCGGCCCAAAACTAATTTATATCGAAACCGCCCAGCCGCAAGCCCTTCTCCAATCGATCACTGACCAGTTTTCCTGTCAGCCCATGGAGCAATTAGGCACCGGCATTGATATTGCAAAAACCCAATGCATTTTGTGTGTCGTTTCCAACGACAGCCACGCCAACCAACCATATTATCTGGGTATGGCACAAACAGCAGAATCCGTTCTCTGCCAGCTGATGACATCCCAGCTGCAGCAAATGATAACGCACATTCGGCCTCTGCCTCCTATCATTCTCTTCAATAGTTTAGGGGAGCAAAAACCGGTGGTCGATAAAATACAATCCGAGTTTTCTTGCCGGCGTGTGCATATTTCACAGCTTTTAGCGCAAAAAAACGCCCGGGAAACCATCCTGTGCTTCTTAACAGAAGACAAGCAGGGCAGCCGCAGCTTTTATCAGGATGTGCTGCTGATTGAGCAAGACTATCTCTCTCTGCTGTCCTATCTGCAGATTCATGCGCCTCGTTATCTGGCCAAGGCTTTTCCGCCCAATGCCTGGCATATGGTAGATTTGCGCATCTATGACCGCTATGAAGCCTACGAACTGCAATATAAACGGCTGACAGAGGCCATTAAAATTTTGCAGCTGGGCTATCTGATCACCGAAACCTGGAATCGAGAAATCAGCATGTTTTCTGACCCCATAGGCACTTATCATATCCGTCTGCTGACCTTTTTGGAACCCATGGAATTGAAAAAGCGGCTTATCGCTCTGGAATACAGCCAGCGCGGCCAGCGCATTGTGGATTTGAATCTGATCTGGCACAAAAAGAAAATTTCCTGGAAAGACCTTCTGGACAACAAAGCCATTCGCAAAGAAATTAAGCAAACAGCTGCCTTTTTTCCAAAATCCAACTTTTTTGCCATTCAAAACGATAAAGCTGCTCTGATTCAATACTGCATGAAGCAGACCTACCAGTCGGTATCTCAGGAAGAAAAAGCACAGCTGCAGCGGCTGGAATCCGCTATCTGTGCCAAAAGCACCGACAACCTAACCATATAAATTGCCCTTCTGCCCTGCATCTAATCGACAGCAGGGGTTCCATCTTACTATTCAGAAAACAACCAAATAAAAATCAGCCCGGATAAAAACAAACCATTCTTGTTTTTTATCCAGGCTGATTTTTGCTCTCTGCCCTATCCATGATGTAATACTCCTTATGCGCACATAAAAAAGTCACTGTACCATTTTCCTATCCTCTCACTTATGCAATCCCGCTGCTATCCGGGCCAATAGACTGCATCAGAGTCATTACCTGCTCCACATCATCTTTGTGTACATACAAATGATACTCTATGGTTTTTCGCTGCAGCATATTAGACGGGTTCTTTGTCAATAGTTGGGGTAAAGAAAAAAGTTGAGAATAAGAGGCAGAGGAAAAAACATCTGCCTCTTAA
>CALXUG010000022.1 GCA_944391625.1 uncultured Clostridia bacterium
CTCTCTTTTTTTATTATTTTTTCTAAAATAATAAATGTCGGGAAATCGCTACCCCAACATTTATTATAGAACCCATTATTTTTGCTACTTTATTTTATACAGCAAACATTACAGAATTTTACGAATCCATCCTTCCGGTGCTTCAATTCTGCCCATCTGAATGCCGGTTAATGTTTCATACAGCTTTTTAGTAATCGGTCCCATTTCGGTCATGCCGCTGGCAAAGCAGATTTCTTTGCCGTGATCTACTACTTTACCTACTGGGGAGATGACAGCGGCAGTTCCGCACAGACCGCATTCGGCAAAATCAGCCAGTTCAGCCAAAGCTACAGGACGCTGGGTTACTTTCAGACCCAGATAATGCTCTGCCACGTAAACCAGAGAACGACGGGTGATAGAAGGCAAAATAGAATTAGACAATGGTGTTACCACTTCGTTATCCTTGGTGATGAACAGGAAGTTGGCACCGCCGGTTTCTTCCACATAGGTGCGGGTAGCAGGATCCAAAAACATATTTTCATCATATCCGGCTGCATGGGCAACGCTGTGCGCATGCAAACTCATAGCATAGTTCAGGCCGGCTTTGATATGACCGGTGCCATTTGGCGCAGCACGGTCAAAATCACTGACACACAAAGTCAATGGTTTTACACCGCCTTTAAAATAAGGACCTACCGGTGTACCAAAGATACGGAACTGGTATTCATCGGCAGGATGTACGCCGATTACCGGACCAGATGCAAACATATAAGGGCGCAGATAAAAAGTAGCGCCGCTGCCATAAGGAGGCACCCACTCGGCATTGGCTTTTACCACTGCGTCTACCGCTTCTAAAAACCGTTCTTTTGGAAACTGCGGCATTTCCAGACGAGCAGCGGAATCCATCATCCGTTCTGCATTCAAATCAGGACGGAAGGTAACAATGCTGCCGTCTTCTGTAGAATAAGCCTTTAATCCCTCAAAGCATTCCTGACAATATTGCAGAATGCCTGCGCATTCGTTGATCACCACATTGGCATCGCTGGTCAGACAGCCGGCATCCCACTGGCCGTCTTTATAGTTGGATACATAACGCTGGTCGGTCTGCATATAGCTGAAACCAAGACTTGCCCAATCAATATTTTTCATAAAATACAACCTCCATTGCAGTAAAATTACCTTTGGCCTTACAGCCTTATCCCGTTTAGCATAATACTTTCTGTACATCCTGTCAATCAGGCAATTGGGCGGTTATCCATAAAAATTACTGACCTTTTTGCTATGCAGCAAATTTTGGGCCGATGCACCCTTCTATGCGCTTCATAGAATTGGTTCACCGGCCCATTAAATACCAGACTGCTCTCTACCCGACTACGGCAAACTGCAATTACCGCACTACTACAATTTGCTGTTTATCCGGTACCCAAATCACATTGGCATCCAACGACTGACCAATATAGCGGATTGGCACCAGTGTACGGCCATTGCGGATAACAGGAGCCGCATCAAATCCATCTATCACTTGATCAACAGTCATATTCAATACTTTATCCTGCGTTTTAATGGCAACGGAGCGGGTGCTGCCATTCCAGACAACCTCTGCGCCAAAGGCTTCGGAAATCAAGCGCAGCGGTACCATGGTCCGTCCATCGATGAGCATAGGAGCCACATCGTTGCCAATGCTGCTGCCGTTTATCCGGCAGGCTGCACTACCTACTGTCAATTCCATTTTCTTAACTGCCGCATCTTCTACCAGAACATAGCTGCCCGGTTCATCTACATAAGCGGTCAATGTTTTTGTTTTGGCATCATAGTTGCCGCCCATATAAATCAGTTGGGTTTTGCCTTCCTCGTCGGTTACAACCTGTGCCAGAGTTAATTTAGCGGTGTCGTGTACCTCGCTTACCGGAACCGGCACTGTTACCGTAAGCGGATTATGGAAGCTGTTCAATACCACGCCGTTTTCTTTTGCCGTCACAATGACAGCACTGCTGCTGCCACCGATTATGGTAACGTCATCCTGCTGTGCCGCAGCGGCAACTGCCTGTTCCAACACTGCTGTGCTGACCGCAGCCTGCTGCACGGTAACAGTTTTATCGGATGAAGTCACTGTTGTTTGCGCCGCACTGCTGCCGGAAGAACTACCGGAACTGCTGGAGCTGCCAGAACTGCCGGAACCGGAAGAACCGGAGTCAGAGCTGCCGTTTTTATTAGCGGATAATTCATAGGCCGCTACAGTGCCGCCCACTTCACAGGCTGCCAACAGCATGGCCTTGCCGTTAGGGCTTGCCTCCGCTGCAATAAAGTGCAGGCCTTCCGGAGAATCGTCACTGCCCGTTTCTTCGCTGAAATCCCGAGAGTTGATATAATTGACATAGGATACCTGGGCAGGATTGGTAATGTCATAAACCATTACACCACCAATCCGTTCTAAGGTAACAAAGGCGTAAGTTTTATCTCCTACCTGGCCAATGGTAACGGTTTCCGGTTCAGGGCCTTTTTTGCCGGAACGGTCATCCACTGTCAGATCATCGTTGGAGCAGTTAAAATAGTCAGGCAAATAGGCTGCTGTTTTGGCTTCAAAGTCGTTGCCGCTGTCAAATACTTCGGTAAGACCGTTATCAGTTACTTCAAACAAGGTAAAGGAACGTCCGCCGAACAGATAGTCCTTGCTGTCGTCCAGTCCGTCATAATCGTTGCTGTCAAAGAACACCACTTTTCCGGCTAAACCGCTGTTTGCGTTGGTGATGGCGCCGGTAGGAGAGGTTTCTTTGCCGTCTTTAAAGTTGCGCTCAACTTCATTGCAATAGCTGCTGCCCCATTCACGGGAATCACCTTCGTTGGCGGTCAGCAGATAGGTTTTTCCGCCGGTCTGATATAAGCTGATGCCGTCAGGCATACGGATACCCCGCAGACTGTCATAGGTTTTGGCGCTGTAAGCTTCATCTTTTTTGTCCATATCTACTGTAATTTTAGAATAGTCTTCAAAGCCTGCACTGTACACACCGGTCATTGTAGTTGTGGTTAAATCCAGCACTGCAATGGCGTTGGCTTCCTGTAAGGTAATATAAGCGGCTGTATCGGTAGCTGCAATATATTCCGGCTCTAAATCCACGGTGGGAGCAGCCCCTTTTTTGAGCACAATCCCCTGCGCAGCTAAGGTATTATGGTCAAAGGCAGAGAAACCAACTGTCTGTGCAGTGTAGGTTTTGGCATTTATCACAGTCACAGATCCGGCCGGGTCTACTGCACCGGCATCATACCCTTCACGGGGTTCGCCTTCATTGGCGGTCAAAATTTTGCTGCCATCGGGTGTAAAGGTAACCATGTCAGGCTGCACGCCGGTTTCCACTGCCTGCAGATAGGTCAGTGTGCCGTCATCGTTACACCGGAACAATGCCACACGGCCGTTATCCGCATACCCTTCTGCCTGTACTGCAGCTGCCAGCAAGGTTCCATCCGGCGACACTGCCACCGAAGTCATATCGCCATAGGAAAATCCATCAACGGAAACCATGGCTTTTACATCAATATCATTGCCGTCCAGCATAGCCACGCTGTCGCCCTGCTGCAATTGTTTCAGCGGAATGGCTGTCAGCTTTCCTGTATTGCCGTTTATCGCATAGGCCCAGCCGGTGCTTTCATTGTAATCCACAATTTCCATCACACCGCCGTCCTTATTTTGCATACCCGAATCATACCGCCCAATCTGGGTTAAATCCAGCGAAGCGGTTCCGTTTTCCTGACCGGTAATTTTTTTGCCGCCGTCCGCCTGTTTGGTTACGGTAAATGCGTCAATCTCTTTGCTGTCCGGAGTTTGGCTGTCTCCGCTCAGGTTATAAACTTTCACCGAAATAGTATCGCCCTGCACATCAAACAATGCGTAACTGGGGCTGTACTCCTGATTCCATTCCTGGTTGCCTACCGGCAGATAACCAGCTTTGTCGGCATCACTGGCGGTCTGGCCTTCCAGATATGCCGCTGACCCCTGCTTGCCGTTGGCCAATATGGGATAATCGGCATTGTTGGTTTTATCTACTTTTTCAAAGGGTGTATAGTACTGCATATCAGAACTACAGTTGCCGGTCAGATAAATGACACCCTGCGGGTTATTGATGGTGTCCAACCGTTCGCTGACCCGTTCTCCGGCACCATTGAGCACAAAGCTGCGGGAATACACATGGTCATGACCGCCCAGCACAAAATCAACGTCCTGCTCAGCCATTACCCGTTCAAAACCAGCATCCACATAATTTTCAATGTCTGAATCGGCGGCGTGTTTGGCCACAGTCTGGGTTGATTTATGATGGGTCACAATCAGCCAGTCGTATTGACCGGCATATTGACTTTTGGCCGCTTCTATTGTTTTTTCAAAGTTAGCTACAATAGCCTCTGCCTCCTGGTTTCCTTTGGAAGCGCTGGGCACATCTTTGTTGTCGCTGTTTTCCTCGTCATTCCCGCCTGGATAAGCGCCGGTGTTCAGTGTAACAAACAGCACATTGTTATACAGATAGTAATAGTTGCCTTTGGTTTCCATTTCCCGCCGTTCTGTAAAATCGTACTGACCTTCTTCGTTAGGTGTTACGCCATTGGAAGCTGTACCACCGGAAATTTCAGCATCTGTGGCCTGAATATAATTGCCGTGGCTCTGGCTGGTTCCGCTGTTTTGTCCGCGGAATGTGGTTTTTACCTCATACAGTGTATCGGCATCATCCGTAGCAGTTTCGCTGATTTCCATTTCATTCGGCAGATTAAAGTGATCTGCAAACATATAATGCCGGTCATGATTGCCGACAGCCGGCGCATAGGCAATCTGTGTCATTTCTTCCGGCGCAAAGAACGCCGCATATTCGCTGGATTTTCCCCAGCTCTGGTCTTCCACTTGGTCTCCGGCAGAAACTACCAAAGAAGCCCCAGCATCTACCACAACCTCCATCATTTTGGCCCAACCGGTTTGGTTATTTTCTGGATTTGGATTCCAACCATCTTTGTTGATTTCGTTATTTTCTTTTATTTGCGGGTCACTGGTGAAGGCAAACTTGAATCCATCTGCCGCAGCTGTTTTGTAGGAATATTCCTGAGACCAGCTGGCGCCGCCGTCATTAGAAATTTGGTAAGTATACTGCGTATCCGGTTCCAGTCCATCTACTGTAACACGGCAGCCAACCTTGCCGCTGTCTGTGTATTTATCCGGTTTTAATTCTGTTGGCGCTGTTAAAGCAAATTCCATAGCCGCCATGGTTGTTACATCTTCATCGGTGGCAAACTGCAGCACCGAATTGGTAGTGCCTTCCGGCGCATACCAGTTCAAATTGATGGATGCGCTTGTTTCGCCTGGCTGAATGGTCAAGCTGTCAATGCTCTGCGCTGTCAGCTGACGCTGCACAGCCTGCTGTAAGTCCAAATCTGTGGCAAATACGGATGTAGGAAACATACCTGCCAGCAATGCGGAAGATACCACACCTGCAATTATTTTTTTACCATTTATTTTCATTGTTGTTTCGCCCCTCCTGATTTTATACATACGTTACAATCGGAAGTATAGCAAGGAAACAAGCAGGATAACTATCAAAAAAAGATTAAATTTAGGTAAAATATATCCGCCGGATGCCCTTAAGGTTCTGTTATTGTCTTCCCGCTGAAGCAGCTTCAGAACGTTCACCCTTCGGACTGCGCCCATGCTGACGCACAGCAAAAAAGGACTGCGGCCCGGAAAGGCTGCAATCCTTTTATCATTCAACTTATCTATTTTATTTTAAATTGTGCTTAACCCTGCTGCTGTGTTTTGGCATACTGCACACGGTCTTTTGCTTTTAAGAACCGTTTGCGCAGACGCAGGAAATGAGGTGTTACTTCCAGATATTCATCATCATTCAAAAATGCGATGCATTCTTCCAAGGACATATCCTTTGGTGTCTTTAAACGAACGGTATCGTCTTTGGCAGACGCGCGCACGTTGGTCAGGTTTTTGCCTTTGCATACGTTTACAGCAATATCCTGTTCCCGATTGCCTTCGCCGATAATCATACCTTCATACACATCAACGCCAGCGCCGATAAACAGAACGCCCCGTTCTTCTGCCGGGAACAAACCGTAAGCAGTGGTGGTGCCGGTTTCAAAAGCCAGCAATGCACCGGTGCGGCGGCCTACAATGCTGCCGGAGTATGGACGATAGCTGTCGAACACACTGTTCATGATGCCGTAGCCTCTGGTATCGGTCAAAAATTCGGTACGGAACCCAACCAGACCGCGGGCAGGAATGACATATTCCAGACGGGCCTGACCGTTGAAGTTCTGCATATTGGTCATTTCACCTTTACGAGCGCCCAGTTTTTCCATAACAGGACCCATGTATTCTTCAGGCACATCTACAGTCAGCGCTTCATATGGCTCACATTTATGGCCTTCGATTTCTTTGATAACTACCTGCGGTTTGGATACCTGGAATTCCATACCTTCACGGCGCATGGTTTCAATTAAAATGGACAGATGCAGTTCGCCGCGGCCTGCCACTTTAAAGGTATCGGCATTTTCGGTTGCAGAAACTTTCAGCGCAATGTCCGTTTCCATTTCTTTAAACAAACGGGCAGCCAGTTTGCGGGAAGTAACCGGATCGCCGTCTTTCCCTGCAAATGGGGAGTTGTTTACCATAAAGCTCATTTCCAGAGTAGGTTCTTCAATTTTTAAGAATTCCATCGGATCTACATTGGCCGGATCGCAGATGGTTTCCCCTACGTTGATTTCACCCAAACCGGCAATGGCTACAATTTCACCAACAGATGCTTCTTCAATTTCAAATTTTTTCAGACCCTGGAAACCGAACAGTTTGCTGATGCGCGCCTGTTTTACCTTGCCTTCCCGTGTCTGCATAGCTACCATCTGACCACTGCGGACAATACCTCTGTTTACCCGGCAAACGGCAATACGGCCCAAAAAGTCGTTATAATCCATCAGGGTAATCTGCGCTTGCAGCGGGCCATTGGCATCGCCGCTCGGAGCAGGAATATATTTAATAATATCATCAAACAATGGTTTTAAATCCACTGCTTCTACATCTAAATCATTGGTAGCAATACCGGCAATCCCGGAAGCAAAAATAACCGGGAATTCCAGCTGTTCTTCGTCTGCGCCCAAATCAATAAATAAATCCAGTACTTCGTCTACCACTTCCAATGGACGGGCAAATTCACGGTCCATCTTGTTGATAACAACGATAGGCGCCAGTTTTTGTTCCAGCGCTTTTTTCAATACAAAACGGGTCTGCGGCATGCAGCCTTCAAAAGCGTCTACAACCAGCAACACACCGTCTACCATTTTCATGATACGTTCTACTTCACCGCCAAAGTCAGCATGGCCCGGGGTGTCCACAATATTAATCTTATAATCGCCATAATGGATGGCTGTATTTTTAGCCAGAATGGTGATACCTTTTTCTCTTTCCAAATCGCTGGAGTCCATAACCCGTTCGGCAACCTGTTCGTTTTCACGGAAGGTACCGGACTGACTCAAAAGCTTATCTACCAGAGTTGTCTTACCATGGTCTACGTGGGCAATAATTGCTATATTTCTAATATGATCCTGTTGCATAGCAGCCTCCTAAATAATTCTCTCTCAAAATTGCGTACAGAATATTTTAAGCCTATTTTTGCCGGAATACAAGTCTTTCCTGCAAAAAATTTTGTATAATTTCTGTAAAATCCACAAAAAAATCAATTTAAGCCATGCAAAACAAAATTTTTCCTGTAAATGCTCTGCTTTGTCCTGCCGGAACCAATCATCAAAACCATCTGCTCGGTGGCGCTTTTTTATAATTTGTGGTATGCTAAAATACAGAAACCATTGCAGACTCACTCAGACAGAAAGGATATTGCCATGGAAGAATTCGCACAAACGACTACAGATTATATCCAACAAAACCAACGGTTGAATCAGGCCATTATTTTTGCTGCCCAATGTCATGCCGGTCAGCTGCGCAAGGGCACCACGCTGCCCTATATTCTGCATCCATTGGAAACCATGCAGATTTTATCCGTTATGCAGGCCGATACCAATCTGCTCATTGCCGGATTGCTGCACGATGTCCTGGAAGATACCGACGCCACCGCCGAGCAAATTACCCAACAGTTTGGGCAGGAAGTGCTGGAGCTGGTTCAGGAACACAGCGAAAACAAAGCAGACAGCTGGCTGAACCGCAAGCTGCGCGCCATTCAGATGCTGGAACAGGCCGACCTGCCGCAAAAAATGCTGGCGCTGGCGGATAAACTTTCCAATCTGCGCAGCATTGCCAGAGATTATCAGGCTGTGGGCGATGCGCTTTGGGAGCGGTTTCATGCGCCAAAAGAAAAACAAGCCTGGTACTACAACGGCATTCTCAATGCACTGGCTCCTCTGCAGGACTTAGAAGCCACCGCTGCTCTCTATGAAGAACTGACCGCGCATTACAAAGACGTTTTTGTTATTTATAAAATTACACCCACCTATGATAAGCTGTATCAGGCCAATACCTTTGGCGAAGCCTATTGCCTGACCAAAGGCAATCCCCAATGGCAGCCAACCACCTATCGGTTTCGGCAGAACGATATTCCGCTGACCAGACAGGAAGCGGAAACCCTGGAAGATAAATGGTACGATTTATTCTTAGCTGTGGTGGAACAGGATTTGCAGGATGCAGTTTATCCATTGTATCAAACCGACAAACAGCAGACACAAATGCAGCTGGTTTCCGGTCAGCTCACCTGCTGCTCCCAAACAGAAGCAAATGCGCCGCTATGTGCTGTGCTCAGCGAAGACGATACCTATGCATGTTTCACCCAGCTTCGTATGCACTACGGCATCGCCCAACCATTGCAGCAGCTATTAACACAATGCTTTGGCAGCGCAGAAGCAAGAGAATCATTTCAGGCATTTTGTGATGCAGCGGGGGTATCTTGTCAATTCATTCAGACAACCCCACAGTAATAGCAGATTTAACATTAAAGAGCAATGCAGTTTATTAATAGGAAAGAGAATACAACCCTCTAACAAACATCGTATCCTCTTTCTGTCCTTCAAAAAGAGCATGCTCATATATGCCCTCTATTTTTCACCCTATCAAAAACAAAAGAAAGCTGCCACAGCGGGATTATTCACCATCCCTGCCGCGGCAGCTTTTTCATTGTTTTTTACTTGTCTGTTACTATTTTTACCATCGCTTTTATCATCATAGAAACCGGGGGAGCTTTCATCATCAAAGTCCGCTCGTCTTTGCTATCATCTCACAAATATCATAGGCAACTACAGCATGGGCAAAAAGGTTTCCACCAGCAAACCTAATGCCAAACCAAGACCAAATGTGGTGTTGGTTTTGGACACCAGAATCATGGCAGGCATCATCTGTTTGGGCTGCTGCCCTTCCGGACGGAATTTTTCTACCGCCTGCCGCGCTGTGGGAATACTGAAGTAGGAAGCCAACAGCCAGACACTATGGCCGCCAAAGAAAATCAATCCGGCCACCCAGATATAACAAAAGGCAAACAGAATGGACAGCATCTGTACTGACCATTTGTGGCCCAACAAAATCACCAATGTGTGCCTTCCGTTGGCCGCATCCCCCACTCTGTCCCGAATATTATTGCCGGTCAGAATCAGCCCGATTAACACAGCCACCGGTAAGGAAACAGCCACAACATGCCAGTTGAGCAGACCGGTCTGAATATAAAAGGCAATGCAGATAACTCCGGTGCCCAGAAAACCACCGGCAAACACTTCACCAAATGGAGAGGACGAAATGGGAAATGGCCCACCGGTATACAAATATCCCACCAACATGCAAAATGCTCCGATCAGCAGCAAATACCAGCTGCTGTTGGCACAGATATAAATGCCCAGCAGCGCTGCAAATCCATAGAAACCTAAAGCCAACCCCAACACAAATTGAGGGGAAGCGCCGTCATGCACAATGGTTCCGCCGATTCCTACCGAATCTTTGGTATCCAGCCCCCGCACATAGTCATAATATTCGTTAAATAAATTGGTTGCCACCTGTATGGCGCAGCTGGCAAGCAGCATGGCCAGAAATAATCCAAAATGCAGCGTTCGTGTGCAGGAAAAGGCATACATACTGCCCACCAGCACCGGCACCAGCGACGCTGTTAAGGTATGAGGCCGCAGCAAACGCCACCAAAAATCAAAATCTTTTTTCATAAACTTGCAAATCCTTTCTGTCAGTTTACAAACTGCTTTACGTATCAAATTTTTGACAATGATATTATTATAGGCAATCTGCCTGACAATAATCAAGACAAATTCTTTTAAAAATTTTAATATTATAAAAATCTGTCAATAAACGGTCTTCAACCGTTTAAAAAAATGGCAGAAAAAATTTTTTCAAAAATATTGCTTGACGGCTGAAAAAAACCATGTTATCTTTTTTCTAGCAAAAAACGTGTGAAAACATGTTGTTTTCATGCAAATATTTTTTGACCGCCCAGTAGATGGGCCAAGGCCATACGGACAGCCGGGTCAAATGCCGATTGGCAACTTCGTTGCCTTATTGATTGAGTTAAAAGCTCAAATTTTATAAGTTGGTTACTTTACAACCGTATATGTTATATACATCAACTTGTGAACTGGTCAATAAGAGTAGTAAAAGTATAATATTTGCTATATAGACTCTGTAAAACCATAACAACTGTCTTCATTTCGTTTTTCTTTTATTTTAAATTATTTTTTTGCCATATAAAGGTCTACTCTCCGGTAATCTCTTTCAAACTCTGTTTAAATGCCAAGTATTCCTTTTCTGCAAAAGTAATTTATACAATTTGATAGAAAAGCAGAATTATTGTTGATACGCACAAGTGATGGATATTCCATTGCTTGTGTTTTTTTGTTTACAAAAATCGGAAAAAGGAAGGCCCCCCTATGACAGAAAAATTAAAATTATATGGGTTTAATAATCTAACCAAGTCGCTCAGCTTTAATATTTATGATGTATGCTACGCCAAAACAGCCCGGGAGCAACAGGATTATGTTGCTTATATCGATGAACAGTACAATTCGGAACGTCTGACTGGTATTCTCACCAATCTGGTAGATATGATCGGCGCTCGGGTATTGAGCATATCCAGACAGGATTATGATCCGCAGGGCGCCTCGGTAACAGTGCTAATGGCAGAAGAATCCCAGGTTCCCGCTGGTGAAACAATTGTAGGCCATCTGGATAAAAGTCATGTGACCGTTCACACTTATCCCGAATACCATCCCGAAACCTGTCTGGCCACCTTTCGCGCCGATATTGATGTAGCTACCTGCGGCACCATTACGCCGTTATCCACGCTGGATTTTTTAATCAGTTCTTTTGATTCGGATATTATCACCATGGATTACCGGGTGCGAGGTTTTACCCGCGATGTCAGCGGCAAAAAGCTATTCACCGACCATGATGTCATTTCCATTCAAAATTATATCAGCCCGGAAATCAAACAGCATTATGATGCGGTGGACATCAATGTGTATGAGGCCAATTTATTCCATACCAAAATGCTAATCAAAGAACGGGATTTACAAAACTATTTATTTAATGCCGATGTATACGAACTGGCGCCCAAAACCAGACTGGAGATTTCTCATAACCTACGGCGGGAAATGATCGAAATTTTCAGCGGACGAAATATTTACTGAGAACGGAGGGAAACACCATGAATCATTTGTCACAGCAGAATGCACCCATTTATGAAGCGCTGGAACAGTTTCGCCGTATGCGGGTGGTGCCCTTTGACGTTCCCGGACACAAACGGGGCAAAGGAAATCCGGAGCTGGTGCAGCTGCTGGGAGAGCAATGCGTAGGTATTGATGTTAATTCGATGAAACCGTTAGATAACCTGTGTCATCCAGTATCGGTGATTCAACAGGCAGAACAGCTGGCCGCTCAGGCCTTCGGCTCAGCCCATGCTTTCTTGATGGTGGGCGGCACCACATCTTCGGTGCAGACCATGATACTCAGCTGCTGTAAACGGGGCGATAAAATTATTTTGCCCCGCAATGTACACCGCAGCGTTATCAATGCCTTGATTCTCTGCGGCGCTCAGCCTGTCTATGTAAACCCGGAAGTGGACACCATGCTGGGTATTCCCCTGGGAATGCAGCTATCCCAGGTAGAGCAGGCCATTTTAGAAAATCCCGATGCAGTGGCAGTGCTGGTCAACAATCCAACCTATTACGGCATCTGCTCTGATCTGCGGGGTATTGTGGCACTGGCACATCAACACAAAATGCTGGTGCTGGCTGATGAAGCCCACGGTACCCATCTCTATTTTGGCGAAGGCTTGCCCATCTCAGCCATGGCCGCCGGAGCTGATCTGGCAGCTGTCAGTATGCACAAATCGGGTGGCAGCCTGACCCAAAGCTCGCTGCTGCTAACCGGTCCGCAAGTGAACGCAGGCTATGTACGGCAGGTTATTAACCTGACCCAGACCACCAGCGGTTCCTACCTGTTGCTGGCCAGTCTGGATATTTCCCGCCGCAATCTGGCGCTGCGGGGTAAAGAAGAATTTGCTCGTGTGATGGAACTGGCCCAATATGCCAGAGATGAGATTAACGCTATCGGCGGCTATTATGCCTATAGCAAAGAGTTGATCAACGGCGGCAGTATTTATGATTTTGATGTAACCAAGCTATCTATTCATACGCTGGAAATTGGTCTGGCCGGTATTGAAGTATATGATTTACTGCGAGATCAATACGATATTCAGATTGAATTTGGAGATATCGGTAATATCTTGGCTTACATCTCTATCGGCGACCGCAAACGGGATATAGAACGGCTCATCAGTGCACTGGCAGAAATCCGCCGCTGCTACCGCAAAGAAAGAACCGGCATGCTGTCTCAGGAATATGTAACACCTAAGGTCGTTGCAACGCCGCAACAGGCCTTTTACGCAGAAAAAGAAGCGTTGCCGCTGGTGCAGACTCAGGGCCGCATCTGCAGTGAATTTGTGATGTGCTATCCGCCGGGGATTCCCATCTTATCACCGGGCGAAGAAGTGACCCGCGAGGTGCTGGAATATATCCGCTATGCAAAAAAGAAGGGCTGTACCCTAACCGGCACAGAAGATGCCCAATTAAATTATCTGAACGTACTGAAAACAGAAAAGGCAGGTGTTTGAGATGGATTTGTGGTTTTCCGAGTTTCACACAACAGACGTCAAGCTTTCTATCCGGGTACATCGCCAATTATACAGCGGACAAAGTGAATTTCAACGCATTGATGTATTTGAATCACCGATTTTCGGCCGATTTTTAACGCTGGACGGCTACATGATGCTGACAGAAAAAGATGAATTTATCTACCACGAAATGATTACCCATGTGCCTATGGCCGTCCATCCTCATGTGCAGGATGTACTGGTAATCGGCGCAGGAGACGGCGGCGTAATCCGGGAACTGAGCGCCTATCCATCTATTGCGCGCATTGACATGGTAGAGATCGATGCGCAGGTGGTGGAAGTATGCCGTCAATATTTACCCCAAACCGCCTGCAAACTGGATGACCCGCGACTGCATATTTATTATGAGGACGGTCTGCGTTTTGTGCGCAGCAAGAAAGATTGCTATGACTTGATTATCGTTGATTCTACCGATCCCTTTGGCCCAGGAGAAGGATTATTTACCCGGGAATTTTACGGCAACTGCTACAAGGCGCTACGAGCAGACGGCATTCTGGTTAATCAGCATGAAAGTCCCTTTTATCAAGATGATGCCTCTGCCTGTCAGCGAGCCCATCAGCGCATAGCTGCCACCTTTCCGGTCAGCTGTGTCTATCAGGCCCATATTCCCACCTATCCATCAGGCCATTGGCTATTCGGCTTTGCCTCCAAGCAATATCATCCCATCCGGGATTTGCAGGCAGAGCGCTGGCAGGAGCTAGCCATACCAACCAGATATTACACCACCAAACTGCACACAGGTGCTTTTGCACTGCCTGCATATGTTGAGGAGTTGTTGCATGATGTTGAACCCTAATATTGAAACCTTTTTGTGCTGTGATGCAGACTACCCATCGGCTGAGCTGGTTTTATTCGGCGCACCATTTGATTCCACCACGTCCTACCGTCCCGGTACCCGTTTTGGCAGCCGGGCCATCCGCAGCGAATCCTTTGGACTGGAATCCTACAGCCCTTATCAGGACAAAGATCTGGAGGACTGCTCCATTTTTGACAGCGGCGATTTGGAGCTTTCTATGGGCAGCTGTGCATTGGCTTTGGAGCAGATTCAGGAACGTACCGCCATTATTTTGCAGGATGGCAAAATCCCTGTCATGCTGGGCGGTGAGCACCTGGTCACCTTAGGCGCTGTACGCGCTGCAGCGCAGCAATATCCAGACCTGCACATCATTCACTTTGACGCCCATGCCGATCTGCGCCAGGAATACTTGGGTGTAGAACTGTCCCACGCTTGTGTACTGCGCCGCTGCTGGGATATCTTGGGTGATAACCGCATTTATCAGTTTGGTATTCGCTCCGGTACCCGCGAAGAATTTTTGTGGAGCAGCGCTGGTCATACCAATATGCAAAAATTCAATTTTGCTCAGTTAAAGCAGACCATTGCTCAGCTGCAAGGCAAACCCATCTATTTCACCATTGATTTAGATGTGCTGGATCCGTCTATATTTCCCGGCACTGGCACACCGGAAGCAGGCGGTGTAGGCTTCTTAGACCTGCTGCAGGCAATTCACACTGTATGCGCCGGCAGTCATATTGTAGGCTGTGATGTTAATGAGCTGTGCCCTGCTTATGATGCCAGCGGCGTATCCACGGCCGTAGCCTGTAAAGTGGTGCGGGAGTTATTGCTGGAACTAAGCACAAAAAAGTAATAAACACAATAAATCATGATCACAAACCAATTGCTATAAAATACCCATTTTTTGCAGGCCCGCCATTTCTGTTCTTTTAAAACAAACTGCTCAGAACTGACGCATACAGTAAAAAATCGGGATAATTATAGATTACAATAACACAATGTACAAATAAAAGGAGCGATGTTTTATGGGAAAATTATTAATTATCGGCTGCGGCGGTGTTGCCAGCGTTGCCATCCACAAATGCTGTCAGAACAGTCAGGTATTTGAAGAAATCTGTATTGCCAGCCGCACCAAATCCAAATGTGATGCGCTGAAGGAAAAACTGGAAGGCACCACCAACACCAAAATCACTACAGCCCAAATCGACGCTGATAACGTACCAGCTTTGATTGCCTTAATTAAAGAAGTAAAACCAGACGCTGTGCTCAATCTGGCTCTGCCTTATCAGGATCTGCACATTATGGACGCCTGCCTGGCTACCAAAGTGCATTATATTGATACTGCCAACTATGAACCGGAGGATACCGCCAAGTTTGAATATAAATGGCAGTGGGCTTATCGGCAGCAGTATGAAGATGCCGGCATCACTGCTTTATTGGGCAGCGGCTTTGATCCCGGCGTTACCAGCGTATTTTCTGCATACGCCTTAAAGCATTATTTTGATGAAATCAACTATATCGATATTCTGGACTGCAATGGCGGTGACCATGGCTATCCCTTTGCCACTAACTTTAATCCGGAAATCAATATTCGTGAAGTATCCGCCAAAGGCTCCTATTGGGAAGACGGCCACTGGGTAGAAACCGAACCCATGGAAATCAAACGGGTGTATCAGTTCCCGCAGGTTGGTGAAAAGGATATGTATCTGCTCCACCATGAAGAAATCGAATCTTTGGCACTGAATATCCCTGGCATCAAACGCATCCGTTTCTTCATGACCTTTGGACAGAGCTACCTCACCCATTTAAAATGCCTGGAAAACGTAGGTATGACTTCCATTGAACCAATCATGTATGAAGGCAAGGAAATTGTACCGCTGCAATTTTTAAAAGCTGTACTGCCCGACCCAGCTTCTTTGGGACCGCGCACCAAAGGCAAAACCAATATCGGCTGCATTTTTACCGGCAAAAAAGATGGACAGGAAAAATCCATTTACATCTATAATGTGTGCGACCATGAAGCCTGCTACAAAGAAGTAGGTTCTCAGGCAGTGGCCTACACCACCGGCGTGCCTGCCATGATTGGCGCTATGCTGGTCATGCAGGGTGCCTGGCAGAAACCGGGCGTTTACAATGTGGAAGAATTTGATCCAGATCCATTCATGGATGCATTAAATCAGTGGGGACTGCCTTGGGTAGTAGAGGAAAATCCGGAGCTGGTAGACTAATGAAGTTAGAACAGCTGCCTACCCCCTGCTATGTGATTCAGGAAGAAAAGCTGCTGCAAAACCTGCAGATTCTGCAAGGTGTGCAGCAGCGCACTGGCTGTCATATTTTGCTGGCGCAAAAAGCATTTTCTGCCTTTGCTCTTTACCCGCTGATAGGGCAATATCTCAACGGCACCACCGCCAGCGGTTTGTACGAAGCGCGGCTGGGTGCCGAAGAAATGGGCGGTGAAGTGCATATCTTTTCTCCCGCTTATCAGGACTCAGAATTTGCGGAAATCTGCCGACTATGCGACCATATCATTTTCAATTCCTGCCAGCAGGTACGAAAATTTGCCGATATGGCCAAAGCCGCCGGTGTCAGCATCGGACTGCGTGTCAATCCCCAGTGCTCCACCCAGGAAGGCCATGCCATCTATGACCCTTGTGCGCCCGGTTCCCGTCTGGGCGTAACAGTGGAGCAGCTGGATTGGGAAATCATTTCCATGCTGGATGGGCTGCACTTTCATACCCTGTGCGAACAAAATGCTGATGCACTGGCCATTACCCTGGCCGCTGTGGAACGGCATTTTGGTTCCTGGCTGCCAAATTTAAAATGGATCAATTTTGGCGGCGGTCATCACATCACCCGGGACGATTACGACATTGCCCTATTGGAACAATGCATTACTTCCGTGCAACAAAAATATGATGTCACCGTCTATTTGGAACCGGGAGAAGCAGTAGCGCTCAATGCTGGTCTGCTGGCTACCACTGTGCTGGACACACTGCAAAACGGCATTGAAATCGCTATCCTGGATACCTCTGCAGCCTGCCATATGCCCGACGTGCTGGAAATGCCCTATCGTCCGCCATTGCTGCACGCTGCTCAGCCCGATGAAAAGCCCTTTACCTATCGTTTAGCCGGCCCTACCTGCCTGGCTGGCGATATCATCGGCGATTATTCGTTTGATACACCATTACAACCGGGGCAGCGGCTGTATTTTGCCGATATGGCCATCTACTCCATGGTGAAAAACAACACCTTCAACGGCATGGCGCTGCCAACCATCGCACTGCAGCAAGCAGACGGCCAATGCCGCATTATTCGGCAATTTGGATATGAAGATTTCAAGAATAGATTATCCTGATTGGTGCTTTCTTGATGAATAAAAGAATAAAGCCCATCTCCCAAGCCTGATATACACATATCAACCAGACAAGTGTATCACCAGGTCATTGGGAAATGGGCCTTTATTTATATAGTAATTGTTTTATCTAAAATATTTCGTAAGTTCGTATCCATTGCTTAATCAACATAGTCTTCCAAAATTTGATATACCACTGCGCCTTCACATTGTTTTGGCATTCTTACATCCAACATATGGGCTACAGTTGGGGTTACATCCACCTGACGGATGATACGCTGAGAGTTGTAACCTTTCTTCAAACCTTTACCGGCAGCAATAAAGATTGGTGCTACAGAAGTATCTTTATAACCTTCTACCATTGGCAGCGCATCGCCGTGCAGACGGTTTACCCCTTCTTCCAGCCAATACAGTACATCACCGCATTCTGGACCGCCGGTGCCCAGTACCATAGCATCTTTGTTGCGCATTGCCACTGCGATTACCCGCTTGCCGTTTAATCTGTAGTTATACAGCGCATCGATGATTTCCCGTTCTAATTCATATTTATCGGCTGGATCTACGATACCGGTTGGATATTTTCCTTTCAGGTTGATGTAAATCTGTCCGCCGCGGGTAGCAACCGCTCTGGTTTTTTCCCAGTCGATTTCTTTCAGGTTATTGCCGTTTTCGTCTTTCTTCAAAATAGTGAAGCCCAAATCCTGCATTACCATTACGTTACAACCGAATGCATCACCGATTAATGGTTTTTCATCTTCTTCCGGTGTCAACAGACCATGGTCAGAGAAAATCATGATAGTCCAACCTTCATCTAAGTAGTGCAGGAATTCGCCTAAATAACGGTCAGTTTGTTCATATACTTGATAAAGGGCATCCTGATAGCCTTCTTCTTCCATTTTATTTTTAGTTGGACGATTTTTGCCATAATACCAGAATGCATGCCCCTGGGCATCCACATTATGAATATGGCTGAATACTACATCATAACCATTTTCATCAATCAAATAGTTCAGTGCTTTTGCCTGCCATTTGCAAACTTCATCCCAGGTAGGAATCATAATGCGATTAACAATTTCTAAATCATAACCACCGAAAGTTGGGTTAGGCTGTACATAGCCAACATTGTCTACAATTTGTTTGTACAGGGATTTTGGATGGAACAGAGTATCATGATCAATATCAAAGGCTTTACTCATCCACAACCGAACCATACTGCCGTCTTCTGCAATATCCATCAGCAGCATATTACGGTTGCCCATTTTCTTTTCTTCTTTATGAATATATTCATCTACAATACCGATTCTATATTCGTCTTTTTTCAGAACAACAATTGGTTCTGCATCTTTTTTGCTGTGATAGTAAGCAACTCTGTCATACACACCATCTTCATTTTTCAGAATCAGGCAAGGACGACGTACCAAACCATCAGAAATGACTACATAAAATTCTTTGGCACCTTCCGGAGCATCAGCCCAACCGGTGGCATCTTTGATTGGAGAGTTGCACAGGTCAATAGCCACATCTTCAATCCCATCTTCCCCATCGGAATGTTTCAGAATGATATTGGTCATGCTCATACCACCGGAAGAAATAATGTTGGTGCAAGTAGCCATTGTAGCTGCTGTATCATCTTCTTCTGGAATATCTTCAATGACACATCCAGCACCGGTATTATTTACTGCAGCCGGTTTAAACTGTACAGACTGAATATCTTCTCTTGCCAGTACCATTTTTTCCATTTCTACACGAGCCACACCAGCGTTGACCGCAGCTGGCTGTGTACCATCAATAACATGCAGATTTGGGTTGTCGCTGGTTGGAGGCCAGCTGGAACCAGGCCAATGCCATACTAAAGTTTTCAAACCAGCTTCCGCAGTTACATTCCACAATGCTTCAGCGGTGCAAAAACGAGAATCTAAGTTATATCCCGCTGTATCCAGATGAACCGGATCCTGTCTCCAGAAACAGGTGATACCATGAGTAACAGGCAGAGCACCAGTGGATAACGTGGTCCACAATGGAGGGGTAATGGTTGGCGGTGTGCAAACTAACTGCAAGCTATCTTTCTGTGCGCCAGCTTCTACAAATTTTCTAATGTTTGGTAATTTACCTTCTTTTAAATATCTGGAAGTTAATTTAGGATCTAATCCATCAACACCTAACAGCAACACTTTATCGGTATATTTTTTTCCCATTTGTAATACGCTCCTTTTTATATCATCTTGGTCTTATTTATGAATAAAAACTTTTATGATTCCGTTTTGTCGGCCGACCGGAAACTTTATTTATTTGATGGTTTTATTATATCTATCATTATTTCTTTTCGGTAGTACCCACTTTTTTAAAAAAAGGCAGAGTAATACAATTAAATAATTGTATTACTCTGCCTTTCCGTTTATAATAGAGCTTAATAACTACAGCTTTCTCAAAAGGAGCATAATTTCTATGAACACCTTGTATTTTAACTACATTCTTACTATAGCCAACTGTCAATCTGTCAGTAAAGCTAGTCAAAAACTAAATCTAAAACAACAATATCTGAGTCATGTAATAAAAACACTAGAACAGGAGTTTGATATAAAAATTTTTCGACGCCATTCCCGTGGTGTTACACCAACCGAAGATGGTAAAATTTTTCTGGAACAAATCAAAAAAATCACAGAAGAAATCAATAACCTCTATTTACAAGGACAGTACCCAAGTAAACAGACTGCTGTCCATGAAAATCCCACTTTAAATTTATATGTGCTGCCCATGCTGCAGCCTGTGAATATCAATCAAATGATTACTGCCTATCGCAATTTATTTCCACTGGTAAAAATCAATTATACAGAAACCTTTTTAACCGACAGCATTCCGGCTGTTTTAGAACAACCTTACGCCATCAGTATGCAATTAGCCAGATTACCGTTAGACTCTTTACAAAGCCGTTTACCGTCAAATCTGAAAATCATAAAACTATCGCCCAGCAAATTATCTATTTTAACATCGAAACAAACAGCCCATGCACAAAATTTATCCCAAATGACAATACCGGAGCTTTTAGAAAAAGATTTACTTTTCTTTGCGCCGCGCGGACTGGAAGAATCAGGAGCTTATCAATTTCTTACCCATTATGGTACTCCAACCAATGTAAAAGCCGTTGAAAATAATATGATTTTTATGAATTTGCTGGAGAATGAAACTTATTTTACGGTAGGTTCCTCCCGGCTTGCTGAACATAATGAGAACCTTGCTGCCATTCCTATTTCCGATTATGATGAATTATCATTTTATAACATTGCCATCATCCGATCTGATACTTTCAACTCCCCAATTATCCGCGACTTTTTAAATATTATGCTGAACCACTTAGGAGAGCTAACTATATAGAAAAAAGGACCGCAGAATGGCTGTATCCATTACAGTCATCCTGTAGTCCTTCTTCTTTTTGTTTATGCATTATATTTTTAGCATCTACCTATTTTACTTAATCAACGTAATCCTCTAAAATCTGATATACAACTGCTCCTTCACATTGTTTTGGCATTCTTACATTTAACATATGAGCTACGGTTGGTGCCATATCTGCCTGACGGATGATACGCTGGGAATTATAGCCCTTCTTCAAACCTTTACCGGCAGCGATAAAAATTGGAGTTACAGATGTATCAAAAACACCTTCTACCATTGGCAATGCATCGCCATGCAAACGATTTACCCCTTCTTCTAACCAGTACAGTACATCGCCGCATTCCGGTCCGCCGGTACCCAATACCATAGCATCTTTGTTACGCATAGCTACAGAGATAACACGTTTACCATTCAGTCTGTAGTTATACAGAGCATCAATAATCTCCCGTTCTAATTCATATTTATCAGCCGGGTCAACAATACCGGTTGGATATTTTCCTTTCAGATTGATATAAATCTGGCTTGCACGAGTAGCAACGGCTCTAGTTTTTTCCCAATCAATTTCTTTGATTTCATTGCCGTTTTCATCTTTTTTCAATACAGTAAAGCCTAATTCTTTCATAACACCAACATTACAACCGAATGCATCACCAATCAATGGTTTTTCCTCTTCTTCTGGAATCAGCAGACCATGGTCAGAGAAAATCATGACGGTCCAATCTTCATCTAAATAATGCAAGAATTCACCTAAATAACGGTCAGTCTGTTTGTAAACCTCTTCAATTGCTGCCCGATAACCAGCTTCTTCTTCTTTGCCCATAATTGGACGGTTTTTACCATAATACCAGAACATGTGCCCCATAGCATCTACACTGTGTATGTGACTGAATACAACCTGGTAACCATTTTCATCAATCAGATAATTCAATGCTCTAGCCTGCCATTTTGTTAACTCATCCCAAGTAGGAATCATAATACGGTTTACCATTTCCAAACTCATCCCATTTACAGTTGGATGAGAAAGTGGGTAACCCACATTTTCTACCACTTGTTTGAACAGGGATTTTGGATGGAACAGGGTATCATGATGAATATCAAATGCTTTCCCCAACCACAGACGCACCATAGAACCATCTTCTTCTATGTTCATTAACAGCATGTTACGACTACCCATTACTTTTTCATCACCACGGATATATTCATCCACTACAGCTACTGTATAGTCATCTTTTTTCAGAACAACGATTGGTTCTGCATCTTTTTTGCTGTGGTAATAAGCAACTCTGTCATATTTACCGTCTTCATTTTTCAAAATCAGGCAAGGACGACGTACCAAACCATTAGAAGTTACCACATAAAATTCTTTGGCGCCTTCCGGAGCATTGTCCCAGCCAGTAGCATCTTTGATCGGAGAGTTACATAAATCCAGTGGAGCATCACCAACGCCATCTTCCCCATCAGACTGTTTCAGAATGATGTTGCGCATACTTAAAGCATCTCCACCCAGCAGTGTATTTGGATCGAATACATCATCTGCTTCTGGAACATCTTCAATTACACAACCTGCACCGGTATTATTAGTAGCAGCTGGTTTAAACAGTACTTTTTCAAAGTCATGACGAGCCAGTACCAATTTTTCAGCGTCTGCTTTTGGAGCACCACCGTTTACAGAAGTCGGTTGAGTACCATCAACTACATGCAGATTTGGGTTCTGACTGGTTGGAGGCCAGCTGGAACCCGGCCAGTGCCATACCAATGTTTTCATACCAGCTTCGGCAGTTACATTCCACAATGCTTCTGCATGACACAGGCGGGAGTCTAAGTTATATCCTGCGGTATCCAGATGAACCGGATCCTGTCTCCAGAAACAAGTAATACCGTGAGTTACAGGCAGAGCGCCAGTAGCCAATGTGGTCCACAGTGGAGGAGTAATGGTTGGCGGTGTACAAATTAATTTTAAATCTTCTTTCTGCGCACCGTTTTCTACATATTTTTTAATATTAGGCAGTTTACCTTCATCCATGAATTTTTTAGTCAGTCTTGGATCTAATCCATCTACACCCAGTAATAATACTTTGTCTGTGTACTGTTTACTCATTTTTAAACATCTCCTTATATTCATAATTTCATCTTATAATTTTCGGAAATCCATTTATCTGCATCTCCGATTCATTTATTGGCTTTATTATAACGATTCTTTTTATTTTTCAGTAGCACCCAGTTTTTTGAATATGTTATACTATTGTTACAACAAAATAGTTGAAACGATTTTTCTCTATGTAATCTACTGATTGTTCTTGATATCCATCTTTATATAAAAATGACAGGAGGCATATCCCTTATGAATACGTTATATCTGCAATATATTCTTACTGTCGCTGAGTGCGGCTCTATCAATAAAGCTGCGCAACAGCTAACACTCAAAACACAATATCTGAGCCGTGTTATAAAAAATATGGAAGATGAACTGCAAATTCAAATCTTTCAGCGTCACTCACGTGGAGTTGACCTTACAGAAGATGGACACATCTTTCTAAAACATGCAAAAATCGCTGTCGATGCTATTAACCAAATGTATCTGCAATACCAATATCCCAGTAAACAGCCATACAATAAGGAAAAAATAACTTTAAATTTATATATCCCACCCTTGCTCTATCCAACCAATATCAATAAAAGTATTGCAACCTATCGTGAGTTCTTTCCAAATGTAAAAATTAATTATATTGAAAGTTATCTTGATACATGCAGTGCAGCTCTTTTGCAGCATCCTTATGCAATTGCGTTGCAGCCGTTATACACTCCGAATGGGAATCTACCTCCCGGTTTAAAAATTCGCAAGCTTTATGCTTCTACCTTGGTAGCACTCACCAGCAAACAAACTGCTTTACAGCAAAATTTAACAAAACTTTCTATCCAGGAAGTATTAAAGAAAGAGCTCATCTTTTTCTCCCATAGTAAAATAGAACAGTCTGCACTTTATCAGGGAATTACCAAATACGGTACTCCTAATATTGTTTCTGTGATCGGAAATCAGACAATTTTCATTGACACCTTAGAATCCGGCAGCTATTTTGCCATTGGAACATCACGGACAGCGCAACACAATGAAAATATTGCAGCCATTCCCATTACAGATTTTAATGATTTTTTTGTACCAGTTGTCGCTATCATGCGGGAAGACATTGCTGATTCTCCCATGATCCGCGACTTTATTAATACAATTTTACTGCAGCTCGGGGAGCCCATAGTATGATACTATAAGATAGTTTGCCTAAAAAATCAGGGCTGTGAAAAACGATTTCTCGTTTTTCACAGCCCTTTACATTTGTGTTATAAATCATGCTATTGATTAAAATAATAAACTACCTAATGGAACACCTACGCCAATCAGTATGATGAAAGCAGTAACCAGTGCTAAGAAACCGCACATATAAGCGTCTTTGGTAGCAACCCATTCCGCATTACCGAAGATCATAGCAGCATTGGAAGATGCAGCTGGTGTTGCGTATGCGGTCATTGCTGTAAAGTAAACTAATAAAGCAACCAAGATTGGGCTTACACCGAAACCCATACCCATTTTGGTTAATACAGGAGTAAATACTAACAACAGTACCAGGTTGTGCGTCACCTGTGTAGTAATTAAGAACAGAGCCATAAATGCTACTAAGAACATCATTGGGCTTAAGCCAGCGAATGTTTGAGTCATCCAAGCAATAACAGTCTGCAGTACACCAACTTCTTCTGCTTCCAACGCATTACACAGCGGCATGGTGGAACCAATCAGGATAATTAACTGCCAGTCTACGCCTTTACTAATGAAGCGAGTCACATTGATGTAGGATTTGCCTTCTTTTGTTCTTACTGCAGCTAACAGTACAATACATAGAGTACCAACACCTAAGATGCTCATTTCATTCAAAATAGCCATACCAGGAATAGTTTTTGGTAAAATACTTGGCAACATTAAACCAACGATGAACAAAACTAAGATAGCGGCGCCAATTTTGGTTTTTGGTTCCATTTTCTGTTCACGCAGATAAGCAAAATTTTTACCGGCATCTTTGATTCTGCTTAAATCCGGACGCATTACAATTCTGCAAGCCAGTACAAAGCCTAAACACAATAAAATAGAGATAACTGCGTTAAAAAGTGTCCAGGTTACAAAGTTGATGTCTAAAGCACCAACTGCTTTTTCTGTTAAACCGATAGAAATTACAGAGAACGCTTTGAATGGGAACAGAGCCCCGGTGGTGCCACAGATGATAACAATAGCGGCAACTACTATGCCGGTATATTTGGAGCGGCGAGGTTCTCCAACTAAATCACATACTTTGTAGAAAATTGCCCACATGATAATGATGGTAGCATAGGTACTAACGAATGCGGACATTACCCATGCTGCGGCAAAGATTAACATGGTAAATACCCATGGACGACCTTCCCCAATTTTCCGGCTGATAAACCAGTTTGCAATGTACTGATTTAAACCACATTCTTCAAAATATGCTGCCAAAACAAAAACAACGATAATCATCAACGGAATATCTGCCCCGAAAGCAGCGGCAAAAGACTCTTTGATGGTACAGTATTCTGTCATACCAACTGCTACGATACCGAATAAACTGGGCCATAACAAGTTAACTGTACACCAACCGTATAATACAGCTACGAAAATCCCTAAAATCTGCATTCCCAATGGGGTAACCTGCCCGAATGTTGGCAACTGACCGATCCCAAACATCAGTGCAAACATAATTACAATATTAATATAATAGAACGTATTTTTACTTTTCTTAGAAGCACTGGTCTCTGACATATCAATTCATTCCTCTCATTTTTTTAATATTAATTCGATAAATATTCTTTTTTATTATAACTAACGCTTTTTAGTATAATTCCATGTATCAATTCATATAAAAATTTGTTACATTAATATTTTTTATATAAAAAATGTTTAAAAAATTCCGCAGCACAATTTACAGGCAGTTGCACGCCGTCTATCCACCATGCTGCGGAAACTCATTCAGTCAAACTTCATTCTTACTATTGTACTTTCATGATATTACATTGCCATACTTATACAATCTATTAGTCAACGTAGTCAGCATCTTCCAAAATCTGATAGATAACTGCGCCTTCACACTGTTTTGGCATTCTGACATCCAGCATATGAGCCAGAGTTGGTGTCATATCTGCCTGACGGATGATACGCTGAGAGTTGTAGCCTTTCTTCAAACCTTTACCGGCTGCGATAAAGATTGGGCTTACGGAAGTATCTTTATAGCCTTCTACCATTGGCAGTGCATCGCCGTGCAGACGGTTTACCCCTTCTTCTAACCAGTACAGCACATCGCCGCATTCCGGACCGCCGGTGCCCAGTACCATTGCGTCTTTATTGCGCATTGCCACTGCGATTACCCGTTTGCCGTTTAATCTGTAGTTGTACAGACCATCAATGATTTCCCGTTCTAGTTCATATTTATCTTCTGGGTCAACAATACCGGTTGGGTATTTGCCTTTCAGGTTGATATAAATCTGACCGCCACGGGTAGCAACGGCTCTGGTTTTTTCCCAGTCGATTTCTTTCAGATTATTGCCGTTTTCATCTTTCTTCAGAATGGTGAAGCCTAAATCCTGCATTACCATTACGTTACAGCCAAATGCATCACCGATCAATGGTTTTTCTTCTTCTTCCGGTGTCAGCAGACCATGGTCGGAGAAGATCATGATGGTCCAGCCTTCATCCAGATAATGGGTGAATCTGCCCAGGTATCTGTCTGTTTGCAGATAAACTTCTTCCATCGCTGCCTGATAGCCTTCTTCTTCCATTTTATCCATTACCGGACGGTTTTTGCCATAGTACCAGAACATATGACCCTGCGCATCTACGTTATGAATATGACTGAAAATTACATCATATTTATTTTCATCAATCAGATAGTTCAGGGTATCAGCCTGCCACTGACAGTAATGATCCCATGTTGGCATCATAATACGGTTTACGATTTCCAGGTTTTTACCGCCAAAAGTTGGTGTTGGTGGTACGTAACCTACATTATCTACAATCTGTTTGTACAGAGATTTTGGATGGAACATGGTGTCATGAGCAGCATCAAATGCTTTACTCATCCAGAAACGAACGAAATTACCGTCTTCAGCAATATCCATAACCATCATGTTACGAGTAGCCATAATTTTTTCTTCTTTGTAGATCATTTCATCTACAACTGTCATTTTGTACTCATCTTTTTTCAGAACAACAATTGGTTCTGCATCTTTTTTACTATGATAGTAAGCAACTCTGTCATATACACCGTCTTCATTTTTCAGAATCAGGCAAGGACGACGTACCAGACCGCTGGAAGTTACTACATAAAATTCTTTAGCGCCTTCTGGAGCATCTGCCCAACCGGTGGCATCTTTGATTGGAGAGTTGCACAGGTCAACAGCAACGTCTTCGATACCATCTTCCCCGTCAGACTGTTTCAGAATGATATTGGTCATGCTCATGCCGCCTAAGATACTGTTTGTATCAAAAGTATCATCGCTTTCAGGAATATCTTCAATTACGCAGCCTGCACCTGTATTGGTGGTTGCAGCCGGTTTAAACTGTACTTCTTTGAACGTATCTTTTGCTACTGTAATTTTTTCGCCTTCTACTTTAGCAACACCGGCGTTAACACCAGCCGGCTGTGTACCATCAACTACATGCAGATTTGGGTTGTCGCTGGTTGGAGGCCAGCTGGAACCCGGCCAGTGCCATACCAGTGTCTTCATGCCTGCTTCGGCAGTTACATTCCACAGTGCTTCAGCAGTACACAGACGAGAGTCTAAGTTATAGCCTGCTGTATCCAATTTTACCGGATCCTGTCTCCAGAAGCAGGTGATACCATGAGTAACAGGCAGTGCGCCGGTAGATAATGTGGTCCACAGTGGTGGTGTAATGGTTGGCGGTGTGCAAACCAATTGCAAACTTTCTCTCTGTGCCCCTGCATCTACGAATTTTTTAATATTAGGCAATTTGCCTTCTTTTAAGAATTTGGATGTCAGTCTTGGATCCAAACCATCAACACCCAGTAACAACACTTTGTCGGTATACTTTTTACCCATTTTCAAGCATCTCCTTTTTTTATAAGTACTATTGCTTTTCTTCATGGCTTTATTATATAATCTGATTTATAGATTGCATAGGTTCAGCTTATTATAAATTTTGTACTTTCTTTGTAACAATTCGTTACATGAAATGGTATAATAGTTCCATCACTATTATAAAAATGGTAAAAATTAATCCAATCGAACTATTATTTTCAGAATATTATCAACTTTTATTACATTCCTATCGTAAAACTGGTTCTGTTTTACTTGACTATCGTTAAAAAATTCCGAAAAATTATACTTTTTTGTTTACGCAAAAAAACAGCTATATAGTGTTTATCACACCGTATAGCTGCTATATATAGTAATTTTTATGCTTGATTAAAAAGTTATACTTTAAAAACAGCTGTAATAAAATGAAATAGATCTTTATCTAAGAAGATTTTTCTACCTGAATAAAGGAGGGCTTTTACGTGCGCACAGAACATTTAAAATATTTTTTAAATCTTGTCGAAACCGGCTCTATCACCCAGACCAGCAAAGAATTGTACACAACACACCAAAACGTCAGTAAAATCATCCGTCAATTAGAGGAAGATTTAGGCACTACGTTGTTTATCCGTACTACAAAAGGAATTGAACTGACCGCCACCGGAAAATTATTGTTTCCTTTGGCACAACGCACCTTTGCTGACTTTGCTCAACTGCGTTCTAATATCACAGCCTTAGAAGTGCGGCCGGATATTGCAGGAAAACTTCAAATTTTAGGCTCAGATCTGGTGAGCTTTTCAGTGTTACCCTCATTACTGCAAATTTTTGCTGACCTCTACCCTTCTCTGCAAATTCATCTTGAAAATGCAGAAGTAAATCATATTTTACAGCAAATTGCTTTGCACCCACAAATGATTGGCGTTGTAGTTGTCTTAAACAACCCTTTGTTTTTAGAACTTTATCAACCTTACATGGAACATATTCGTCTAACTCCGCTATTGGAAGATACTTATTACTGTGCCGTGAATAAAGATGCTCCTTTAGCCGATTCAAAATCTATCACGCTCAATGATTTTGCCCAGTACCCAATTGCGATTCCGTCCATAAATAAAGATAACGAAAGTATTTTTACTAAATTATTTACTAAATATGGCGGTAATATTGCTTTTAGTTCCAATAGTTCACGCGCCTATGCACAGGCATTGCTCAGCGGACGTTATGTTGGAATCAGCAGCAACTTAGCTCACAAAAAGAATTTAGAAGAAAATGCTCTGTATAATCAAGTTAAATTAATTCCTTTTCAAGAAGATATGCGATTTTCCATCTCTTTAGCGATTCACATCCACCCACAATTAAATGAAGCGGGCAAGGCATTTGTGGAGTTTATGAAAAACAATAAGATCTATTTTTAAACTATTTTTTAAACAAACAGCAATCCCCTTAAACAAATTTTGGTTACCCACCAGATCTGTTTAAGGGGATTGCTATTAAAAAGTCTTGCTGCTATGTGTATATCACTTATCTTATTTTACATTCCACACCTTACCATACCACTGCATGGCAAACTGGCTCTCCTGCGGCAAATGAACTGTCTGCTCCAGCATCTGCTCATAGTCTGCTCCATGGATAGCCGGTGCAAAAGCCTGCATTTGTTCCAATATGGCTTTTAACCGTGTACCGGCCAGCGCTTTCAGCCAATCGGTAAATTTTCCCCGCAATGCCGCCAACTGGTTGGATTCGCTGTACCAGAATGTTTTTTGCAGCACCGGACTTACCAGCACGCCTTTCTGCTCCAACGAAATCTTTTCTTCCATCACCCGTTCCAGCTCCAGATTGATTTTGCTGCCGTAGGTGCCATCTGCATTCAGATATAAAATGCCGTAAAAGGTTCTTTCATTTTTCTCTTTGATGACAATATCATCTTCCATTTGGTTGCGATTTTTCTCCAGCCAATCCCATGCTTGCTGCTTATGTTTGTCATCCACCAGCTTTTTCTGACAGCATTGCCGCAGCAGCATTTCATACAACTGCAATTCATCGGCCTCAAACAAACCTTCCATGTCCTCCCGCAGCTGCTCCAGCAACGGCCATGCCACATTACCGGCTTCCTGCTCAGCAAAGGGCTTCATCTGTGCAAAATATTCCGCCGGATATAAACGCTGCAAATTCTGCGCCAGTTTTCGTTTCACCTGATATAACACTTCATCCTTGCTGCCTGCCGGAATCAGCTGGCGAACGGTCAGTTCATGCACCGGTGTGGGAAACAACCCCAGATCGGACGATTCCAGCAAAAAATGATAAATTTCTGCTTTATCGCTGCTCACCCGATATTTCACTTTGCCGTTTTCCAGATAACAGCAGCCAAATACAGTGATTTCTTCCTCCATACTGCCCATCTCAGCAATCATCCCAATACGCTGGGCACACATTTCATCACGACTGATCCCCATTGCTCACACCCCCTGACCATTCAACAACTGACAGATATCCGAAGTCACATTGGCATGAATCTGATAACCGCCCTGCTCTCTGCTGCACCGCACTGGATATTCCAAAAAACCGGATAATGGTTCATCCTGAAACAAATCCTCTGTCATACCTTTGGCATAAATGCGGCCCCGTTTCAACAACATGCTGTGCTGGAACAACGGCTGGATTTCCTCGGCATAGTGGGTTACATACAGTATGGTAATGCCGGTATTGGCCGCCAGTTCCCGCACCACGCTGAGCATATATTCCTTGGCCAGCACATCCAAACCGGTGCTTGGTTCATCCATCAGCAAAATTTCCGGCTGCGGCAATAAAGCACGAGCGATCAGCACATTCTGCCGTTCCCCCTTGGACAGCAAATCAAAGGGATAATCTATCTTATCTCCCAGATGAAACTGCTTTAACAGCTGCTTGGCCATTTTAACCTGCTGATTGGTAATCCCGCCGCTCAACCCCAATGTGCCGGACAAACCGGACAGCACAATATTCAAAGCTGACTCTCTGTTCATATATTTATCAAAAAAAGAGCTGCTGACCCAGCCCACCTTTTTGCGAAAATCAAATACATTCCGGTCACTGTACGGTTCTCCAAATAATTGCAGCGAACCATGGGTCTGCTTTCTATACCCGGCAATCATGCTCAGCAATGTGGTTTTTCCACTGCCGTTTAAGCCAAACACCACCCAGTGCTCCCCTCTTTTTACTTCCCAGTTGATGTCCCGCAGCAGATAGGTATAGCCCGACTTATAGGAGAGCTGGCTGATTTTAATAATTGGTTCCATTGCCACTCCGCTCCTCTCACGCCTCAGTCTGCTCGGCGTTATTCGCATCGATTAAATCTTTATCTTCAAATACAGCGGTCTGCCCAATCTGCTCAATCTCCAGCTTCACCGGCACCGAATAGCCTTCCTCGCTCAAGATACCGATATTTTTATCGCCCCAGGCCATAATTTCACATATCTTGGCCACATTCATTCTTCTTGTTTTTTCATTGTCATCCAAACCGGGATAATGATTAAACTCCAGATTATCTACAAAATAAGTAGCGCTCTGATAAATTTCCGGTTCGGTGCCAAACTCAATGCGCTGACACACCGGGCAATACAGCTCACTTCTGGCCTCTCCATAGTCACTAAAGGCAATGCGGCGCAGCTCCAGCTTGCCGCCGCAATATTTGCACACGCAACGCTTTGCTCTGGCTTTCATAATCTCTAATCTGCTTTTCTGTTCCATAATTATGGTCCTCCTCACCTACAAGCTTCACTTCAGCAGAAATGCGGACAGGGCATTGGCAAATTATCTCTTGCCAATACCCTTTATCCCTGCTTTTTCAATTTTTCTTTATACTTATTATATAATGCAGTCCGCCGCTTGCATATCAGCAGTTCGTTTCCAAATTACCCTACTCCCGCAACGATTTGTTGCGAAAGCTTACCTCCTTGTTCAACAGATTCTTTTTCTTATTATATAATGCACCGCTGTCATCGTGTATCATGAATTTATTGACGACTTACTTCTGCCTCTTGACAGTTCTCAATCTATTAAACATGGTTCTACTTATGCCATTCTCAACAGAAATCCTTAAAAAACCGTTTTATTGCATTTTCAAGAATGGTGTCTTATTTTAACGATACTGTAATCCCTATTTTATACACAAAAATAATCCTTGCATTATGAATGCATTGTCAAGTTCTTATTGATGCTTTCTAAAATCGTCACGGAAGTCCTTATATGCAAGACAGAAAAAAAGACGTATGATTAACTCATAGAAATTGCTGATGCAATACATAAAAGGAGGAAATGTTATGAATAAGCCATTAACTGACAAAGTATTATTACTGGGTGTAGACGGATTGGATCCAAAACTGACATCCAAATATTTAAAAGAAGGTAAGCTACCCAATATTCAAAAATTTGTAGAAGCCGGGGCACAAAGAGAAAACTTACAATTGGTTTGCACACCGCCAACCATTACCCCACCGCTGTGGACCACATTGTCTACCGGCGCACTGCCAGTTACCCACGGCATCACCTGCTTTTGGAGACAGGATCCGGTTCACTTGGATACCGCAGGATATAATTTAGATTCCCGCCTGTGTACAGCAGAAGCATTGTGGAATGTAACTGCGGAAGCTGGTATGAAAACCTTGGTATGGCACTGGCCTGGTTCTAGCTGGCCTCCAACCAGCCCAAGCCCAAATCTGCATGTGATTGATGGTACTCAGCCAACTATGATTAACGGCGGGGTAGCCCGTGTTGACTTGGAAAAAATCGTTTTAGCAAAAGATACCATCGCAGAAGTAACCTATAAACCGGCTGCAGTCAATAACACCGGTGCCGGATGCGTGATCGAAGACTTACCGGAAGTAGAAGACACCTTTGACGTAAATACCATTCTGGGCGGAGATTCTATGAGCATGCGCAATATCATCCTGTCTCAGTCCGATGGGGAAGATGGTATTGATGCTGTAAAATTGGATTTATGCAATTCTCCAATCAAAGATGCAAAAGGTTGGGCAGATGCTCCGGAAGGCGCCAAAGAATTTTATGTTATCACCTCTGAAGGCCTGGTTCGCCGTCCTTGCCTGATTTTGAAAAACGAAGACGGTATTTATGATAGAATCGCTTATTATCACAGTAAAAAAGACACAGAACCAATCGTTGTTGTGAAAAAAGATGAATATGTTGTAGATATCGTAGATGAAATGATTTGGAAAGGTGAACATGTACGGGGCAATCGCAACATGTTACTGATGGATATCGCTGAAGACGGCAGTATGGTCCGTTTATGGTTATCCCGTGCTATGAATATTGAGCACAATCATTTATTCCATCCAAGAGAACTGCATACACAGATTGTAGAAAATGTAGGTCATGTACCACCAAACCCAACCTCCGGCGGTACCGATTTAGAACTGGTAGAACGAGTTATTCTTCCTACTTGGGAAGTGGCAGCACAATGGCAGGCTGATGCCCTGAACTATTTAATTGATGAAAATGAATATCAGGTTGTATTCAGCCATATTCACAATGTGGATGCTATGGGCCACATGTTCTGGTATCTGGGTAAAGACAGACCCATTATGGGCGCTATGAACGGCGAACGTTACAGAAAGAATTTTGAAGAAGTTTACAAACAAACGGACCGTTATCTGGGACGGTTCCTGCATTATTTAGACGAAGGCTGGACCATTATGATCTTCTCTGACCACGGTTTATTGACACCAGAAGAAGAAGAAAAACCATTGATCGGTGATGCATTCGGCTGCAACGTAAAAGTGATGGAAGAGTTGGGCTTTACTGTTCTGAAAAAAGATGAAAACGGTAAAGATTTAAAAGAAATCGACTGGGAGAAAACCAAAGCGGTTGCTACCCGTGGCGGCCAGATTTATATCAACCTGAAAGACAAATACCCAACCGGTATTGTTGACCCGGCTGATAAATATGAATTGGAACGGGAAATCATCGACGGTCTGTACAATTACAGATTAAACGGCAAACGTGTAATCTCTGTTGCAATGCGTAACAAAGATGCCATGGTACTGGGTACCGGCGGTCCAGAATGCGGTGATGTACTGTACTGGTTAGAAGAAGGGGTAAACCGTCTGCATGGTGATGCGCTGCCAATGGTAGAAGGTATTTATGATACTTCCGTAACCCCAATCTTTATTGCTGCCGGTCAAGGTCTGAAAAAAGGCTATAATTCTCAGCGCATTATCCGTCAGGTAGATATGACACCAACCGTTGCGCATATGCTGGGTGTAAGAATGCCAAAACAATGTGAAGGCGCTGTCATCTATCAGATTTTGGAAGATGCTGACTATGTTGATTAAGGCAAGAAAATAATGAACTGATAAACTCCGCTGAGAAAATAAAGAATATTTTTATTAAGTAATTGCATATCTAGTGGCAGCTCTGACCAGCTGAACACTGGCCGTAGTAATTAACAAACTATCCCTCAAATATAAAAATTAGTGTCCCAAATAAAAGACCATTCTAATTTGGGCAAGAAAAATTTAAGGGAACAAAAAGCTTTGTGGCGGTGGATACAGTCGCAAAGCTTTTTATATTGTTACTATCATTACAATTTATAATTTCATAATAGTATTGGTTTGTAAAAATCAATTAGAAGGAGGGACTTACCATGACAAAGAAAAAATATATCCATTTAGTGATTATGATCGCACTAACATTTATTATTAGTTTTGCCCCGCCATTCGGCGCAATTACTCCGGTAGGTATGAAAACATTAGGTGTATTTGTAGGCGTTTTGTATGGCTGGATTGCATTTGATTTATTCATCCCCAGCGTATTCGGGTATGCAGCCTTAGCACTCTTAGGTGTAATGGATACAACTACTGCCCTATCATCAGGTTTTGGGAATAACAACTTGGTTGTTGTATTGGTAGCAATGGTATTTACAGGCGCTATTGATGCAGTAGGTGTTACCAGATTTATTGCAAACTGGCTGGTTACCAGAAAAGCCTTTCGCAGAAGCCCGTGGCTTTTAGTATTTGGTATGATTTTGACAGCTTACATTATGGGGATGTTAGGTGTTTATTTAGCCGCTATTTTCCTGCTATGGGCAGTTATCATGCAGATTGCCAAGGAAAATAACATTTCGCCCGGAGATAAATTACTTACCTTTATGATTATGATGATTACCGCAGCAGGATTTAATGGCGTTTTTGCTGTACCATTCCGCGCAACTGCTATGATATTTGAAGGATATTTTATTGACACTATGAAAATGACATTTGATGTCGTACCCTTTGTTATTTTAGCGGTAGCAACAACCGGTACAATGTCCCTGTTAATGATTTTAGCCGGAAAATTTATCTTCCGTTTAGATGCATCTAAATTTATTTTACCGGACGAGGTCATTAAAGAATTGCAAAAAGAAAAAGTAACAAAAGAAGCAAAAATCGGTTTCATACTGCTAATCATCTATTCTGTTGCATTGTTATTACCATCTATGTTCCCCAAAGTGCCTGCAATGGCTCTGTTAAGTAACTTAGGCGTAGGCGGTATGAGCTGTTTAGGATTAGTGATTCTGGCTGTAATTTCTTTTAAAGGAGAACCTCTGATTCAGATGGGAAAAACATGGACCAAATATGTAGACTGGCAATTAATCTTGCTATTATCTGTTACTTTCCCAATCGCAGAGGCAATGCGTGCGGAAGGTGCCGGCATTATGCCGACTGTTGTCGGGATCGTACTACCTGTAGTATCTGATATGGGCGTTATAAACTTTATGATTGTATCAATGCTTTTATTGGGTATTCTAACACAAGTAACGCACAATATTGTGCTGGCTGCAATGTTTACACCGTTCCTTTGTCCATTGTGCGCGCAAATTGGCGGTAATCCATATGTTATGTGGTTCCTGATGTATTTTACTTTGAATGCATCTTATATGACGCCAGCGGCAAGTTTCCAGTCTGCTATGGTGCATGGGCATGATATGACTGATACGAAATATTGCTATATCTTTGGGATTTCAATATCAGTATTAACCTGGTTAATCGGAATCGTTATAACAATTCCATTGGGCAATATGTTATTTTAAAAGATAACAAATAAAATAGATACGCGTATTATTCTAAAAAATCGGAATAATATGCGTATCTATTTTGTCACCAACTCGTACTTTTTCAATTTATTAAAATCCTATCTATCAAATTCCTGGTTTTGTTAAAACCCTCAATAAAAAATTTAATGAAACCGGATTTAAATATGAAAAAAGTCTCTTATAAAATGAATAAAACATTCCTCGACGGAAGTTAATGTTTTAACATTCGGTACAATCATACAATAATGTATGGTGGTATTTTTATCCCGGATAGGAATGATTTTTAGTTTTTGCCGTTTATCACTCATCATTTTTAAAGAAATGATTTCCGTTGCCAACGCTGCATATTGACCACTGCCGATATATTTTTGATAGCCGGTAATACTGCTGGTAAATGTAACTTGGGTAGGTGTTACTCCATTTTCCTTCATAATATGACCAAATACCGACTCCTGCCAATGTTTCTTACCCATCAGTGCTAATGGTAATTCAGCCATACGTTTCAAAGAAATGGATCTTTGATTATCCAGCACAGAATCCTTCTTAATTAATACTACCATTTTATCTTCCAATAATGAAATCACATTGGGCCCCGATTGTGCCAATTCTTCCGCAGTACGCGGCATCAAATAAATATGCGTCGTATCTTCATATTTGGTCAGATAAGCGTCATCCTCCACCAGATTTACCGCAATTTTGGGATACTGTATAGAAAATTCCAATAAAACATCATTAAAAAAAGCATTATTTACAATAATAGAAGATACTACATTCAGTGTCCCGGATATGCGCTTATTTTGCTCATTTACATTTCGTTCTGCTAAATGTTTGAATTGCTGCTGCATCTGATCATAACGCTGTATAATCTCCTGTGCAGCAGCAATTGCTATTTTTCCTTCCTCTGTAGCAATCATGCCTTTTGAATTGCGTTGAAACAATTGCACATTCCATTCATCTTCCATTTGCAAAAGTACACGACTTACATTTTGAAAAGATGTATTCAATTGCTCAGCCGCTTTTCTGGTTGATCCGTTTTCTTCAATTGCTAGTAAATACTGCAATGCCTCTAATTGCACATTATCACTCCAATTTTTCTGATTTATATAATATTCTGTTTAAAAGTATAGCGCGCTTTCCCTATCTTTCATATATAGAACAACAAATCTTTTTATTGCTTAATATTATACCAAAGAAAAAAATGAAGGGCAATTATGAACAACTTGTATTCCCGATTCAAATTTTTGTTTTTCTATTCCAGCTACAAATAAAAATGGCAAACAGGGTATTGATAATTGCATTTTACCAATACCCTGCACTGTTCCTGCCCTACTTTTATTACCTACATAACATATTCATCCCATTACGATTTGTTGCAAAGGGATTAATAAATAATTGATGCCCACAACAACCCTGCAACCATCGTAAACACAAAACTCAACAACACTGTTGCTGTACCATATTTATAAATATCCGATGATTTACACCATTTGTCGTTGGCAAACGTCAGCGCTGTAGTTGGTGCTGCAGCAGGCGTTGCCAGTGCCAAGTTACAGCACATTGCCAAAACTGCTACAATCGGAGCGATTTCCAGCCCCATATCTGTACCAATTGTGAATATCAATGTGGTAAACACTGCACCAACTACCATATTATTTGCAACATTTGTCAATATTGTAGCGATAAACAAGGTCAAAACCACAAACATCATTGGTGAATGTCCGGCCAAAATCGGCTGCATCACCTGTATCATCATCTCTTTAATTCCAGTTTCTTCACTGGTAAACAAAGTGGCAAAGGGGATTACAAACCCCATAATCATTACCATGTCCCAGCTAACATGCTTTGCCATTGGGATAAAATCTAACAATGGTTCCTTATCAATATAAATCCATTGCATTAAAATCAATAAGCTAAATAGGCACCCAATAATTCCCCATTGATTAATCAGTTGTGCCAAAAGCCAGGTTTCAGGTAAAATACTGGGCGCAATCATTAAGAAAATAAATACTGCTAAGAAACTAATCACAATTTTCTGCTTTTTGTTTAACACAAGCACATTTCTGTCTACAAAATCTACACTGAGATTTTTTAATTCCTTTAACTCCGGTCGAAATACAAAACGGCAAATCAATACATAAAAAATCATGATCGCAAACGTAACAGGCAAGGCAAAGCAAATATATTTGAAGAAATCCATTGGCACGCCGGCTGCAGTACTGTAAGCTTTTAAAATTACAATCGGCACCGGTTTGTACGGCATCACCGCGCCACCAATCAGACTGGCTAAAGTTACCCCCATAATCATTAATGTGGGATATTTATCCTGTGGTTTAAAACTAAACCGTTCTGCTACAATATAAATAATGCCCCAGAACACAATAATTGCAGCAAAAATATTGATAAATGCAGCAGCAATATAAGCGCCCACTAATAAAAACGCAGAAAACAACCACGGACGGCCATTTAAAATTTTAAAACTAATTACTTTATTGGCAATATAATTAATCAAACCAACTTCATCAATTACACCTGTAAAGAAGAACAAAAATATAATAAATACCAATGTTTCATTGCCAAAAATCAACGCTGCAAATTCTTTCATGGTCAATAGTCCGGTTAATGGCACCGCAATCATTCCTAACATACTTGGCCAAATCATGCCACAAGTAGTCCAACCATAAAGCATAGCCAAAAAAATGCCCAATATTTTCATTCCCACTGGCGTAATAGTACCGATTGGCGGTAAAAAATGAAATCCAATAATCAAGATTAACATAATGGCAATATGAATATATCTTGCTTGTAGTTTTGTCATAATGTTATTTCATCTCCTAATTTTTATGTAACGATATTTTCTTAACTTAATTTTCACTTTATATTAAAAAAAGCACAGCATAAAATATAATTTCATGCTGTGCCCCATTCTTACAGCAGATTAACCGATTCAGTTCATACAACCTGATTAATCTTCATAATCTTCTAAAATCTGATATGCGACTGCGCCTTCACACTGTTTTGGCATTCTTACATCCAGCATATGGGCTACAGTTGGCACCATATCTGCCTGGCGGATGATACGCTGAGAGTTGTAGCCTTTTTTCAGACCTTTACCGGCAGCGATAAAGATTGGTGTTACAGATGTATCAAAGTAACCTTCTACCATTGGCAGCGCATCGCCATGCAGACGGTTTACCCCTTCTTCTAACCAGTACAGTACATCACCGCATTCTGGACCGCCGGTACCCAGTACCATAGCATCTTTGTTACGCATAGCTACAGAGATAACACGTTTGCCGTTTAATCTGTAGTTGTACAGTGCATCAATAATTTCCCGTTCCAGTTCATATTTGTCCGCTGGATCTACGATACCTGTTTCATATTTGCCTTTCAGGTTGATGTAAATCTGGCTGGCACGAGTAGCAACTGCTCTTGTTTTGCTCCAGTCGATTTCTTTCAGGTCGTTGCCGTTTTCATCTTTCTTCAGAACAGTGAAGCCCAGTTCCTGCATCACTTTTACGTTGCAGCCGAATGCGTCGCCGATCAATGGTTTTTCTTCTTCTTCTGGAATCAGCAAACCATGGTCGGAGAAGATCATGATGGTCCAGCCTTCATCTAAGTAGTGCAGGAAGCTGCCCAGATAGTCGTCAGTCTGTTTGTATACTCGTTCGATAGCATTCTGGTAGAAATCTTGTTCCATTTTGTTCATTTTTTCGCGGTTTTTGCCATAGTACCAGAAGAAATGACCCTGTGCGTCTACGTTGTGAATATGGCTGAATACAACCTGATAGCCGTTTTCATCAATCAGATACTGCATTGCTTTGGACTGCCATTTGCAAACTTCATCCCAAGTAGGAATCATAATACGGTCAACGATTTCTGGATTTTTACCGCCGAAGCATGGGTTTGGCTGTACATAACCAACGTTTTCAACAACCTGTTTGTACAGGGATTTTGGATGGAACATGCTGTCATTGGCGATATCAAATGCTTTACTCATCCACAGACGAACGAAGCTGCCGTCTTCGGCTAAGTCCATAACCATCATGTTACGGTTACCGATATATTTTTCTTCATTATGAATGATTTCATCTAAGATACCAATTTTGTATTCATCTTTTTTCAGTGTTACAATTGGTTCTGCATCTTTTTTGCTGTGATAGTAAGCAACGGTATCATATACGCCGGCTTCATTTTTCAGAATCAGGCAAGGTCTTCTCACCAGACCATCGGATGTTACTACATAGAATTCTTTGGCATCTTCCGGTGCATCTGCCCAACCGGTAGCTGGTTTAATTGGGGAGTTGCAAATATCAGCAGCGGTATCTTCTACCCCATCTTCCCCGTCGGAATGTTTCATAATGATATTCTGCATGCTCATACCGCCGGTTAACAAACTAGCTGTATCAAATGTTTCTTCGGCATCTGGAATATCTTCGATTACGCAGCCTGCGCCAGTGTTGTTGGTAGCAGCTGGTTTAAATACCAATTTATCAAAGCTTTCTTTTGCTACAGTCACTTTTTCCATTTCAATTCTGGCAACACCGGAGTTTACTGCAGCTGGCTGAGAACCATCAATTACATGCAGATTTGGGTTGTTGCTGGTTGGAGGCCAGCTGGAACCTGGCCAGTGCCATACTAAGGTTTTCATGCCGGCTTCCGCAGTTACATTCCATAATGCTTCTGCATGACACAGACGAGAATCTAAGTTGTAACCGGCAGTATCCAAATGAACCGGATCCTGTCTCCAGAAACAGGTGATACCATGGGTTACAGGCAGAGCGCCGGTAGCCAATGTGGTCCACAGTGGTGGGGTAATGGTTGGTGGTGTACATACTAACTGCAGATTTTCTTTCTGCGCACCGTTTTCTACATATTTTTTGATGTTAGGCAGTTTGCCTTCATCTAAAAATTTCTTTGTCAGTCTTGGGTCTAAACCATCTACACCCAATAACAATACTTTATCGGTATATTGCTTTGCCATGATATAAGCACTCCTTTTATTTTTTAAAGATTTATAAAATTTGATTGGGCTTTCGTTTTGTCGGCCGACTGAAAACCTCATGTATTTGATGGTTTTATTATAGCTATCATGTTCTCTTTTCGGTAGAACCCACTTTTTTGATTTTCAGCCAGCTCTGCCACAATGAAATATTTGTAGCAGATTGAAAAAACATCTTCTTTCCATTCACATTTTTTGCTATACTAACTATTAAAAGAAATCGTTTTTATCATTTGTCTTCGTTTTAAAGGAGTGTATCTATGAATACCATCTATCTGCAATATATTCTGACCATTGCTGACTGCCGCTCTATCAGCAAAGCAGGGCAGCAGTTGAACTTAAAGCAGCAATACTTGAGCCATGTGGTAAAATCTGTAGAGGATGAATTTAATATTCAAATTTTTCAGCGGCATTCCCGCGGGCTCAGTATCACCGAAGATGGCTATGTGTTTCTGAATTCCGCCCGCCAGATTACTACGCTGCTTGATAAAATGCACATGCAGTATCTTTATCCCAGCAAACAGGCAGAACGCAACGAAGCACGGACACTGCATTTACAAGTAGCGCCCATGTTATATCCAAACATTGTAAATAAAAGCATTGCCGCATATCAGAAACTGTTTACCCAAACCAAAATCAATTACGCTGAAAACTACCTGCCGGACAGCATTCCCTGCATTATGAACCATCCCTATTCCATCGGCTTGCAGGTGTCCCGCATCCCGCTGGAGCAATTAGCTGATACACTGCCTTCTCAAATTAAAATTATAAAGCTTTGCCCCACAGAGCTGGCTGTTTTAACATCCAAACAAACGGCAATGGAACTAAACAAAAAAACAATGTCTCTGGCTGAGCTATTTCAAAAAGAACTGATTGCCTTTGCGCCCAAAGCATTAGAAGAATCAGCCATTTATCAGACATTGCTTCCCTTTGGCGAGCCCAACATTTCTCTGACAGCAGAAAACAGTATCATTTTTATAAATTTATTGGAACAGGGAAATTATTTTACCATCGGTTCCTCCCGTTTAACTCAAATCAATAAAAACATTGTAGCCATTCCCATTGAAGAATATTTGCAGACACCCTTATGGAACGTAGCATTGATTCAGGAAACCATGTTCACATCTCCCATTATCCGCGACTTTTTGAATATTCTTTTACAACAAATTGGTGAACCTACTTTATAACAGCAACAAAGCCAAGATAAAAAACAATTCCGTTTTTTATCTTGGCTTTTTATATTCCGCCGGTGCATTATTAAGAAAATATCATCTCATTGTAACAAATTCTCAAACATCTATTGACAATGTGCATAAGCACAACTTATACTACATATATAAGTTATACTTATAAAATTTATTTTTTATCTATGGCATATGTTACATCCAATAAGGAGGCTCATTGTTCCGGATCGGCCGCTGATAAAACAATACTTTTATGATTGATATCACTTTGTACGGCTATACAAGGAGGAGAGATTATGGTTCAAAACAGCAACATGAAAAAAAGCTTAAGCATTTTATGTATCGTCTTTCTGCTTCTGACTCTGGTTCCGGCAGCAGCCTTTGCAGCAGATACCGAAACCATTGACCTGAGCAAATACAAAAACACCAGCTATTATTACAATGGTACTATCATCACTGTGGACGAAGAAAAAGGCGAAGACGCTGATGGCAATCCAATCTATGCCAAAGCGGTTATCGTTGGCGACGGTAAAATTGCAGCGGTAGCTTATACCGATGCCGAGGCAGAAGTTTTGGCTAACACAGTGCAGAAATATAACTGCCGCCGCATCGACTTAAAAGGGCAAACCATGATTCCTGCATTCGTTGACCCTCACGGTCATATTGATATGGTTGACCAATACTACAGCGCATCTCCGGCCAGAGATATCGTTAGCCTGGAAATGCTGGTAGAACAGGGCAAAAAAGATTTTAACACCTGGCTGAACGACAAAACCTATGACGATGTGTATGGCCCTACTGAACCGGGCGGAAAATTCTGGTTTGTTACCCATGGGTTTGATAATACCGCATTCAAAACCGACAATTTTGATAAAGAACCTTATGCAATGCCAACCAAAGATATTCTGGACAAAATTTCTACCGAATATCCTATCATCTACATTCACGCCAGCAACCATTTATGCGGCGTAAACTCCCTGGGTCTGGAACTGCTGAGCAAAAAAATCGAAGCAATGAAAACAACTGCTCCGCAGATGTATGCGTACTGCAATCCGGAAGTCAACTGGGATAAAGATGAAAACGGCGAATATACCGGTATTTTAAGAGAAGGCGGTTTCTATTCCTTATATATGGCAGAGCCTGTATTAACCGATCCTTCCCGCACCAGAATTGCTAATCCGGCCGGCACACTGGCAAACGCAATGGATACTTATGCTGGCTATGGCATGACCACTGCTGTTGGCGGCGGCGGTCCGAAAATGGCAGAATTAACTGCGCAGATTCCAAACAACGAACAGATTATCGATATCAACAATGTAGTTAGTTACGAAAACAAAAAAGTATTTGAGGGCTATACAAGCGCTACCTCTCCACGTAATGAAAACAACCTGCGTTCTCACTGCATTAAAATTTTCCTGGACGGTTCTCCACAGGGTAAAACCGCCTGGTTTGCAGTAGATAAAAATGATCCTTCCGGCGGCGGTTACTACAGAGATACCCATGAAACTCTGCTGGATGGTAAAACCAATGCCTGGTGGTATGCAGAAGCAGAAGGTAAAAAAATGGACAGCAAAGTACTAACAACACAATTTGTTGACTGCATTCAGTCCGATTTGCAATTTACCTGCCATACCAATGGTACCGGCGCAATTCAACAGTTTATTGATTGTTACCGCGATGCCTTAAAACAATGCGGTGTTGATATAAACAATCCAAAAGAAATTGCAGCTGTACAAAATCGCATTCGTCCAGTTCTGATCCATGCGCAAACCATCACCATGGACCAGATTGAAGAATGTAAAGCACTGGGCATTAACATGTCCTTCTTCGTAGACCATGTTTACTACTACGGCGACTATCATCTGTACTCTACATTAGGACCGGTAAGAGGTCAGTTAGTAAGCCCAATGGCTACTGCAATGGCTGATGATAAAATTAATATAACCGTACATCAGGATGCGCCAATCTCTACACCGGATATGGTATTCTCCATTTATAATGCAGCAAACCGTATCACCAGAGATGGGCAGGCAATTGGCCGCGGTTCCGCAGACGGCAGCAGCGATAAAGATGCTCGCATTACCGACTGGCAGAACAAAAAATATGACACGCAAGATGAACGTATCAGCGCATATGACGCTCTGAAAACCACCACCATCAACGGCGCATGGCAGCACTTTGAAGAAAACCAGAAAGGCTCCATCACAGTGGGCAAACAGGCTGACTTTGTAATCCTGAATGTGAATCTTCTGTCTGATGAATTCCTGGGCTTAACACCACTGGAAGTTAAGAACGGATCGTTTATTGAACAGACCATTAATAACGGCCGTGTGATTTACGATAAGTAAGTTAACTGTTCATTGTTTCGCAATGTTCCATCGTCGAGAGAGTATTTACAATTCATTTGGTTAATAACGATGTTTCACGTGAAACATCCATGTTAGCCGTAAATCGGCTAACACAAATAGGTAATGAAAAAAGGTTCTATAATAAATGTTGGGGTAGCGATTTCCCGACATTTATTATTTTAGAAAAAATAATAAAAAAAGAGA
>CALXUG010000023.1 GCA_944391625.1 uncultured Clostridia bacterium
AGCGACAAAAATACGTGCAGCTACTGTCCAGAGCAGCGTGTGGACGCTGCAACAGATATTGCCCGATAAACTATAGTATTGCTCCATTTATAACAGTATTTCTCTAAATCATCAGAAAGGCAATCTCTTTACACAAAGCCTTGTGCCTAACCCTGCACCAGCTTCATAAATTCGCTTTCACTCATATTGGCCTTTCTGGCCGCAGCTACAGGATCCAGTGATTTTTCTTTGACCAGCGAAACCAGCGCCTCCAAAAAACCCTCTGTTCTTCCTTCTTTACGACCTTCTTCTCTGCCCTCTTTTATACCTTCTTTTATACCTTCTTTACGACCTTCTTTTCTGCCCTCAATTATATTTTTTCAAATAGTTTGTCTTTTCCCGCTTCCTTTTCAGACATACTCCGTCATAGCTTTACAAAAAAAGGTGCAGTCCGTAGACTACACCCAATAGAAAATAATAATGATTCGTTATCCGAACATCCCAGCCCATCTGCCGGATTGATTGGGCGCAGAATCACGCAGGTTCAGTTCCCGCTCCCGCACCCAGCAGTACAGCCATAAAACCAAACGCAGTTGATTCATGTTACGCCCCTGCCTTCTCAATCTGCACATCGGCAAAAAAATACTGCACGATTTCTTCTGCCGTTTTGCCTTCTTCCGCCAAAGCCCGGGCGCCCCACTGACTCATGCCTACACCGTGGCCATAGCCTTTCCCTTTGATCATAAGCTGATCGCCTCGAAATTCAATTTCGTCGACCAAATTGGACTTCATGGTTTCACCGCCCAAAGCCAAGCGTAGCGCCGCAGCGCCTACGGAAATATCGTCAAACTGATAACGGGTCACCCTGCCGGACGGCCCCTGCTCCGCAATGCTGACGCTGCTGAAGGTTTCCTTTCTGGTGCCGGTAACCTGTTCAACGGCATCCGCCACCTCTGCCATGGAAAAATACGTTTCCCAGGCACGATTGGGATTGTCAGGCAAAGCAAAGCCGGGATCTTCTACACTTTGAATATAGGGGGTTTCTTCTTTATCATAGGATAAGCCTTCGGCGGCCGAAGCCGCTGTACGTCCGCCGCCATCGGCAAAAAACCAGGCTTTAATCAATTCTCCATCATACACCGCCACCAGATTTTCAGTCTGGTCTACTGCCTGTTTCACGGCATCGTTGATTTTTTCGGCATTATAAGCCTGAAATTCGTTGATGTCGGTAGATGCGTCGGTACCTCGCTGGGCTACACCGCCGTCTTCAATTTTTTCCAGGGTAAAGGTCCGCGCCATAATGGCCTGGGCAGCCAGCGCTTCCACCGGCCAGTTTACATCCATTTCTCCGGCCACAACGCCATACAAATATTCCCGCAGCGAAATTTCTGTTGTTTCCCCTGTTTCATGCTGATACAGACTGATTACCGTATCATCGGCAGGCCAGTTTTTTTGCGCAGCCCGGGGTGTGGGTTCGTTTTTGCCACAGCCCATCACCGTCAGGCCGCAAAGTGCAATTATTAAAAAGAGCCCCAGCCATTGTTTGCTTTTGTTCATTTGTTTCATAAAAAAACCTCCTTTGCAGAAAGTATTCCACAAAAGAGGATAGTTTAGTCAATTTCCTGACCTTCTAACAATTTGTATAATGTTTTTGCATCATCGGCGCGCACATTATCCCGCACCTCTAAAATTTCGGCGCGCACCTTCCGTTCACCGAAACCAATTTCCAAAATATCGCCGGGCTTTACTTCCGCCCCGGCTTTGGCAACTTTGCCATTGATTTTCACCTTGCCGCCATCGCATACGTCTTTGGCTACCGTCCGCCGTTTGATAATGCGGGACACTTTCAAATATTTATCTAAACGCATTTTTTATCACCTTATCTTTATATTGTAGTCATTCTCTGCTGTAGCAAAAATACGCCTGCAAAGAAAAAATCCGCCGACTTCTGATATATAACGTATATATCCAGTGCATCAGCGGATCAAATCATAGATCGTACAATTAATTTTTTTCAGCTACAACCTCTTTTAAGCCTTTACCAGCTTTAAAAGCAGGAACTTTTGTTGCAGGAATTGTGATTTCTTTTTTGGTCTGTGGGTTCTGTGCTTTACGGGCTTTCCGTTCTCTTACTTCGAATGTACCAAAGCCAACCAGCTGAACTTTTTCACCTTTCTGCAGACTTTCAGTTACCGCTGCCAATACAGCATTTACCGCCTTTTCAGAATCTTTTTTTGTTAATCCGGCTTTTTCAGCAACGCTTGCCACTAATTCAGTTTTATTCACTGAAATCCCTCCTAAAAACTTATTAAATTTATTTCATTTAACATTGTTGACTTCCTGCTAAAAAACATATTATCATATTTTCCACAGAAACGAAAGCCCCCAATGTAGAAAACTTTAGAAAAACAGCCATTTTTACCGACTTTTCTTCTCCTCTGCCTTGCTTTTTTCCCAAAGGATATCCAATTCTTCTACAGTATAATTGTCAAAGGCCTTTTTGTCTAGCATTATTTTTGTTTCCATTGCCTGAAATCTGTCGACAAACTTCTGTACAGAACGATTGAGTGCCTGCTCCGGATCCACCTTTACAAACCGGGACAGATTGACAACGGAAAACAACAAATCGCCGATTTCTTCTTCCAGGTCGCCATTGCCAGCTATGGCTGCATCAATCTCAGCCAGTTCCTCCTGAATTTTGTCTTTTGGTCCCTGAATATCGTCCCAGTCAAAGCCAACCCGATGGGCTTTCTGCTGCACCTTTTCTGCTTTCAGCAATGCGGGCAGTGTGGGCGGCAGCTTGCTCATAATGCTGTTGGCTTCCGGCTGACCGGATTTCTCCCGCTTTTTGATTTCTTCCCAGTTGGCCAGCACTGTTTCGGCATCATCGGCTGCAACATCAGAAAAAATATGCGGATGCCGACGAATCATTTTCTGGGTAATGGCTTCCACCACATCGTTGAGATTAAAGGCACCTTCCTGCTCGGCCAGCTTGGCATGAAACACTACCTGCAGCAGCACATCGCCCAATTCTTCTTTTAAGTGGGCCATGTCATTGCAATCAATGGCTTCTATCACCTCGTGGGCTTCTTCCAGAAGATTTCGGCGCAGGGACATATGGGTTTGTTCTTTGTCCCATGGGCAGCCCTGCTCTCCTAACAGTGTATTCATGACATCGGTCAATGGTTTCACATCGTAGTCCATTTTATTCCCTCACTAAATTTAGTTTTAACAAAACTGCTGCTAATTTATTCCCGATTTTTGGTACTTTTCTGATAATCTCCAAACTTACACCGCCAATGGCCAGCAATACTACAAAATAGGCACAACCGCCAACGACAATAGACACCAGTGTGGCCAGTCCGTTACTGTGCAGCAAAGCAAATAACCCTTTATAGCTGAGCAGCACCAGCACTGCCATGGCAACAACACTGCACAACGGTTTTACCACATGATACGGAACACTGAGCCAGCTCCAGCCGATTTTTCTGGACACCTGCCAGATATTATTGCCGGCTGCCGCAGCGAACCCTACAACACTGGCCAACGCCGCACCGCGAATGCCCATGCCGGGCATTGCTGTCAGACTGTAGGTCAGCACAATTTTAATGGCTGCGCCCAAAAGCAGACTATACATGGGCACCATAGCCCGCCCCATGCCCTGCAGTGTGCCAGCACTGATTTGATACAGTCCTACCGCCAGCACAATGGCAGCAGACCACAGCATGGCTACACCTGCACCCGGTTTGGCATACAGTAAGTCCATGATAGGGGTGGCTAGTGTCATCAGTCCCACCGTTGCAGGCAGCACAATCAGGATGGCCAGCTGCATGGCAGAAGCAAAATTCTGGTTTAATTTTTCTTTTTGCCCCATAGCCAACGCCTCGGAAATATTAGGCACTAAGCTGGCAGAAATGGCTGTGGTTAAAATAAAAGGCAAATTGATAATGGGCAGCACACACATGGACAAATATCCGTATTCACTCATAGCTGCACTGTGACTGAGCCCGCCGGCTTCTAACCGCGGCAGCACCATCACCGAGTCGATGGACTGCATAATGGGCAATACCAGACTGCCGATTGAAATAGGAATGGCCAGCGCCAACACCTTGGCGATAACTTGTCCGTTGCTGACCGGTTCTGCCGGAGCAGTCTGTTTGACTGCATGTTTACGGCGATACAGCAGAAAAATGGTAAGAATCACCAAAAAGGCCACACAGCCGCCCACAGAAGCGCCTGCACTGGCACCCGCCGCTGTAATTTCATCGCCGAAAGGCATCAGCACAAATAACGCTGCAATGATTACGCCAACCCGCACAAATTGCTCGGTAATCTGGGACAATGCTGTGGGCACCATCTCCTGCAGTCCCTGAAAATAGCCGCGGAATACGGCCTGCATACAGGTAAAGATCATCGCCGGAGCAATGGCCCGCAGGCTCCACGCTGCTTTTGGCTCATGCAGCAGATTTTCAGCCAGCCACTGGGCGTTGATAAAGATAAAGCCTGCTACCAATACGCCTACTGCCGACAATACCAGCAGGGAAAGCTTTAAAATCCGCATACTCATGCCCGATTTGCCCTGCTCCTCATATTCGGCTACCAGTTTGGAAATGGCCAGCGGAATGCCTGCTGTCGATAACGCCAACAGCAGATTATACACCGGATAAACCAAACCGTAAATTGCAATACACTCATCACTGGCAATGCGGGCAAAAGGAATCCGATATAATGCACCCAGACATTTGGCCAAAATTCCCGCGATACTTAACACCACCGCGCCTTTTACAAAAGATTTTCCAGACAAAATACACTCTCCTCTTTTCGGCAACAGAAAAACATGATCACTTTTTGTTCTTCTTTCTTCTCTGTTTTCCATTGCAGGGATTTGTTTTTTTCTATATTGATTTTTTCTTATGTAATATTAGCCCAATTATCGCCTAAAAGCAAGAACCAATCGGCCTGATTCTATGGATTGGGCAATAAAATTGCATTGCTGCGGATATGTGTTTCAACCAGATAAACCAAAATGCTGCGCAAACTGCTGCCCGATGCAGCACGGCAGCAAAGCAGCAGGAGATGGCATGTTCGTGTAAATTTACAGTAGGAAAAAAGATAGCACTATCCGAAATACAAAATGTTTACTCCGCTTGTTATAACGTTTCTTTCATCCGCAAGAGGGCAATCTCTTTGCAGAAAGTCCACCTCTGGATGGAGATTTCTGCCGACTGTCCCAATCGTGGCAGACGCAGTCTGACTAAGATGGACAGGCTAAGAAATGTCCAGAGCAGCGTGTGGACGCTGCAACAGATATTGCCCGAATTTGTGCATCACGATTTCCTACAAAAACTTTACACTATCGAGACGGCATTGTCCAGCTACGTTAGTTTCAGGCTGAACTAAGACCTATCTTTCATATTAATAACACCAATTTATGGTTTCAATAATTATTATATTAATATATTTACAGTTTTCTGAATATTTGATATGATTAATACATAGTTTTACTAAAATTTGAGAGGGGATATCTAATTATGATGAAAAAGAAGAAAAAAGTAGTTGCAGCTGTAGCTACTCTGGCTCTGTTGGCATTTGGCCTGACAGGCTGCGGCGGTGGCGGCGGCACTGCCAGCAACAGACTGATTTTTGCTTCCGGCGGTACTTCCGGTACCTACTATCCGGTTGCCGGCGCAATTGCACAGGTATGGGGCAACAACATTGAAGGGCTGACTGTTGACGTACAGGCTACCGGTGCTTCTGCCGAAAACCTGAAACTGCTGAACTCAGGCGATGCTGAAATCGCTATTGTACAGAACGACGTTATGTTCTATGCCAATACTGCAACAGAAAGTTTCGCAAACGCTGAACCAAACGAAGGCTTTTTGACACTGGGTACTGTATATCCGGAAGTTTGCCAGCTGGTTGTAGATGCCAATGCCGGTATCGAAACTGTTGCTGACTTAAAAGGCAAAGCTGTATCTATCGGCGCATTCGGCAGCGGTGTTGAATCCAATGCCAAACAGATTCTGGCTGCTGCAGGTTTAAGCACTGACGATATTAAAGTAGCCAATTTGGACTTTGCTGAATCTGCCAATGCTATCAAAGATAAAACGATCGTTGCTGCATTTGTAACAGCCGGTGCTCCAACTACTGCTGTTACCGAATTGTCTACCACCAACGATATTAAAGTATTATCTTTGGATCAGGAAACCATTGACAACCTGTGCGCAACTTACAGCTACTATACACCATACACCATCGCTGCTGATGTATACGGCGCTGAAGAAGACACCAACACCATTGCTGTAAAAGCAACTATCGCTGTAAAAGCTGATTTGGACGAAGAACTGGTTTACAATCTGACTGCAGCATTGTTTGAAAATCTGGACGCTGTAGCACAGGCTCATGATAAAGGAAAAGAAATGAGTGTGGAAGGCGCTGTACAAGGTGTATCCGTACCATTACACCCAGGTGCTGCTAAATACTACGAAGAAAAAGGTTTGACTGTTCAATAAGGGAAACCTTTTGACGGGTAAATGAAAACCAAAGTAGATAAACTTTCTGCCGCAACCACGGTTTTTGTGGTTGCGGTTATTTTAGCGATGACCATTCTCTCCTGTAAACAATTGTTTGCTGACCCGGTACAATATCTGATAATGGCCAACGCTGATACCCAGGAGCTTTATTTTTCCCATCAGCTGGAAGACGATGGCGTTTTTTCGGTATCCTATATCCATTCGGTGAATAAAACCAATGTAGAGGAATATTACCGTCTGGAAAACGGCGATTTATATCTGTTCAAAACCAGATACCGTTCCTTTGGCGCCGGCGTAGCTACAGAAGTGGCGCCCGGACAAACATTGCGTTATGAAGACGGCTACATGATCATTGAAAACATTCATTATCAACTGCCCAAATTAGTTTATAAAGTGGGCACCATTAGCGATCCGCTGATACATATTGGATCTCAGTCCTGGCATATGAAGGAACTGGCGCCTTCTCTTACCAGCGTACAGTTTACGATCCAAAGCAAGCCAAAACCTATCATAAGTTTTTCAACCTAATCATTTATTCATAAAAATATTATGAAAGAAAGGAGTTTTTTTATGAAAGATGCAAAACAAGAAGGTCTTCTCAATACAGAAGAGGAACAGCAGCAAGCTGCTGCCGATGCCGCTACTGCAGAGGAAGATCTGGAACATATTTCAGCTGCCGAAGTTAATGAAATTATGGCCAAGTACGACAGAGAGTCTGCTACCCGTATTTTCAGCGGCAACAAAGCATTGTTCATGAAATGTCTACTGATTGCTTTTACTATTTTTGCAGTCGCCATTAATACAGTCGTTCATTTGAATGCACAAATACACCGTTCTGTATTTATTGCACTGGTCTTATTTCTGGCTTATCTATTATATCCTGCCAGAAAAAATGCGCCCAAAAATACCAACAAGGTGCCATGGTATGACCTGGTGCTGGCTGTAACCAGTTCTGCCTCGTTCCTGTATATGGCTTTCAACTACGAAAAGCTGGTTATGCAGGCAGGGAGTTATACGCAGATCGACGTATTGATCGCCATTGTGGCAATTTTACTGTTAATGGAGGCCTGTCGCCGCGTGGTGGGGCTGCCCATTCTGATTGTTGTCGGCTGTTTTATTCTTTATGCTTATTTTGGCGGGCTGATTCCCGGCTACTTTGGTCACCGCGGATTCTCTCTCCAGCGTATTGCCACCCATTTGTACTTTACCACAGAAGGGGTAATTGGTACGCCATTGGCAGTATGTTCCACCTTTATTTTCCTGTTTATTTTATTCGGTGCTTTCCTGGAACGTACCGGTATCGGACAGTTCTTTATTGATATCGCCAACAGTATTGCCGGGAAAGCAACCGGCGGTCCTGCTAAAGTTGCCGTTATCGCCAGCGCACTGCAGGGGACTATCACAGGCAGCTCTGTTGCCAATACAGTAAGTTCCGGTAGTTTTACCATTCCTATGATGAAAAAGATGGGCTATCGGCCTGAATTTGCTGCCGCAGTAGAAGCCGCTGCTTCTACCGGGGGACAAATCATGCCGCCGATTATGGGGGCTGCTGCTTTCTTAATGGCGGAAATGACCGGGATTCCTTATTCCAATATCATCATTGCAGCCATTATTCCTGCATTTTTGTATTTTACCGGCATCATGATTATGGTGCATTTAGAAGCAAAACGCTATGGTTTAAAAGGTTTGCCTGCTGAAGAAATTCCAAACTTTTTCAAATTGATGGCAGGCTACTGGTATCTGCTCATTCCACTGGTTGTGCTGGTTACCATGATGATGACAGGCTACACCCCATCCCGCGCTGCCTTGGCGGCCATTATTCTGTCGGTTGCTGTCAGCATGTTCCGCAAAGAAACCAGAATGAATTTACAGACACTCCTGAGCGCACTGGAAGCCGGCGCCCGTAATATTATCGGCGTTGCCATCGCCTGCGCTGTTGCCGGTATGATTGTTGGTACTGTAACCTTAACTGGTATCGGCTTAAAACTGGCCGGTGGTCTGCTGTCCATGTCCGGCGGCAATATCCTGCTGGCACTGTTCTTTACCATGATTGCTTCTATCGTACTGGGTATGGGGGTTCCTACCACTGCCAACTATGTAATCATGGCTACCATTACAGCACCAATCGTACTGCAGTTGGGTGTTGATTTACTGCCTGCCCACATGTTTGTATTCTACTTTGGGATTGTGGCTGATATTACACCGCCGGTTGCGCTGGCAGCTTATGCCGGTTCGGCCATTGCCCGAAGCAATCCGTTAAAAACGGGGGTACAAGCTACCAAACTGGCCATTGCAGCCTTTATCATTCCGTACATTTTTGCACTCAACCCATCACTGCTGCTGCTGGGCTCTGAACCATTTGATATTATCAATGTTACCATCAGTGCTTTAGTGGGTATGACCGGCGTTGCCGCTGCTACGGAAGGATATCTGCTGACAAAAATGAGTCCGATCGTCCGTGTAGTTTCGTTAATCGGTGGTCTGATGCTGATTATCCCCGGTATCCAAACCGATATCGGCGGTCTGGTTCTGGTCGGCATTGCATTTGTAATTCAAAAAATCCGCAGCAACCGTGAACTGAATAAAATTTTAGAAAGTGAATAATCTGTAGTTTTTACAACAATATTAAAAGGGAGTATCACACAGTTATGTGAATGTGATACTCCCTTTTTGCTTTTCAAACTATAAAACCATAAGGCCTCTAAAATGATCAGGCTTTTGCAATATTCCTTTGAATTTTCTAAAAATGAACTTTTATACTTTGTTTATCAATATTCTTCTACCTTAAAATTCTTCTTTACTAAGATTCTATCATAGATTACGCTCTTGAATTCAACTCATGATTATGATAATCTTCTATATATATTCTACCCCCCTGCTAGGAGGATTTTTATGCAAATAGAACGATTAGGGTATTTTATTGAAGCAGCTCAATCTTCTTCATTAACCGAAGCCAGTAAGCATTGCAACGTAACACAGCAAACCATCAGCGTTGCAATTCAAGAATTAGAAGACATTCTTAATACAACTTTATTTATCCGCAGCAAATCCGGTATCCAACTTACAGAACAAGGCAAAAAGGTATATCTACAGGTCAAACAAATGTTAGATATCTGGAATTCACTAACAAATTCTTTTTCTCAAAGAGAGCAGCATACCATATCCGGCACTCTAAAATTCCTTTGCCCAACCACATTAAGCTTTTTGACATTGGAAATCATTCAAAGATTTTCTATTCTTTATCCAAATGTAAATATTTTGATTGAGGAAAAATTTCTAAATAGAATTCCTAATGATGATACATATGCGGACATCTTAATTTATATTGTGGACAAAGAAGAATATTCACCAGATTTGTTGACTGCCCACCCATCTTATCACCAAGAAGTTTTTTTCTTAGATTCCGGCGCAATCATGGTTAGCAAGAATTCACCCTATGCTAAATATAAATTTCTACCTAAAAAAGCACTTTCCGAATGGCCTTGGATTTTCTTTGATAATAAAGTATTACCCAATCTGCCGTTGTATTCACAAATATTTAACGATAAAATGCCTGCAACCTATATCAATACAAACAACTATCACACTTATATGGATGCTGTTATCAAACATAACTACGCTGCTTTAACAACCAATATCATAAGAAAAAGCGCTTACTACCACAATCAACAAATTCATTTAATTCAATTGCGGCAAAAAATATACGGATACTATATCATCGCCATAAAAAAAGAATATTTAGATCTTCCTTTTGTTCAGGAATTTCTGAATATCCTGCATGATGTTATCAATCCCTGATATATGCAAAATCGCAGAAACAAACAATGTCAATTGCTTGCTTCTGCGATTTTATGTCATATTACAATGCTTTTATCAAAAAACCAAATTGGTAATGGGAATACCAATAAAAGTTACCAATAGAGTTAAAACAAATATGATAGCCCCATGGGTATAGCTGGTTTTTTTACCAATCCAATCATTACTGAAACCCATAGATGCCGGGCCGGAAGAAGCCGGTAATACAAAGGCGATATTCATGCAAAACGCTGCCAAAACGGTCAATGCATACGGATTCGCTCCTACCACATCACCCAGACTAAACATAATTGGACTCATAATCATTACGATAACTGCATTATTGGCAAACTGTGTAATGATAGAACCAATGATAAACAGAGCCATTGTAAATAACATTGGACTTAAACCGTTTAAAAGACTGCTCATGCTTTCTTTAACAAAAATTAAAATACCACTGTCCGGATTATTTATTGCTACTGATAACGGCGCTACTGTAGCAAACATAAAAATCATATCCCAAGAAATTCCTTTTGCCAATTCACCAAATCGAATTACATCTTTGCGACCGAGCATTAAAATATAGTATGCACTCAAAATGACAAGTGCAACTCCTGACATATCCAAAGCTTTTAAGAAACTAATACCTGGTATTGTTGCAGGCAAAAGACTTGGTAAAAATAAAAATACCATTAAAGTAATCAATAAAACACAAACTAATTTTTGATGTCCTGTCAGTTTTGGCAGTTCTTGTTTAAAGAAATCACTGTTACTGTTTAGGATACAACTGACATCTGGTTTGAATACATATTTTAAAATCAAGAAATAGATTCCAGCAGCGATAAAGCTTAATACAAGCATTGTTACTGTAAATTGAAAATAGTTAATTCCCAATCCTGTGAATTTTTCTAATTGGCCAACAACCAGAATTGAGATACTCATATATGGAAGAACGCCGCCAAACATGGTACAACAGTATAGAATAGCCATCAGCACTAATGATGGATATCTATCGCCTTTTTTATAACCAACCTGCTCACAGAAACTATAGAAAACATTCCACATCAAGATGATTGCCGCAAATAAATTAACCGTAGCGGAAATGATAGAACCCGCAACGCAAAACATGATAGCAATCACCCATGGTCTGCCTGCAGCAAATTTGCGCGTAATACACCAGCGGGCAATCCAGTCGCTTAAACCTGCTTTTTCAACTAAAGCAGACACTAAGAACAGTAAAAAGATAATAATCGTTATCCTGTCTCCTAAAGCAGTACTTACTGCTGCTCGAACTGTATTACCTTCTAAAAATCCAAACGCCATAATCCCAATAAAGCTGGGGAAAATCATACCCAAGGTACTCCAGCCATAAATAATACCCGCAAAAATACCTAAAGTTGCCATTCCTAATGGTGTAATTGATCCAACCGGAGGAATATAGCGTACAAATAACATTAAGGACATCATAATTACTACATGAATAAATGGTTTATAACTGCGTTTTTCTTGAACAATTGCGCTCATTTTAGTCCTCCTCATATAATATATTTGTAATTCACCAATCTATTGAAAGGGCTAATGAAATGCGTTGATTGCACTAGCCCTTTAACTCAATATTATTTTTTATTCAAAGATCTGATAAACAGGCGCGCCTTCACATTCGTTCGGCATTCTCACGCCAAGTAAGGTGGCAATCGTTGGTACAACGTCAACGTGTTTAATGACACGTTCTGTAGCATAGTTTTCTTTAATACCAGGACCTGCCGCTGCAAAAACAGACATGACAGATGTGCCGCAAGCACCATATGTGGTGGATAATTCATCACAATGGTCGAAGGTATAACCTTCCGCATTGTAGAAGATAATATCGCCCACATTTGGACCGCCCATACCAAGTAACACAGCTTCTCTGTTGCGCAGTGCTAAAGATACCACACGATGACCTGTTACATCGGAAACCTGTTTGTACAAATCAGTCATAATTTGTTCTTCCAGTTCATATTGGTCTGCTGGATCAACAATACCTTCAATACCGTCATGGAAATCACGACCTTTTAAGTTAATCCATACCTCACCAGTCAGCCAAAGAACCGCCTTTGTTTTTGCCCAGTCTACTTCTGGCAGATTGTTGCCGTTTTCATCTTTTTTGAGAACAGTATAACCCCATTCTACAAATTTACGGCCATCAATTGCACTGGCTGCCATCAGCGGAGAAATGTGATGTTCCGGACAAACCTGTCCATGGTCGGATACAATTATAATATCCCAGCCTTCATCCAGCAATTCTAAATATTGACCAATGTAACGGTCTGTCTGAATATATACTTCTTTAAATAAACGCTGTACTGTTTCTGCTGGCAGTTTGCTGCCATTTTTTAAGAAGGCTACTAACATGTGACCCTGTAAGTCAACATTATGGAAATGAGAAAAGATCATTTTAAAGCCGTGATTTCTTGCCAGATACTTAATAGCATCAGAGTTCCAGTCTCCAGATACATCCCAAGTAGCCCGCATACAATCGGCAATTAGCTGTTCATCGTGACCGCCGGCCAAACAAATTGGTTGTGGATATCCAACATGCTCAATGATTTCTTTGTGCAGAGTTTTTGGATGCCATAATACATCATTGGCAATATCCATAGCAAAAGAAATCCACATCTTCACATAGTTACCATCCGGATGCATTTCTAAGATGCGCATATTGCGGTTACTCATCACTTTTGCGCCTTCATCACCAGTAATAACCTCATCCACATAATCTTTAAAATACTCACCATTTTTCAGCACAGCAATTGGTTCTTCTGCTTTTTTATTTTTATAGATTTCCACAGTATCATATACGCCATCTTTGTTAGCGACAATCAGGCAAGGACGTCTTACCAATCCGCCGGAAGCCAGCATGGTCATTTCTTTTGCAGACCCTACTTCTTTGCTCCAACCCTCTGCCGCCTTAATTGGAGAGTAGGCAATATCAAACGGTACTTCAGATAAATCAGGCAGTTCTGCCATCTGAACCCGTTCTTTCCCACTATTATGATAAACAGTATCCAAAGCATTATATTTGCCTTCCTCATCAAAATCCATACCACTGATATAGCAAGGCACTTCCGTATCGGATGCAGCCTTCACTCTGTATTTTACTTCTGGTGTTTCAGAGCTGGCAATCAACAATTTTTCTGGGTCCACCTCAGCGTTCCCACAGTTTACACCTTCTGGCTGAGTACCATCGACAACATACAGATTTTCATTGTCAGAGGTTGGAGGCCAAGAAGAACCAGGCCAATGCCATACTAATGTTTTCAGACCGGCTTCTGCAGTTACATTCCACAGTGGTTCTGCTTTACAGTTTCTGGAGTCAAAGTTATACTCAACCTGACCAACTACTGGACCTGCTTTGTAAAAGTCATTTACACCATGTACATAAGGAGAAGCCCCTGTACCCAATGTTGTCCACATTGGAGGTGTTACCGTTGGATGTCCGCCAATCATCTGCACATCTGCTCTGGCGGAACCTCTTTCCAAAAACTTTTTCAAGTTCGGCATGATGCCTTCATCTAAATACTGTTTAGTAAGACGCGCGTCTAACCCATCAATACCCATAACAAATACTTTACGTTCCATTAAAATCTCTCCTCGTTATTTTTTTGTGTTTATTCCTGTGCTTTAGAGATTACATGATTTCAATGTGTTTGTAAAACAAGTCTATTTATTAATTGTACTTATCATTAAATTTTTTTTGTGGATACAAATTTTTATAAACTATTCACAATTTACAGAGGCTGTAAAACTCTTTTCACAACCTCTGCACTGAATTTATCAATATTTTGGCTATTAAAATTCTTCACTTAAAATTTGATAAGCAGGTGCTCCTTCACATTCATGCGGCATTCTTACTCCACCCAATACCGCAATGGTTGGAGCTACATCGATCTGTTTGATCACACGATTTGTTTTAAATCCTGCTTTAATACCAGGACCTGCTGCTACAAAAATCGGAGATACTGATGTATCTGCATAGCCATTTTGTGTAGACAAGGAATCTGCGTGAATAATATTGTAGCCTTCTTCCATGAAAAAGATAATATCACCACATTCAGGGCCACCCATACCTAATACCAGAGCATCCTTGTTTCTCAACGCCATAGATACTACCCGTTTGCCAGTTTTCTTATCACGATAGTTATACAGGTCAGAAATAATCTGATCTTCCAGTTCGTATTGATCAGCAGGGTCTACAATCCCATATGGATACCGGCCTTTTAAGTTTAAATAAATATACTGGCTACGGCTGGCAACTGCTCTTGTTTTGCTGTAATCTACTTCTTTGGTATCATTGCCGTTGGCATCTTTTTTCATAACTGTATAGCCTAATTCCCGCATAACTGGAACACTGACACTGCTTACCTCGCTTAAAATATTTTCATGATGCTCTGTTACAATTAAACCATGGTCAGAGGTAATGATTACAGTCCAACCTTCTTCAATATATGGTAAAAATCTACCAATATAATTATCAGTTTGTACATAAACCTGCTCCATCAAATCCTGATACTGTGCTTCGTCATTTCCCCAATATTCCTGATTTTTTCCATAGTGCCAAAACATATGACCCATGCCGTCAACATTGTGCAGATGAGAAAAAATTACATCAAACTTATTTTCTTTCATGAAATAGGTCAGGGCATCTGCCTGCCACTGGCAATAATGTTCCCAGATGGGAATCATTGTGTGTTCCACAACCTGAGGACTTACGCCATTGACAACAGGTCTTGCCGGTACATGACCAACATGTTCTATAACATCCTGATACAGCGCTCTTGGATGGAATAATTCATCATGACTGGTATCCATCGGTGCATTAATGAACATTTTTACAGTGCTGCCGTCAGCAGCAATCTCTGTTACCTGATAATGACGCACACAATCCATCGTGCCGCCATCAGCATTTTTTACGTTTTCTCTTACGTTATAAACAATGCTTTCACCTACAATTGTCGCATAAGGTTCTGCATCTTTTTTAGAATAATACAGACAAACCGTATCATATATTCCTTCAGCATTTTGCAATAACAATGCCGGACGGCGTTCTAGCCCTTTGGAAAACATCAGATAAAATTCTTTGGCGTTTTCTGGTGCATGAAACCAGCCTTTTGCCGGTTTAATAGGAGATAATACTTTATCAAACGGTAGATTTACCAACACGTTTACTTCTGTATCATTTTCTGTTAAAACGATATTTTTTATACCTTTGCTTGTGCCAGCATTGACAATACTGTCACGGAAATCAAGTTCTTCTTCCTCATCGCTATCATCTGTCTGAATCATATCTTCCACATCATCAATAATACAGCCCACACCAGCAGCAATTTTGTCTTTGCTTGCTTCATACGTTAATTGTTCGATTGTTTCGCTGGCTTCCAAAAACTCAGCATATCCAACAGTGGCAACACCACCATTTACAGAAGCAGGCTGCGTACCATCAACAACTGCTAAATTAGGATTATCAGAGGTTGGAGGCCAGCTAGAACCTGGCCAATGCCATACCATTGTTTTTTTACCAGCTTCAGCAAATACATTCCATAATTGCTCTGCTTTGCATTTTCTGGAATCCAATGCATATAATACCGAATCAATTTCATCTGGATTTTGGGCAAAAAAATGAGTGATGCCATGGGTGCTTGCATTTGCCCCAGTTGCTAATGTTGTCCACATTGGTGGTGTTACAGTCGGCATACTGCCTAATAACACCAAATCGTCACGGCAAGCTCCTTTTTCAATGAATTTCTCTAAATTCGGCATCTTGCCTTTTTCGATACATCTTTTTGCAAATTTAGGATCCAGTCCATCTACACCAACTACAACAACTTTTTCTGTTAACGCTTCTCGCTTCATTTTAAATTCCTCCTATTTTTTTCAACGTATTACGTTATCTGCTTTATGAGTCTTATTATACTTATAAATTTTATTTTTCCTATATACCAAAACTTGTACGTATTTTGAAACGTTATTACATTTTTAAATAAACCTGTCTGTCTAAAATCGATTCATTATGGTACAATGAAGTATCCTTTATTGTATTTATATTTCTATTTGAGAGGAAAAACTTATGAAAATAGAGCATTTACAATATCTATTAGAAATTATCGAATGCAATTCTTTTAATAAAGCCAGCAAATCTCTACATATCAACAACCAGCACCTGGCACGCAGCATTACCAGTTTGGAAGATGAAATCGGCGTTAAAATTTTAGACAGAAACCACAAAGGTGTAGAAATCACCAAAGAGGGGCAGATTGTCGTAGATTATGCCAAAGATGTTGTAGAAAAAACCAAACAATTGTTAAATCACTTTCATCAAAATACACAAACGGATCATATTACTATTTATTCATTAAATCCTGTGAACTCACAACTATTTTCAATCATTCAATCATTCAGTCAGCAATACCCAAATGTTTCTTTCAATTTAGAAGAGCACGCCACGGCTTCTATGGTTCAATTATTGCAGGAACACCAAAAAAGTATCGCTTTTGTTTTGTTATTTCCAGAAAAAACTGCACTCAATCCAACCATTCCAGAGGAATTTCATTTTGAGCCATTGTATCAAGGTAATTTCTTAGTGATCGGATCACCATCCAATTCATTCATTTCACGGCACAAAAGCACTTCTCTGAAAAGCCTTCTAAAACAAGACTTGCTGATCTATGATGCGCAAACCAGTGTAATACCAGCGTTATTAGCCAGTGCAGGCACTGCCAATATCAAGTATACAATTGGCAACATTAACACATTCTATAAACAACTGGACTCTGGAAACTGTGTGTCGCTTATCTTCGATTCATTTTTTTCCGAAAAATTAGCAGAGCGCTATATAGCCATTCCACTCAGAGATGATGTCAAAGTAACAGCCGGTATATTGGCCCATAAAAACACACTGCAATCATCAATCGTCATTGATTTTATTGCGCACATTCGTCAATTTTTGCATCTTGATGCCCAAAAGTAAAACAGTAGTATTTGAATCCTGCCAAAACTACGAAAATTTTTTAATTCTGCAAAAAATTCATATTTTTTCATTGCATACTAAAATATTTAGCGATATAATAAATGAATTACAAACCGAAAAATAAACAAGAAAAGGAGATTTGATTGTGGCATACTACTTTACCGAACCATCCCATACCTTTGGTGAATACCTGCTTGTACCAGGTTATTCTTCTTCTGAATGTGTTCCTTCCCGTGTTTCCCTGAAAACCCCTCTGGTGAAATTTAAAAAAGGGGAAGAACCAGCAATTTCTATGAATATCCCTATGGTATCCGCTATTATGCAGTCCGTATCCGATGACAATATGGCAATTGCTCTGGCAAAAGAAGGCGGCGTATCCTTCATCTATGGCTCCCAGTCCATTGAAAACGAAGCTGCTATGGTCAGCCGGGTAAAAAACTACAAAGCTGGCTTTGTAACCAGTGATTCCAACATCAAACCGGATTCTACTTTAGCAGATGTACTGGAACTGAAAAAACAGACCGGCCATTCCACCATGGCTGTCACCGCTGACGGTACCGGCAACGGAAAATTATTGGGTATCGTAACCAGCCGTGATTATCGGGTAAGTCGGATGTCTTTGGACACAAAAGTATCTGAATTTATGACCCCATTTGAACGTTTAATCTGTGGCGATCAAAACACTACACTGAAAGAAGCTAACGACATTATCTGGGATCACAAACTGAACTCTCTGCCACTGGTAGATGAAAATCAGAATTTGTTGTATATCGTATTCCGTAAGGACTATGATTCCCGCAAGGAAAATCCGTTGGAATTATTAGATGACAACAAAAGTTATATTGTAGGCGCTGGTGTAAATACCCGTGACTACGAAGAACGAATCCCTGCTCTGGTAGAAGCCGGCGCCGATGTACTGTGCATCGACTCCTCCGAAGGCTTTTCCGAATGGCAGAGCCGTACCATCCAATGGGTACGGGAAAAATACGGCGACACTGTAAAAATTGGCGCTGGTAACGTAGTAGACAAAGAGGGCTTTTTATTCTTAGCCCAGGCTGGCGCTGATTTTATCAAAGTTGGTATCGGCGGCGGTTCCATCTGTATCACCAGAGAAACCAAAGGGATCGGCCGCGGCCAGGCTACTTCTGTGATTGAAGTTGCTAAAGCCCGTGATGAATATTATCAGACCACCGGTATTTATATCCCAATCTGTTCCGACGGCGGTATCGTACACGACTATCACATTACACTGGCTCTGGCTATGGGCGCAGACTTTGTAATGCTGGGCCGTTACTTCTCCCGTTTTGAAGAAAGCCCAACCAACAAGGTAATCATCAACGGCAACTACATGAAAGAATACTGGGGTGAAGGCTCCAACCGCGCCCGCAACTGGCAGCGATATGATTTGGGCGGCGCAGGCAAGCTATCCTTTGAAGAAGGCGTTGACTCCTACGTGCCATATGCCGGTACTTTAAAAGACAATGTAGGCGTGACACTGGCCAAAGTGCGCTCCACCATGTGCAACTGCGGCGCGCTGACCATTCCGCAATTACAGCAGAATGCCCGTCTGACACTGGTATCCGCTACCAGTATTGTAGAAGGCGGCTCTCACGATGTTGTGGTTAAAAATAATAATATGAATGTCACCGAACGGTAATCTATTGCAATTTTGCAGCTATGCACCCTCCGGCTTTTGCCTGGAGGGTGTTTTTGCAGCTTGTGCAAAATGCACTGCATGATAGAGGAAAGAAATACAGCCGTTTCACATTTTTTGAAAAATGCTGTGTTTCTATCTCTCTTGCAATTTTATCGTTTCAACTTTTCCAGAAAGGACGCGATACTAATGGAACAATCGGCACAGCCTCAATATTCCAATCTGCAACTAATACGCCGATTCTGGCCTTATCAGAAAAAATATCGCAAGACAATGGCGCTGGATTTATTCTGCGCAGCGCTCACCTGTCTGTGCGATCTGGTGCTGCCTTTAATTCTGCGCACCATCACCAACACCGCTATGCAGGATCTGGCTGCTTTGACAGTGGGACTGATTTTAAAATTAACCTTTCTTTATCTGGTTTTGCGGCTTATTGACGCCGCTGCCCAATATTACATGGCCGACATGGGTCATGTCATGGGTGTTTACATTGAAACTGACATGCGCCGCGATGCCTTCAACCATCTGCAGCGACTGAGCCACGCCTACTATTCCAATACCAAAATCGGACAGATCATGGGCCGCATCACCAATGATTTATTTGAAGTAACAGAGTTTTCCCATCATTGTCCGGAGGAATTCTTTATCGCCACATTAAAAATTCTGGTCAGCTTTGCCATTCTCTGCACCTATAATGTACCGCTGACCATACTGATTTTTCTTTGCGTACCTTTGATGATTATAGTTTCTACCATATTGAACACCCGTCTGCGGGCAGCTTTTCGTCAGCAGCGCATCCAGATTGGGGAACTGAACGCCCAAATTGAAGACAGCCTATTGGGTGAGCGGGTAATCAAAGCCTTTGGCGCAGAAAAAATGGAAACGGAAAAATTTGCTCAGGGAAACCAACAGTTTAAACAAATCAAAAAGCAGTCCTATCATTATATGGCGCTGTTTCAAGCATCCACACGACTGTTTGACGGCCTTATGTATTTGCTGGTCATTCTGGCCGGCGGATTGTTTGTAATATACCAGGCCATCACCCCCGGCGATTTGGTTGCCTATGTACTGTATGTATCCACATTGATTGCCACCATCCGCCGTATTGTAGAATTTGCAGAGCAGTTCCAGCGTGGTATGACCGGCATTGAACGATTTTTTGAAATCATGGATACGCCGGTGGATATTACCGATGCGCCGGATGCTGTTCCGCTGCAGGTGAAGCAGGGAGCTATTCAGTTTCAGAATGTCAGCTTTGAATATCCCGACGACCACAATCACGTGCTGCACAATATCCATTTATCCATTGCACCGGGAGAAAGATTGGCTCTGGTAGGCCCTTCCGGCGGCGGTAAAACAACCCTGTGCAACCTGATCCCCCGTTTTTATGATGTAACCGAAGGCACTATCTATATTGACGGGCAGGATATTCGCACAGTCACGCTGCAAAGCCTGCGCAACGCCATCGGCATTGTGCAGCAGGATGTCTACCTATTCAGCGGCACCGTTGCGGAAAACATCGCCTACGGAAAACCGGACGCATCAGAAGCGGAAATTCAACAGGCTGCTGCCCGCGCCGGAGCCGCTCAGTTTATCCAGGCACTGCCCCATGGATACCACACCTATGTGGGAGAACGGGGCGTAAAGCTATCTGGCGGACAAAAACAGCGCATTGCCATCGCCCGCATCTTTTTAAAGAATCCGCCGATTTTGATTTTAGACGAAGCCACCAGCGCTTTGGACAACGAAAGCGAAATTATGGTAAGTCAAAGCCTGGAGGCGCTGGCCCACGGCCGCACCACGCTGACCATCGCCCATCGTCTGACCACCATAAAAAATTACGATCGGATTCTGGTGCTGGATTCTGACGGCATCGCCGAAGCAGGCAGCCACGAAGAACTGTTACAACGGCAGGGCATCTACTATCGTCTCTGGTATCAGCTGACAGAGCAACCATCATAACAATGATAGCATATAGCCATACTGTCAGCGGACGGTATGGCTTGATTTTACCCCAAGACCTGCTATAATATTGGATTGACGATTGGACAATATTCTTGTAAAACAAAGGAGTTTTTCTATGGACTTTGAATTCGCCATTCTTGATTTCATTGCCACGCTGCATACAGACTTGTTGGATGCCATCCTGCCTGTGATATCCTCATTTGGGAATGCAGGTATAGGCTGGATCATCCTGTCTGCCATTCTACTGCTGATTCCCCGCTATCGCAAAGCGGGACTGGCTATGGCACTGGCGTTGATATTTTGCCTGCTTATCGGCAATGTTACTTTAAAACCACTGATTGCCCGTGCCAGACCTTACAGCTATTTTCCTGACATGGTGCTGCTGATTCCGCCGCTGGACGATTTTTCCTTTCCGTCCGGGCATACCTTTGCTTCTTTTGCGGCGGCTACTGCGCTGTTCCTTCATCACAGGAAAGAAGGGTTTGCAGCTTTCTTACTGGCAGCAACTATTGCCTTCTCTCGGCTGTATCTGTACGTGCATTTCCCCAGCGATATTCTGGCAGGTATGATTTTAGGTATTGCCAGCGGCTGGACTGCTTATAAAATCATAGATTGGTATCAACATAAGTATCAGCCCGCGTGGCTGCAAGGAAAGAGGTCTTCATCTTGAACGGTTTACAAAAATCAATGACAATGGGCTATGTGCTGGCTATCAGCGGCGGCATTTTTTGGGCTGTCGGCGGCTCCTGCGGTCAATATCTGTTTCAGCACAACCAAATGACATCTAACTGGCTGGTGCCCATCCGGCTGACTATAGCAGGCATTTTGCTGCTGCTCTTTTCTCTGGTTCGTCGGCAAAACATTTTTACCGTTTGGCAGGATAAACGAAATATTGCTGACCTACTGCTCTTTGGCTTATTAGGCTCCGCCCTGTGTCAGTACGCCTACTACACATCTATTCAATATTCCAATGTGGCTTTGGCTACCGTTTTGGCCTATATGTCACCGGTTATGATTTTGCTGTACACAGTCGTCACCGAAAAACGGCTGCCCCGGTTTTATGAAACCATCTCGGTGGTATTGGTCATTGCCGGCGCTTTTGTTTGCACCACCCACCTAAATCTGGGCGCGCTGGTGATTAATCCGTTGGCGTTGTTTTGGGGACTGGTCAGCGCCGCTTCTTTTGTAGTTTACACCATGCAGCCCCGTCGATTGCTGCGCAGCTTTGATCTGTTGGTCATCATCGGCTGGGGTATGCTGATTGGCGGCATTGCCTTGCTGCTTTTGTTCCGCCCATGGAATATTTCTGTGATTGTAAATCCTGCGCTCTATCTGCATATGGCAATGGTCATCATTCCCGGTACGGTCTGCTCATTTTGCTTTTATCAGGCCGGTGTCAGCATTGTGGGCAGTGTTACCGGCAGCATTCTGTCCTCGGTGGAACCAGTGGCTTCCATGATTATCTCGGTGCTGTTTTTAAACGTACCGCTGACCGGATTGGACTTTGTCGGCTTTCTGCTGATTTTAAGCTGCATTCCCATTATCGCCTTTGGCAATAAAAAGCAGCTGCAAAAACAGTTGGGCAATGCTGCATCCAGCGGCTGAAGAATCAGAAAATCCCGAACCGATTGTTGCTTTTTGGCAATAACCTGCTCGGGATTTTTTTGTACTGCACAATTTTTCTATCCGCCTACACTTCTACCCCTTCCAACCGCAGCAGCTTTTCCTTAATATCCAAGCCGCCAGCATAACCGGTCAGTTTGCCACTGGCACCGATGACACGGTGACAGGGAATCACAATGGCAATGGGATTATTGTGGTTGGCGCCGCCTACTGCTCTGCTGGCTGTGGGTTGCCCAATAGCTGCTGCAATCTGGCCATAGGTGCGGGTTTGACCATACGGAATGGCTTCCAGCTGTTGCCACACCTTTTTTTGAAAGGCTGTGCCCTGGGGATTCAAAGGCAGTGAAAAACTGGCCCGTAATCCGGCAAAATATTCTTCCAGCTGCCGTTTCGCTTCCAAAAGCAACGGCGTATCCTGCAATGCGGCATCACCTACTGTTTTCTGCTCCTGTTCAAACTGAATCTGTACAATGGCATCATTTTCCTCCACAATACGCAGCAAACCTGCCATTGTGGGCAACTCTGTATAATATCTCATAAAAGCGCCTCCTGCAATGGAATTTCTGTTTTCACTATAACAACTCCCTGAAAAATTTGCAAGAATCAATCCATCTCTACAATGTTTTTTTCCCAGAAGCTTTAATCTATTTTTGGTCATATTCAACAGACACCATACATTCACTGTAAAAAATGTATTCTAAAACTGTTTTTCGTTGTAAAAAGTGTATTACTTGCACAATAGTTCATTGTAATTTTTGTTATATTGCGTTATACTATAACTAACTTGGGCAAGGAGGAATGTCTATGTACAGATTTGCAATGGAAACGCTTTACAAATGGAAAGAAAGCAAATATCGCAAACCACTCATTATCGAAGGTGCCCGTCAGGTAGGCAAAACCTGGCTGATGAAAGAATTCGGTCAGAAAGCATATAAAGATACTGTGTACATTAACTTTGATTCTAATTCTCGTATGGCAGAGTTATTCTCCATAGATCTCAACACAGATCGTTTAATCTTGGGACTGGAATTATATGCCGGTCGAAAAATCGACCCGAACACTACATTATTGATTTTTGACGAAGTGCAGGAAGTACCAAAAGCATTGTCCAGCCTGAAATATTTTTGCGAAAACGCACCACAATACCATATTATTTGCGCAGGTTCTTTATTAGGCTTGGCACTGCACAGCGGAACATCCTTTCCTGTTGGAAAAGTAGATTTTTTAAAGCTCTATCCTTTATCGTTCCGCGAATTTTTAATGGCTACAGGAAAAGAACGTTTTGCACAACTACTGGACAGCAACGATTTTTCCATGATCACCGCATTTAAACATATCTATATAGATGCTCTAAAATTGTATTACTTTGTTGGCGGAATGCCGGAAGCTGTGCTGCATTTCTCCGAAAATAACGATTTCAATCAGGTGCGCCATATCCAGCAACGAATTCTTGCCGCATATGAGCAGGACTTCTCCAAACACGCGCCCAATGAAATTGTGCCGCGAATCCGTATGTTGTGGAACAGCATTCCTTCTCAATTAGCCAAAGAAAATAAAAAATTTCTGTATGGGCTTGTCAGAGAAGGCGGCAGAGCTAAAGACTACGAAGCTGCCATTATGTGGCTTTCCGACTGTGGGCTTGTGCATAAGATCAGTCGTATAAACACACCGAAGCTGCCATTAAAAGCCTATGAAGATCTGAAAGCCTTTAAACTATTTATTGTCGACGTTGGCTTGCTTGGCTGTATGACAGGTTTGCGGCAGCAGACACTTCTGGATGGCAACGATTTATTTGTGGAATTTAAGGGAGCGCTTACAGAACAGTTTGTCATGCAGCAACTAGCCACAATCCCCCAGTTAAACACCTATTACTACACCAATGACCGTGGTTCCTGCGAAATTGATTTTGTAATTGATACTGGCGAAACCATCATTCCAATCGAAGTCAAGGCAGAAGAAAATCTGCGTGCAAAAAGCCTGCGCAGCTATCATGACAAATTTCAGCCGGAAATTGCTATCCGTACTTCCATGTCCGACTACCGCAAAGAGGAATGGCTGCTGAATCTGCCCTTATATGCCATCGAAGAAATTCTTGTTTCTTTGTAATGATTGGAGTACAATAAAAACAGTTTCATACCGTTAACGAAATCATTTAGGGCTGCGCTCCTTTGAAGCAGCAGCCTGTTTGGGAGGTTTTTATATTGGAATACGGATTTGTAAAGGTTGCCGCTGCAACGCCCGAAATTAAGGTAGCGGACTGCGCATACAATACCGATGCTATCCTGGCATTGTGGCAGCAGGCCGAAGAAAAAGGCTGTCATCTTGTGGTGTTTCCAGAGCTGGTATTGACAGGCTACACCTGTGGAGATTTATTTTTGCAGCCGGTATTGCTGCAGGGCTGCATGAACGGCCTGCAAAAACTGATAGAAGCCAGCCGCCAGCTACAGTCAGTGGCGGTGGTAGGTGCGCCTGTTATCCATGGAGGTAAACTATATAATTGCGCTGTTGTATTGCAGCAGGGCGAAGTGCTGGGCATTGTACCCAAGTCCTCTTTGCCTACCTATGGCGAATTTTACGAACAGCGGCATTTCAACACAGCCCCTGCCGATGCCACCATTTACAGTGATGCGCTCCGTCCAATCGGGCAGGACACTACCCTGTTCGGCAGCAAACAGTTATTTCAGTGCCAACAGCTGCCTGACTTTACCTTTGCGGTAGAAATCTGCGAAGATTTGTGGGCGCCGCTGCCGCCTTCCACCCATCATGCTATGGCCGGCGCCACTGTTATCTGCAATTTATCGGCCAGCAACGAATTAATCGGCAAAGCAGACTACCGCCGCCAGCTGGTAACAGGACAATCTGCCCGCCTGTTATGCGGCTATGTTTACGTTAACGCCGGTTACGGAGAATCCACCACCGATGTGGTTTTTGCCGGACATAATCTGATTGCGGAAAATGGCGTTGTATTAGCAGAAAGTCAGTTATTTGACACCGGACTGACCATTAGCGAAATTGATGTGCAGAAACTGAGCCAGGAACGGCGCAGAATGAATACCTTTCCACTAAATCAAGCAGAGCGGGGCTATTATCACTGCACCTTTACTGCGCAGACCAGCTGCCCGCTGACACGAAAAATCGACGCGCTGCCCTTTGTGCCCGCCGACCAAAACCACCGCGCTGAACGCTGCGAGTTAATCTTATCCATTCAGGCACAAGGGCTGAAAAAACGACTGGTGCATTCTGGGTCAAAGACAGCGGTTATCGGCATCAGCGGCGGTCTGGATTCCACCCTGGCTCTGCTGGTGGCAGTAAAAGCCATGGATTTACTGGAACGGCCCCGCACCGATATTGTGGCTGTTACCATGCCTTGCTTCGGCACTACCGACCGCACCCGCTCCAATGCTGAGCTTCTTTGTCAGGAACTGGGCGTTACCTTCCGCACTGTAGACATCGGCAATACGGTAAAAGCCCACTTTGCCGATATCGGCCATGATTTTGCCGATCACAGCGTCACCTTTGAAAACGGACAGGCCAGAGAACGGACACAGGTGTTGATGGATATCGCCAACCAAACCAATGGTCTGGTGGTGGGCACCGGCGATTTGTCTGAACTGGCGCTGGGCTGGGCCACCTATAACGGCGATCATATGTCTATGTACGGCGTGAACGGCTCTATCCCCAAAACACTGGTGCGCCATATTGTGCGTTATGCGGCAGACACCACCGACAACGCCAAATTGCAGACTACACTGCTGGATATTCTGGACACACCGGTCAGCCCGGAACTGCTGCCTGCTCAGGACGGCCAGATCGCGCAGAAAACAGAAGATTTGGTCGGCCCTTATGAACTACACGATTTCTTTTTGTATTACGCAGTGCGCTGGGCCTTTTCACCAAAAAAAATCTATTATCTGGCTCAGCAGGCCTTCGCCGATATTTACCAAAACGAAGTGATTTTGCACTGGCTGCGTACCTTTTTCCGTCGGTTCTTCAATCAGCAGTTTAAGCGTTCCTGTCTGCCTGACGGCCCTAAAGTAGGCTCCGTTGCTTTGTCCCCTCGCGGCGACTGGCGCATGCCCAGCGACGCAGTATCGGCTCTGTGGCTGACAGAAATTGATCAGCTGAAGGCGTGAAACAGGATTCCATACAAAACGCACTCTCTATAACAACAAAGAGGCTGGATTGACCAGCTGTTGTTTCTCCATCGAGTATCATACCTGATGGTATCAACAGCCGGTTCTCCAGCCTCTTTACTATTTTCCATATTTTCATGTTTCCATATTTGATTGACAGGATAAAACCAATACTTCCCCTGCCGTAAGTTTTTGCGCCGCCTCTAGCGGAAATCAGAACGATTTCCAAGATTGTGCAGATAGCATCTTTTTGTAATTGACAAACTTTGAACCTAAACGGATAACCAATAACGCAATAACAAAATAAACATCAACACTGAACATAACCCTAATCTCCAATTGGCAATGGCGAGGCCGCGCCGGAATAGCTGATTAAAGCTGAATATCTAAATCAAACGTCTTAGTCTGATTGGTCAGATCCAATGCCAGCTGAATATCGGTAATCTGCTGATTAATAATCTGATAATCGGCCTGAATTTCTGCCAAGTCGTAATTGATACATTTGTATTCCACCAAATTGCTGTGTCCAAAGTTGGCGACCCGCTCTTTTTCTAAGCGGCGGCGCATAACATCCAGTGTGCTCTTTCGCTGATTCAGCTGCGCCATCTGCACCAATGCCGTATCAATGGTAATCCCCAGCCCGTCCAATACGGTAGTGCTGTTAAACACATTTAATGCATGCTTTACTGTACGAATCTTTTCTTCAATTTCCAGCAATGTCTGCGCCGTTTGGCGATAATCATAATCAGGCACAATAGGCTCCATACCTTCGCTGACAATATAAGTAGCGGCTGCATTCTCCTGAGACAGCAAAAACTGCTTGTCATCCTCCAGCTTGCGCAGCAATTTATTGGCGCCGGCCGATGTTATCATCATGGTTTCATTCCTCCTCTGTTACTGCTAAAAGAAAAAAGCCTGTCTGCTCATAATATCCATACGGCAAAATAACGCAAAATCGAGGAGTTTTTCTTACATGCTCATTATCCCTGCATGCGTTCCGCAATCACACGTTATTTTGTACAATAAGCAGTGGCTTTTTATCATACATTTCATACTATTCTATTAATTCTGACAACATTAAATGCCAATGGGCTTTACTTTAATGTGCTGTAAATAGTTACTTCCCACATCTACCTGACTGTATCCAATCTGTACCAGCCAGTTTACGGCTTTCTGCAGAACCATAACTGTCATTCCAACACCGGCACCTAATTCATGATAGATCGCATTCTGATGTTCTTCTGATAAAGACACAATCTCTCCCATCTGACCCATCGGCAATTCTTGTAATGTTAAAATATCCTGCATAAAAACACCTCTTTGTATCAATCTATGCAATTGCTCTGCCAGCCAATACAGCCGGCAGAGCTGCATGTTTTATTCCTCTGTCTTCTCTGCTTTTTCTTCTTTTACTTCTACTTCCTCAGCCGCTTCTGTAACTTCAGCTGGTTCTGCATTAACAGCTTCTTCCGCCTGTTCCATTTTTGCAGCTTCCTCCAGAATAAAAGCATCTTCTTCTGCTTCTTCGGTGACACAAGCTGTAGATGTGTCTTCTTCCGGTTCTGCAACAATCACTTCTACTTCGATTTCCGGTTCTTCCTCATCAACAACCGCTGCTGTATCCTCCTGATCTCCCAGCAAAGAAACAGTGGCCAAATCCAGCAGATCCTGCAATTTTCCGCTGCGCAAAGCAATTTTGATTTCTTCCTTACCGATAATCTGTCCCGGCCATACAATCACGTTGCCTTCTTCATCCAGCACCGGTTTTTCTACTGTCAGATTATCCAACTGCGCAACCAAATCTGCCGCCAGAATATCTTCCGGTTCTTCTTTGCGATTGATTTTACTTTTAATACTTTCGGTATCGATATTTTTTACCCATTCCCGCATATCGCAAAACAGATTTTTGGCTTCATCACTAAAACGGTCGATAAAACGATCTGTCTGCTCTTTAAAACGTTCGCTGGTTACTTCGTCTTTTAACTTATTAAAACCTTCTTCTACCGTTTTGGTCAGGCTGTCAATGGCGCCTTCCATACCGGCGGACGCTTTTCCTTCACCAGTATGCTGTTCAAAGCCGTCCTCATCAAAGAAAATACCTTCGCTGGAATCAATTTCTTCCAGAACTTCATCCATCGCTTTCCAATCACCATAAAATTCTTCCGCTGGCACATGGAAATCCTCTGCGCTGATATTTTCAGCTGCAACCACCACATCTTTCCCAAAGCTGACCAGTTTTTCACCAGGCAGGATACCTCTGCCGCCAACCAAGGTTTCTACCAGTTCACCTTTGATTACGATTTCGGCAACCTGACCGGTTTCCGCATCAAAAGCCAACTCTTCTACACGCCCCAGCAGATTTCCATCGGCGGTAATCACATTTTTGCCCAGCCCATCACGCACTTCTGCACAAACAGAACCATCAATACCATTTAAAGTAATGGTAGCGCCAAAGGCTTTTACATTTTCAAAAGGCACAATATTGACATTGCCCATAAATTTCTTTTCTTTCACTTTTAATCCGGCAACCTTATTATCCGGTGTCAGCGCAACGCCGCAAACTTTGCCAATCATTGTTCCATCTGTCAGATTCAGAATGTCTTTTCCCATGATGCTGCCGATATTAATCAAAACTCCCATAAGAATACCTCCTCAAAATTTCCTGCAAAATTATACATTGGCTTTCTTTCTTTCTTTTTTCAGCTTTCTTTTATAGACAAACTGCGAAATCTGGATTCCGATTTCATATAAAAGCAGCATAGGTGCCGCTAAACATAACTGACTGACAATATCCGGCGGTGTCAGCAGCGCGGCTAAAATCAAAATGACCAACAACACATATTTTCTGTTTTTCTTCAGCAGATCCGGTGTAATAATTCCCACCATAGTTAAAAAATAAGTTACCATTGGAATTTCAAACACCAGACCAAAGGGAATCAAAAAACCCAATACAAACGACATATAAGAGCTGGCCGTAATCATAGGGGTAATATCCGGCCCCGCCAACCGAATCAGTGTAGACATCACCGGCTGCAGTACCAGGAAATAACCAAAACAAACACCGCCTACAAACAAGGCCACCCCAAAAAACATCATAATAAAAAACACTTTTTTTTCATTGCTGTACAACGCTGGCAAAACAAAACGCATAATCTGCCAGATAATCACCGGACTGGCCAGCACACAACCGCCCAGCAAAGCTATTTTCAACTGAAACAAAAACCCTTCTGTAAATTGGGTGATCACCAACTGATGACTTAATGACTCCTGAAAAGGCCCCATAAAAACATCTGTCAACTGCTGCTGAAAAAACGCAACACATATAATCATACCCAAAAATAACGCCAACACACTGCGGACGATCCTTGTGCGTAATTCTTCTAAATGCTCCATGATCGGCGCGTATTTCTCATCCATATTATAATTTCACCAACTTTTAGCGGCAACCCTGCATTGCCCGATTGTCTTTTATCAAATTGTAACTATATCTACAAGCTTGTGTGTTACACTGGTCTATGGAACTCTTTCTTTTACTGCTTTTTAACCGAATCGTCCAAATCAACCTTCACTGCATCTTTAATATCTGTCTGAATATCTTGAATGGTAGCTTTGATATCCACAGCATCCTTTACTTCCTGCACATCATTTTTGATATCGTTTACTTCTTTTTTGATGTCTGCATCAATATTGTTGATCGCGCCCTTAAACTCCCGAATGGCTTTTCCTAAAGTTTGCCCTAATTCAGGCAGTTTACCCGGCCCAAAAATAATTAAAGCGACCCCAAGTACCAGCAGAAGCTCCATCCATCCGATATTTAGCATAAAAAGACCTCCATCTTGTGTATTGTGTTTATCAATCAGCAAGCTGCATAAAAATTCTATCTGATACGTAGTATTCTATACAACCTGCTTGATTATATCACATCTTTTGTTTTTTTTCCAGAATGGCGGCCTGAAAAATACCGGCGACTGTTTAAAATATTTTTTAAAAGCTTTACATAAACTTCATAATGTCATTACAAAAAAGTATTATACTTTATTTATCGATTGGAGGAATCGCAATGCCATCCAATTTTGCCCACTATTTATTCGGGCAGCAGCTTATTCCCAAACTGCCTGACTATTTACAGGAAGTAATCAGGTCTAACCTAAAACTATATCAAATTGGGCAGCATGGTCCTGATATTATTTTTTACTATCGTCCCTTTTTGCCCAACTCGGTATCGCGGGTAGGATTTCAGATGCATAAATTTCCATCTCGTTACTTTTTCGCCCAGGCAAGAGATACCGTCGCTTTACAACAGCAGGATCCCCAGTTATTGGCTTACACGTTGGGATTTCTCTGCCACTTTATCCTGGACAGCAATTGCCACGGCTATATCTATGAACGGTTAAAAACCTGTAAAATTTCTCATGTAGAAATGGAAACCGAATTTGACCGCATGCTGATGGTGCAGCAGCATATCGATCCGCTGAACACCAACGCAACCGAGCATTTGCCCGTAGATATATCCCTGTGTGAGCTGATCTCACAGATTTTTATTCCGCTAACACCGGAACAAATCTATTACGGACTGCGCAGCATGAAATTTTATCATCGGCTGCTTGTCAGCCCCACGCCGTCCAAACGATACACCATTCGCCGAATTCTCCGGCTAACCCATACAGAACAGTTGCTTGGCGGTCTGATTGTAAATCCTGTACCCAATCCCGCTTGCAAAGAAAGCAATAAAAAACTGATGGAATTGTATCAGTTTTCGCTGGAAGAAGCCGTCTCCGTGATGATAGAATACTACAGTAGTTTCTTCACCGGCGAACCGCTCAGCGAGAGATTTGACCGCACCTTTCAGGCTTAATTGTCCTGATTCTAATATCTGTTTTGCTGCTCTGTAAAAGCCGTTCTATATTATTTTGTTAGTTCCATCTTTTTTATCGTATAGATGTCCCCCCAGAAGCCGGAATGTGTGCAGACATTCCGGCTTCTCTCCGTGTTTCCGAATTGTTTTTTCATAGCTTCTTTTCACACTTTCCGCAATATGCTATAATTTCCCCAGATGACTCTTGCAAAAATGATACAAAACCATATCAAAAAGGATGATACACTATGACAAAAAATTATTTCCCCCAGTTGGACCTAGAACAATTTTGGGACGATGACGAGTTAGCATTAGAGGAATATGTGGACGAAACGCCGGACGATCTTTTAATTGCGTCCATTGAAAACGAGCTGGGCTATAAACTGCCCGATTCTTATATTGCGCTTATGAAGCAGCACAACGGCGGCATTCCTTATGCCACCTGTTATCCATTGCCGGAAGAAGACGACCAGGATGACTTGAATTATGTAGAAATTACAGGATTTTTGAATATCGGCCGCAAAAAGATGAACTCTTTGTGCGGTGCTGCCGGCAACAAATTATTCAAAGAAATCTGGCATTATCCTGATTACGGCGTTTATATCTGTGATTGCCCTTCGGCAGGATTTGACCTGATTTTGTTGGATTACCGGCAATGCGGTACAGATGGAGAGCCTTCTGTGGCTTATGTCAATATGGAAACTTCGCAAATTATTACCCTGGCGCCGGATTTCGCCACCTTTGTGCAGGGACTGACCGAGGAAGAAGAACTCATCTCCTTGGAAGAGGAACTGGCCTATCAGATTCAAATCGTTGAGGAAGGCGCATTTTCGCCATTGTTGGCAAAAATTTGCCGAAATTGCGGTATTCCGCAGGCAGAACAGTGGGTGCGTTCCGCCGCCAGACAACTTGTAGAAGAAAAAGGATACTTCGCTTTGCACGAAGACGCCCATTCCTGGCTTTTATATGATTTGCAATACATGCTTTACAGCTTTGCCTTTCCACGGGCGTCGTTTAAACAATATCTGCATGATTATCCGCTAATCCTTGCAGAGGACGGATTATTTTCCACCAATGGATACGCGCCGGCCTTTGTGGCAGATTGGATGGAAACCAGAATCTCCCAAGGAAAATTAAAGCAGGCCGGCAAAATGATCGGTCAGAAAAATTGTCTGGTTTTCACCACCGAAGCCATGGAAGAAATCGTACAGCAGTGCAAAGAAATCCACAGCCGTTATTCGGCATAACGTGGATAACCAACGGCAGTCGGCGTTTTCATTTACCAATCAATCTTGCAGCGATTCACAATCAAAAACCATCTACCATGCCTGTTATCTTTGTCAAACTCTCATTTACAGCCCATTACAGCACAGACTGTTCAACCTGTCATAAAGCGGATTCCTGTGAACAGAACAAGCCAAGCAATTGCGCAATGCCCGTCGCTTTTCCGGTCAGGTAAGTTGGAGAACGGACAACCTATAACAGGCATGCTTTGTCAAAAAATATCTATGTACGGTCTTCATAACAGGCCCCCCCTCCGCTTCTACCCCGCTGTGGTATGGGGCGTTTTATACAGCCGCCCCGCAACCAGCCGGCAATATAAATGCCCTTGCTTTAATTCCATTTTTAACATAGCCGCCGCCTCCAGTTCCCGACATGCCGCCAGAAGCTGCTCCTGCTCCAAATCACAAATGCTGCGCAATTCTATAAAGCCAATGCGGGGATACTGGGCTCTGCTCAGGTTCTGCAAATATGCATAAAAATCCATCCATAGTATCACAGCCTCCCGACTCAGCTGATGCTGGGCAGACTTTTTTAAAAACCAAATCATTGTTTGTTCGTTCATCTTACTATCTCCTGTCATAAATAATTTACAAATTTTTCCTTGTCCCTACTATACCATAACTTACAATATCTGTAAACGAACATAATTTGTTTTATTTTGTCACCATTTCCCTGATTGCCCAACAGCTGAGCCTGTTATCTGCCTATCAGTCCGCAAAACCGACACCCGGTTAACGGATCAAAAGCTTTCCTACACTTTTCATTAATATATACTTGTTAATTCATCTCGCCCCTACGTTTCAGTCTAAAATAATAAAAAAATAGGCCATAGTATGATACCTATGACCTATTTATACAATATAATCACGCATTATGGTGAACAAACAAGACTTTATTAATCTTCTACAACCGGAATCAGGAAAGAACATACACACAATTCCTGATTACCAGTACGTAGAGCATGCATTTCTCCTGCCGGTACGATAAATGCCTTCCCTTTGCTCAGTACAACTTCACTGTTTTCTAATACACCAAATCCTTCACCAGCAACACAATAAAAAATTTCATCCTGATTCTGATGCCTGTGCAATGGAACGATTTTACTAACAGGTAAATGATATACATTGGTTACAGTAGCTGCTTTTACTTCGTCTTTATTCAACTGCATTATAACAATTCTCCCTAAAAATACTTAGAATTTTGCTGTTGTTTCTGCGTCTGGATCATCTTCTTCGGTTACACAAGCAGCCATAGCGGATGTATATCCCAACGCTTCCGGCACTTCCGTAAAGTTATCCAACATTCCCGGCGCTGCACCTGGTACACGGAATGTCATATTATCTAACTGCTCTACTGGAACTTCTGTTGGTTTTTCCAACTGTGGCACGTAGTCATACGGATACCGATATGCACGGTATACCATAGAATGAGCTACTTTATCAAATGGAGCGCGATATTCCCATACGATTTCTTTTTCCGGTGTCACTTCAAACAAACGGCAGAAGCTGCCTTCTGTAATCAAAGTATTTCCATTTGGCAGACGCTGTGCAGAACTAATCAGTTGGCTGTAGAAAGCTGTGTTTTCTACAATGCCCATCATACCTTCTTTCACATCACTGGCAGTAAAGCTCCATTCCAGTTTCAGAGTTACTGGATTGATTTCCAATACACGGGAATGGTCACGTTTATCTGTTTTTGTACCATCTTTGGACGTTCTGTCCGGTAAACCATAACCGGCCCAGCCGCCATTATCAAAGATTAAAATGTTGCCAGCGCCCGGCAGCCCCTGTGGAATCATGTGACAATGATGCTGGCCAATAATCTGACCAATCATGCGCAATTCTCTGCTTACAGTAAAGTCCGGGCCAATCTGCCATACAATTTTACCGGTTTCCTTGCTAATAATTGCCATAATATTGGATTCACGAGCATCCCAGATGATGTTGTCCGGATGGAACCGTTCATCACCGGCATCATACCATTTATTGGGCCCCAGTACACTCATGGAATTGATATGCATCCAGTCGCATAATTCACCATTTCTGGTATTATGCAGGTTGGGATTGCGGAACAATACGTTTTTCGCAGCTTCAGAGAAACCCAATTCATTAAAATGTTTGTTCATGTGCCATTCCCAAACAATATTACCTTCCCAGTCTACTTCAACAATAACATCGTCCAACAACTGTTTATCACTGATACGTTTATTTTTAACATTTTCATGGCATAGAATTAAAGTGTTGCCACTGTCTGTTTTGCATTCCATACCCGGAACATAGTAACCAACTGGATTGCCTTCACGCTGGTAGTCATGGTGCTGACGGGCCATCCAACGAGGTTCATGTCCTTCGTCTTCAATGAACTCTTTATGATCAAAAGACCATACTACATTGCCATCCCAGTCAACCTGTGTTACATCTGTCTGGTCCTGATAGGAAAATGAAGAATCGCGCAGACCTAAAGAACCCATAACATAACCGCCTGGCAGCAGCTTGTTCGGAAAGCCCTGAAAGTTTTTCCATACTTTCACCACATTCCCGTTCATATCGATTAATACAGCGCCAACTTTTTTGATTGGCATTAAGGTGTAACCACTCCAGCATTTTTCTGGTTTATAAATTGTTGTCCCTGTAGGAAATACACTTGGAATACCCATTTTTTAATCCTCCTAAAAGATAATAAAATATTAATTTTCATATCATATTTTTATATTAACAGAATGACCTGCCTTTACAGGCCCTTCTGTTTTCAACAACTACGATAACACTTCTTACATCAAAATATTTAACATTGGATAAAGTACTACACAGGCTACAATTGCGGTAATCATGACACCAAAAATACCATACCGATAGATATCTGTCGGCTTAATCCATTCATTTCCGTACAACAGTGCAGCCAATGGACTGGCTCCCGGTAAAATAAACGCAATGTTTACTAAGTAAATCAACAGTAATGCTAGCGCTGCGCTGTTTGCACCCAGCATTGGGGCAACCGATACGACGATTGGCAATAAAATCATACCCATACCAATGTTACTACCGATATTGGTTAAAATAAGCGCAAGCGCAACTACAAAAATTAAAAACATAACTGGACTTAATCCAGAGAAAATTGGCGCCAACAACTGTTGTACCATCTGATTGATACCGGTTTCTTCTGCTGCAAACGCATCAGCGATTGGCAAAATCGCCATGATAATGAATATTACGCCCCACTGCATATATTTACCAGCTAAGAACTGTACATCCAGCACCGGTTTGCCATCAATACGAATGGCAGCTAAAACGACCAACATCAAAGCAAAGATACCACTTAAGGATAATGTACCTAAAATACCACCCAAGAAACTGTTTTTTGGCAGGATACCAAACAGAGCGGTAAAAAGCATACCAATTAAAAAACCATAAATAGCAACTTTTTCCCGTAAAGTCAGTACAATTTTTTCCTGCAGCAGCTGCTCTACAGAGAAACCCTGCAGTCTGCTGATATCCACGCGGAAGATAAATTTCATGGCAAACAAATACAGCAATAAACCAACCGTACCCATAACCAACGCAGACAGCATATAAACAGAATAAGAAATTTCAAAGCCGGACATTTTGGTAAATGCACTGCACATTGCAGCACGAATACCAGTGAATGGGAAGAAACAGTTACCAAACATAAAGGCCAAGAACATTCCCACAACCATCGCTGTCATATATTTATCGCCTTTTTTGTACCCAACCAACTCCGCCATATTATAAAGCAGCGCCCACATTAGCAAAATGGCAGGAATATTTACCAAAACCACTAAGAAAAATGTAGCAAACAAGAAAATTCCACTAATCAACCAAGGACGGCCCTGCACCATTTTTCTGCTCATCAGCCAGTTAATAATCGCGCTGACAAATTGTGTCTCACTGATACCACCAGCTACAATCAACATCATCATAATCTGAAATAAAATCGGACTGCTCATCCCTTTGGCAACCGCTTCCAGAATGGTACAATAATCTGTCAATCCCAATGCAATAATACCCAATACACTGGGCCAGATATTACCAACAGTACTCCATAGATAAATAGTACCGCAGAAAATTCCCAAAATCTGCATACCTACATGGGTCAGCGGTTCGATCGGTGGAATAAAGCCAACGCCGAACATCAATACAATCCCAATGATTGCATTTACATAATACTTTACATTCTTACTCATAACAAAAATACCCCTTTCAACAATAGATAATATAATCTGAATTAATGGCTTGTCGATATTATATATAAATTAATCTTTTTTGTCCAAGAGTTGATTTTGCTATAGCGCCAGCAATTTTTTTGCTATAATAGCCATATCATTGTTTGTTATCATAGTAAAAAGGAGTTTTCACATGCGGATTTACGATTTAGAATGTCTGTTGGCAGTGGCGCGCAATAAATCTATTTCCAAAACAGCAGAAGAATTATTTATTGGTCAGACAACACTGAGCGCTATCATCCGCTCCATAGAAAAAGAACTGAATATTAAAATTTTTAAACGTACTTCTGCCGGACTTACGCTCACTGCTCAAGGAGAAAACGCCTTGTTGATTGCCGAAGACATTGTAGCAAAAGCGCAGGCTTTTCAAACTTTGTCCAACGGCATTTTATTAAAAAAACGGATTGTACATTTTCTGGCCTATATCAGTGCTACCGATTTTTTGATGGTATATTTATCCCAGCAACTGCGTCTGCAGGACAATAATATCATTCTCCATGCAGCAGCAGCCAATTCCCGCAATATATTATCCAAATTGAAAAACACCGAAGCCAATATCGGCATCGGCAGCATTCAAACAAAAATGCTGGCCGAACATAAAAGCAGCGCCCAATTAGAAGGCTTTACCATAGAAGAACTGTATCAGGATCGTTTTTGTTTATGTGTGGCAGCGCAATCTGCTCTTGCCAAACAGCCAACACTGACATTACCCCAATTGGAGGGGGAACATTTTGCCGTAGTAGACCATTTTCCCATTTTCAAAGGAAAACCTGTTGCACCGCTCTATGACGTAATTACAAACTATACTACATTCCCTACCTATGACGGGATCAAAAAAGCTATCGCCGATAATCACATGGTGGGTCTTTTACCCAAACTGGCTTTCCATAACGATATTTATGCAGCATCAGGCTTGATCAAACTGTATCCGCTTCGAGATTCTGAGCATGCGTTAACCAATTATTTGATTTATCCCAATGATAATCATTTAACCATGGAAGAAAAACTGATTTTAAAATTAGTTCGTCAATTTTATACAGCGCTCTAACAAAAAAGCTCAGAGAGGAAGCAAATTTGCTTCCTCTCTGAGCTTTTTCCTCTATCATCTATTCCATACAAAATTATCACTGCAGATCCATTGTGGCGGATTCTACCAAAATATTATGGGAGCCGCCATTCTCTATAGTAAAATACCAGGTTCCGGCAGGCAAAGCGGCTGTCAGCGTTCCTTCGCTTTCATCCTTTGACGTTTCAAAATAAGCGATTGTAGATTCCGTCTGTCCTTTACGACTGCCATAGTATACTTTCAATTTGGCTGCATTTCCGTAAGGGCAACTCACCTGAAACATCACCTCTGTATCGTCCTCCTTTATGACAACAGCCTCTGCAGCAATCAACAGATCACTGGGCTTCAACTCAGTAGCGCCGCCTAAGAAAATGGGAAATTCCTGCTGAACATCAGCACCGGCGGATACTGCCGTATCACTGACAGCAGGCTCCTGGTCAATGGGTTCTTCCGGCACATCTGAACCACAGCCCATAAAAAATACCGCACTCAATAGGCAAATAAACATAGCACCATAGAATCGTTTTTTCATAAAAATCTGCTCCTTTCCACGCAATCCAATACCGCAACACCCTGTCGCAGCTAATAAACAACCCTTCCGGTTATATTTTAACAGATACAAATAAAAAAGACAACCAACGAAACTTCGTCGATTGTCTTTCAGTATGGTTTCAAACCATATCGTGTGTGCTATTATTCAGCAGCTGCAACTTCTTTTGCTACCACTTCACGGCCTTTGTAATAACCGCAGGAAGGGCAAACTCTGTGCGGCAGCTTTGGTTCATGACACTGTGGGCATTCCATTGTACCTGCAGCAGTTAATCTGGACCATGCTGTTCTTTTTCTTCTTGTTCTTGCTTTAGATCTTTTACTTGGTGCTACACCCATTTTTTACACCTCCTCAGTTTCCTTCAATTTTGCCAAAATGGCTAAACGAGGATCTACCTCATGTAAATCGCAATCGCATTGACCTTGATTCAAGTTTTTTCCACACTTTGGACATAAGCCACGGCAATCATCTTTGCACAAGATTTTCAGTGGTAAAACCGCCAATATACTTTCCCGGATGATGTCCGTGATCTCCAAAGTATCATTATCATAGATAAAATACTTTTCTTCCACTTCACCAACTGCTAAATGGGAAAAAAGCGATACATCCTTTGTATAGAGCAATTGCTCTGCAAAACTGCATTCTACCGGAACCACCACCTGCTCCAAGCATCGGGAACAATTCCCTTTTACGGCAGTATTAGCATGTCCTTTCAGGTATAAAAATTTATCCTGATGGCTGATTTCGGCATCGATCACCAGCGGCTTGACCAGCTGCCAGTCGTCGTCCATAAAATCAAATACTGCAGTTTCTAAATGGTAGTGTTCTTCACTGCCCTTTACACTGCGTATTCTGCTGATATCTAATTCCAAAGCCAATTTTGCCACTCCTTTAATCAGAAGCACTGTCAAATACAATCACTACTTAACCTTTTTAATTATATATATCCGACCTAATCTTGTCAAGAACATATTAAATAAGATTTTTCTGTTGCAACATTAGAAAAAATGTTACTTTTTCTCCACGTTTCATTTCGTTGCTATTCCCATAGCCTTATTATATAATGAAACCTAACAGGGAGGGATGGTTCCATGGCGCACGCTACCAAACAGCTTTTGGCAAACTCGCTGAAAAAACTGCTGACCAAAAAAACACTGGACAAAATCACCGTTACAGAACTGGCCGAAGACTGCAAAGTAAACCGGCAGACATTTTACTACAACTTTCAGGATATTTACGATCTGCTGGACTGGACACTGGAGCAAGAACGCCAGCAATTATTAAGCAGCCATACGTTTGGCGAGGATACTCTAAAAAATTGGGACATTCTGCTCGATTATCTGAAAACAAATAAAACATTCATTTTAAATACCTATCATTCTTTAGCCCACCCATTGCTGGAAAAAACCTTAAAAAACGATCTCCGTCCTTTGGTAGAAATTGCTGTTTCCCGCTATACCGCAGAATCGCCCATCAGCGAAACAGACAAAGCTTTGGTTATCAAAATATATACGCTGGCCTTCGTGGGAATCCTCCGTGAATGGTTAGATAACGATTTGGATGAAAACTACGATCTGGACTTTAAACGATTGCTGCCCATGCTGCAGCGCAGCCTGCAATTTAATATCGGGCAGCTTTCCGACTGAATTTACCAGTTTCATCCTGTTTTTCTTAGACAAAGTCCCTCTGTATGTATAAAATTCTACATACAGAGGGACTTTGTCTATTCATTTTTTCTTCTTTCCCCTGTACGATAACAGTACTACATCGACAGGAGGAATTCAAAATGCTTACAACACTGGATTTTAAAAAAATCGGAATCAAAACAGCTTACTCCTATATTGAAAAAAATCCAGAAAAAAACATGCTCAAGCTGATGGACTGGGTAGACCATTTTGCCGGCAGCGGTCCGGACAGTTTTGAGGAGCAGCGGGCTATCATTCGGCAGATAGCGGCCAATCCAGACTCCAACTGGCATCGGCTGGTTATGCGCATTCTCCGTGACACAGACTGCGAGGTTGTAAAAACCGTTTTCACCAACTTTTTCCTCAATGCCGTATTAACCGGCTGGAAAACCCAGGAAGAAAATCGTCGCAAATATCAGTGCAACATTCCCTGGACGATCCTGCTGGACCCCACTTCGGCCTGCAATCTGCACTGCACCGGCTGCTGGGCGGCAGAATACGGCAACAAGCTGAATCTGTCTTTTGACGAAATGGATAATCTGATCACGCAGGGCAAAGAACTGGGGATTTATTTCTACATTTACACCGGCGGCGAACCACTGGTGCGCAAGCAAGATCTAATTGCGCTCTGTCAAAAACATCATGACTGCATTTTTCTCAGTTTCACCAACGGCACACTGATTGATGAAGCATTTGCCCAGGATATGCTGCGGGTAAAAAACTTTATTCCTGCCATTAGTGTGGAAGGTACGCAAGAAAGCCACGATGCCCGCCGCGGCGCCGGTTCTTATGCTAAAGTGCTGGCAGCCATGCAGCTGCTGAAAGCCCATCGTCTGCCGTTTGGCGTTTCCTGCTGCTACACCAGCCAAAATGTAGAAATCCTTGGCAGTGAAGCATTCTATGACCAGATGATTGAATTGGGCGCTTCCTTCGCCTGGTTCTTTCACTACATGCCGGTGGGAAACGATGCTGTGCCCCAGCTGATGCCAACTGTCCAACAGCGGGAATGGATGTATCACCAAGTGCGTCAGCTCCGTCAAACCAAACCGCTCTTCACCATGGATTTTCAAAACGACGGTGAATATGTAGGCGGCTGTATTGCCGGCGGCAGACGGTATTTACACATCAATGCCAACGGCGATGCAGACCCGTGCGTATTTGTGCATTACTCCAATGCCAACATCCGCACCCACAGCTTGTTGGACTGTCTGCGTTCTCCGCTGTTTCTGGCCTATCATCATGGACAGCCTTTTAGCAAAAATCACCTGCGGCCTTGCCCAATGCTGGAAAATCCAGAAAAACTGCGAGCTATGGTCACTGCTGCCGATGCCCATTCAACCGACCTGCAAAGTCCGGAACGTGTGGAGCATCTCTGCGCCAAATGCGACCAATACGCCGCAGACTGGAAAATTGCCGCCGATAAGTTATGGTGCGAAAGTCATCGGAATTAATAGGAATCATTTTGGTTATTCTAGTATAGGAAACCATCAATCACATAGTATAACAAAAGCAAATAAGAGGGAGTAGCTTGCGCAAGCCAATTGCGTTGTTAACGTCCGTCAGCACAGTTCTCTGAGAACTCGGGCGTTTCCTGCAGAAAACAATTTCGTCTTCTAACAAAGCAAGACTTTTATTGCCATCGAAAGGAGCGCATCACCATGGACAAATTATGGACAAAAGAAAAAACAGAACTATTAACCTCCCTAAAAAGCAGTGAGCAAGGACTCACCCGCAGCCAAGCCTCCATCAAGCTGGAGGAGTACGGCGAAAACCGTTTAAAAGAAGGCAAACGCAAAGGCGTGCTGCAGGTATTTGCTGAACAATTTGCCGACCTGTTGGTTATGATTTTGATTGTAGCTGCCATCATTTCTGCCGCCACCGGCGGAATCGAAGGAACCATTGTCATTATCGCTGTGCTGATTTTGAACGCCGTTTTAGGCACCGTGCAGCATTTTAAAGCGCAAAAATCGCTGGATAGCCTAAAAGCCATGTCAGCGCCCCACGCCAGAGTATTGCGGAATGGTGAAAAAACAGAAATTCCCGCCGCAGAGCTGGTGCCCGGCGATATTCTCCTGCTGGAAGCCGGCGATGTAGCCGCGGCCGACGGCCGCATTTTAGAAAATCATTCTCTGCAGGTCAACGAAAGCGCGCTGACAGGAGAATCAGAACCGGTCAATAAAACCGATGAAGTTCTGCTAAAAGATGATCTGCCCTTGGGTGACCGTTTAAACATGGTCTACAGCGGTTCGTTGGTTTCTTACGGCCGCGCCGTTGTTCTGGTTACCGCAACCGGTATGCAGACCGAAATCGGTAAAATCGCCCATCTGATGGAGTCGGCGCAGGAAAAAACAACACCGCTGCAGCGCAGTTTGGACGACTTTTCCAAAAAACTCTCCGTCATTGTGCTGGTTATCTGCGCTGTGGTGTTCTGCCTGGGCATCTGGCGTGACATGCCCCTGGCCGATGCGCTCATGTTTGCAGTAGCGCTGGCTGTAGCCGCCATTCCCGAAGCACTGAGTTCTATCGTAACCATCGGTCTGGCCATCGGCACACAAAAAATGGCCGATGAAAACGCCATCATCAAAAAACTGCGGGCAGTAGAAAGTTTGGGCTGCGTATCGGTCATTTGCTCCGACAAAACAGGAACACTGACCCAAAACCGCATGACCGTGCAAAAAGCCTACACTCCCAACCAAGTGTGGGAAGCCGACCAAATCACCCAACCGGCGCAGCCGCTATCAGAATTGGTAACCAAAAGCGTACTGTGCAACGATGCCGTATTAACCAACGGCACCTACGTGGGCGAGCCTACCGAAATTGCCCTGGTGGCCTTCTGTCACAAAACCGGTGACGATGAAAAAGCATTGCGCAACCAGCATCCCCGTTTGCAGGAGCTGCCCTTCGATTCAGAACGGAAACGCATGTCCACCCTGCACCACATTGACGGCGCTTACCGCATGATAACCAAAGGCGCGCCCGATGTGCTGCTGCTGCGCTGCAACACCATTCAGCAAGATGGACAGACCATCCCCATGACCGATGCCCACCGCACAGAAATTCAAGCACAGATTGAAACCTTTTCCGGTCAGGGATTGCGGGTGCTGGCCTTTGCCGAAAAAACCCTGCCTGCATTGCGCAGCTT
>CALXUG010000024.1 GCA_944391625.1 uncultured Clostridia bacterium
CCGGGCGTTTAGCTCAGCTGGGAGAGCGTCTGCCTTACAAGCAGAATGTCGGCGGTTCGATCCCGTCAACGCCCATTTTTTACTCTGGCGCAGTAGTTCAGATGGTTAGAATGCCAGCCTGTCACGCTGGAGGTCGTGGGTTCGATTCCCATCTGCGTCGTTCCCTTATATGCCGGTGTAGCTCAATTGGCAGAGCAGCTGATTTGTAATCAGCAGGTCGCGGGTTCGAGTCCCATCACCGGCTTGAAAAAAGAACGCTTATGTGGCGTTCTTTTTTTGTTTTATCGCTAACCTGCACGCCATAAATAAATCTATTGGATAACCAAAAAATTCCCTCTTCTCCCCTCTCTTTCAGCTTTTCTCATCGATGATTTTTAATTCTGTACGATATCTTCATTTTAATTCATTGCACAAATTCATATCAGACAAAGTAAAATAAAAAATCGGAAAAGGAGTAACAACTCATGAATATATTACTAGAAACACCCCGGCTTTACTTACGCCAGCTGCAGCAGGAGGACAAAGATGCTATCGCTGTATTTTTACAGGATGAGCAGGTTATGTATGCCTGGGAACACGGCTTTTCACAAGAAGAAGTGGACAACTGGCTGCAGCAAAATCTGCTGCGGTATCAAAGAGACGGCTACAGCTACTGGGCAGTAATAGAAAAAGAAAACCAGCTGTTAATTGGAGTCTGCGGCATTTTAGCAGAAACAGCCAATGGAAAACCGTACACCGGTATCGGTTATATTTTTCGTAAAGATTGCTGGCATAAAGGCTATGCCTTAGAAAGCGCCAAAGCATGCATGGAATATGGCTTTCAGCAGCTCCATCTTCCCCTGCTGACTGCACAAATCCGTCCGGAAAATACAGCATCCTGCAAACTGGCGGAAAAACTTGGTATGCAAGTCATCGACCAGTTTACAAAACACTATCGCGGAAAAGAAATGAAACACCTGTTATACGGTCGTACCCCTTAACTGATACGATACGTCATCGTCAATACTTCATCCCCTTTTTGGGCACAAAAAAACAGATGGGGAAACAATGCTCCCACACCTGTAACAATTAGCCTCTGTAAGTCATTCTTTTGCTTTTAAACGCTCCAATACAAGGCGATACCCATCCGCCCCATAATTCAGACAACGCTTTACTCTGCTGATTGTAGCTGTGCTGGCACCGGTCACAGCTGCAATCTCTGTATAGGTCTGCTCCTGATCCAGCATTTTGGCTACAGCCATACGCTGCGCCAGCGCTTTAATTTCGGAAATCGTTGATATATCTTCAAAAAAACGATAAAAATCTTCTTTTGTCTGCAACTGCTGCATCGCTTCAAACAGCTGATCAATCTGCGCATCTTCCAATTTACTCTGATACATATCCGGCACCCTTTCATTCTGTAACGCTTTAGTTTGTTAATATACTACTACATCTCCGGAAAGTTGTCAAACAAAATCATCGTTTCATACCTGTCATAAATAGTATTATCCCATAAAAAGCGCGCCCAAGATTGCCGCTGCGCCAATTAAGATAACCGGATGCAGCTTAAATTTATGAATAGCCACAAATCCCATTGCTGCCAACAGCACACTCAGCCAATCGACAGAAATGGCTGCCGCTCCCGGTTTAAGCAAAACGGTACAGCCAATAGAATAGGCCGCATAAAAAATCAGTCCAACCACAACAGGGCGAATACCGACTGTCATCCGCTCCCAAGCCCGTCCGCCCCGCTCGGTCTGTAAAATACGAGTTACCAGCAATACCAGAAAAAATGCCGGCAGCATCAGACCAACAGTGGCAAAGGTGGCACCAATCAATCCGCCCATTTTAAAGCCCACATAGGTAGCTACATTAATACCCAGCGGCCCCGGCGTACTCTCCGATACAGCAATAATATTGATGAACTCCTGTATTTCCATCCAGCCACGATTGATAACCTCACCCTGAATAAAGGGCAGGATGCCATATCCGCCGCCAAAACAAAACAGCCCAATCATAGCAAACACAAGCATCATTTCCAAACAAAGCTGCAGCATTATTCTGTCTCCCCTTTCTGTCGGGTAATCAACCAGCCGGCCAATGCACCGCCCAAAATCAACACTACAGGATGCACGTTAAATATGGCCAAAACAAAAGCGATTGCAATCAATAGAATCTGCAGTTTGTTTTTTAAACAAGGACGCCCCAGTTTTACAGCCGCTGCCGCAATCATACCCACCACAACTGCGCGAATCCAATGGAATGCGCCCATTACATGGGGATTATCATTAAACTTCAAAATTAAGTTCGCCAGGAATATAATAATCAAAAAAGACGGCAGCGCTACGCCCAAAGCACAGATTATAGCACCAGTTTTCCCTCTTAGCTTATATCCCACCGATGTTGCTGCATTCACCGCCATCACGCCAGGCAATGACTGCGCAATAATTAAAATTTCTGCCAGTTCCTCCTCTGGAATCAAATGATACTTTTCGCTGATTTCATGCTGAATAATGGGAATCATCACATAGCCGCCGCCAAAGGTACATGCCCCAATGCGAAAAAAGATCCAGAATAAAGTCCATAATTGCTGCATAGGATTGCCTCCACTTCTAAATAAATGCAGAAAAAAAACGACTGGTCGCCCAATCGTTTTTCATATGACCCCACATAGCCGTAATGCCCAGCGTTTTGAACCTGCATGTGCAGGTGGGTATCCTCCTGTTGTCTTCAGCGTTCCATTTAAACATAAACGGCATCAAATTCAACAGCAGAGTCCGGATTCCCCTATGAAAGGTGTTGGTCAAAAACATACCAGACATACACGCACCTAGCAGGGAGGTCTTAACCTGTTTTTATAATAGCATATACTGCTCATAAATGCAATATATCAAAAAAATTTTTCTAAGTCTACTTATTTGAGCAAACCTGAACAGCTATTCATTCTATACGCTTTCTGCCTCTTCAGACTACACCAGCTATCTTCCTACATCCGCATGGTTGCGTTAAATTGCTGCGCCAGAGCGCCAAAAATCTTGTCATACTCTACATTAACTTCTTCTACGGTCAAGGTTCTGTCTGCCTGGAAGGTCAGCGCAAAGGCAATACTCTTACTGCCGGAAGCAATCTGTCCGCCCTGATAAACGTCGAAGATTTTTACATCATCCAACAATTCAGAACCCGCAGCCCAGATTGCTTTTTCCAAATCAGCGGCAGCCACTGCTTCGGACACAACAACAGCCATATCCCGTGTGGATGCAGGGAATTTTGGCAGCGGTTTCAGCTGAATTGCACCTGTGCCTACTGCAATAATGGTATCCACATCCAGCTCAGCCACATAAACACGATCCTCCAGACCATAATTGTCCGCAATCGCCGGATGGATCTCACCAAATACACCGGCCTGCTGTCCGTTCAGATATAAGTAAGCAGCGCGGCCCGGGTGATAAATACTGTTATCCTTGCAAGGTACAAAACTGATATCGGCAATCTTCAAATCAGCCAGCAGTTCTTCTACAATCCCTTTCAAATAATAGAAGTCATATGCGATACCGGAATGACTCCATGTCTGTGTCGTTTTTCCTTTTAAAGCAATGCCCAGTGTCCATTTTTCATTGGCCAAGGTTTGCGGTGTCAGTTCCCCTTCCAGCAGGAAAATTTTGCCCAACTCAAAAATGGCTACATCTTCATTGCGGCGGTTATGATTAAACAATACCGTATTCAACAATCCCGGTACAATGCTGGTACGCATATGTCCCTGTTCCTCGGATAACGGATTCATAATCGGAATGCTGTTGCGGCGGATATCGCCTTCTGGATAATTTAATTTTTCATCATTATTTTTGTTGATAAAGCTGTAATTCATAACTTCATGCAAGCCCATGCCGGCCAAACTCTGAATCAAGTTATCACGAATTTTCTGCGCCGCTGTCAGACTGCCGCGGCTGGAAGCGCCATAAGGCAAGGTCTGCGGAATGGCATCATAGCCATAAACACGAGCTACTTCTTCGATCAAATCTTCCGGAATGGAGCAGTCCGGACGGTATCCGGGCACTTCCACTGTAATAGCGGTTCCGTTATCTTGCAGGATATGGAAGTTTAAACTTTCCAGAATTTCTTTGATGCGGGCATCGGTAATATCTGTACCCAGCAAATTATTCACTTTTGCCAGCTGCAAGGTGATGGTCACAGGTTCATGTTTGGTTGGATAATTGTCAATGGCACCACCCACTACCACACCGCCGCCGGTCAGCTGCATCAGCTGAGCAGCCCGTTCTGCCGCAGTCAGCACAGTGTCCAGATTGATACCTTTTTCAAAACGGATAGAAGCTTCAGAACGCAGCCCCAATTTGGTAGAAGTACGGCGTACCGATGTGGCATTGAAATAAGCAGATTCAATAAATACATCGGTAGTCTGGTTGGTTACTTCGGTATTTTCGCCGCCCATAACACCAGCCACTGCAACCGCTCTGGCACCGTCGCAAATCAGCAGCATTTCATCGGTCAATGTACGTTTCTGGCTGTCTAAAGTCACAATTTCTTCGTCAGCAGCAGCTTTGCGCACATTGATTTTATGGTCAGCCAGTTCATGATAATCAAAAGCGTGCAGCGGTTGTCCATATTCCATCATCACATAATTGGTCACGTCCACAATATTGTTGATAGGACGCATACCGGCGCATTGCAAACGGTGCTGCAACCAGAAAGGAGATGGCTGAATTTTTACACCGCGAATCATTTTACCAGCATACCGATGACATAATTCAGGCGCTGCAATTTCCACAGTCATCAGCTGATTCACATCATCGTTGTCTGCTGTAAATTCCGGCTGAGGCAGTCTTACTTCTTTGCCCAGCAATACGCCGATTTCCTGGGCAATATTTAATACGCTCAGACAATCAGAACGGTTTGGTGTCAAATCCAGTTCCAAAATATAATCATCTAAGCCCATAATTTCAGTGATAGGTGTTCCCAGCACAGTGTCCTCCGGCAATACCAGAATACCTTCTTTCTGTTCTGGCGGAATCTGTTCCGGATCAATGCCCAGTTCTTTGGAGGAACAAATCATCCCGTTGGATTCCACACCGCGCAGCTTGGCTTTTTTGATTTTCAAACCGCCCGGCAGTTCAGCGCCTACCATAGCGAATGGAATTTTCTGACCAGCATCTACATTGGCAGCGCCGCAGACAACCTGAATGTTGTTTTCGCCGTCAGTAGTTACATGGCAAAGATTCAGATGGGTATCCGGCACCGGTGTTTTGTCCAGTACCAGCGCTGCTACCACACCGCTGACCCCTTTATTGGTAGGAATGACATGCTCTACAGCCACACCGGCTCTTGTCATCACTTCTGCCAGTTCATCGGCAGTTAAATCAATATCTACATACTCTTTTAACCAATTATAAGAAACCTGCATTACTTCTACCTCCCCTTAAAATTGACGCAGAAAACGCAAATCATTTTCATACATCAGACGCAAATCGTTGATTCCGTATTTGAGCATAGCGATACGTTCTACCCCTAAACCAAAGGCAAAACCGCTGACCTGTTCCGGATCATAGCCGCCGGCCCGCAGCACATTTGGATGCACCATACCGGCGCCCAGAATTTCCAGCCAACCGGTGTTGGAGCACATCCGACAGCCTTCTCCATGACACATACAGCAGGAGATATCCACTTCTACACTTGGCTCAGTGAACGGGAAATAGCTTGGACGCAGACGAATCCGTGTATCCTTGCCGAACATCTCCTGACAGAAGGACAACAGCAAACCGTTCAAATCGCTCATGCGGATATTTTTATCTACCAGCAGACCTTCAATCTGATGAAACATCGGAGAATGGGTAGCATCATCATCTTTCCGGTATACTTTACCCGGGCAGATAACTTTGATCGGCAGCGCACCTTCTTTGGCTTCCATGGTGTGTACCTGTACACCGGATGTCTGCGTACGCAGCACAATTTCCGGATTGATGTAGAAAGTATCCTGCATATCCCGCGCCGGATGATCCTTTGGCAGGTTCAATGCTTCAAAGTTATAGTAATCGCTCTCAATTTCAGGCCCTTCCGCTACTTCAAAGCCCAACCCCATAAAAATCTGTTTGGCTTCTTCAATGACCATGGTAATCGGATGCTTGGTGCCATGATTTAAAGCACGGCCCGGCAGTGTAACATCCAGTGTTTCAGAAGCCAGTTTGGCTTCCTGCACAGCCGCTTTCATTTCGGCCAGCTTGCGGTCCAGCACCTGATTAATTTCATCCCGCACTTCATTGGCCAACTGGCCGATAACAGGACGTTCTTCGGCACTCAATTTGCCCATCCCTTTTAAGATGGTGGTCAATTCCCCTTTTTTCCCTAAAAACCGTACTTTCTGCTCGTTGAGGTAATCTATACTCTTGGCTTCTTCCAATGCCTGTATAGCCGCCTCTTTAATTTTCTTTAATTCATCACGCACAATGACAACCTCCTTCAAAATAATTCCCGCTTCGGCGGCATTTGTGCCTGCCGTCCACATGCGGACAAAAAGAAAAAACCCTCGTCACAAAGGGACGAAGGTCTGATTTCGCGGTACCACCCTAATTACTGTTTTAAAAACAGTCTGCTCAAACCGTTAACGCCGGTGCTACGTTTTACCTACTTGACATTCTGCTGTGCAGAATGGTTCAATAAAAATGCTCCAAGGCGAACCCGTTTATCTTTTCCGGTTTGAAGCTTTCAGCCAAGGCTCCAATCTCTGCATCCGATTATCAATAACGGCTCCTCTTCCACGCATATCATATTTCATTGCCAACAATTATAACAAAGGAACTACAAAAGAGCAAGTAAAATATTCATTTCAGATCGTGTAAATTTCCTGCAGGAAAAAGATAGCACTATCCAAAATACAACATGTTTACCCCATTTATCACAACATTTCTCCAAAATCACCAAGAGGGCAATATCTTTGCAGAAAGTCCACCTCTGGATGGAGATTTCTGCAGGCTGTCCCAATCGTGGCAGACGCAGTCTGACTAAGATGGACAGGCTAAGAAATGTCCAGAGCAGCGTGTGGACGCTGCAACAGATATTGCCCGATATAGAGTGCTGTTTTCTTTACACGATCATTCATTTCACTGCGTAAACTGACCCTATTTTATCATATATGCACAAATATGGTGTGCAGTACAGCCAAAACCAAACAAACGACAGCCAGCCGTTTATGGCAAAACAGCCAGCGGGAAATTTTTCTGCGCATCAGACAAGTACCTGTCAAAAGCAAGATGCACACAAACAACACCCAGCCACTGCCAAGCATCAAAATTGTTGCCTCTGTGGTTTCAACCAAGGCCAGCACACCATGCAGCAACCCGATCACCAGCAGCAAACCACCCCACACACCATGTTGTTTTCCCGTAACCAAGCTTAACACGGTTGAACGCTTTCTTCTTTTTTTCATAATCTGCTTTGCTGCATGGTTCAATTCTGCCAATACCAAAATAATCAATGCCACCCAGCCCAAAACACTGCCTATCATCCCAATCACCCACTCTGCATTTCATCTTGTTTCCTCGGAAACATAATTTCATTATAGTTATTTTTGTTTCCATGTCAACATATTTATTTACAGCAGACGATAACTATAGTACAATACGATTACTATAATCAATAGAAGGTGATTCCTTGCAACAGAACACAGATTTCACAGCACTGCTTTTTCAGCTTTTCAATAAAGTCAATGCCAATGAACACTCACACGGACAAAAACCATTGACCTTTACCGTTGGCAATACCGCTTACACAGTATCGCCGGCCGAATGCCATGTACTGGACTACATTGCCCGGCACGATAAAACCAACGCCATCTCCATTGCCGCAGCGTCAGGCATTACCCGAGGCGGCATTTCCAAAATCACCGCCCGCTTAGAACAAAAAGGATTGCTGACTGTAACCGCCGCACCGGACAATAAAAAAATGCTGTCCTACTCCCTGACACAAACCGGACAAGCCATCTGCATCCAGCATCAACAAGCACACCAACAGACCTTTTCTGCCCTGGAAAAAATTTTGCAACAATACACAGCAGAAGAAATCGCCTGTATCAAACGCTTCATCCAGCAAATCAGCGAAATCATCTAAGCACAAAAAAGCAGAGCAGTTTTGTAACTGTCCCAATGACAGTACAGAACTGCTCTGCTCCTTTTAGGTGCAATAAATTCAAAAACACTATTGGGTATCACAGGATATGTTAACTTTACAGGACAATTACATTCATTTAAGATACACCTGTTGCATTTTACCGATTCCTCAGTGGCTCTGGACAATTGTTTAACAGTCTGTCTCAGTTTGGACTACGTCCACTTCGACTAGACCGTTTACACAATTGTCCATCCCAATTCGGAATATATGGCAAAAGCAACAGGTGTATCAATTTCCCAAATGTTTATTTCTCCAATACAACTTCATCTACCGGCTTGATTTCTCCGGTGGTCGGGTCCATTAAAAATCCTTCTACCTTAATATCCTTCGGCATCAGCGGATGTTTACGCACTTCATCCACACTCTTTTGCACTGCTTCCTGCACACAGGAAAAGCCGGTCAACCATTTCTTTACACTGAAACCGCAGTAATCCAAAAAGTCAATATCTTTTTGTTCAATGCCGCGCTGCCGCATGTGTTCCAGCATCAAATCCCCGTCCATATGCTGCACACCGCAGTCATAATGTCCGATAATCATAATTTCGGTAACACCCAGCTCATACACCGCAATCAGCAAACTGCGCATGACACTGCCAAAAGGCGCTGTGACAACACCGCCGGCATTTTTAATCAATTTTACATCACCATTTTTAATGCCCAATGCTGCCGGCAGCAGCTCGGTCAATCGGGTATCCATGCAAGCCACAACAGCCACATTACGATCGGGATATTTACTGGTTTGATATTTTTCATACTGTTTTTCTGCCACAAATGTCTTATTATACTCTAAAAACTGATTCATCATACCCATGGGCGGCGCCCTCCTCAAATGATTGAAATTACCAGCTGCCGTTCCATTTTACTATATTAAAACATAGGATTGATTCATAGAACCGGACAGCTGTTAAACGGACAACATAAGACTAAAAGCCAACAAACTACTAAAAAATAATACCTGCAAACGCCTTCTAACTTCTAAACAAAGAAACACCTGTTTTACCGTACTTGCACAACCATCGTTTCCGCAGGTTCAGCCCGCTCAATTGTTTCTGCATACAAAACAGGGCCTTCCCCTTCATATTCAAACCAATACTCCGCCTGCAGCTGCGCTGTTACCTTAACCCACTGCTGATCCCGCAACTCCTGTTCCCCATCCCATCGGCAGGGAAAGCCCAAAAAGGCTACATCTTCTTCGCAGCAAACCATGGCAATGCGTCCGGGGATAAACCAGCCAGCAGGAAAATCATCCTGATGCATCACCATGGCCAAAAATTCTATCTGCTTGCCCTGATACCGTTCCATATGCTCCATGGCATCCAAATACCAGGTAGCGTAGGTATCATCGTTCAGTGCAATCTTATCACTGTTGATATCATATGGTAAATCTTCCTCTCCCAAATCCTCAATCTCACCATAAGAATCCTCAAATACAATATCGCCAAATTGGTTGACTGCCCGGATGCTGCGCCGATAGCTCGGCAGCTCCTCAATGCCGTCGCAGCGATTGAATACGATCACATCGGCATTGCGCACCATCTCCGCCATACGGGATTTCATGTTGGCATAATATACTGGGAAGGTGGCGGCATCAATCAGCGTAATCTGCTCCTCCATATGCCAGGTGCGGGGCAGCAAAATATCCTTGGGATTCCACATGCCGTTATACTCAATAATAATCCGTTCGGGCTGATATTTCTTTTCTAACGCAGTCAGATTTCGTATGGTAAAATCCGTTTCCTGCTCTAATAGTTCCAACACTGCATTGCCATTTTTCAAAGCTTCCTGCTCATATTCTATCTCGCCTTGTTCGCAGGCAATGATCAACGTCAGTTCATCAATTTTGAAATAATCTTCTTCAATGGTATAATTGATAAATTCTGTTTTTCCACTTTCCAAAAACCCATTGATAAAATACACTGGTATGGTCATCCTACTCACCTCTTACACCTGAAACAACTGCTGCAAAGCATCCTGCCGCAAACCAGAACCAATTACACAAATCTTACCCGTTACCGACGGTTTCCCTAGCCGCAATTCACATTCACCCGGCACATAATCAAAATAAATCCAGCTGCCGTCTTTTGCCGGCACCATACCTTTGGCCCGCAGCACCACACCATAGTCCTGCCGCTGTTCTAACGCATCCAGCATAGCCTGTAGTTGTTCTGCTTCATACTGTGCAGGTGTTTCCATGCCCCAGCTCACAAACACTTCATCGGCATGATGATCATGGCCGCAGCTGCATGCTTCACCATGTTCGTGATGATGATGTTCATGGCTGCAATTGCAATGTTCATCGTGGTCATGGTGGTGATGCTCATGGCCACAGTTACAGTGTTCATCGTGGTCATGGTGGTGATGCTCATGACCGCAGTCGCAGTGTTCATCGTGGTCATGATGGTGATGCTCATGGCCGCAGTTGCAGTGTTCATCGTGATCATGGTGATGATGCTCATAACCGCAATCGCAGTGTTCATCGTGGTCATGGTGATGGGTATGATGAACTTCTGCCAGTAACTGCGCCGCCAAATCCACCTGCTTTTCCATCTCCTGCAATAATTCTTTGCCATCCAGCTGTTCCCATGGTGTGGTCACAATCAGCGCATGGTCATTATGCTGGCGCAGCAATTCCACCGCCTGCTGCACTTTTTCTGCGCCGGCAGTGCCGGTACGGCTCAGCAGAATGGTATCTGCCGCTTCCACCTGATTGAGGAAGAACTCTCCAAAATTTTTCAGATACATTTTGCATTTGTTTACATCCACCACTGTAATCTTACCGGAAATTTCAATTTCCTCACCGGCGTTTTCCACAGCCTGCACCACATCAGACAACTTGCCCACACCGGATGGTTCAATGATAATCCGCTCCGGCGCATAGGTGGTCAGCACTTCCTGCAAAGCAGTTTTAAAATCACCCACCAGAGAGCAGCAGATGCAGCCCGAATTCATTTCCCGAATTTCAATGCCCGCTTCCTGCAAAAAGCCTCCGTCAATGCCAATCTCGCCAAACTCATTTTCAATCAGCACCACTTTACTGTCCTGCAATGCCTCCTGCAACAACTTTTTAATCAGCGTCGTCTTACCAGCGCCTAAAAACCCAGAAATAATATCAATCTTTACCATGGTAGTTCATCCTTCCCTTTTCTATACAACAGACTTATGTACATCATCTTTTTCATGGGTATTATTTCAACAAAAAATCCCGTTCTCCCTTTTTTCAAGGAAAAAAAGAACTGCCAAACAGAAAAAATTCCTGGCAGTTCCTTCCTTAACGCTATTCCTGCACTTCCTGCAGCACAAATTCCACACTTTCCGCACAATCGGTGCATTGCAGCGTTTCCTCCCAGACAAACCCCTTGCGTCCGGCAAATACAAAAGGATACAGCGCATTCAGCGCCGTCATACACAATGCGCCACTCTTCTCCTTATTGATCACCGATTCGTCAAAATAAATCTCATCCCCCGGCTGATACAAATGACACTTTGAACTCTTAACCACCAATTTTACCCGTTTTGCATCCATTAAAATCAATCCTTTCCTTATAGAATCCCTCTAAAATAACGGCAGCTATTATTTTTTGCTGCCACTTATCCCAACAACATATACCACCCATCAAAGAACATTACCGCATACACGATCTTCTTCAGCATGTCACCATCAATCCGCCGAAAGATCCGTCGGCCAATCCACAAACCCAGCAGCGTTGTACCGATGCCCATAAAAGCAAGCTGTAAAATTTCAACCGTCACCATACCGCTGGCAAATCTTCCGCCAAAATCATACATATTGTTGAACAGAAAGAACATCTGCGTAGTCCCTAAGTATTCCTCTTTGCTATCGGTGGTAGCCAGATAATACAGCACCAGCGGCGGCCCGCCTACACCAAACAAACCGCCCAAAATCCCGCCTGCGCCGGACAGCAGCAGCGTATTGCCCAATGTGGGCCGAATGCGAATCTTCTGCTGCCAAAAATATAAATACAGTGATAACAGAATAAATACGATACCCAACAATTTATGCCAGTAGGGAAAGGCCATGGTATCCTTCAGCAATTGAATGGCAGCAATGGTCACCACAAAATTGATGATCAAAGGAACCGGAATCTGTTTCCATAAAATATGCTTGCGAAAAACAAAGGCATTCACAGCCAGCATAACAATACACAGCGATGAGGACAGCGCCAGCAATTGGGTATATGGAATAAAATACTGCATAATGGCTAAAAAAACAATTGCAAAAGCAAAACCACTGATGCCCTGCACAATCCCTGCAATCAGTGTGGACGCCAGCAACACTGGCAGCAGTTCCAGCATATCAACACCCCCCTGAGTCCTTCACTGTCAGTTTACGCCTTGACACCAATACTGTCAACTATTGTCTATTTTTTAACAAAATGAAAATGAACATCACTATGTCACAAACATCACACCGTCACGGTCGTACAATCATTTCCTGATTAACGATAAAAAAACTTCCATGCATTCTTATTCGTAATAATCTGTTTTCTAACAACAGAGCAATGGCAGCAGCCGATTTTTTTGAAGAGATTGCCATTTATTTTTCATTTATCACTTGCATTTTTTTATCCGGTAAGCTATAATTAATAACTGTGATTAAGACATATGGACGATTAGCTCAGTTGGTAGAGCATCCGACTCTTAATCGGCAGGTCCAGGGTTCGAATCCCTGATCGTCCACCATACATGCCAGTTAAAATCTTCATGAACATCCCGCATGTTTCTTTGATTTGACTGACAAACAGTATAGCCGCCTGAAAGGTGGCTATTTTTGTTTCCTCAAAAAAATGCCCCCACAAACCATATAGACTACCATGCTGTTGATAGGCTTTGTCCAAGTTTTACAACATCGCACTTCTTTGTCCATTCTATTTGGTTAATTTTTGTGTTTCACGTGAAACATTTTTGTTTTGCGATGCTCCGTCGTCGGGAGACTGTTTGTTGCCTGCCCTCGTACCCGACCAGAAAAGCGTCGGGCACCGGACATCTGCTTGTATGTCTGCCTCACTTTGGACTACGTCCAGTTCGGCTAGACAGACTGCGCATCTGTCCGTTTCAAGCTCGACAACGGCAACAAAACATCTCCCTGATTTGCGCGCATAAGGCTGGCCTATCCTTTGCCAAAATTCTGAATTGCGGCGGTCAGCAACGCAGTTTGTTTTCATTGAGCTGGACGCAGTCCATAGCGAAAGAAACAAACAAGTTGGTGTCCTCTGCCCCACGCCTTTCTGGTGGGGTAAACTGAAGGATAGGCAAAGATAGGCAGCCGACCGCTCAATTTTTCATAAGACGGCGGATTCTGAAAGGGATTTTCACGCAAAAGATCTATCAGCCTCTTCGCCCTACTATCCAATTTTGCTGCTTTCAATAAAGGAATCTGTTTGACTGCTGTCTTCGTATAAACAATCTCATAAATATAAAAGTTATTTCCTCTCCCAGAAGCGATCTGGTATAAAACGAGCAGTTCTGCCTATAAGGTGAAGCCGTTTGAAATCTAGTTTAACCATTGCGCATAGATTTTGAAAACAGATTATGGTAAGATAAAGATAGCAGCCAATTAAAATTTGAGGAGGTACATAACCATGAAACAAATGATTGCATATTGCGGACTGGATTGTGAAACATGTGACGCATATCTGGCAACAATTCATGACGACCAGGACTTACGAAAGAAAACTGCCAAACTATGGGCTGAATTAAATAATGCACCTATTCTTCCAGAACATATTAACTGCCAAGGCTGCCGCGTTGATGGAATGAAAACCGTATTTTGTGATAGTATTTGCGGCATTCGCCAGTGTGCCTTGAAAAAGGGTGTTGCTACTTGCGGCGAATGTTCGGATTTAGAAAGATGTCCCACTGTTGGAGCAATCTTGGAGAATAATCCATCTGCTTTGAAGAATTTAAAAGGATAAATTCCATTTTATGGAACTGAAAGAATTAGAAAAAAAGATACATTATCCTACTTGGCCCAAAGGTTGTTTATTGTTCACACAATAAAGCAGAGCATAAACCATACCTTCCACGTTATTGACACAGAATTCATTATCTATTATTCTATAACTACAGATGTTATGCAAATAACATGCCATTCTCATCACCAGCGGTCATAAACATTCTACAAAGATGAGAAAATAGCCGATTGAATGATCGGCAGCGAAAAGGAGTGTGATCGATATGAACGTGGCAAAACCTTTAGAAATAAAAACGCTTACAGAATTTGAGGCCATGCCAAAAGAAGAAGGCTGGAACTATGAACTGATCGACGGCTTGGTAATGATGTCGCCAAGACCATCAGCGACACATCAGCTGGTTAGTCTTAAACTGGCTTCTGCATTATATCAGCTCTTAAAAGGTAAAAACTGTACTCCTCTCCCAGAAGTGGATCTGGTATTAAACGGCGAAAACTTGATTCCTGATTTGATGGTTATCTGCAATGAAGATATTACCGATATGAAACGGTATGAAAAACCGCCTCTCATTGCCATTGAAATTGTAAGTCCTACCAGCGCCAGCCGAGATCATATCATAAAACGACGCAAATATGAGCAGCTGGGTATTCAGGAATATTGGATCGTATCGCCGGAAGAAAAATGTATTACTATTTTTGATTTTGTCAACCAAAATGAGGAAATGTACTGCGAAGGTACTGTCACATCGTTTGTACTGCCGGAAGTGGTAATCAATTTAGAAGATATTTTTGTATAGATATGGTACAAAACCAGCGGCTCTGCCTACAAGCGGGGTCGCTTTTGTATCATTTATAAATTCCGAAATAGAACATAGTAAGATAAAGATAACAGCCAATTTGAATTTGTGAGGGGAGTGTCGATTATTAAAATATTTGAAATAGATGGAAATAACTTTAGTGATAAAGAAGGCTTTTATTGTGAGATTGATAGAATTCTTACAATAAACCTAACATGGAAAACAGGACACAATCTTGATGCATATAATGACTTACTTCGTGGTGGATTTGGAGCACATGAATATGGGGAACCTATTGTACTTAGATGGTTGAATTTTAATAAAAGTAAGCAGGAGTTGGGAATGGCATTTGTATTGGATGTTTTAGAAATTACACTGGATTGTAATAATTCAGGCCATGATTGTAAATTAGAATTATACTAACAGCTCCCATTCTGTCAATTGACGGTGTAAATTGAGCAATGCTGTTTTTTACACAATAAAACAGATCATAAACCATATCTTCCACGTCGTTGACACAGAATCCATTATCTATTATTCTATAACTACAGATGTTATGCAAATAACATGCCATTCTCATCACCAGCTGTCATAAACATTCTACAAAGATGAGAAAATAGCCGATTGAATAATCGGCAGCGAAAAGGAGTGTGATTGATATGAACGTGGCAAAACCTTTAGAAATAAAAACGCTTACAGAATTTGAGGCCATGCCAAAAGAAGAAGGCTGGAACTATGAACTGATCAACGGCTTGGTGATGATGTCGCCAAGACCAGCCGCAAGACACCAAATTATAAATGGAAACCTTTACTCTGAATTACGGCATAAGTTAAAAGGTGGCAACTGTATCCCGATTCCAGAAATAGATCTTATGCTGAAAGGCAACAACTTAGTTCCTGATTTGATGGTTATCTGCAATGAAGATATTATCGATATGAAACGGTACGAAAAACCGCCCCTCATTGCCATTGAAATTGTAAGTCCTACCAGCGCCAGCCGGGATTATATCACAAAACGGCGCAAATATGAACAGCTGGGTATTCAGGAATATTGGATCGTATCACCGGAAGAAAAATGTATTACTGTTTTTGATTTTGTCAACCAAAATGAGGAAATGTACTGCGAAGGTACTGTCACATCGTTTGTACTGCCGGAAGTGATAATCAATTTAGAAGATATTTTTGTATAGATATGGTACAAAACCAGCGGCTCTGCCTATAAGCGGGGTCGCTTTTGTATGTCTGCCATTTGCACCAACCATTCCAAGCTGTCATTCATATCCATGCTGAAAAATGATTACCAGCGTTTCTTTGGAACGGCTGATAGAAATCACTTATAGATTCCAGCAAAAAACAGAAAAAGATTGAAATATGACACTATTTCAACGAAAATAATAACCGTACTGTATGGTCTTACCATATTGCCATATCGAATCGCTTTATCAAGCGAACTGAATTTTTACTGGAGTGACCGCCATTATGATAACCTTTGAGGAAAATCACATCACTGTGGAACAATATCTGCATCTCAGAAAGCAGGTGAATTGGAAGCCACTATCCATCCCACAAGCGCAAAAAGCGCTGGACAACAGCCTTTATGTGCTGGCTGCTTATCATGACGGCCAACTGGCAGGCATGGGCCGTTTGGTCGGTGATGGCGCAGTTATCTGTTATATTCAGGATTTGATCGTGGTGCCGGATATTCAATCTCACGGAATCGGCTCTATGCTCATTGAGCGGTTGATTGCCCATGCGGCCTCTCTGGGACTGCCGGACACCACCATGATGCTAGATTTGATGTGCGCCAAAGGGCGAGAACTCTTTTATCAGAAGCATGGTTTTATTGCCCGCCCTACCGATGAACTGGGGCCCGGCATGATTCAATATTTGGAACTGTAACCCCACATTCCGCAACGGAAAGGAACGCATCATGAAATTAAAAGGCGTGCTGTTTGATGCAGACGGCACTTTAATTGACACCAATGAACTAAATATGCAAAGCTTTGAGTATGCGCTGGACACCGTATTGCATACCAGCATGTCCAGAACAAAACTGACCCAAACCTTTGGCATTCCGCTAAAGCAGATCATGTTCAATCTGGCAGGCGAACAGGCTGATGCACTGCTGCAGGCTTTTTTGGACTACAGCTGGCACAACGAACATTTAATCACACTGTTTCCCGGTGTAGAGGAAACATTGCAGCGCTTATCTGCCATGCAGATTCCCATGGCAGTGGTCACTTCCAAACTGCTGCCGGGCATACAGCGTGATTTTGAACTGTTTCACATTGCCCATTATTTTGACTGTATTATGACACCGGAACGCACTGCGCAGCATAAGCCCCATCCGGAACCGGCTTTGACAGCCCTTGCCCAGCTGCATTTACAGCCCCAGCAGGCCATTATGGTTGGCGACAGTCCTTATGATATTACCTGCGGTGCCAGCGCCGGCTGCCGGACAGCAGCGGTCACCTATTCTGTCATCCCCCAGGACAGACTTTTGCAATCTGAGCCTGATTATCTGATTGCTTCTCTGACAGAATTGATTCCTATTATCCAAAACAGTTAAACAACACACGAAACAATACCCGCAAACAGTCATATGGCCGTCTGCGGGTATTGTTTGTTATATCTTATTTATGATTGGGTATCAGTCTCTGCTGTCGGCTCCATTTCAATCTGCACCATTTGCCCCGGTTTCAGCCCATTGGGTTCTTCCAGCTGGAGTTTTATTTTTATCTGCTCCTGATTTTTCTGACTGGCAGTTCGATATTCCTCCGGTGTATACTGCGCCTTTACGTCTATATAGGCCACTGCTGCCGGATAAGAAGCGCCGTCTTCTGTCAATACTGACATGGTCTGCCCATACGTAATGGCAGACAGCTTTTCTACCGGCAGATAGGTAACTACATATACCTGGTCCTGATCACTGATATCCACCACATCACTTCCCGGTGTTACAACAGCACCGTTGGTGTAGTTGGCGCTGATTACAGTACCGTTGCAGCCTGCCACAATGGTACAATCCTGCAATGCTTCTTTGGCCTGTTTCAGTTGACTTTCGGCCTGGGCAACTGCTGCCTGCGCTGCTTTTACCGCATGTTTATCTCCATTTTTGGACACCAGCACCACCTGTTGCTGCGCTGTGTCTACCTGAACGACAGCTGCATTCCACATATTACGCGCACTTTCCACTGCCTGCTCCAAACGCTGATATTCCTGCTGAGGCATAGCGCCTGCTTCGTATAAGGCTTCTGCCCGTTTTAAATCCTCTGCTGCGCTCTCATAAGCAAGCCTTGCATTGTCGCAAGCTACCTGCGCCGCCTGCACACCGTTGCGCGCCTGATTGACCACCGCCTGATCCGCTCCTGATAACAGCTGATCCAACGCCGCCTGCTTCTGCACCAAAATTTGCTCCTGCTGGGCAATGGCATATTCTTGATTGGTCTGATCCAATACGGCCAGCACATCACCGGCCTGCACTGTTTGCCCCATCTGCACTTTCAGCTCCGTAATCTGTCCGCTGACACTGCTGTAATGGGGCACGATCTCCTGCTCCACGCTGCCTTTCAGCAAAGTTGTTTCACCGGATTGCTGCCATAGATACCAGCCCGATAAACAAAGGCATAAAACCACCAGCACCGGCAATCCTTTTTTGATATGTTGTTTCATAAATCATTCCTCCTATACGCGGCGCTGTTTTTTCAGCAACTGCACATTGATGATAAAAAACAGCGCGCTAAACCCAATCAGGCAAATAATATCCGGCAATACCGCAGATAATCCGGCGCCTTTTAACATCACCAGCCGCAGCCCATTGGCAATATAATGAATCGGCGTTGCATAACTCAATGTCTGCCAAATACCCTGTAAATCAAATATGCCGGACAAAAAAATCTGCGGTACAATAATCACAGGAATAAACTGCATCATCTGAAATTCACTGTTTGCCACAGTGGAAAGCAAGATACCCAGTGTCAGTGCTGTGATGGCAGAAAGCAGGGTAATGAGTAAAATCAGCCAGATAGAACCGGCCTGCATAATTTGCAGCACATATACCACATACAAGACCAATAAAACTGACTGCAGCAGGGTAATCACACCAAATCCTAAAAGATAGCCCAACACAATCTCCCAGCGTTTTATCGGTGTAGACAACAGTTTTTCCAAAGTACCGGAGGTGCGCTCCTGCACAAAGGAAATACCGGAAATTAAAAAAACAAGAAAAAATACTAAAATGCCAATTAAAATAGAGCCAAACTGGTCAAACATAGATAAGCCTTCATAACCATAATAATAATTTACTTCCGGATAGCGATCTTTTCCGTACCAACCGCTTTTAGACTGCTGCGCCTGCTGCAGTTTGGCAAGCACCTGCTGGGCGCTGTTGCTGCTGCCGTCCAGTTCCACATGCAGTCTGTCATTATACAGCTGCACCACAGCGGTTACTGTACCTGCTTCCAGTAAGCGCAAGCCTTCCTCCCGGCTGCAGCGAATTACCTGCACCTCGTTCTCCTCCAGATTTTTTTGATATTGTAGCGGACCGGTTACCAGCGCAACAGCCTGATTTGTTCCGTAAGCGCCAAACAGCCAGTAAATCAGCGTCAGCAACAACAACGGCGCCGCCAATAACAGCATCAACGTTCGTCTGTCCCGACGCAGCTGCTGCAAAATACGACGGGCAATGGCAAATGTTTTCATGAACTCTGCACCACCTCTCCCAGCATAACAAATACTTCTTCGATGGTGCCCACACCATATTTCTTTTTGATGGCTTCCGGCGATCCGGTTTCCAGCACCATGCCGTCCCGCATCATCATCAGCTGAAAGCAGCGATCTGCTTCATCCATGACATGAGTTGTAACAATGACAGTGGTGCCATGGGCAACCATATCATAAAGCGCCTGCCAGATTTGCCGCCGCAGCACCGGGTCTATACCCACAGTGGGCTCATCCAGAATCAAAATCCGCGGCTGATGCAAAATAGCTGCCGCCAAGGACAATCGCCGTTTCATACCGCCCGAATAGCTGCTCACCAGATTATGCTGCGCCTCTGTCAGCTTTACCAAATCTAACGCGCGGACAATGGCTGCCTGCAAATCCTTCTTTTTTAAACCGTACAAAGCACCAAAAAATTCTAAGTTTTCCACACCGCTCAGATTTTGATACAATGCATCTGATTGGGTCATATAGCCAATACGATTCATCACAGCCAGATTGGGCATGGCTTCTCCCAATACCTGCACGCTGCCGGCAGTGGGCTCTAAAATACCGGCCATGGCTTTTACCAATGTGGTTTTTCCACAGCCTGACGGCCCCAATATGCCATAAATGCAGCCCTGCTCAATGGTCAGATTGATATCAGACAGCACCTGTTTTTTTCCGTAAACTTGCTGCACCTGCTGCATCACAATACAAGCTTCCGCCATCTCCTCACCCCTAGTATCATAAGTTTCTTAATAAACATATCTCGCACATTGACAAGATTCCTTATTTTTGCCATAATGAAAACTATCTATTATAGCTATATTTATCATAAAGAATAGACACCACGCTGTAAAGCAACACATCATTATCAAACGTCATTTTTAGGAAGTGAACTTATGGAAACAATAGAAAATAAAACAGATTCTTCACAAACCAATCCAATCAAACTGCAGATGCAGCAAGCACTTTTGCAGCTGTTGACAAAAAAAACAATTGATCAGATCACCATCCACGAAATTACTGACCTGGTCTATCTCAACCGCACATCTTTTTATCGGTACTATGTGGACATCTACGATTTATATTATCAGCTTTTGGATAATTTTCTGCTGCAGTTTCAGCAAAAAATTTCAGTGATTCTGCAAAAATTGGTGGAACAACACACGCTGCAGGCGGAAGATATTCCCGCAGAGTTCTTTTATCACAATCAAAAATTCCTGCAAATCCTTTTGCGGGACGCCACCGCGCTGGAACGATTAAAAACGCAGCAAAAGACATACCTGAAAGAACTTCTGCACATTTCCCAAGAGGATATACTGACCGATTATCGGTTGGAATTTTTTATTTCCGGTCAAATCGGGCTGCTCAGTTATTGGTTCCAGAACCAGATGTCGTTGCCGTTGCCTGAACTATTTAATCTGACAAAAACACAGATGTTAGATACGCTATTAACCCTGCGCTTCCAATAGACAAGTTTCTTGGTTATTGGACCGCTGCAAATGATATGGCAGTAAGATTCTATTTATTCTGACAAAACGTTATCGAAGGAGAACATCACTATGACCAAAAAATATTGCATTCCCTTACTCTGCGCCTTTCTTCTCGTTTTTTGCACTGCCTGCAATCATACAGCAGCAGACTCCGTGCCGCAGCAGCTGTATGCTGCCCAGCTGGAAGAACTGACCGAACAGCAGTGTTATGCTTATCTGCAATTTGAGCAGCTGGACACGCCGCTCATGCTGGTTACTGACGATACCTATGATGACGGGCAGGGCCATCTGCTCTCCTTTGATTGCAGCCACGTGTATTACAAACAAGCCGATACATTGTCTGATTTGGGGCCATTGTCCAGCGCAGGCACAGCTTACCCTATCAGCTTTGACGGCAATAGTTTATTTGTGGCAGGCGGCCATTTTATTGCCCGCTATACCGCCGATGCCCAATCTGGCATGGTTCTGGCAGAGGCTGCCGCTGAAAGCTTTGATGCAGAAGGCAATGCCACCTATACCTATTACACAACGGAAGGAGAACAAGTGGTAGACGATAACAGTATCCTGATAACTCTGTTTGAACAATACAGCCAGATACCGCCTGTCACCTTTACTGCCGGCACAGCCCAATAAAGCGTTGCGGAAAAATCATGCCGGTTTCAGTGCCCATGCCCCATTGCAATAAGGCCCACTACAATCCTGCAAAAATAATTTGATGCTGTTGTTAAAAATCAAAATGACGAAAATAAAAAAGACCGGAACAATGTACTTGATCTGTACACTGCTCTGGTCTTCTTTGATTTTCGATGCCGTTGCTCTATACAATCCCTCTGATTTGGGCAATATTGGAAAGTCCGTTATCCGCACAATACTGCTCCAAGCCGTCAATAATATCCAACGCTTTATCCGGCTTCATAAAGGTGGCTGTTCCCACCTGAATCACCGATGCGCCAGCCATGATAAATTCCACCGCATCCTGCCAGGTGCTGATGCCGCCCATACCCATAACAGGAATCTGCACTGCCTTGCTCACCTGATGCACTATACGCAGCGCAATGGGTTTAATCGCAGGGCCGGATAATCCGGCATAGCCGTTCTGGAATACTGGCTGTTTTTTCTTAATATCAATGGCAAAAGCCAAAAAGGTATTTACCAAAGAGATGCCGTCGGCCCCTTCGGCTTCACAGGCTTTGGCCAAATCCACAATATTTTCTGCATTGGGAGATAATTTTACTACCATCTTATGTTTGCATACCTGCCGAATGGTGCGCACGACTTCTTGGGCCATGTCGGTTTTTACGCCAAAGTTCATGCCGCCCTGTTTTACATTGGGGCAGGAAATGTTCAGCTCCAAAATATCCAACTGCTCCTTGTTGAGCCGTTCCACCGCTTCGATATAATCCTCTATGCTGTGACCGCCTACATTGACAAGATTGACCAAATCCAGACTGTTGACCCAGTCCAGATCTTTTTGAATAAAACCTTCTACGCCGGGATTTTCCAGACCTACGCTGTTCATAATGCCTGACGGCGTTTCCCAGATGCGGATGCCTTCATTGCCGCTGCGGGCATGCAAGGTCAATCCTTTGGAGGAAATACCGCCCAGTTTTTCAATGGGAAACAGCTGATTATATTCCCGTCCAAAGCCAAAAGTGCCGGAAGCCATCACCACCGGATTTTTAAACGTCACACCGGCAAATTCCACTGCCAATTTACTGCTCATCAAAGAACACCTCCTCCGCCTTAAACACAGGGCCATCCTTACAAACCTTTTTGTTGCCGTCACTGGTTTTGCAGCTGCATACCAGACAAGCGCCCACACCGCAGCCCATGCGGTTTTCCATGGATACATACAGCTCTGTGGAAGTATGCTTTGTTTTTTCTGCTAAAATTTTCATCATAATATGGGGTCCACAGGTCATCACCACATCATATTGAGCAGGGTCGATATCGTCGGTTACATAGCCGCCGATATTCACCTGCAAATGATCACAAACTGCTTCATATTGCTCTTGCAGCAACGCTTCATCGGTGAATCCCAGATAAACATCTACCGGATTGCCCTGCGCTTTTAAGGTTTTTGCCGCCAAATACAGTGGCGCTACGCCAATGCCGCCGCCTACCAGCGCAACCTTTCCGGCAACCTGTGGGAACCCGTTGCCATAAGGCCCCTGCACATCAATTTCATCGCCTGCCTTTAGCTGAGCCAGCAATTCGGTGCCCTGTCCCACTACTTTATATAAAAAACTGATATGATCTTCCTGACAATCAAAAATACTGATCGGGCGGGACAACACCGGATAAGAATCCCATGCCCGCAGCATACAAAACTGCCCCATTTTTCCGTCAAAATGACCTGCTACCTGCAGCAGATAAAAGGATTGTCCCACTGCCTGATTTTGAATGACTGTTGCCATATCCAAGCCTCCCTTTTTATACGATTCGCCATATTGTTCTCTATAAAATTTGTTCTACTGTATGCCGTCCTGATACACGATATTGCCATTACAGATGGTATATTTTACCCTTCCGGTCAACCGTTCCCCTACAAAAGGAGAATTGTGCGAGCGGGAATAAAATTCTTTTACAGTCCATTTTTCTTCCGGATCAAAAATAACAATATCTGCAGGGCCACCCTCTGCCAAGCGTCCACCTGGCAACTGATACAAATCGGCCGGATTTACGGTCATCTTTTCCAGCAGTTTCATCATGGGCAGATAGCCTTCATGCACCAGCTTGGTAATGCCCAAAGCCAGCGATGTTTCCAAGCCGATCATACCGCTGGACGCCTGCTGCAATGTTTTTTTCTTTTTGCGGGCATCGCTGTGCGGCGCATGGTCGGTGGCAATGATGTCAATGGTGCCGTCCTGCAAGCCTTCAATGATTTTTTTCTTATCCTCAAAGGTGCGCAGTGGCGGATTGACTTTGGCATAGGAGCCATAGGTCAGCACAGCTGACTCAGTCAGCGTAAAATGATGGGGTGTTGCTTCGGCAGTTACCTGTGCGCCCATTTTTTTCGCAAACCGCACCATCTCTACTGCATTGCCGGAAGACAAATGCTGAATATGCAGTTTGGATCCTGTCTGCAATGCTAACATACAATCACGGGCCACCAGTACATCCTCTGCTGTATGGGACGCGCCGCCCATACCCAGCTGCTGAGATACCTGACCTTCATTGATACCGTTATTTTCAATCAGCGCTTCATCTTCCTCATGGACACTGATGGGGCAATCCAGCTCTTTTGCTTTTTGCAGCGCTTTCAGCATAACCGACGTATCGGCAATGGCGTGACCGTCATCACTAAAGCCTACTGCGCCCAAATCTTTCAGTTCCTCCATATCTACCAGTTCTCTGCCTTGCAAGCCTTCGGTAACAGAAGCCACCTGCAGCACATGAATCGGCATTTTGGCTGCCTTTTCCAGTATATATTCCAAGGTTGCCGGATTATCCATTTCCGGTTTGGTATTGGCCATACAGACCACTGTGGTAAAACCGCCGGCCACTGCTGCCGCTGTACCGCTCTGAATATCCTCCAAATCGCTCAAACCCGGATCGCGAAAATGTACATGCACATCCACCAACCCCGGTGCTACGATCTTGCCTTCTGCATGAATAATTTTTTCATATTCGGGCCCCGGCATAAAAAATCCAATGCGGGCAATATGCTCGCCGTCAATAATCAAATCAGTGATTTCATCGCGGCCCGTGGCAGGATCCAGCACCCTTCCACCTTTGATCAAAATCATGATAACTCCCTCTCTTCTATCTTCAACTACTTCTTTCAGAATAATCAAATTTTAGCATATCAGCGACAGATTCGTAAACTACCTGGCAAAAATTTTTACAACAAAAAACACCGCCTTGTCCCATCTCAGGTACAAAGCGGTGTTTTTCTGCTGCTTTCCGGCAGGTGACGGAGAATTGAGGGATTCACTGCCAACAATGATTATGCTGACGGAAAGCGGCAATAAGTGGTTATTAAAAAATTATGAAAAGAGCAGAATAAATTCTGTTCTTAAACAACGATAGAACATCCTTGTCACGCCCATTACTCATAGCGCAATGCATCAATGGGGTCTGCAGCGGCAGCTCTGCGCGCAGGATAAATACCAAAGAAGATACCCACCACAGCGGAAAAGCCCACTGCAATGACAACGATCAGCGGATTGACCACTACATCAATACCAATCAGCATTCCGCCCAAGGCCACAATGCCAATCCCCAGCAGCGTGCCGATAAAACCGCCCGCCGCCGAAATAATGGCCGACTCGATTAAAAACTGTGTCAAGATATGGCTGGTGCGGGCGCCCAGCGCCTTTCGGATGCCGATCTCTCTGGTTCGCTCTGTAACCGAAACCAGCATAATATTCATAATGCCGATACCGCCTACTAAAAGGGAAATGGCGGCAATGGCGCCAACCGCTACGGATAAACCGGACATCATGCTGTCCATCATACCCATCTCGTCACGGGCGGAAGTGGAGAAAATTTCGTCGGTTGTCCGGTTTTTCATGCGGGCGATATAATTGGTCATCTGGGTACGCAGCAATTCAGCATCTGTATCCTCTGCCACATAGCAATTGATTTCAAAACCCAAACTGTCCGGGGTAAAGTACAGGCTGGACGGCACATAAACCAAGGCATTCCCGCCTGACATAGCCATCAAAAAGCTGTCCTGCTTTTTATACACGCCAACCACTGTAAACTCTTCTCTGTCACCGGTAGTGGACAGCAATTGCAGCTTACGCCCCACCGCATTATCGGTGCCAAAATATTTCTGCGCAGTTTCCTGCTCGATGACGATGCTGTTTCGCTTTGATTCCACATCACCTTCATCAATCATGCGCCCATACAAAAAATCCATGGGTTGCACCTGATCATAGCCGCTTTCTACCGCATAAATATCGACTTTTTCCTGATTTCGCACACCGTCCGATAAGGTCATGCTGTCATAATAATACGTGTCAATATAAGGAATTCTGTCGCCAAAAGCATCTTTGATCTGGTCAATATCATCCTGGCTGAAATAATCGCTTTCATACCAGACATTATCTTCCGGCAGCACATAGTAAATGACCCGGTTAATCCCCACATTTTCATATTCGGAAGCTATTACCGAACGCATGGTGTCGCCGATGGATACAATAGCAATGACAGAGCCGATACCGATAATGATACCCAGCATGGTCAAAAAGGAGCGCATCTTATTGCTGCGGATCGCCGACAAGGCCAGCTTGATATTCTCAAACAAAAGCATCATGACTGCTTCTCCACCTTTCTGTCACTGATTAAGCGGCCATCCTCAAACCACAATACACGATGGGTAAATGCTGCCACATCGTCCTCATGGGTTACGATGATAATGGTGACACCTTCTCGATTCAACTGGGTAAACAGTTCCATAATTTCTATGGTGGAGCTGGAATCCAGATTGCCGGTAGGTTCATCAGCCAGCAAGATGGGCGGCTGGTTGGATAAGGCTCTGGCAATGGCTACCCGCTGCTTTTGTCCGCCGGACAACTCATTGGGCATATGCTCCAAACGTTCCCCCAGCCCCACTTTTTCCAGCAGCGCTGTAGCCCGGGCCACCCGCTGCTTTCCCGGCACCTGCGCATAAATCATGGGCAATTCCACGTTTTTTAAGGCAGAGGTGCGGGGAATCAAATTAAAAGCCTGAAATACAAAGCCTATTTTTTTATTGCGGATGTCCGACAACTCATCGTTGGTTCTGTTGGCAATATCAATGCCGTCCAACTGATACACGCCATTGGTGGGCCGATCCAGGCAGCCCAGTATATTCATCAGGGTAGATTTTCCCGAACCGGAATGACCCATAATGGCAATAAATTCTCCCTGTTCAATGGTCAGATTAATGTCCTTCAGGGCATGCACCTGCACTGCGCCCGAATCATAAATCTTATTCAAATTTGCAATGCGGATTAATTCACTCATAACCATTCTCCTATCCGCTTACACAGCATTGATTGTTACCGTCATACCGTCTGTGATACCATCCCGATTTAACAGCAGCTGATCGCCAACCTGCAGCGCATCGCTGATAACCTCTATCTCCAGGTCGGTTTCCAGTCCCAATTTTACCGATAAGGTTTCCACAGTGCTGTCTTCTTTGACACGCATTACCGTTCCGGTGCCATCGCCATTATCGGTAACAGCCTCTATAGGAACTGCCAGAACATTCTGCACTTCTTCTATGATAATTTCCGCCTTGGCATTGATGCCTGCAATCAATGCTTCGTTGGACTCGGTCAAGCGAATGACCGTAGGGATTACCCGTTCAGCCGAGCTGCCTTCTTTTAATTCACCGGTCGGCGATACCCGATCCACAACACCGCTTACAGTTTGGCCTTTTAACACATCAGCTGTAATTTCTGCTTTTTGCCCTGCCTGAATATCGGCAATATCATACTCGCTGACATTCACCTTCATCTGCAGCTGCTGTAAATTTTCTACCACAAACATGGGTTTGTTATCATCGGTTTCATCGGCAAAACGTCCCACGTTAATGTTGACTCTGGTAACAGTGCCATCAATGGGGCTGATAATTTTCCCGTCGGAAAGCGCCTCCTGTTTGCGGGCCAAAGCATTCCTGGCGGTTTCAATACTTTTCAGTTCACTGGCGCTGCCCTGCACCTTTCCATCTTTCACCGAAAAACCCTTGATTGCAGCCTGGGCTTCTGCCAATGCAGACTGGGCCTTTTCCTGTTCTTCGGCAGAAACGCCGCCTACCTCAAACAACGCAGCAGTGCGCTCAGCGGCATTCTGGGCATTTTGCAGCGCCTGTACTGCCTGCTCGTACTGCTGCTGCTGGCTGCGCACACTATCCTCATATTGGGCCTGCGCCATAGCCAGCGCATCTTGGGCAGAGCCAATTTCGTCAGCCATGGCCTCTGAATCCAGCACTGCCAGTACCTGGCCCTTCTGCACCCTGTCCCCTTCTTTTACATGAATCGCAGTGATTTCATAGTGCAAATTACTGACGATTTCCACTGTTTCTGTTCCTTCCAGCGGCGCCTTCAATGAAACCGATTCCCGCAGATCCTTTTGTTCAACAGCAGCCACTGTTACAGGAATGCCTCCATCTTCTCCACCGCTAAAAAATAAAAAGCCTCCTGCTGCAACGGCAAGTACTACAACGCCAGCAACCATTTTTTTCTTTGTAAAAAATTTTTTCTTTTCCATGTCTTAACCCGTCCTTTTTATCTCGTTCAAAACAAAAGACCTTTTCTTGTTTCAGTGTAACAAATCAAGCTTACATTTATCTTACAATCATGACAGAAAACAAAAAGTTCTTTCCAGTTATTACGCATTATTGTATCACTGATATAATACAATAATACTTGTTTTCATTTTTGTCAAGTTTTTTGCCCAGATAATTATAAATTTCCGGAATGTATTTTCAAGTATAATTATTATTAATTCAAACCACTATTTGCATAATTTTTCATACAATATATAAAAATTACTCTTTACTAACGCATTCCTAAAAGTTATACATTCATAATCATGCACTTTTATTGAAACACTATACAAAAAGCTGCGTACCTCTATTTCTTTTCAAAAAACAGTACTTATGTTAAACTATACGATAATATGCCGCAGAGAAACAGCCGCGTCGCCTGATCACCGGTGATGTTTGGTTTTGCTGCGGCTGCCGATATCAAACAAAGGAGTGGTTTTTTATGACAGGTTCCTATCCTGTCCCCCATACAAAAGCCGTTGCACTTTTCCAGCAGCAATTGCAATGGAAAACAGCATTCGCCTTGATTTTGTGGGGATTTAGCTTGATGATGCTGCAGTTTCAATACTTTTTTGAGTATGCCTTTTTACTCCCTGCGCTGGGAATGGTATTTACTTTTTTAGGTTTTTACCGCCTCAGAAATGAAAACAAGGCTATGCACAGCTGCTGTACCCTTTCGCTGATTGCATTGTTCGTTTATCCAGTTTATTTGCTGGCAACCACACTGCCATTGTTCATTTTTTCCTGGTTTCATTGGTGCATGACTGCCTTTCAAATCCTTTATCTGGTATATCTGCTCGTGTTGTTGTTTCTGTTCCGCAGAGGCTTTCAGCAAATGTCTCAGCAGACAGACTATCCGGTGCAGGCAAATGCAATCGCCGTTCTTTTGCTCTGGACTCTTTTACAACAACTATTGGCCTATACCTATCTGGCTCAGAGTATGCTGACATGGCTGCTTATCTCTGTTGTTTTCCTGTTATCTATCTGGGTTATCTGGATAAATGCCATACATCTGCTGGAAGCCGGCTATCGCCTGCAAACCCCGTCCAGCAACCTGCAAGATGGCTGGTGCATCGGCGCATACAGCCTGATTATCGCTTTGTTGATTACCAGCGGTGTTGTATTCACCATGAGTCTTTACTTTTAATCCTGTAAAGCTGCTGTAATGATGAACAATGCTGCGCCAGGTTATCTATCGTCTATTTGCTCCACTGAAATAAGGTGTCAGACAAAATCAGTTCGTCGATTTTATCTGACACCTTATTTTTTACAACAGCATAGATAATTATTTCTTTTGTTTACCAAGTTACTTGCCGGCCTGTTCTTCTTCCCGAAACATAATCAGAAAACATAAAAACAATGGTATTAATGCCAGCAACGACGCTTTGTACTGTAATTGATTGGTCACAAGCCCACCAAAAAATGCCCCAACAATAAAAAGCAGAATCAATACATAATAAATTCCGCTTTTTTTCAGCAACACACCATCCCCCGTCTGACGGTAGCGATACATCAATTCGGCGGCGCTGCGCAAATTGCCGGTACACATGGTGGTCGCGCAGGCGTTGCCTCTTATTTTACGAAAACTTTCTACCTGCAGTGCACATACAAAAGAGATCATACTATTTGCCAACCAATTAAACGCCGGACCCAAAAAGGCTGTGCCAAAAACAACCAGCATTTCAATAACCAAAACAATCTGCCGCCAGTGAAAACCATCTTTCTGCTTTAAGAGCCATCTCAACTGTTCGGCCATATAAATACCAACAGCAAATATGACAACAGGCAAAAGATATTGCAGCGCCATGCTCCAATCTCCCTCCGCAATTTGAATCCCCAACAAAACAATATTTCCTGTCTGCGCATTGGCAAACACCTCACCTCTGCATAAATAACTGTATGCGTCCAAAAATCCGCCGGTTAGGACCAATAAACTGCCAACCAAAACCGATTCGGACATTTGCCTTTTTTCTATGGAATCCATGCGTTATCCCCCCAGTCTTTATTTCCTCTCTATTCTAACGCTTTTCAGATAAAAAACAAGCCAATCTGCATCCATAAACAAAATAAATTATCTATCGGATATGGGTTCACAATATCGCTTTGTTTAAATTGCTTTGTTTGAATTATTTTTTTAATTGTCTTTTGAACAAAAAAAATATCTCCAACTGCATCGCTACAGTTGGAGATATTGATTGCGCTATTCGTTAAGAACAATCTTTGCAATACACAATACTTTGGTTCTTACATAATAGCCTGATTGAATTCGTTTTCGGTTTCTACATCAACTTTTTTGTCAGAATCCCCAGGTACACCATAGAAGAATGGGAAATTTTCTGTGATGTACAGATATGCCAGGAATGCCAGGCAGAACAGACCGATGGTGGACACAATTTCCATAAAGGATGGGAAATAGCCGCCGCCCAGAGAACCAATGTGTGCAGACATACCGGTGAACACTACATTCAGACGGGTCAGCACCAGACCACACATACCGGACAGACCGAATACCAGCAGACCACCCTGTGTTTTACCAAATGGAATCAAATGAATGATAATTGGCACTACACACAACAGAACCATTTCTAAAATGAACATGTTGCCTTCTAAGTTGAATGCAAATACATTGCCTAACTGACCGCGCATTACCAAATCTGCGCCTTTTAATACAAAGTAAACTGCCATCAATACTGCGGAAATACGGCTCAAGCCATACAGCATTTCAGTATCAATTTTCATTTTGTAACGGCTGTTGGTCCAAATGTATTCTACGATAGCAACACATGGTCCAACAAAGAATGCAGACAGTAAGAACAACCAAGGCATCATCTGGCTGGCCCAGATTGGATCCAATTTAGCTGGCATAGCCAGATACAGAGAACCCAGGGAAGCCTGATGGCCCAGAGGTACGGTACATGCAGCGATGAAAACAACCTGCATAATCGGATGCATTTTCTTTTTGAATTTAGGAGAAACTTTTTCAGCCCCTACTTCAACCAATTCGATTACCTGCAGTACCATATAAGCTACGATACACATGTAAACTTCAAACATTGGAGAATGGATACCAGGAGATACGAATGGTCTCCAGAAGTTATCCCAACGACCAATTTCAATAATTAAGATTAACAGTACCAGAACATAACCGATGAAAGATAACAACAGACATCTTCTGGATACAGGTTCATACTTTTCAACATGGAAAATGTGTGTGATGATGGCCGTACTAAAACCAGCACCAGCCAGTGCGATCACGTTCATATCCGCACCAATCCACAAGCCCCAAGGCATTTCGTCATTCAAGCCAGTCCATTCGCCCAGGCCTGCATAATATCTGGCAAAAATCAGTACCAGGGAAAAAACAAATACTGCCAGCATCCCCAGTCTGACTGGAGTAACTCTAAAGTTCCATCTTTCTTTTGGAGTTTTAAAAGTCCAATTTTTCATCTCTATTTTCTCCCCTTCCTACTTCTCATTTTTGTGCTCTTCATGAGCAACAGCATGACGACGTTTCGCATAAATGCTTGCACCAGTCCATGCCAAAGCGCCTACTGCAAAAATAGGCAGTGTAAACTGGGTAAAACCATGCACATTTTTTGGAATAGATTTTTCTGGAAGGTTGGTTGGGAAGCCTAGTTCACCAAAGTCCACATCGGAAATGTAGAGCCAGCTGGTGCCGCCCACTTCTTTTTCACCATATACATGGTTGATATATTTGTTATCGCTTTCGATTGTTTTATGCGCCAATGCCAGCATTTCTTCTCTGCTGCCAAACATCAAAGCGTTGGTTGGACATACGCTTGCGCAGGCTGGAGATTCCCCATCTGCAAGTTTGGAGCTGCAGAACTGACATTTCATAACGGAAGGCATAACCTTTTCCCATTCATATTTTGGTACATCAAATGGGCAGGCAATCATGCAGTAACGACAACCTACGCACAATTCTGGATCATACTGTACAGCGCCCTGTTCTGTCTGATGGAATGCATGGGCAAAACATACGGAAGAACAAGCTGGTTCCAAACAGTGCATACACTGCCGTTTTACAAAACGCCATACTTCCTGGCCATCTTTCTGCACTTTCAGGTGTTCCACAGTGGTCCATGTATTACTATCCAATTTTACATCTGTACCATGGGCATTTTCCATAACGCCAGTCTGTGGATTTTCAAAACTCTGACTATTCCAAAGCTTACAGGCAACGGTACAGCTGCCGCAGCCAACGCATTTTGTTAAATCTACTAAAACACTTTTTTGATCTGTTACTTTATTCGCCATTTTTCATACCTCCCCTTGTTAAACTTCTTTTCTGGTCAAAGAGCCAGATCTGTCTTCATAAGTGGTATGACACAATTCATGCGCCAGATGGCTCAATGGTGCTTCCAGGAATTCGTTATAAATTTCTGTAATCTGAGGATTTGCATGGCTCAACCGTAAATCCATTGTTTTTACATCGTCCTGACCAGCGCCTTCGCCAGCAGCAGTTCCTTTGATCGTACCTACAGCATCACGATTGTACATGGTATCAGTTCTTGCCTGACGTACCCAATCCTGCGGAGGCACTGCAGTTCTTGGCTGACCGCCGCCAGCAATACAACCGCCCGGGCAAGCCATAACTTCTAAGAAGTGGAAGTCTGCTTTGCCGGATTTGATTTCTTCACATAACTGACGCGCATTGGCCAAACCGGAAGCAACAACAACTTTTACAGGACCTACGCCCGGTACATCTACAGATGCACGTTTAATACCATCCAAACCACGTACTGGTTCTAAATGATACAGGGAGGTTGGAGGATTGTTTCCTGTAATCAGATAATAAGCGGAACGAACAGCCGCTTCCATAACACCACCGGTATTACCAAAGATTAAACCTGCGGTAGAACCGATCTGGTCATACTGACCTTCTTCAAAGGATGCAAAATCTACATCGCCCAGTTTCTGACGGATCATATTCGCCAGTTCACGAACGCTCAGTACATAGTCCATATCGTTGATGGTATCATCTTCATAATATTTACCGGCGCCGCCTTCCAAACCATGGAACTGATGTCTGCTGATTTCAAACTTTTTAGCCAGACAAGGCATAATAGCCACATTCACAATTTTCTTCGGATCGGTAATGCCCAATTTTTTAGCATTATAGGTTTTCAGTGTAGAACCATGCATCATCATTGGAGAACGAGCGGAAGATAAGTTTGGAATCAATTCTGGATAATAATATTCTACAAATTTTACCCAGCCTGGACAGCAGGAAGTCAACTGTGGCAATACGCCGCCTTTGGTAACACGTTCTACCAGTTCGGAGCCTTCTTCCATGATGGTTAAGTCCGCACTGAAGTTGGTATCTACAACCACATCAAAGCCTAATTGACGCAGCGCTGTAACCATCTGGCCTTCTGCCCATGCGCCAGCGCCCATGCCAAATTCTTCCCCGATACCAACACGGGTTGCAGGAGATGTCTGCACAATAACAGTTGTTTCCGGATCCTGAATTGCATTCCAAACATCTTCAATGGCACTGCGTTCTGCGATAGCGCCTGTTGGACACCACAAAGAACACTGACCGCAATGTACACAAATGAAATCATCATGTACCGGCAGTTCATAATAACCAAATACGCTCTGTACTTTTTCACAGGCTTCAATACACTGACCGCATAAAATACATTTTTCATCGTTCCGTACCAGAGAAACGTTTTCCGGGTCCAGTGGAACACGACCTTTTACCTGTGCAGGCATTGCACTTGCATTCCGATACTGATTTGGCAGCCAGCCGGTACCGCTTGGATCACTGACAGGCGCACAACCGGTCATGGTTGCAGCAGCGCCTACAACACCGGCACCTGCCATAACACTTAGAAAACGCCGTCTGCTCATACCCTTGTTTTCTAAATTTTTGTGTTTTTCCATTTTATTCACCTCAACGAAATTAAAATTAATGAAACCATTACATAAAATTTAAATGAGTATTCTGTACCGATTCATCTTCTGCAACAGAATCACCACACTTCTGCTGCAATCCTATAAAAAACCGACCTTTGCATAAAATCTAATTCTGCAGTTATTTTTACGCAAAACAGAATTCTCATATTTAATGAATACAGTTTAGATACCTTTTGGTATCTATCATCATTTTATACTGTTTTACAGCGTTTTCGCAATCTTTTTTTATTGTGAAAAGCGATACAAAAGCAAGCATTTATACAATCTGCAAATTTTATAATACCAGCGCTTCCCGCAATAACTGCTTTACATGCTCGTTGCAAATGCTGTAAAAAACCTGTTTTCCATCCTTTCTACCCTGCACAATCCGTAAATTACGCAGAACACGCAATTGATGAGAAACAGCAGACTGACTACTCCCTACCAAGACGGTCAAATCACAAACGCAGAGCTCAGCCTGTAACAGATAATACAGGATTTTTACCCGCGTATTATCCCCCAATACCTTGAACAAATCGGCTGTTTGCTGGCTTTTTTCCTCTGTAATCTTTTGCTCCTGCATTTGCTCCACAATATTACTGTGTACACAAAATTCATCACATTGCCATTGTTCATTCATTGAAATCAGACCTCCATCTACTGCTATCAGGATTTTTTACATTGTGAACAATTTTTCAAACCAATCTTAACATTTTCTTAAAAATCGGAAAAATAAAAAATGTTTATTAGCGACGACGTAACATAACTGAATTGACAGACTTTCTCGGCATCTGTTTTTCTTTTTGGGTAACTTCTGTTGCAGCCGGACGACCCAACGCTACAATCCCATAAAGCTCCAAGTTTTCAGACTTCTGAAACTCATTGCGCAAATCAACCCGGTCAAAAGAACCAATGCAATGGGTTACATACCCTCTTCTCTGCGCTTCCAGACTTAAATACCCCCAGGCACATCCACTGTCAAAGGCTGTCCAGTAATTAAACAAACCATTGTGGGTGTCGCCCATATTACCGGCTACCAAAATCAGCACTGGCGCCGCAGCGATCCATTCCCGTTCTCCGGGCAGCATATATTCCATTAACATCTCTTTGTCCTGTGGAGTCCGCGCCACAAAAAAACGCCATGGCTGTTCATTGTAAGCAGACGGCGCCTGTGTTGCAGCCAGCAAAATTCCCTGTAAATCTTCCTCTGCCACTTCCTCCGGCCCAAAATACATGGTGGAGTAACGCTGGGCAATTTGCTCCATGACTTCCTGTTCCAATTCTCGTTTCATAACAGCTCCCTCTTTCTCCCTGTTCATAAAAGTATAGTCAGCACAATTATTTATTTTAACAGTATTTTTCTGACAGGACAAGTGTCCGTCGGCATGATAACCGTTCTAATTTTTTATCTTTTCTATATAATAACTATAGCATGATTCATAATTTTTTAAACAATTGATTTTTTCCAATTTCACTTGATCATTTATATCTTTTTGTATTTTTAAATAATGTTTTTTTATGCTATCTATGCTATAATAAAAATGTAGTTTTTCGTGTTCGTTCCCATTACTGCATTCACATTTTGAGATAGGAGGATATTCTCATGAATCTGCAAGAAATTCAGGCACTTCCATTGATCCCTTCCACGCAGCAAATCGCGGCGCCGGATGACAGATTTTCAGAACCTGTTTCACTTTCCCAGCAAGAACTTGCCGAAGCCCTGCAAAAAGCCGATACAAAATCGGCCAACTTGCTCCAGACAATTGCTTTGCCCGAAAGTGAACCTCTAAAACAACTCATTTTAGAATTGATTGCCGTAAACCGTGAAATTGAATTGACAGAAGCCAAATATCGAAAAGCAGCAACAGAAGAAGTTCACGCTTTGGCAGCTCGCATCACAACATTACAAAACCATAAAACACGATTAAGCACAACTTTTATCACAACGCTGAATACCTGATTCTTCAACCCCTTCCACCTCCGTGGTTGGGGTTTTATATTGTCATACAAAATACTTTGACAGTTTGCCGTAAAACATAGTATGATATATCGTCACGGTCATTACAAATCACAAAATTTTCAGGAAAGGATTGATTGTTTTGCGGCAATTTTTATCAGACTTTTATCACGATAAAACATTTTCGGCTACCTTGTTGAAAATTGCCATCCCTATCATATTGCAGAATTTTATTTCTTCTTCTTTGAATATGATAGATACCATTATGATTGGCCGCGTAGGCACTGTTGAACTGGCTGCTGTCGGCGTGGCAACCCAATTTTTCTTCTTTAATATTGTTATTTTAGTAGGAATTTGCAGCGGTTACTGCATTTTTATTGCCCAGTATTGGGGAAAGAAAGAAGTAGCCTCGATCAAACGATATCTAGGCCTGATTTTGGTTTACACTTTTCTCATCGGTATCTTGTTCACCGTTGTGGGTATTTTGTTTGCAGAAAATATCATCCGGCTGTTCAATGATGATCCTGTAGTAGTGCGACTGGGCGCTGTTTACATTCGCACATTGGCAGCGGGAACACTGTTTTCCGGTCTGACTTACGCCTTTGGCTACGCATCCCGCAGCATTGAAAATTCCTTTCTGCCCATGATTTCCAGCACCATTGCCTTAATCTGTAATACATTTTTGAATTATGTATTGATTTTCGGCAACTTTGGCGCTCCTGCCATGGGCGTAGAAGGTGCTGCGCTGGCCACACTGATTGCCCGCATTTTAGAAGCCGGTATTATCATCGCTTACATTTACTACAAAAAAACACCGCTTGCCATCCGTTTGCGGGAATTCGATCTGCGTCCTGCTTTTCTGGTGCAGGATTTTAAAACAGTTCTGCCAGTGATGTGCAACGAACTCTGCTGGGGTCTTGCCGTTGTCATCTATACAGCTGCCTACGGACGCATCAGCACCGATGCGCTGGCCAGCATCCAGATTGCCACAACGGTACAAAACTTATTTACCATTTTTGGCTTCGGTGTATCCGGTGCCACTGCCACCATGGTGGGCAACAACATCGGCCGCGGTCTGAACAATCGGGCGCAGACATACGCTTACCGCGCCATGTTCCTTTGTCTGATTGTCGGCCTGCTGCTGACTGCTGTCATTTTGTTGCTGGCGCCTGTATTCCTGTGGTTCTATGACCTGCCTTCCGCAACAGTAAGCCATGACGCACTGCTCATGATTCGCATTCTGGCGCTGACCATGCCTATCAAACTGATCAATATGACAGTTATCATGGGGATTCTTCGCGCCGGCGGCGATGTGGTATTTTCACTGCTCTTTGAATGCTGCACCATGTGGTTTATTGGAGTTCCGTTGGCCTTTATCGGCGCTCTGGTACTGCAATGGCCTGTTTATCTGGTCTTTACCCTGGTCATTGTGGAAGAAATCGTAAAATTTGTACTGTGTCTCTGGCGCGCCTTCAGTGGCAAATGGATTCACAGCATGGTATAAAAACGTATCGAAACTGCTGTATTTTAACATAACATTACTTTGCACTTAGAGCCAGATGTTTTTGCGGTCTGGCTCTTTTCTTACATAAACAATAATCGCTCCTTTTATGGCACTATACGCCAATTATAATCACAGAATATATAAAAAACCTTCAAACTGAGTAACGTTCTTTTACATCAGTTTGAAGGTTTGTATCATTGTCCTACTTATATTTTTTCATTTCAGTTTATAAAAGACCAATCATTCTCTGACTTTGCCCACCTATCTTCCCCAAGTTACTCTGCGCTTTCATCCACTATTTCAATCGGTTTCATCTCTTTTATCACTTCATTGACTTGACGGTAGATATAATTCCATCCCTGAATAGCGCCGCAATGATCACATAAATTCATGGGATAACTCCGCTCCTGGGTTTTGCTGTATCGTCGCTGAATCTTTTCCGGAAATTTTTTCATCAAAAGCTGATCCAGCCGTTCATCGTCCCCTATCACTTTCAGGCCGTAATACTCAATGCTGGGATCCTGCATATGGGACCAGATATGCTGCGCCTGCAAAAGCCGCTCCTTATTCCAAGGAAAGGTAACATCCTCATTGGTTCCGTCATCAAACACAATATAAGTCAATACTGTAGTCATTCTTTGGCACTTATAACACAGTTTGTCCAGCTTGTATACCATGAACGGCAGTTCTTCAGCATCTTTACGCCCATCATCCAGAATTTCAATATTCGCTTGATAATAGCTGTATTCCTTTCCATGCTCAGAGAATCTGATATAGGCTTTATCTTCTCTAATTTCAATAGAAAACGCATCTTTTACTTCATTTTTTCGCTTGTCTCGAAACTTCATGATTCTCACCTATCTTTTGTCAGAAACATCATGTAGAAATATGGTATGTCCTGTTGGCTTGCTTAACAGATTTGTTATTGGCACAAAGACGTTTCAGGAAATCTGTAGCCGCTTCGGTATCATCCAGCTTATAATACAGCGCCAGCATGGGTAACAACATAGAAGTCCCTTCCTCCGAATACTTTTGATAAAGCGCCTCTGCATGTTTTAAATTGTCTATGCAATTATGGCTATGTTTTCATCTTTCTAATTCATTATAACATAGCGTTTTCCAAACGTCTTCATAATTTTGTTGGGTAAGTGCAATAAAAGTTAAATCTGATGGAAAATAATCCAGTTTTATACCTCAGGTGTTAATTCCGGTGGAATCAAATTTTCTTTAATTGCGTCCGTATGTATCCTGTAACTCAACTTAGATATTTCTCTATTCAAATTCCAATTTTAAAGATAACCAACTATTTTCGTCTGTCTTTAAACGCCTGTAGTCTTTCATATGCTTTTCCTTAGGAAATCCAATATAGAACTTCAAATTTCCCATTGCCTACTTCTTCGCTTTTTCTTCCAATTCAAGCAGATACCTGTCATAGTCCGACATAAACAATCTGTCTTGAATGATACGGTATTTTTCAAACTCTGTTTCAGCGTGGAGCTTGGTTATTTCAGCAGAAACCTTTCCGGCATCTTGCAAAATGCCATAATCAAACATCTCAATAAAACTGTTGAGTCGCTTTTCCCAATCCTCCATAGTAAGAGGAATATGCCTTAAAGTCATATTTTCAGCAAAATCTAAATACGCTGTTACCATGCGGTTCAATTGATGCAATTCATTTTCACTTAGATAATTTTTTGCAATCGTTACATCACTTTTTTTAATCTTGCCATCTGGAGCATCTGCCCAGGTAGTAAGCCCCATATGCTCCTTTTGGTAGTCAGCTCGCTCTACAATCAATTCAGCAGCCGTATGACCATGAACTGCAAAATGCATTTTGTTCTGGACTGTTGCATAAAACCTTTTTGTTGTTGCAGAAGTTTTGTCATAGTCTATCGCCGTGGCATAAATATCTGTGATTTTCTGATAAAACTTCCTTTCGCTTGCACGGATTTCTCTGATGCGCTCTAACTGTTCATCAAAATACTTATCCGTCAGATAAGTACCTCGTTTCAGACGCTCATCATCCATAACCCAGCCTTTGATGGTGTAATCCTTTACGATACTGTTTGCCCACTTGCGGAATTGCACCGCACGTTCATTATTTACTTTGAAACCGACAGCAATAATCATCTGCAAGTTATAATGATTCGTTTCTCTTTGTACTTGACGAGAACCCTCGGTTTGAACTATTAAGTATTTCTTAATAGTTGTCTCCGGTTCCAACTCCAAGTCATCATAAACTTTCTTTATATGCTGATTAACAGCTGCAGTGCTTACATCATATAATGTCGCCATCATTTTTTGTGTCAGCCATATATTTTCATCTTCGTAGCGCATTTCAATGCTATCTTCCTGTTCTCCGACAGAAGCAATGTAGGTAAGATATTCTGCTGCACTTGAACGAATGCTTATTTCATTTTTCTTTTTTGCCAAATTAAGCGCCTCCATTAAAAAATGTCACCAGCGGTGCCACTTTTTCTTTTCACATACATAAGTTCAATATCATATCTCAGAACCTCAAGCATCTGCACAAAGGTCTTATTCACAACACCATCCTGCTTTTTGATGATGCGACATACTGCCCTGTAGTTCCTGTCGTTTCGCCCAATTACGCTGAGTTTTTCCTGCTTCAATGCACTTTATGTTTACATCAACTTCAATATTATTCTTTATCATCTGTATGATATGTCCCTTTTAATGATAGATGCTTTGCTTCACTTGATTTTCTTTGCAATTTACTCTAATACTTTCCAATAACCAGTCTTTTTAGAGCCAACTCTTTCTACATATCCATTTTCCTTCAGGAATGTAAGATTGTTTTCCACTGCTGTTTTACTAATTGCCAATATTTGATGCAATTCGCTTGTGGTAATATTAGGATTATCTCTCATTTCTGTTATGATTCGTTGTCTTCTTGCATTTAATCCTTTTTTATTCCCAACCTTGTCCCTAACTTTTTTCCCAACCTTTTTTATTTTCTGAAGCGGGATTGTCACAACGATTGAATTTTCTCTAAAAGTAAATGCTTCCTTTCCATAAGTTTCAATAATCTTAGGCACACCACGACCTGATTTTTCACTGATATGCAACTGCAAAAAGATTTCCGATAACTTTTCGTTTACTGGAATCGATTCTCCCAAGAAAAAACCTTCCATAGTCTGTGCCGGTGCCAATGTTCCTCTTGATAAAATTTCTATTCTATTCGAAAATACAGAAATCATTGGCTCATTTCCACTTATCCAGAGATTATGCAAAATAGCATTTACAATTGCTTCTCGAAAAGCTTTGTTATCAAACAAAGGTATTTCTGGACGCTCCACTACACGCTCGCTCTCATCTGTCTGAATCAAATTTAATACATCTGCGTACCTTAAAACCTCATCCAAAGTATAGAGCAAACAATTATTACCAAATTCTCGTACAGAGAATAAATTAGAGCCTTTGGTTTCTCCTTCAAAAATCGATACTCGTAACGGGAAATGTGAATTATCTGAAAGTAGCTGTGCCAGTAGGTTATATTCTCCATTTTTATTTCTTAACCCAAGATTTTTCTCAAAGGTCTTTTCATTTAATACAATTCCCTTTGAACCATAATATCCAAACAATTTAGAAAATGTCAGTTCCTGATATTTTGCTGATAATGTCTCAATAGTTTCCATTCTTCCATCCAAGATTTTAAATAGCTGGATTTCCCTTTTAGGATAATCCTTCAAATTTGCTTTAGAAGAACCAATACGGATATATCGCTTTTCTTTAAAAGCTGTCGGGATTTCTTCTGCAGCAGGAATAATCAGAACCACAACTCTCTTGTCATTTATGGTTGCTTCCTCAAACGAAAAATTGATACTTGGAGACAGATTTCTCGCCAAATAATTTTGATACGGTTCTTTATTATGATCGCAATACTGATTAAATGTCGTACCTACAATCTCATGAGTTTCATCATTTACACCCCACACAAAATACGCCTGAGCCTTGTAATGAAATGCAGCTGCATTTGACAATGCGGATATATATTCTCCTAACACTTCTGGTTGAAACCAGTTTTCTTTAAATTCAAACCACTCCTGCTCATCGTCATATACACATAAGTCTAAAACTGATTTTTCTATATTCATAAATCATCATCCTTTTCCCAACTTTTATTCCCAATGTAAACACTATAACACATTGGGAATAAAGTTGGGAATATTTTATGTATTTATAAAAAAAATATTCTTAGACCTATCAAAATCCTCCGTGCCGTCTTCTGTGCGTAATTGTAATCATCATTTCTGCTCTTAGCATACATATCATTGATAAGACCTATCGATTGCAGTTCCAAGTCTGCCATCGACAAGCCCAACTGCACGCACCTTAACAGGAACAATGGTATTGTCATTCATGCTCTGTCGGACGAAGTTTTTTAGCCTCAACATCCATCTGAACATTTAATCCCCAAAGTTCAATAAGCTGTGGAAGCACCGGATAAATGGAAAATGTATTGAATCCATCCATTCCTCCGGTGTATTCGGAATACTTGCATCTGCACATTTGTCCATAACAAATGCGATATTTTCGAATATCTCCAAAGAAAACATATCCAGATTGGAACCTTCCTCGCTGTTATCTCCAATGGATTTTTCCAGTGCCTTCCGTACAACGCATTTATCTGTCACTAAAGAACAACCACGGCTATACAGGAAGCATCCGAACAGTCTATCGTATTTGTAAAGAGCATCACTTATTGATTCGTAGAAAACGAAATCCAAAAAGCATTACAAAAGCAGACAAAACAGCAGAAAAATCAGAAAACCTGATTGCACAAAACTTTCAGGCAGACAAACCAAATGAAAAATGGCTTACCGATATTACCGAAATTCC
>CALXUG010000025.1 GCA_944391625.1 uncultured Clostridia bacterium
TGACCGATTGTACCGATGTTTACATGCGGTTTGGTACGTTCGTATTTTTCTTTTGCCATTTTCTTTTCTTCCTCCTCAAAAAGTTAAATATTTATGTTGAAACATTATAAAGCTTCTTATCTCGTTCTATTTTATCGTATTCGCCTTTTGCTGTCAATACTTAACACCACCGCCCTTCTTGCTGTTTTGACGGGGTTTAAAAGCCATAAAAGAACGGCCGCTTACTTTTTGTTATAGTATAATAATGTCTTCTTTGTTTATAAGATAACCACTATCTCACTTACCATTTCAAGAATTTGAAATTTAACAGTTACTAAAAAGTTTCTAATTCAGATACAAATGTCATTTTTTTTAATATGTTCGCAGGAAATTTTCCCAGCACATCTGTATTATAAGTAGTTACCATCGTATTATACTCACTTTGCCGTATATTTTGGTTGCATGCAGCCAAATCACTGCGGAGACCAAGGCGATAACGATTATCCGCACTGGATAATTGACATTCTGCCAACACATAATCCATTCGTTCTGTAGCAGTAGTCAATAATTGATTTGCCGCCGACTTTTCTTTCACAGTATCGGCATCTTCCATGGCAGTAAGCGCATTTTCCAGATCAATTAAGGCTGCATCATCTACATATAAATATTGTTCCGCTACCACCATTAAATTGCGAGCTAATTCTTCTCTTACATCTAATTGCTGTTGAATGCTATACTCGTCCTCTCCTTCTATAAAATATCGTTCTACTGGATATGCTGCTGCTGTTAAAGAACGATGAGAGCCAAATAAAGTGGCCAATATTACTATCATAACAGTAATACAGACAGAAACTGTTCTGTTTTTTAATAACGCCTTCATAGTTTATCACAACCTTGTCAATGAAATTCTTGCTCCCCTTACTGTGGCCTATGTTCTATCTGTTGCAGTGCCAATTCCGTTTCTTTTCGTTGCTGAATGCTATTTTCTTGAATCTGCATAACTTCACTCAATGTCATAAGCAATTGTTGGCTGGTACGTTGCAGCACCTCAAAATCAACGATACGACTATTATTTTCTTTAGCTGCATCTACCAGCCCTCTTTTCAATAGTTCTGTATGCTGCTCTAATGCTGCAGCAGTCATTTCAGATAAAGCGGCCTGTGTTTTTCTTGCCTGGTGAGCATTTTCCATTCCTAATGCCAATATCATTTGATTTTTCCAAAGCGGAATCGTATTGGTTAATGCTGTCTGAATTTTTTCAACCATCTTTGCGTCATGGTTTTGCAACAGTCTGGTCTGCGGACCCATTTGCATAGAAATCATTCTACTCAATTCCAAATCATGAATTTTTTGTTCAAATTGTTCACAGTAATTAACCATATCATCATAACGTTGTATATCTTCTATAGCTCCTGTCATTTCCGCTCTTTGCTGCAATACTTTCAAATCTGCAGTATAAACCTGCTCTAACTTTTTTTCCCCTGCCATAATATACACTGTCAGCTTTTTATAACAAGCGCTGTTTAAGTTATACAAATGATCCAGCACCGCAATATCCTTCAGCAAAATAATTTGCTGTTGTTCCAGCAATCCAGCTATTTTTTCAACATATTTCTCAGCCTTTTTATACCGTTCCTTAATTTTAACAATTTGTTTTTCTTTTTTTTGAAAAAATCGGCTCCAAAAACTCTTTTGTTCAGGCACTGGAACAAACGTAACATCTTTTAAAGCAAATACTAAATCAGATAATAACGTTCCCACTTCCCCCTGATCTTTTCTCTGCACTTGATGTAAAATACCATCAGAACAAGCAGCAATTTCTTCTTGTACATTGGCCCCATAATTTAACATTTGATTGACATTTTGCATATCAATTTGTGCGGCAAGTTTTAAAACCAATTGCCTTTCTTCAGCACTTAATGCAGCTGCATGCAAAATATTTTCTTTTTGTACTTCTTCGTTGTTTCTTATTTTTTCCACAGCATTATCAACTTGCGGCTCCAGTATCTGTTGAGAGAACCTGCTCTCCATCTGCACTCCGTCCCTTCTCTTACAATAAATCCTGCATATTTGGCGGAACTTCTGCCAGTCCTTCCCGCTGCAGCATTTCTTCCAATACCGTAATATCGGCTGAAATATCCAGAGCGTTTGCACTAAATAAACTATCTAACTGTTTTTCAAAAGCTATTACGATTGTACCCATAATAGATTCTATTCGAACCATGGTAGCTGTAATATTTTTTCCCCGAACGCTTTGAGAGGCAGCTTCTACATAAGACTCCAATAATTTTAACGTCGTTGGAAGATAGTAGTTCATGAATTTACGTATCTTCGTTCCCTTTTCGGGATTCTTTGCTACATGCTCAAAAATATCTTTTGCCAAAGATATCAATCGTTCTACTTTTTCACACATTTTTCTGTTCTTTATTTTGGTGTTTAACATCTTCATCTGCTGTATTGCATCTTTTCCCTGCAATAATAATCCATCCAGTTCTGCATCTCCTGTAGGAACATACATAGAGGCTGCTTCTTCTACCTCTACCCATTTTCCTCTCCAAATCAAGCCAGTTAATTTATAAATGATGAACGACCATAAAGTTAACCAGATAAAATGACTTATCTTGTACATGGGCATACATGTCGCCCAAAAAATCCATACCACAGCAACACTATAAACTGGCACTACTGATTTTTTTCTGATTTTTGCCATAGCCATTCTTCCTTTCTTAGTATCTTTCTCTCAAATGACATCTTGCATTTATATGTTTTTTCTGGTTATATTCCTTTTTTCCCTGCTTTACAAGCTTTTATGATTATATACCAAAAGCCGCATTTCTCATAAAAAAGAAATACGGCCTTATTTTCTGCTACTCAAGTTTGTCATATTTTCTACAATTAACATTTTCTCTCAAATACAAGTACTCGGTTTATCATGACCCATGATTACGATATATACAACGTGCTTCTAGTATGGTTTCTTTACGTATGCGCAAACACCCTTGTTCCCGTACTATACGCAAACAAATATCAATGGACAACACTTTATAGCTATTATACTCTCCGTAAACGGTCAGAAAAAATGTAAAATCTTCCCTCTCTTTTTGAATAATTTTATCCACTATTTCAAAATCAAATATTACCAATCCATCTAATACATGAGCCCATTTATATGCGTACAACTCTCTAGGCAACTCCTCGTCTTTTGCCTGTTCAGCTGTCAAATCATATAACAATACCGCATCTTTATTACTAATCGCACATAAATAGGTTTTTAAAACAGTAAGCTCATCCTGTTGAAATAGCGCCCATTTTAAACTATTATTTTTATGATTGTAAATTTCACCATCCCATATTCTTTGTAAATGTATAGATGTATGCGCATGAATCCATCCTGTATTTGTTTTGTATTTATAATTTTGCCGGACAGAATCACCTAACAATCCCAATGCCTGCATATACGTAATTTTACTATTCTCATTGCGCTCAAGCCATTCTCTAATTTCTACGCCCTTACTCAAATATCGTTGTTGGATCAACCCCTCCGGTGTAAATTTTAAGTAAAACCATTGCCCTGATTGTTTTCCCTTTTCACAAATCAATAATTCACAAAAACCTGCCAATCGATCTTCTGTTACAAAACAATCATAGTGCTCCGCTTTTTCTTTATTTTGCAATTGATGACGATAATTCTCAAAACATATGATATTCTCCTTTTTTTGTCTCATTTAGTTCCCCCTTTTTTCTTAAAAGTGGTGCAATAACTCTATAAATTTATTGTATCACAAAATAAGACAAATATTGTTTTAGATTCTCGCAACTTTCGCGTAATTAGTTGTAACGTTTCACTACTTTTACAAATAAAACATGAGCATACAATATATTTGCCCTCAATTTTTTAAGGACAGCAACAGTTTAGCGTTCACATTTTTTCATTATAGTTTTGTAATCAGTCCTACATTTTGTAGTACGTACGCAAAAAAGGGATACCAAATTATCTGGTATCCCTCTCCATCACAGAAAAAATTAGAAAGATTTTCTCTTATTATTTTTTCTAGCTGCTTCAGATTTCTTTTTACGTTTTACGCTTGGTTTTTCATAATGTTCGCGTTTACGGCATTCTGCTAAAACGCCAGATTTCTGACAGGAACGTTTAAATCTCCGAAGAGCACTATCTAAAGATTCAGTTTTTCCAACATGTACTTCTCCCACTGTTCTTCCCTCCCCTCAATACTACACAGCCGTCAGAACCACAGCTGTTATAGGAGACCTTCAAATAAAACATCTGTATTATTATACTAGATATTTCTCAAATAATCAAGAACTTATCCTGCCGGCCACAACATTTCTCGACCGCCCATTAAATGGAAATGCAGATGCATTACAGTTTGACCGCCCTGAACACCGCAATTATTGACCACACGATATCCTTCATCGGCAATCCCTAAGTCTATCGCAATTTTCTGAATCGTCAACATAAGCTTACCCAGTAATTTCTGATCTTCTTCAGTAGCCGCATTTAAGCTTTCAATATGTTTTTTAGGAATTACTAGAACATGTACCGGAGCCTCTGGATTTAAATCACGAAAAGCCAATACATCGTCATCTTCATAAACGATTGTTGAAGGTATTTCTTTATTGGCAATTTTACAAAAAATACAATCCACCTGTTTCACCTCCTGTACAGTTCTTTTAATATTTTACAGACTAACAGACATAAAAGCAAGATGCAAAATATAATTTAATCAATAATTTTTCCTTTTAGGAGTTTTCCTTCTATCTTTTCTAACAAAACGGAAACAATTGTATTTTTTTGACAAGGCCCGTTAATACTGATATGAAGATAATTATCTGTATGACCTAGCCAATTCCCCTGTGCATCTTGTTCTTCTATTAATACGTCTACAGGTTGTCCAATATGCTGTTCCATATAGGCTAGCATATTTTTTTCCGCAACAGCCTGCATCAATTTACTACGCCGTTCTTTTTCATCGTTACTGATTTGATTGGGATAGGTTGCAGCTGGCGTTCCTTCCCGTGGTGAATATTTAAAAATATGCATACTGCTGAATGCTATGTCATCGCAAAACTGCAAGCTATTTTTGAATTGTTTTTCTGTTTCTCCCGGAAAGCCCACCATCAAATCTGTGCTTAATGCAATATCCGGGACAGCTTGGCGAATTCGTTCCATTTCCGCTCGATATTGTCCGGTATTATAAGGCCGGTGCATTTGTTCTAAAACGCTATCGTCACCTGCTTGTAATGGCAAATGTAAATGCCGGCACATTCGGCGATTTTTAGCAATCAATGTGAGCAAATGATCATCAATTTCCGTAGGTTCTACTGAGCTAAGTCGAATCCGTTCAAAAGAAGTTTCTTGCAATAACATTTCACACAAATCTGCTAACGTATGCGTTCCTGTTTCTTTCCCGTAAGCACCTAAATGAATCCCTGTTAAAATAATCTCACGAAATCCTGCCTGTTCCAGTTTTTTTGCTTCCTGCAACGTATTTTCCATGGTACGACTGCGTAATGGCCCTCTTGCATAAGGAATTATACAATAGGTACAAAACTGCTCACAGCCTTCCTGAACCTTTAAGTAAGCACGAGCTTTTTGTATCACACGTTCCATAGAAATTTCTTCAAAATCAGTCAGTTGTTCCTTATCCTCTACCAACCGCTGCTGTGTTCCTGCAAATTGTTCCACCGTATCTACAATCAGATGTCGCTTATTAGTTCCAAGAATAATATCAACATCTTCAATTTTCGCTACATCATCAGGAGAAGTTTGCGCATAGCAGCCAGTCACCACTACAACTGCCTGTGGATTGATATGCTTGGCACGCCGAATCATCTGCCGCGATTTCCGATCGCCTGCATGAGTCACCGTACAGGTATTGATTACATAGACATCGCAATATTGCTCAAAATCTCCTAGCTGGTACCCTTTATTGACAAACAGAGCTGTCATTGCTTCTGTTTCGCTTTGATTTACTTTACACCCTAATGTATGAAAACCAACTATCTTTTTTTGCTCTTTTTGTTCCAAATCAGATGCTCCTTTCTTTTTGCATCAACTACATTGATAGCATACAACAATGCACTATACGTTCTGATTTTAAGATAAAAGATGCTGTTTTTTCAATATGGCATATCCATTCTTTTGTAAAAAAAAGACCCAAACCAATGTCTGGGCCTTTTCATCCAATAAAATACAGCTATTAACGTTTGGAGAACTGTGGAGCTCTTCTTGCACCTTTTAAGCCATATTTTTTTCTTTCTTTCATACGTGGGTCTCTTGTTAAGAAACCTGCTCTTTTCAAAACTGGACGATATTCTGGGTCAGCTTTCAATAAAGCTCTTGCAATACCCAGACGAACAGCGCCAGCTTGACCTGTTGTACCGCCACCATGTGCATTTACCAAAACATCAAATCTGCTTTCTGTTTCAGTTAATACCAGTGGTTGTCTGATAATCATTTCTAAAGTTTTTTTACAGAAATAATCTTTAGAATCTTTTCCATTGACTACAATCTGACCATTACCCGGTACCAGTCTTACTCTGGCAACAGAGGATTTACGACGGCCTGTACCGTAGAACTGCACTTTTTCATTGTTTGCCATTGTTCATTTCCTCCTTAACCGATGATTTCCAGTACTTCTGGTTTCTGAGCCTGATGTTTGTGGTCAGCACCAGCATATACGAACAATTTAGTATACATTTTTCTTCCCAGACGGTTATGTGGCAGCATGCCTTTTACTGCTGTTTCCATAGCCAAAACTGGTTTTTGAGCCATTAAATCTTTATATGTGGTAGAACGAAGACCGCCAGGATAACGACTGTGACGGCGGAACAATTTCTGATCTAACTTTTTCCCTGTCAAAACAGCTTCCTTAGCATTGATTACAATTACATAATCTCCGCAATCAACGTTTGGGGTAAATGTTGGTTTGTTCTTTCCTCTTAAAACTGCAGCAACCTGAGAAGCTACACGACCCAGTGGTTTACCGGCTGCATCTACTACATACCATTTTCTATCAACCTCAGTAGGTTTTGCCATATAGGTGGTACGCATTGTATTCCCTCCTTAGAATATCGACAATTACAGATAATAAATGAGTTTATATAGTTAGGATCCGGGGCTCTGGATCATAGACTAACAATATCTCAAAAACACACTCATATATTTTAACCCATGCTATAGCCACTGTCAAGGGTAAAATACACTTTTTAAATATAATCCACTGGCCGGCGCAGTTCTACCTGCTAAATGCCGCTTTTGATTATCCAATACCACCGGAATGATATGCAATGGTTTTCTTCCTTTTCCAATATCTAATACCGTACCTACCATAATCCGCACCATATTATACAAGAATCCATTACCATACACATCAAAAATCAACCAATCTCCATCTCGACGCATATGCATATAATAAACGGTACGCACAAAATTTTTCACAGTACTTCCCGCTGAACAAAAGCCTTGATAGTTATGAGTTCCTTCCAATAATTTGCATGCTTGCAGCATTAATTCATCATCCAGTTTACCAGGATAACGGTAAAAGTATTGATTGCCAAACACAGTTATTTCATCGCTGTTCCAAACCTTATACTGATAATGCTTCCCTAAAGCACATTTTCTGGAATGGAATTCCAGACTTACTTCCTCTGTAGATAGGATATAGACATCCTGCGGCAAGTGCTGATTAATGGCATTTGCCAGTTTATCTACAGGAATTCTTGATTCTGTATAAAAATGTACCACTTGTCCCAAAGCATGCACACCACTATCCGTTCTGCCAGCACTATGCACCCTTGTCGGTTCCTTTAACAGTCCTCCAATAGCTTCTTCCAATACTTCCTGCACAGTAGGAATATTATCCGGATCCAATTGTGCTTGAAATCCATAATATCGACTGCCATCATATTGAACCACGGCTTTTATATTACGCATACTTCCTCCATTAAATAAATCTGCTTGTAAATGCGCCTGCCACCATTCCAATACATAAAACAGCAGCTACATAATCCCGTTTTGTGTACTGCAACGCTTTTAATCTGGTTCGATTTTCTCCGCCGTGGTAACAACGAGCCTCCATAGCCATAGCCAGTTCATCAGCCCGTTTTACAGCATTTAAAAAGAGCGGCACCAGCAAAGGAATCATGGCCTTGGCTCTCTGGACTAAATTTCCACTTTCAAAATCTGCACCACGCGCAGCCTGCGCTTTCATTATCTTTTCTGTTTCCTCAATTAAAGTAGGAATAAACCGCAATGCAATTGTCATCATCATCGCAAGTTCATGGGCAGGCACTCCAAAACGCTGAAACGGTTTGAGCAAGTGCTCTATACCATCTGTTAATGAAATAGGCGTTGTGGTTAATGTTAATATGGAAGTTACACTAACCAGTAAGATTAATCTCGTTCCCATAAAAATTGCCTGATGGATACCTTCTTTTGTAATTTTGAAGATTCCAAATTGCCACATTATCTCGCCGGGTGTCATAAACATCTGTAAGATTACAGTTAAACTCACGATGAAGATGATTGCTTTTATACCTCGAAAAAAGAATTTTACAGGAATTTGCGATGTCAAAACAACAACAAAGGACAACAACAACATAAATCCCAATCCAAAAAAATTATTGACAACAAATAAAGATATCATATATATCAAAACTGCTATAATCTTTGTACGAGGATCCAATGAATGCAAAAAAGAATGACCAGGCAAATACTGACCAATTGTAATATCTTTTAACATGTAGTGTCCCCCTTACGTTCTGATAAGGCAGTCAAAATTTCTTTTTTTACTTCATTGACATTAAACAAATCGGTACGAACATGGAATCCACGCTCTTTTAGACGCAACAGCAATTTTGTTAAGGTAGGAACACCCACACCAATCTGTTCTAATTCAACTGGATGAGAGAAAACCTCTTGCGGCGTTCCGCTCAACTTAATTTGTCCATGCTCCATAACAATCATTTTTTGTGCATACCGGGCAATATCATCCATACTATGTGAAACCATAACAATCGTCATTCCCTGCCGATGCAGCATTGCAATCAGTTCCAGAAATTCCTGACGGCCTCTGGGGTCCAAACCCGCTGTGGGCTCATCTAAAATCAAATATTTGGGTTGCATAGCCAATACACCTGCAATTGCAACTTTTCGTTTTTCTCCTCCACTCAACTCAAAAGGGGATTTATTACGAAAATTTTCATAATCTAAATTTAATAATTCCATTGTGTGCTGTACACGTTCTTTTATTTCCTGCTCTGACAAACCTAAGCTGCGTGGACCAAAAGCAATATCATTTTCCACAGTTTCTTCAAATAACTGATATTCTGGATATTGAAAAACCAGTCCAACCTGCATCCGCAGTTCTTTTAATTTTGCCCTAGACTCTTTTTGGTTGATATCCACGCCATCCACTAAAATTTCACCCTCAGAAGGCTTCAGCAAACCATTTAGATGCTGAATAAGGGTGGATTTGCCCGAACCGGTATGACCTACGATCCCGAGAAATTCACCCTCATCTATTTTTAAACAAATATCCTGAAGCGCATGGTTTTCTGCTGGCGAACCTTTTTGATAAATATAGGTTACATGCTTCACTTCCAAAGACATAACTCTGTCACCATTTCCTCTATTGTCATGATATCTGCTGCAATATTCTTGTTTTCTTTATGTAACAATGCTGCCAATTCCGCAATAGGCGGAATATCCAGCTGCATTTCTTTTAACAAATCAACTTGTGTAAATACTTCTTTCGGTTTTCCCGACAACACAATTTTTCCATGTTCCATTATCACAACACGATCAGCTTGAACTGCTTCTTCCATAAAATGCGTAATATTAATGACTGTTAAACCTTCCTGCTTATTCAGATAATGTATCGTGTTCATTACTTCCTGCCGTCCAATAGGATCCAGCATAGCAGTTGGCTCATCAAAAACAATATACTTCGGTCGCATAGCAATAATCCCGGCAATCGCAACACGTTGTTTCTGTCCACCTGATAATAGATGAGGACCTTTATCCTTAAATGCAGTCATTGCCACTGCATCCAAAGCTTCATCTACTCTCTGACGAATAATTGCAGGCTCTATCCCCATATTTTCCGGACCAAATGCAACATCTTCCTCAACAGTTGTAGCAACTAATTGGTTGTCTGGATTTTGAAATACCATACCTACCATTTGCCGTATTGTCCATAAGTCTGCTTCGTTTGCTGTATCGACAGCGTCAACTTCAACTGTCCCGGCAGTTGGTAACAAAAGAGCATTTAAATGCTTCGCCAATGTAGACTTACCGCATCCATTATGCCCTAACACAGCAATATGTTCTCCTTCATGAATTTCCAGAGAAACATCATCCAATGCTTTGACTTCTTCTTTTGTTGATTCCTTGTAAAAAATATGTGTTAAATGATCAATCTTAATCATTGTTATATTTGGGAAACAGTAGAAGCCAGGAATTTGGTTCCTGACTTCTATGCCCTTCTCCTTATACCAATTCTACAATAGCCATTGGTGTGCCATCACCACGACGGTATCCTGCTTTTACTACACGAGTATAACCACCCTGACGATCTTCGTATTTTGGAGCAATTTCGTCAAACAATTTTTTAGCTACATCTTCTTCAGTCAAATAAGCCAAAGCCTGACGATAAGCATGCAAGTTGCCAGCTTTACCTAAAGTAATCATTTTTTCAACAATTCTTCTTACTTCTTTTGCTTTCGCTTCAGTTGTTTCAATCTTGCCATACTTTAATACAGATGTAGTCATATTTCTTAACAGCGCACGACGCTGAGAACTATTACGTCCCAAATTTCTATGAGGCATTCCGGTTCCTCCTTTACTACAAAATTCACTTTTATTCTTCAGTGGATCTTAAGCCTAAGCCCAAAGCTTCCATTTTTTGCTGAACTTCTTCCAGGGATTTTTTACCCAGATTACGAACTTTCATCATATCGTCTTCTGTTTTCTGTGTTAATTCAGAAACAGTATTGATACCAGCACGTTTTAAACAGTTATAGGAACGAACAGACAGATCTAACTCTTCGATAGTCATATCTAAAATCTTATTCTTTTCCTCTTCCTCTTTTTCGACCATAATTGGAACATGATCCATACCATCGGTCAAACCTACAAATAATTTTAAATGATCACTTAAAATTCTTGCAGCCAGACTAACTGCATCATCAGGTTTGATGCTACCATTACTCCACAATTCAATCGTCAGCTTATCATAGTCAGTCCGCTGACCAACACGAGTATCTTCCAGATAAAAGTTAACCTTGTGAATAGGAGTATAAATAGAATCAATCGGAATCGTTCCTATCGGCTGTTCTTCCTTTTTGTTTTTTACAGAAGAAACATAACCACGGCCGCGTTCTACTACCATCTCAATATATAAACGACTTTCATCATCCAAAGTAGCGATATGTAAATCCCCATTTAGGATTTCAATCGCTTCCGTTGTGATAATATCCTCAGCAGTTACTTCTCCTGGGCCATTAGCATCAATTATGATAATCTGAGGTTCATCAGTATCTGATTTTAACGCCAAGGATTTGATGTTTAAAATAATGTCTGCGACATCTTCTACTACACCAGGTACAGTAGAAAATTCATGCAGTACACCATCAATTTTAATGGATGTAACCGCTGTCCCCGGTAAAGAAGACAGTAAAATACGTCTTAAGGAGTTCCCCAGTGTTGTACCATAGCCTTTTTCTAATGGTTCAACAACAAACTTACCATAAGTGTTATCGTCACTCATCGCAACACACTCAATATTTGGCTTTTCAATCTCAATCATATTTCAACCTCCTACTTATACTCAGTATAACCTAAGAGTAATGATTATCAATTATTTGGAGTACAACTCAACAATCATCTGTTCTTCAACTGGTATATCAATATCTTCTTTGCTTGGCATTCTTACAACTTTAGCAGACAGATTGTCTACATCTAATTCTAACCATGCAGGAGGATTTTTAGAACCGAAACTATCAGCCAATTCTTTAATCAAAGCAGAACTTTTGCTTGCTTCTTTCAACTGAATTACATCGCCAACTTTTAATTCCATAGATGGAATATTTGCTTTTTTACCATTTAAAGTGAAATGATTGTGGCGAACAAATTGTCTTGCCTGATTTCTGGAGGACGCAAAACCTGCACGATAAACAATATTATCAAAACGAGTTTCTAATAATACTAACAGATTTTCACCTGTAACGCCTTTTTTACGTTCAGCTTTATCAAAATAGGTTTCGAACTGACCTTCCAGTACGCCATAAATACGACGAGCTTTTTGTTTTTCTCTTAACTGCATGCCGTATTCGCTTTGTTTACTTCTGCGCTGACCATGCTGGCCAGGAGCATAACTTCTTTTTTCCATTGCACATTTGCCGGAGTAGCAACGATCACCTTTCAAAAACAGTTTCACGCCTTCTCTACGGCACAAACGGCAAACAGGACCTGTATATCTAGCCATTCCTCTATTGCACCTCCTAGACTCTTCTACGTTTTGGTGGACGACAACCATTATGAGGAATTGGAGTTACGTCCTTAATCATACTTACTTCCAAACCAGCAGCCTGTAAAGAACGGATAGCCGCTTCTCTACCAGCGCCTGGGCCTTTTACATAACATTCAACTTCTCTTAAGCCATGTTCCATAGCAGCTTTCGCAGCTACATCTGCAGCAGTCTGTGCAGCGTACGGTGTACTTTTTCTGGAGCCTTTGAAGCCCATTCCACCAGCACTAGCCCAAGATAAGGCGTTACCATTCATATCAGTAATGGTAACGATTGTATTGTTAAATGTAGATTTGATATGGGCGATACCCTTATCAACATTTTTACGTTCTCTGCGTTTTACACGAGTATTAGCAGTCTTTGGTCTAGCCATTTAACATATCACCCCTTATTTCTTACGTTTTGCGCCTACAGTTTTGATTTTACCTTTACGTGTTCTTGCATTTGTTTTGGTTCTCTGACCTCTTACAGGCAGACCTCTACGATGTCTTACACCACGGAAGCAGCCGATTTCAGACAGACGTTTGATGTTCAAAGAGATTTCACGGCGCAGGTCACCTTCAACCTTCATTTTGCCGATGATGTCTCTTAATTTTTGTACTTCTTCTTCAGTCAGATCACGTACTCGTGTGTCAGGATTGATACCTGCTTCTGCGATAATTTTTTCAGAAGTAGCTTTGCCAATACCATAGATATATGTCAAGCCGATTACGACTCTCTTTTCTCTTGGTAAGTCAATACCAACGATTCGTGCCATTTGATGCACCTCCCTGAAAAGCTCTATTTATAAATTAACCTTGTTTCTGTTTGTGTTTTGGATTTTCGCAAATTACCATTACTGCACCTTTACGGCGAATAATTTTGCATTTTTCACAAATTGGTTTTACAGAAGTTCTTACTTTCATTACTTATACCCTCCTTATAGGAAATAGGAAGTATCTTATTACTTAAACCGATAAGTGATCCGGCCACGGCTCAGATCATACGGAGAGAGTTCCACTGTTACTCTGTCCCCCGGCAAAATTTTAATAAAATTCATTCTGATTTTACCAGAAACATGAGCCAAAACCTTATGGCCATTTTCTAATTCAACCTGAAACATTGCATTTGGTAGGGGTTCTACTACTGTACCCTCTACTTCAATAACATCCTTAGACATATGAGATAGCCTCCTTACATTATACCTTTTCCCTTTATAGTTCTGTTAAAATCAATGGGCCTTCTTCTGTTACTGCAACAGAATGTTCAAAATGAGCAGATAACTGCTTATCATTTGTAATTACTGTCCATCTGTCTTTCAAAACAGAAACATTATGAGTACCGACATTAACCATTGGTTCAATGGCTAAACAATAACCAGCTTTAAGCTTTGGTCCATCTCCCGGATTCCCATAATTAAGAATTTGCGGTTTCTCATGCATGGCACGGCCAATTCCATGGCCACAGTAATCTCGCACCACAGAAAAACCATTGTTTTCCACATGAGTCTGCACAGCACAAGATATATCGGAGAGCCTGTTTCCAATAACGGCCTGCTCAATCCCTTTGTACAGACTTTCTTCTGTGACCTGCAACAATTTTTCTGCGGCTTCAGAAATTTCTCCAATTGGCAACGTTCTGGCTGCATCACCATGATATCCATTTAAAATCGCTCCGATATCAATACTGATAATATCACCATTATTTAACAGTTCTAAACTTGGAATCCCATGTACTACAACATGATTAACGGACGTACAGATTGATGCCGGAAAACCACGATACCCCTTAAACGAAGGAACCGCTCCTTGGGATATAATGTAATCTTCCGCAATCTGATCCAGTTCTTTGGTACTAGTACCCTGTTTCGCCGCTTTAGCAAGTTCTTCATGCGTTCGCGCTACAACTTTACCTGCATCGCGCATATATCGAATTTCTCTAGGAGATTTCGAACGAATCATAACCTAGTTGCTTCCTAAAACAGAACGAATATTAGCTAATACATCTTCCATAGATTTACTACCATCTACAGAACTCATAATGTCCTTGGATTGATAGTATTCAATTAATGGTGCAGTCTGCGCTGCATACACATCCAACCGATTACTAACAGTTTCAACTTTATCATCATTGCGTTGGTATAATTCGCCACCGCATTTGTCGCAAACGCCTTCCACTTTAGGAGCTTTATTTATAACATGAAATGTGGCGCCACAGGATCGGCATACTCTGCGTCCTGTCAATCTATCAACCAAAAGCCCTTTGTCGACTTCAATATTGATAACACGATCCAACGCCATTCCCAGTTCTTTTAAAATTCCATCCAGTGCATCAGCCTGTTGTACAGTTCTTGGGAATCCATCCAGCAGAAAACCGTTTTTACAGTCATCTTCTGCCAGACGTTCTTTCACAATGCCAACTGTTACTTCATCAGGAACTAATTGACCTTGTTCCATATAGCTTTTTGCTTTTAAACCCAATTCTGTACCATCTTTTTGCGCTTTACGAAACATATCGCCAGTAGAAATATGAGGAATTTGGTATAATTCAACCAATTTTTCCGCTTGTGTACCCTTTCCGGCACCGGGAGGCCCCATCAGTATTATTTTCACTGTAAATCCCTCCAAATCAACTATTTCATAAAGCCTTCATAACTACGCATCAGTAAGGAAGCTTCCAACTGTTTCATGGTATCTAATGCAACGCCAACTACGATCAGCAATGCTGTACCACCAAAATACAGTTCCAAGTTTGTCAGCCCCATAATAATAGCTGGCAGAACTGCAATCGCTGCTAAGAAGATAGCACCGAACAGTGTAATTCTTCCCATTACTTTTGCAATATAATCAGAAGTTGGTCTACCTGGTCGTAAACCTGGAATAAACCCACCGTTTTTCTTAATGTTTTCAGCTACATCTACCGGATTAAATGTAATCGCAGAATAGAAGTAAGTAAAGAACACAATTAACAGTGCATAAAGAATATTATAGAAGATGCCAGATGCATCAAAAATTCTTGTAATTGTTACTGCAAAACCACTGTCTGGGAAGAAAGAAGCAACAGTACCAGGGAACATCAAGATAGACATTGCAAAGATTACCGGAATAACCCCAGCAGAGTTTACTTTAATTGGAATATGTGTAGACTGTCCGCCATACACCTTACGTCCAACAACCCGTTTTGCATACTGTACAGGAATTCTTCTCTGACCTTCCTGAATTGCTACAACAGCAACAATTGCTGCCAAAGCAATAACTGCAAACAACAATACAATCAAAAATCCGATTGCCCCATTCTGTGTAATATAATTATACAGGTAGAAACAACCAGAAGGAATACGAGAAACGATACCGGCGAAGATAATTAAAGAAATCCCATTACCGATCCCTTTTTCTGTAATCAACTCACCAATCCACATTAAGCATGCTGTACCAGCTGTTAATGTCAACGCAATCAGAGCGATGCTGGCGAAAGAAGAATCAATTAACGCTTTCCGGAATCCGAAAGAAACACCAATTGCCTGAACAAAAGCCAAAACAACAGTCAAATATCTGGTATATTCAACAATTTTTTTACGATCTTCTTTTGCCAACTGTTCTAATCTTGGAATAATAACAGTTAACAGCTGCATGATAATTGATGCATTAATGTACGGAGTAATACTCATTGCAAAAATTGAAAAGTTCTTGAAGGCACCACCAGATACCATATCAAAGAATCCTAACAATTTTGCCTGATTTGCATAATCTGCAATAATACTTGTATCAATATTTGGTACTGGAATATGCGCCCCAATACGGAAAACTAAAAACATCATCAACGTAAAAAGTATTTTTTTACGGGTATCTTCAGCTTTTACTGCACTTTTGAGAGTTGATAACAAGTTAAATCACCTCTACTCGGCCACCAGCTGCTTCAATTTTTTCCTGTGCGGATTTACTGAAAGCATTTGCTTTTACAGTGAATGCTTTTGTAACTTCGCCATTGCCCAGGATTTTAACGCCACCGTTTTTCACCTGTTTTACGATGCCATTGTCAAACAACAATTCTGGTGTAATTTCAGTATTCGCCTCAAACCGTTCCAAACGATCCAGATTTACTTCTGTGTATTCCACTTTAAATACCGCATTTGTAAATCCTCTTTTTGGCATACGACGCTGTAATGGTGTCTGACCACCTTCAAAAGCTGGACCTTTACCGCCACCAGAACGAGCCTTTTGACCTTTATGACCTTTACCGGCTGTTTTACCTAAACCGGAACCAATACCTCTACCTTTACGCTTTGGAGCCTGTTTGGACCCTTCAGCAGGTTTTAGCTCATGGAGTTTCACTTAAAAACACCTCCTATATTAAGCTTATACTTCTTCAACACTCACTAAGTGATTGACTTTTGCAATCATACCTCTGATAACAGCTGTATCGTCCTGCACTACAGAACTATTTGTTTTCTTGAGGCCGAGGGCTTTTACAACATTTCTTTGTCTTTCAGATGAACCGATTACACTTTTCACCAAAGTAATTTTTAACTGTGCCATCTCAGAATCCCCCTTAACCTAAGATTTCCTCAATGGTTTTTCCACGCAGTTTTGCAACATCTTCTACTCTTTTCATAGCGCTTAAGCCCTGCATAGTAGCTTTTACAATGTTCAAACTTGTGTCAGAACCCAGAGATTTTGCTAAGATATTTTTAATACCTGCCAATTCCACAACCGCACGAACGGAACCACCGGCAATAACCCCAGTACCTTCAGAAGCTGGTCTTAACATTACACGGCCTGCACCGAAACGACCAACGATTTCATGTGGAATAGTACCATTTACTACAGGTACCTCAATCAAATTTTTCTTTGCATCCTCGATGCCTTTACGGATTGCTTCAGGTACTTCGTTTGCTTTCCCCATACCAACACCAACAATACCGTTTTCATTACCTACAACAACCAGAGCACTAAAGCTCATACGGCGACCACCTTTTACGGTTTTCGCTACACGGTTAATCTGCACAACTTTTTCTTTTAATTCGTAGTTGTTAGCATCTATTCTTGCCAATACCTTTCCCTCCTTCGCCATTGATTAGAAGTCAAGACCGGCCTCTCTAGCTCCATCAGCCAGAGCTTTGATACGACCATGATAAAGGTTACCACCCCGGTCAAAAACAACCTTATCTATGCCTTTTTCAAGTGCTTTTTTCGCTACAGCTTCACCAACTGCTTTTGCAGCATCTGTTTTAGTACCATCAACTTTTACATCTAAAGTAGAAGCGGATACCAGTGTATTTCCTACAGCATCGTCAATAATCTGTGCATAAATATGCTGTGTGCTTCTAAATACTGCTAAACGTGGTCTTTCTGCTGTTCCCTTGATTTTGTTTCTTGTTCTCCAGTGTTTTTTCTGGCGAATCGCTCTTCTAGGGGTTTGCTTAATCACGTTACTTCACTCCTCTCATTGGAGCTGGCCCTCTATCTAGAGGAACGGCTATTATTTACCGCCAGATTTACCAGCTTTCAATTTAACAACTTCACCTGCGTAACGAACCCCTTTACCTTTATATGGTTCTGGTTCACGTACAGCACGGATATTTGCTGCCAGGCTACCAACTTTTTCTTTATCAATCCCTTTTACAACGATCTGTGTAGGGCTAGGAACTTCAATTTCCATTCCGTCTTCCGGTTCAAATTCAACAGGATGAGAATAGCCAACCTGCATCACTAATTTTTTACCCTGCAACTGTGCTCTGTAACCTACACCAACCAGTTCCAGGCTCTTGGAATAACCCTGAGTTACCCCAACAACCATATTATTTAACAGTGTACGAGTTAATCCCCACAGAGCATTTTTGCTTTCATCTGGGCAAATAACTTTTACCTGGCCATTTTCCTGTTCCAGGATCATATCAGGATGTAACTGTTTTTCTAACTGACCTTTTGGACCTTTTACAGTCACATAATTACCTTCAGCAATTGTTACTTCTACGCCGTCAACAATGCTAATAGGAAGTTTACCAATTCGGGACATTTTTGCACCTCCTGAACTACCAGTTTTTTATCTTACCATACGTAGCAGATAACTTCTCCGCCCAAACCAAGTTTACGCGCTTCTTTATCTGTCATGATTCCTTTAGAGGTAGAGATAACAGCGATCCCCAAACCACCTAATACTTTAGGAATCTCGTCTTTTTTGCAATATACTTTCAAACCAGGTTTACTAATACGTTTCAAGCCAGAAATAACTTTTTCACGATTAGGACCATATTTCAAGTATACACGGATAATACCCTGTTTTCCATCTTCAATTTGCTCATAATCTTTGATGAAACCTTCATTTTTCAGGATTTCAACTAAAGCAATTTTGGTTTTGGAAGCAGGAATTTCTACTTTCTCGTGCATAACCATATTTGCATTACGAATTCTTGTTAAAAAATCTGCAATTGGATCTGTCATTACCATTTACAGCGACCCCCTTCCATACATTAGGTTTTACCAGCTGGATTTTGTTACACCAGGTAGTTGGCCTTTATAAGCTAATTCACGGAAACATACTCTGCAAAGACCGAATTTACGCATATATGCATGTGGACGTCCGCAAACCTTACATCTATTTACTTCTCTTACTTTGTATTTAGGTGCTCTGCGCACCTTCATGGATGTTTTTGCCACAGGATTACCTCCTACTCAATTAACTTGCGAATGGCATACCCAGAAGTTTCAACAGTGCTCTGCCTTCTTCATCAGTTTTTGCTGTTGTTGCAAAAACAATTTCCATACCTCTGAGTTTATCAATTTTATCATATTCGATTTCTGGGAAAATCAACTGTTCTTTTAAACCCAGGCTGTAATTTCCCCGGCCATCGAAAGATTTTGGAGAAACGCCTCTGAAATCACGAACACGTGGCAGCGCTACATTCAGTAGTCTGTCAACAAACTCATACATACGGTCGCCCCGCAGAGTAACTTTTACACCAACTGGCATACCTTCTCTTAATTTGAAACCAGCAATAGATTTTTTTGCTTTGGTTACAACAGGTTTCTGACCGGTGATCAGAGTTAAATCATTTAATGCAGCGTCCAGAGCTTTTGGATTCTGTACAGCTTCGCCTAAACCAATATTAACAACAATTTTGTCCAATTTTGGAATAGCCATTACGTTTGCATATTTGAACTGTTCTTGTAAGCCAGGTACTACTTCATTCAGATATTTATCTTTTAATCTAGCCATTACAATGTAGCCTCCTTTCCTTAAAAGACTATCAATTAAAGTGCTTTACCACATTTACGGCAAACACGAATTTTTTTACCATTTTCAAAAGTATGCGCTACTCTAACACCTTTTTTGCATGTGCTGCAGAAAGGCATCACATTGGATACATGAATAGCTGCTTCTTTTTCAATAATACCACCCTGTGGCATTTTCTGTGTTGGTTTTGTATGACGTTTTACAATAGCAACGCCTTCTACAACAACTTTATCCTGGCTTGGAATTACATGAATTACTTTACCAGTTTTTCCTTTATCTTTACCAGCGATAACAATAACTTCATCGCCTTTTTTTACGTTCATTTTCGCCACTATTTTCACCTCCAAGGCTATGCGGTTTACAGCACTTCAGGAGCCAGAGATACAATTTTCATGAAATCTCTATCCCGCAGTTCTCTGGCCACTGGCCCAAAGATACGAGTTCCTTTCGGACTTTTATCATCTTTGATGATAACCGCTGCATTTTCGCTAAAGCGAATGTAAGAACCATCAGGTCTGCGAACAGATTCTTTTGTTCTAACAACTACTGCTTTTACTACATCACCTTTCTTGACAACGCCACCAGGTGTTGCTTCTTTAACAGCAGCAATAATGATATCTCCTACAGATGCATAACGACGTCCTGTGCCTCCCAGTACGCGGATGCACAGTAATTCTTTCGCACCAGTGTTGTCACCGACTTTCAGTCTGGTTTCTTGCTGGATCATCTCAGGTTACCTCCTTCCGGCAACATCTCGTTGTAAACACCACACAACTTATACGATTGTAGCCTTTTCAGTAATTTCAACAACACGCCATCTTTTATCTTTACTCAGTGGACGTGTTTCCATAATTTTTACTTTATCTCCCACTTTGCAGGCATTTTCTTCATCATGAGCTTTATATTTTTTGCTCATTTTTGTGATTTTGCCATACAGAGGATGACGGAAATGGCTTTCGACAGAAACTGTAACAGTTTTGTCCATTTTATCGCTTACTACGACACCGTAGCGAACTTTACGATTTCCTCTTTCCACGTTGTAACCTCCTCACTCGAGCCTAGGCCTGTTCTTTAATTTCACGTTCCCGCAAGATTGTTTTTGCTTTCGCAATATCCTTACGGATTTCTTTAATCTTCATTGGATTTTCTAATTGGCCAGTAGCCATTTGGAAACGCAAATTAAAAAGTTCTACTTTGAGATCTACAACCTTCTTTTCCAGTTCAGCTGTACTTAAATCTCTCAATACATTAACCTTCATTTACGTCACCGCCTTCTCGTTTTACAAATTTACATTTTACAGGTAATTTGTGCATCGCTAAACGCAAAGCTTCTCTGGCAACTTCTTCAGAAACGCCGGACAGCTCGAACATAACTCTACCTGGTTTTACTACAGCTACCCAGTAGTCTGGAGAACCTTTCCCGGAACCCATACGTACTTCAGCAGGTTTTGCTGTAACTGGTTTATCTGGGAAAATTTTAATCCAAACTTTCCCACCACGTTTGATATAACGTGTCATAGCAATACGGGCAGCTTCAATCTGACGGTTGGTAATCCATGCACCTTCCAAAGCCTGCAAACCATAATCACCATATGTTACTTTTGTACCTTTATGTGCTTCACCTTTTAAGCTTGCACGATGTGGTCTACGCCATTTTACTCTCTTTGGCACCAACATGATTAGTTGCCTCCTTCCTTAGCTTGAGCATTTTTCGCTTCAGGAAGAACTTCCCCTTTGTAGATCCAAACTTTTACACCGATTTTACCATAAGTTGTATCTGCTTCTGCGAAACCGTAATCAATGTCGGCACGTAATGTGTGCAGAGGCACTTTGCCTTCGCTGTACCATTCTGTACGAGCGATATCAGCGCCGGCCAAACGACCAGAGATTGCAATTTTAATACCTTCAGCACCGGATTTCTGTGCTCTGCCTACAGCCTGTTTCATAGCTCTGCGGAACGCTACACGTCTTACCAACTGAGCTGCAGTTGCTTCTGCAACCAACTGTGCATCTGCTTCAGGTCTTTTTACTTCCTGGATATTGATGTTAACCTGTTTACCGGTCATTGTTTCCAGTTCTTTACGCAATTTTTCGATTTCAGAACCCTTTGCACCAATAACAATACCAGGTTTTGCAGTATGAATTGTTACTCTCAGTTTTGTATTACCGGTTCTTTCAGTGATAATTTCAGAAACGCCACTTTCAAATAATTTGGCCTTTACAAACTTACGGACCTTCAGATCTTCATGGAGGAGTTCTACATAATTCTTATCAGCATACCATCTAGCGTCCCAGTCTTTAATGACGCCGATACGCATTCCTTTAGGACTTACCTTTTGACCCACTGAGTGATCCCTCCTTATTTTTCGCTAACCATTACAGTAATATGGCTTGTTCTCTTACGGATACCATCTGCTCTGCCCATTGCTCTAGGTTTGAATCTTTTCAAAGAAGCTCCCTGGTCAACATAGGCTGTGCTGACATATAACTCATCAACATTCATATTGTAGTTATGTTCAGCATTTGCTACAGCAGATCTTAATACTTTTTCTACTAATGCAGCACCTTTATGAGGTGTAAATTTCAAAATCGCATATGCTTCTCCAACGCTTTTGCCACGAATCAAGTCAACGACCTGACGAGCTTTTCTAGGAGAAATTCTAACGAATTTAGCGACAGCTTTCGCTTCCATTGCTAAACCCCCTCTCTCATTTCTACTTCAAGGAAGTTGACCGTTCGGTGTGGTCACCGTGGCCTTTAAAAGTACGTGTTGGCGCAAATTCGCCCAGTTTATGACCAACCATATCTTCAGTTACATAAACAGGCACATGTTTGCGGCCATCATGAACAGCAATTGTATGACCAATGAATTCTGGGAAGATTGTAGAACTACGGGACCAAGTCTTGATAACTTTTTTGTCACCAGACTCGTTCATAGCCACGATTCTGTTGTACAACTTCTCTTCAACGAAAGGTCCTTTTTTCAATGATCTACTCATGAGGATAATTGCCTCCCTTCGCGCAAGTTACTTAGACTTACGTGACTTAACGATATATTTATCATTTACATTATTTTTCTTACGAGTGTTACCGCCATGTGCAGATTTACCCCATGGGCTAACTGGACATTTACGGCCTACAGGCGCACGGCCTTCACCACCACCATGTGGATGGTCATTCGGGTTCATTACAGAACCACGTACGGTAGGTCTTACACCCATCCAACGGGTACGACCAGCTTTACCAACATTGATGATTTCATGTTCCAGGTTACCTACCTGACCAACAGTAGCGCGGCAAGCAGTCAGAACCAATCTCATTTCGCCGGATGGCAATCTTAAATGCGCATATTTTTCTTCTTTCGCCATTAACTGAGCGGAAGTACCAGCAGCACGGCACAACTGAGCGCCTTTCTGCGGTTTTAATTCAACGTTGTGAATTACGGTACCAACTGGAATATTAGCGATTGGTAAGCAGTTACCAACTTTAATATCGGATTCAGGACCAGATACGATTGTATCCCCTACTTTTAAACCGTTTGGTGCAATAATATATCTTTTTTCACCATCCGCATAATTTAACAGTGCAATACGTGCAGAACGGTTTGGATCGTATTCAATCGTAGCAACTCTGGCTGGAATATTATCTTTATTACGTTTAAAGTCAATTACCCGGTACTGTCTTTTGTGACCGCCGCCATGATGACGAACAGTGATGCAACCATGTGCATTTCTACCGGCTTTTTTCTTCATAGGAGCCAGTAAAGATTTTTCTGGTTTGCTTGCTGTGATTTCTTCAAATGTAGAAACGGTCATCTGACGTCTACCAGGAGAAGTAGGCTTAAAACTTTTTACTGCCATTGCAGTTCCCTCCTTCTGGATCTATCAAAATTATTTCAGATTACAGGCCTTCAAAAACCTCAATATGATCGCCTTCAGCTAATTGAACAATAGCTTTTTTATAATCAGAAGTTTTGCCTTCATAACGGCCCATACGTTTCATTTTGCCTTTTACACGCAGTGTGTTGACATCAACAACTTTTACTTTGAAGATTTCTTCAACAGCTTTTTTGATTTCAATTTTGTTTGCGCTTAAAGCAACTTTGAAAACATACTTATTATGTTCCATCAAAGAAACTGATTTTTCAGTTACGATAGGCTTGATAATAATATCGCGTGCTTCCATTATGCCAGCACCTCCTCAACCTTAGCGATTGCATCTTTTGTGATGATCAGCTTGTTGTGGGCTAACACATCATATACATTAACGGATGCAGCTGCAACTGGTGTAACCCCTTCAATATTACGAGCAGATTTCATTACGTTTTCATCTACTTCAGCGGTAACAACTAATGCTTTTGCATCAACTTTTAATGCATCTAAAACTTTAACCATTTCTTTTGTTTTTGGCTGGTCAAAGTTCAGGCTATCTAATACAATAATATCATTTTCTGCCACTTTACTGGAAAGTACAGATCTCAATGCAAGACGTCTTTTTTTCTTTGGAATGGAATAGCTATATTCTCTTGGTTTTGGCCCGAAAATGATAGCACCGCCACGCCACAGTGGAGAACGAATAGTACCAACTCTGGCACGACCAGTTCCTTTCTGTCTCCATGGTTTGCGGCCGCCGCCTCTCACTTCTCCTCTGGATTTGGTGCAGTGAGTACCCTGGCGCCAGCTAGCCATTTGCATTACAACAGCTTCATGTACAACGCTTTCATTTGGCTCAATGCCGAATACTGCATCATTTAATTCAATTTCACCAACCTGAGCGCCTTCTACATTTAATAAAGCTACTTTTGGCATTTGTAGTTTCCTCCTTTCTTGCGACACTTATTATTTCGCTTTTACAGCACTTTTAATAGTAATCATAGATTTGTTAGGACCAGGTACAGAACCTTTTACTAACAGTAAATTACGTTCAGCATCCACTTTTACGATCTGCAGGTTCTGAACTGTGATTTTCAAACCACCCATACGACCTGGCAATGGACGACCTTTAAATACATGGTTTGGACCCAATGCGCCCAAAGAACCGGAACGGCGATGATATTTAGAACCGTGACCCATAGGCCCTCTGGATTGGCCGCAGCGTTTGATACTGCCCTGGAAACCTTTACCTTTGCTGATCCCAGTAGCATCAACAATATCCCCAGCTTCAAAAATGTCAGCTTTAATTACCTGACCCAGCTGATATTCACCAGCGTTATCCACGCGGAATTCTCTTAAAAATCTCATAGGTTTTGCCTGCGCTTTTGCAAAATGACCTTTCTGAGGTTTGTTTGCACGCACTTCTTTAATTTCGTCAAACCCTATCTGAATAGCTTCATAGCCATCATTGTCATTTGTTTTGGTTTGGATGACTGTGCAAGGGCCTGCTTCGATAACAGTTACAGGAATTGCTTTACCTTCTGGAGTGAAGATCTGAGTCATACCAATTTTTTTACCTAAAATGGCTTTCATCTTGCCACCTCCTTACTCTTAGCAAACGATTATAATTTGATTTCGATTTCAACGCCGGATGGTAAATCCAAACGCATCAGAGCTTCAACAGTTTTCTGATTATGATCAAAAATGTCAATCAGACGTTTATGTGTTCTCATTTCGAACTGTTCTCTGGAGTCTTTGTTTACATGAGGAGATCTCAAAATTGTAAACACGTTCTTTTCGGTCGGCAGTGGAACCGGACCGGAAACTTTGGCTCCTGTTTTCTTCGCTGTTTCAACAATTTTCTGTGCAGACTGATCCAGTAATTTATGATCAAATGCTTTCAAGCGAATTCTGATTTTCTGTTTTGCCATGTTTTTCCCTCCTTCGCGCCCGATTAACGGACATTCTCCACGGAAATTACCTAGAACACGGTGTCTGGCGTGTCGCCGCGCCTAGCAACCTTCCGCTTCATCGCCTGTCTTACGCAACTCCTAAATATTATCATACTGAATAATCAATTGCAAGATTTTTTTTCTAAAAAAATGTTTTTCTTACCTTCTTTTTCATTATTTCTGCTTATAGTTTTCACTTGACAGATAGCTGTCCATTCATCCCTTTACACAATAACTACATATACTGCTCTTACACGTATATCACGTACATTATAATAGGAAGTAATTCAGCCAACGCAAGTATTCTTCTATTTTTCCTGCAATCATTGCTGCACGCAAAAAGTCTGCAGTGCTTTTGTATACACTACAGACTTTTACTGTTTTGATAACTATACAATCATGCCAGGTATAAACAAAGGAAGATATACAATCAGCAAGAACACAAACAACAAACCCAGCAGATAAGGTACAACTGCTTTGGCAATCAATTCAATTGGTTTCCCTGTGATCCCCGACGCCACAAATAAATTGATAGCAACAGGCGGTGTGATCATCCCAATGGCAATCCCCACTACAAACAAAATACCAAAGTGAATCAAATCAATACCTAAACTTTGCACCAACGGCAAAAATACAGGAGTCAGAATAATAATGGCGGAAGAAGTTTCCATAAACACACCGGCAATAATGATTACCAAAGCAATCATAAACAACAATACGTACTGATTCGTGGACACTCCAAGAATACCGCCCGCAATTGCTTCCGGAATTTTATAGCTGGCTAATACCCAACCAAACGGACCGCTGCAAGCAATAATAATCATAATAACTGCCGACGTTTTCGCACTGCCCGCCATAATTTCAAACAGCTTCTTAAAGGTCATATCCCGATATATCAAAAAAGATACCAACAGCGCATATACAACTGCAACTGCAGCAGCCTCAGAAGCTGTAAATTTACCGGAGAAAATACCGCCCAAAATAATCATCGGCATTAACAAACCGGGGAATGCCCGCATAAAAGTGAGCAGCACATTTTTCAACGAAAATTTTGCACCCTTCGGATAATTATGTTTATACGCCTGCGCCAAAGCAATGATAATCAAAATGACACCCATCAAAACACCGGGAAGAAAACCATTGGTAAATAACCGACTTAAACTTTCGCCGGAACTGACCGCATACAGCACCATAGGTACAGATGGCGGGATAACCACACCAATGGTTCCTGCAGCTGCAATCAAAGCCGCCGCTGAATCTTCATCATAACCCCGTTCTTTTAATTGGGGAATTAAAGTAGAACCCACCGCAGCAGTAGTAGCTGCACCAGATCCGGAAATAGCAGCAAAGAACATACCGGTTACAACCGACACAATGGACAAACCGCCTTTGATCATACCCAAAAATGATTCGGCAAACTCTACCAAATATTTAGAAATGGCGCCCTGCGCCAATAAATCACCGGCCAAAATGAAAAAAGGAACAGCAATTAACGGAAAAGAATTGGTACTGGCAAACATACGCTGCGCAATCATTCCCAATCCAACATCACCGGCAGTCATAACAGCCATAGCTGCCAGCATAATGGCAAAGGCTACCGGAATCCCTACCAGCAATGCAACAAGAAAAACACCAAATAATAGAGCTGCCATTACAGTTTACCCCCTTTTTCCTGCAGAATCTGCAAAATTGCATCAACCGCATGAATAATCATCAACCCAAATCCGATTGGTATAGACATATACATATATTTCATCGGTATCCGCAAAGCAGGTGCCAACTGCGCCTGTTTTCCTGCATAAACAAAACCATAATAAACAATGGCACAAAACGCCAGGATACAAATTACATGTACAATGATTCGTATGATTCGCTGTACTTTCGGCGAAAACAGTCCATGCACAAAAGTAATGGAAATATGTGTACCCGCTTTATATACACAACTGGCGCCCAAAAAAGTAGACCAGATGAGCAAATAACGATTTAACTCCTCGCTCCACTGCAATGCGCTGCCCGCAGTACGGCAAATAATCTGCGCTGTGGTTACAAGTACCATAACACCCAACATAATCACAATAAGCACCAAACAGATTTTATCAATGATATCGCTGAATTTTTTAAAGCCATTCGCAAAACCCATTTCAATACAACTCCTTATGTATAAAATGATTTATGCAAAACCAGATAAATCATTTCTGTGCATTCATTCGGCAAAACAACCATTTGCAGTGTTTCGCCGATAAAAATGCAAGGCAAGTTGCCCTGCCTTGCATCATTACTACATATTATTCAGCTACAGCAGCCTGAATTCTTGCCAGATAATCAGCATATTCCGGATATGCGTCATACACAGGCTGTACCGCTTCTCTGAAGCTTTCCAGATCCGGTTCTTCTACAACTTCCATACCATTGTCTTTCATTTCCTGCAACTGTGCAGCTTCGTTTTCGGCTGTCCAGTTTCTTTCATATACAGCAGCCTCCTGCGCAGCATCTTTAAAGATGGTCTGTACATCTTCCGGCAGTTCATTGAATTTTTCCAAACTCATGGTGATAATCGCTGTGGAATAAGAATGACGGGTCAATGTTGCATATTTCTGATTAGATTCCCACAAAGTATAAGAACAAATTACATTGATTGGGTTTTCCTGCCCTTCAATTGCACCATTCTGCAATGCGGTCAATGTTTCTGTCCAAGCCATTGGACTGGCATTAGCACCCAGTGCTTCAAATGTTTTTGCATATACTTCATTTTCCATAACACGCAGCTTTAAACCCTGCATATCAGCTACAGTTGTTACCGGTTTTACACTGTTGGTTAAGTTACGGAAACCACGTTCTGCATAAGCCAGACCTTTTAAGTTGGCATTTTCCAGAGTTGCCAGCAGTTCCTGACCAACTTCACCGTCTAAAACTTTATGCGCTTCTTCATTGCTGCCAAACAAAAATGGCATATCCAATACACCCATATCATTGGAGAAATTAATAAACGGACCGCTGGTTACAATGCCCAATTCCAATTCGCCAGCAGCCATGCTTTCCAGCAAGGTAGCTTCATCGCCCAATTTATTATCCGGATAAATTTCAATCTGATAAGCGCCATCTGTTTTTTCTTCTACAATCTCTTTAAATTTTTCAGCTGCAATCTGGAAACTGTCTTTTTCATTTACAGTTGTCGCCAGTTTCATTACAACAGGCTCTCCGCCAGCATTTGCATCTTTCTCTGCATCGCTGCCGCCGCCACAAGCTGTTAAAGTAAAGGCCATGGCACATACGGTCAACGCTGCAACCCATTTACGTGCTTTTTTCATTGGTAAATCTCCCCCATAAATAAATATCATTTTGGACATCAGTATCTGTCCATGCACAGAGTATAGCACCGTCATTCCCAGAAGTCAATTATCTGTACAATAAAAGTTTCAAAAAATTCAAAATAGTTATAGTACAGATGAAATCAAATAATTTCCACAAATAAATTTATTGGTTTGCATATGGACCAAAACACCGCACAGCATAATTTACCGACAATAAAAGATACTGCAAAAAATGGCCCCTGCAAGGTCATTCTTCACAGTATCTTTAAATTAGTTCCGTTCTCAAACCACATCTTAAATGCCTGCGTGATTATTCCCGGTTCTGCAAAACATCTCTGACATCACTGTCCGTTAATACGATATAAATCGGTACGCCGATTGTATATAGACGGATTTTTCTGCCGTACAGCCTCTAAATATTCCAAATCAATTTCTGCCAAAATAATACCGGGTTTGTCAGATGCGCGGGCAATCACCGTACCCCATGGGTCAACCACCATACTGTTGCCATAAGCAGTAAACTTTTCTTTTACGCCGGTCTGGTTCGGCGCAATCAAATAGCAGCCGTTTTCAATGGCTCTGGCACGTAAAATTGGCTCCCAGTGATCTTTTCCTGTAGGCATGGTAAAATTAGCAGGCAAGAAAATAATCTGTGCGCCCTGCAGCGCCATCAACCGAAACAATTCAGGAAAACGCATATCATAACAGATAGCAAACCCCAAATGCCCCAATTCAGTTTCCACAGTAACAATCTGATGCCCAGGCTCCTTGCGGTCGGACTCCCGCACACTGCTGCCGTCAGGCAATGTCATATCAAAATTATGCAGTTTACTATAGCGGGCAGCAATCTGCCCTTCTGGATTTACCAGTACCGACGTATTATAGGTGCGCACTCCGTCAGGATTGACCTCACTGATGCTGCCGCCATGAATCCAGATATGATGCTCTTTTGCTTTCTGCATAAAAATCTCCGTTGTAGGGCCGGGAATGGGCTCCGCATACATCGGTTCCTCACTGAGAATATTGACAACCTCGGGAAATGCTACCAACGCAGCACCTTTAGCCGCCGCTTCATCAATAAAATCGCTTATCTGCCGCCAATTCGCCTCTTTATCATTTTGTGTATCCATCTGCACAACCGCAACCGTAAACTTTTTCATAGCCTGCCTCCTGTTCCTCATAAACCAACCTTGCCGCCCGTCAAAAACTACTGTACCAATCTTTCCGTAAGAATCTTTCTTTTATTCCGCCCACTGCATCGCTCGCTTTACAGCCTTTTGCCAGCCATAACAGTTTTCTTCCCGCACAGCTTGCTCCATCTGCGGGAAAAACTGCCGCTCTGCATGCCATTTTTCTGCAATTTCTTCTTTACTGTTCCAATATCCTACCGCCAAACCTGCCAGATAGGCCACGCCCAAGGCGGTGGTTTCTGTAATCGCAGGCCGTTTCACCTGACAATTGATAATATCCGCCTGAAACTGCATCAAAAAATTATTACGGCAAGCGCCGCCGTCTACTTTTAATTCGGTCAGCGGCTGACCGGCGTCTTCTTCCATAGCTTTCAGCACATCATTGGTCTGATAAGCAATCGCTTCCAGTGCAGCCCGTATCATATGGCTGCGGCCGGTACCCCTTGTCAGTCCCGATATGCTGCCTCTGGCATACATATCCCAATAAGGCGCGCCCAAACCTACAAAGGCCGGCACCAGATAAACACCGCCGTTATCTTCCAGCGCAGCAGCATAGCTTTCACTCTCCGCCGCCGTTTCAATCAAATGCAGCTCATCCCGCAGCCATTGAATCACAGCGCCGCCCACAAAAATAGAGCCTTCCAACGCATATTCCACCTGATTATCCATGGTAGCAGCAATGGTTGTAATCAATCCCTGTTTGCTGCTGATAAACTGCTGACCAATGTTCATCAGCAAAAAACAGCCGGTGCCATAGGTATTCTTTGCCGATCCCTGTTCAAAACATGCCTGCCCGAACAGCGCCGCCTGTTGGTCGCCGGCAATACCGGATATGGGCACCTGCGCCCCTTCACTTTGCACATAGCCGTAAATTTCTGAAGAATTGCACACTTTCGGCAGCATACAAACAGGAATATCAAACCGCTGCAACAGCTTTTCATCCCATTGCAAATCTCGGATATTATATAACATGGTGCGGGACGCATTGGTATAATCGGTGACATGCACCGCACCGTTGGTCAGTTTCCAGACCAGCCAGCTGTCTACTGTGCCAAAAAGCAGTTCCCCCTTTTTCGCACGCTCCCGCGCACCGGGTACATGGTCGAGAATCCAGTTAATTTTAGTAGCAGAAAAATATGCGTCGATAACCAATCCGGTGTTGGCGCGGATGTAATCCTCCCAGCCCTCTGCCTTTAGCTGCTCACACAAATCTGCCGTTCTGCGGCATTGCCAGACAATGGCATTATAAATAGGTTTGCCTGTTTCCTTTTCCCAGACAATGGTAGTTTCCCGCTGATTGGTAATACCAATACCAGCTACATCGGCCATGGTAATACCGGCCTTAATCAAAGCCTCCTGCAGCACCCCATATTGAGTAGCCCAAATCTCCATCGGATCATGCTCCACCCAGCCGGGCTGCGGATAAATTTGCCCAAACTCCTTTTGCCCCACTGCCACAATAGTTTGCTCATGGTCGAACACAATGGCTCTGGAACTGGTAGTTCCCTGATCTAATGCTACAATATATTTCATAAACAATTCCTCACTTTTATTGATTTCTTCTTATTTCTTTTCATAATACCATTACAAAAAAGAAGTTGCAATAATAGAATCTGACAGAATCCACCTGCAACAAACGCAAAAAAGGCCGCCCGCAAACACTCTGTTGAAACTCTTTTTCAACGTGCTGTTTGTGCAGCAGCCTTTTTTATTCTATTTTGTTCCTATAGCGGCAACAGCAATATTTTATGACGGACTATTATACAGACCATCTCTATTACCAATCACCATCGTTACAACATGGATTCTGTTTTTTAAATACTGTCTACGCAAAAGTTCAGTGCTTTCGATTTGTTCACTTTTTTACGAATCCGCTGCACTGCATTGTCCACCGATTTATTTTCAAGCTGCAAGGCAAGGGTAATCTCATTATAAGACATTCCCATCATGCGCATAATCAATACGTTTAACTCCATTTTAGAGAGCAGGGAGGCAATCTTCTGCATAATTTCTGCATAAGTTTCCCGCTCCACAACTGTATTTTCCGGCGATACAATTTCACCGCTGGAATCCCGTTCAATCAGATAAGCCGCTTTCCCTTCAATCTGCTCGTCGTTTTCATTGTAGTTGGACATGGATACTGCATCATTCAATACCATATGTTTTTTACGGTTAGAACGTTTTACACAAGAATCCAGTTCCCGTTTGATGCAGAGATAAGCAAAGTTTTTAAATTGTTTTCCGCTTTCCGGTTTATATCCCTTTACGCTTTGCACAAAGCCGATCATGGCTTCCTGCATCAAGTCATCCCGTTCACCGTCTTTTAAATAGTATTTATCACAAATGTAACTCATCAATCCCTGGTACCGTTTTAGCAGATGTTCCATAGCTGCTTCGTTTCCCTGTTGCGCTGCTTCAATAATTTCTTGCTCAGGCTTATCTGCAAACTCCATTCTAAATTCCTCCTAATTTGTTTCCCGAAATAATTCGGTCGATAAGTAACGCTCACCTGTATCCGGCAATATTACTACAATGCGTTTTCCTGTATTTTCTGGACGGCTGGCCACTTGTTCCGCAGCCAAAAGCGCCGCTCCCGAAGAAATGCCTGCCAAAATGCCCTGGGTTTTTGCCAGCATTCTGGCTTCTGCCATGGCTTCATCTCCATCAATCATCAACACTTCATCAACCAGTGATAAGTCAAGAATAGATGGAATAAAACCGGCGCCGATTCCCTGTATTTTATGCGCCCCTTTTGGGTGGCCATTGATGACTGCTGACTGCAATGGTTCTACACCGATTATTTGTATCTCTTTATTGTACTCTTTTAAACCTTTGGCGATTCCTGTAATGGTGCCTCCGGTGCCAATGGCGGCAACCACAATATCCACTTTGCCGTCGGTATCCGCATAAATTTCCTGCGCAGTAGACAAATAATGGGCTTCCGGATTGGCTTGATTATCAAATTGTCCGCACATATAGCTTCCCGGTATTTCCTGCAGCAATGCTTCTGCTTTGGCAATGGCGCCGGACATACCATCAGCCGCCGGTGTCAGCACAATGTCCGCACCGTAGGCTTTCAGCAAGCTCTGCCGTTCCTGGCTCATATTTTCCGGCATGGTCAAAATCATTTTATAGCCCTTCACTGCTGCCATTAAAGCCAAACCTACACCGGTGTTTCCGCTGGTTGGTTCTATAATGGTTGCACCAGGAGCAATGGCGCCTTTTTTTTCTGCATCCAGCAGCATGTAAGCGCCTACCCGATCCTTAATGCTGCCGCCCGGATTAAAGGATTCCACTTTTGCTGCAATTTCCGCTTTTATTTCCGGATTGGACAGATGCAGCCGAACCAGTGGTGTACGGCCAATCAATTCTCCAATATTATCATAAATCATGTCTATCACCCTTTACATTAACGTCATCGTATGACTCTCTATATCCTACAGAAATCTCTCTTTACCGAAATTATGATTACTTTTCAATCAAAAAGCAATCATATAAAATTTCTAAAATGCTCTTATAAACTAGTATCAGTGTACGCGATTATATATGGAAATGCAAGTATCCCAAATGATTTTTTACTATTTCCCAAAGATTATACAAAAAACAGACTAAATTTTGCACTTTTCTTGACAATTTCCACAAAATCTACAGCGCTCTTTTATTTTTATCAATTATTTTCTCAATCATATTATCTTACCAAATTTACATTGTGGTGGATTCGGTCCCAAAAAGCTAACAAAACCATTGCTGCGTTAGCTATTTTGTTAGCTATTATTTTTCTCTCAACCAATAGGGTTACAGCAAACAAAGCTAACAAACTAACATAGCTAACCATTTTTTAAGGGTATATAAGAAAAAAATAAAAAGAAATACATTATATTTTATTTATATTGACATTTATATTTATATTATATTTTATCCATATTTATATTTACACTTACATTTTTATATTTACACTTATATTTATATTTTTTTCATTTATATTTTTTAAATAACAATTAGATTTTACTTTTTGTTTTATTTTTTTCTATAGGGGCTCCCCCCTCCAAATTACGTTAGCTATGTTAGCTTTGGCTTAACCAATATGGTTTGCCGGTTATTTTTACGTTAGCTAATCTGTTAGCTATTGTTAGTTTTTCTGCATCAATTCTTTGATATGTTGTTGTTTCTGCTTTTTATACTGCCATGTTGTTATAATTGCACAATAAAAAACAGGAAGACATCATCTGTTTCCAGATTACATCTTCCTGTTTATACGCTTTTTATTCTTCTGTTTCTAATGCTTCTTTTGCTTCTACAATTCCGGCATCTGCTGCTTTTTGATACCATTCTCTGGCTTTTTCAGCATCTTTGGCAATTCCTTCACCGTTGGCATAGCACTGCGCCAACAAAAATTGAGCGTCCGGCATATATTCAGCGGCCTCTAATAACAATTGCACTGCTTTCTCTTTATCCTGTTCTACGCCTTCGCCTTCAAAATAGGAAATTGCCAGATTCATTTTGCCTGCAGGATGGTCAGCCTCTGCTGCGCTTTGAAACCATTTTACAGCCTCTGCATAATCCTGCTCCACACCCATGCCCTGGCTGTAGCAAATACCCAGATTTACCTGCGCCTCCAAAGAACCACGCATAGCAGCTTTTAAATACCATTCGGCAGCTGCTTCCAGATTTTGTTCTGTTCCCTGACCAAAGGTATAGCATTCGCCAAGAAACTGCTGGGCAATGATATGTCCCTTCTGCGCAGCAATTTTAAAGTTTTCAAACGCTTTTTCCAGATCCTGTTCTACGCCGTCGCCATTGTAGTATCGGCCGCCCAGCAAATAGCAGGCATTCAAATTGCCCTGCTCCGCCGACTTCTGATACCAGTAGATGGCTTTTTCGATATCCGGCTCTACCCACTTGCCTTGCTCATAGCACATAGCCAAATTAAACTGGGCGCGGGCAAAACCTTCGCTTGCCGCTTCTTCCAGTTCTTTCAGTTTTTCTTTACTATCAATCAATTCAGCTTGCTGCATGCATAGCCCTCCCTTGTTCCGATTTTGCTTCTGCTTCAGATAGGTATCTGTTTATTATAATTTGACTATTACTCTGCTGCTGCATCATCAGCAGGCGCATCGGCAACATCAGTCTGTTCTGCATCAGCTGCATCTGTTTGTTCTGCATCGGTATTATCGGCAGCAGCATCCTGACCGGTAGAAATAGTTTCCGGTACAGATGTTTCGTCAATCAAAATTTCAATTTTGGCATCTTCCATCAAGCTGGCAGCCAGATTATTTAAACCGTTTGCATAAATACCCTGTAAAATACTATCGTATTTATTTTCAGGATTTTCTAACAGATTTACATCAGACTGTTTGTCTTCTACCAAAATGATGTGGTAGCCAAATTCACTTTTTACAGGTTCTTTAGAATATTCTCCAACTTCCAGTTCCTGCGCTGCTTTGCTAAATTCATCCACCATTTTAGATGTTGTTAAACCGGTTACAGCAAAATAACCCAGTTCACCGCCGTCGACAGCAGAACCTGTATCGTCAGAATTTTCTTTTGCTAAAGTGGCAAAATCAGCGCCGCCGTCCAGCTGGGCAATCAGGTCAATGGCAACCTGTTCTGCATTTTCCTTTTCAGAACCAACCAGAATATGTTTTGCTTTAATGACATCCACTGTTTCAGGATTGTTCACTATATCCTGCAGCAGTTTACTCTGCAACATATATTCTTTCCATGCATCTTTGTAGTATTCCATGGTCATACCGGACTGTACAACCGCCTGCTCAAAATCAGCCTGGCTGCCGCCAAAGCTGTCGGCTACCGACTGATTAATGGCTTCATTAAGTTCTTCATCGGTTACACTCAAACCACGCTTTTCAGCTTCCTGCGCCAATAATTCCTGGGCAATCAGATTATCCAAAACAAAATTGCGGCTTTCCACTTTTAAGGTTTCGTCAGAAACATCAGCGCCATACATCTGATACTTCTGCATGATCTGTGTATAATTGACATCCAGTGTTTCCTGAGAGATAGGTTCACCGTTTACGGTGGCCACTGTGCCATCCGGCACGTTATTGCCGCAGCCTGTCAAACCTGCAAGCAAAAATGTACCTAAAACCAATACTGCTAATTTCTTTTTCATTGTGTTCTCTCCTTCGATTCTTTGCAATTAAGCTGCTATTATATTTCATACCCCGTTATTATAGCAGAATGCCCGTTATTGCACAATGGCAACCATATCTAATAAAATATCTTTCATTAAATCTAAACATTTTTCAGCTGATGTGCTGCCCACTGTAATGCGCACCACCAGCTCGCCGCCATCGTTGCCGTAGGTCAATTGCCGTTTATATTTTTTGATTAATTCTAATAGCTTGGGCATATCCATATTGGTGTCCGGCATGAAAAGGGCAGTGACAATACCGCCTTTTTGCTTAAGGCTGCGGATTCCAATCTGCTGGCAATAAATTTTCAGCTCAGCCACTCGCAGCAAATTCCACGTTTCATTGGGAATATCGCCAAATCGGTCTATCATTTCATCTTCCAGCAAGTGAAGCCGATTGATTAGTTTGGCCTGCTGAATGCGTTGATAAAAGCCCAGCTTCACAGCGCTGTCCCGAATATAATATTCAGGAATAAAGGCGCTGACCTGCAAGTCAATTTCTACCTCCTGCGGTTTGCCGGTTTTTTCGCCTTTTAATGCGCGAATGGCTTCATCCAGCATGGTGCAGTACAAATCAAACCCCACCGCTGCCACATGGCCATGCTGTTCGGCGCCAAGCAAATTACCGGCACCCCGTATTTCTAAATCCCGCATGGCAATTTTAAAGCCGGATCCCAGCTCGGTATATTCTCTAATGGCAGCCAGCCGTTTTTCGGCTAATTGGCTCAGTGTTTTGTCTTTTTTATAGGTCAGATAGGCGTAAGCAATGCGATTGCTGCGGCCTACCCTGCCTCGCAGCTGATATAGCTGCGCCAGCCCCATTTTGTCCGCCTCGTCTACAATCATTGTATTGGCGTTGGAGATATCCAAACCGGTTTCAATGATGGTGGTGCAGACTAACACATCGGCCTGATAGTCGATAAAGTCCATCATAATCTGTTCCAGCTGATGTTCCTTCATCTGTCCATGGCCCACCAGAATACGGGCTTCCGGCACCATGATGCTGATTTCTTCTGCCAGCTGCTCAATGTCTTCAATTCGGTTATGCACCACATAAACCTGCCCGCCGCGGCCCAATTCTCGCCGAATGGCATCCTTCATCAGTTCCGGCGTTTTTTCAACAATATAGGTCTGAATTGGATAGCGATCCTGGGGCGGCGTTTCGATGACGCTCATATCCCGAATGCCCACTAAGGACATATGCAGGGTACGCGGAATCGGTGTGGCGGATAAGGTCAGCACATCCACCAAAGAACGCAGACTTTTGATTTTTTCCTTATGGGTGACACCAAAACGCTGTTCTTCATCCACAATCAACAATCCCAAATCATGAAACTGAATGGTTTTGCCCAATAATTTATGAGTTCCCACTACAATATCTACTGTGCCGTTTTTTAACCCCTCTGCAGTTTCTTTTTGCTGTTTGGGTGTACAGAACCGGCTGAGCATATCCACCCGCACGCCATAGGGCTGAAACCGCTCGGCAAAGGTATTATAATGCTGCTGCGCCAATACAGTGGTCGGCACCAAAACGGCAACCTGTTTTCCATCGTTTACCGCTTTAAAGGCAGCACGAATGGCCACTTCTGTTTTTCCATAGCCCACATCGCCGCAAATCAGCCGATCCATCACAGTAGGCGACATCATATCTTTTTTGACATCTTCAATGGCTTTTAGCTGGTCCTCGGTTTCCACATAAGGGAAGGCGTCTTCAAATTCCTTTTGCCATTGGTCATCGGGCGAAAAAGCAAATCCTTCTTCGCTTTGCCGCCGGGCATAAATCTGCAGTAAGCCTTCGGCAAGCTTTTCAACGGAAGCTTTTACTTTATTTTTGGTGCGCTGCCATTCATTGCCGCCCAATTTGTTGACTTTGGGGACAATGCCGTCGTTCACTGCATATTTTTGCAGCAGGTCAAACTGCTCTACAGGAATGTACAGCTTGCCGTCATCCGAATATTTGACGATCAGATAATCGCGTTCTACATCCTGCACTTTCAGGCGCTCAATGCCCATATAACGGCCGATACCATGACCCATATGCACAACATAATCACCGATTTTCAAATCATCCAGCTGAGAAATTTTTTGCCCGTCTTCCTGGAAGAATTTTTTATTTACCCGTTTTTTCTGCTGCTGAAATACTTCTGTTTCACTGACAAATACCAGCCGACTTTGCGGGAACCGCGCGCCATGGCTGATGTTGCCGTATGCCAGATAAATTTGCCCTGCATCAACTTGATATCGGTCTGCTATCCAGCTGCATAAAATATCATGGTCACTGAGCATTTGCTGTAAACGCAATGCTTTTGCAGCAGATGTAAGTAAAATGAAAATGCAATATTTCTGTTCCTGCCAGGTTTGCAGTTCCTCCACCAGCAGCTGCGGATTGCCAAAGAAGGAAGATATATTCTGGCAATCCAAGGGCATTTTATCAGGATATTGCTGAAACACAGACGCTTTTGGCAGCAACGAAAAACAAACATGGGAAACTGCCCCAACCATAGGAATCAGCTCATCCATATTGAAAAAGTATTCCGCCTGACCGGGCAATACGCTGCCTTTTAACAGCAGTTCGCTGAATGTCTGCCGCCGTTCTTTCTCCAAATATTCCTGCGCTTCTTGTATGCGGTTCATCTCGTCCAGCACAAGCATTTTTTCATGGCCCAAATAGTCCAGCAGGCTGGCGTTTTCCTGATAGAAAAATGTCTGGTATTGCTCCATGCCGGTGAAGTAGAGGTTCTGCTGCAATCTCTCCAGCAGTTCTCCGATTTTGTTCTGCAGCCGTTCTACCGGCTCTCGGTCTTTTCGTTTTGACAGCTGCCCCACCTGTTTATGAAACTGCTCCCGAATGTTCCGCAGTCCCGCTTCTTTATTCTGCGCCATCAGGAAAAATTCCCGCCCCGGAACAATCCATACCTTGCTGACTTTTTCAATGGAGCATTGGCTGTCTGTTGCAAAGAATCGAATAGAGTCTATCTCATCATCAAAAAATTCCAAGCGCAGAGGATTTTCATAATAAGGAGAATAGATATCAAAAATACCGCCCCGCACAGAAAACTGCCCCTGCCGTTCTACCTGCTCCACCGCTTCGTAGCCAAAGTTTACCAGATGGGCTTTCAGCTGCTGCTGTTCCAGCACCATGCCCACTTCCAGCTGCAGCAAGCCTTGCAGAAAATCTCCTACAGGCAGCAGTTTTTTACTTAAACCTTCTATCGTCGTAACAACTGCAAATTTTTTATCCCGTTCTAATATCAAATGGGACAGAACCTCCAGCCGTTTTTGTTCCAACTCTCCGCTTTGGGCAATTACTTCGTAAGGAATCATTTCCAGCGCAGGAAAATACACCACCTCATAAGACGGCAATAATTGCGCCAAATCTTCCCACAACTCTTTGGCCCGTTTTTGCGTATCGCAAACGACAAGTAAATTTCCCTGCGCCCTTCGTTGTGTTAAAGAAGCCATCACCAAGGTCCGCTGGCCCTCATACAATCCATACACAACAGCTTCTCCTGCAATGGAAAGCTGCTCCTGTACCTTGCCAATTTCAGCATCATTCTGTAAAAAATCTATCAGTGCTGTTGCTTTGGCTTCCATAATATGCAGTCACCCCAGTTTTGTTATTTTTTTATTATGCAAAAATTGCACATTTAACCTTTTGTTTTTACATTATATTGATTCATGGCCGGCCCGATTCCTTCATCAAGCCATTTTTTTACCGCATCTACCGATATGGCTACAGCATGCTCAATATTTTTTTTATCTGCTCCGCTGAAAGGAGTCAGCACATAGTCTTTTGTATTATAGGAGCCGCGCCCAATACCAATTTTTAACCGGTCAAAATCATTGGAATTCAAATGGGCGATGATATTTTTGATTCCATTATGACCGCCAGCGCCTCCGCCTTGTTTAAACCGAAGCTGGCCGGGCGGTAAATCCAAATCATCATGAATGACCAACAGATCATCTATGCGGTCTTTATAATAATTTAGCAACTCCATCACTGCCTGTCCGCTAAGGTTCATATAGGTTAACGGCTTCACCAGCAGAATCTTTTCATTATCCCAGTTGGCAATTTGTGTCAGAGCCTGGCATTGTTTTTTTTCTACTGCGGTATGCAGTTCATCAGCAATGGCGTCCACCACCATAAAGCCTACATTGTGTTTTGTCTGCGCATATTCTTTCCCCGGATTTCCCAAACCAATTATCATTTTCATAATGCTGCTTGCCTCCTTAGTCTTATTTGAGCAAATAAAAGCCATTGGTCTATCATAAAATTCCTAAAACAAACACAGCAAAGCCGAGGAACCTGAAAGATTCTTCGACTCATTGATTGCCTGTATTTTTATGTACTTCAAGATTTTGCTGCTGTTTATTGTACCATACTTTTCCGGTACTACCAAATATAATTTCGATTTTCAAAATTTTTTTCCTCTTTTATCACCATAAAAATATCACCATAAAAAAGTTGCTGCAAAAAATTATTTTTCATAACCATCAAAAACGGGTTCTTTGTCAATAGTTGGGGTAAAGAAAAAAGTTGAGAATAAGAGGCAGAGGAAAAAACATCTGCCTCTTAA
>CALXUG010000026.1 GCA_944391625.1 uncultured Clostridia bacterium
CAATAGCTCAGTCGGTAGAGCGCATGACTGTTAATCATGATGTCACTGGTTCGAGTCCAGTTTGGGGAGCCATTTTTTTGTTATCATGGAGGGGTTCCCGAGCGGCCAAAGGGGACGGACTGTAAATCCGTTGGCTCCGCCTTCGAAGGTTCGAATCCTTCTCCCTCCATTTTATATATCTTTATGTAGTGTCGCACTTCTGTCGAGAAGATGCGGCGTTCTTTTTACCCATTTGGCTGTATAAAACAGTAGTCGATTAACCCCACTGAATCATATGAAATTTGCAATCATTTTCTATACCCAGTGTATTTACTCAATATATACTATCATAAAACAAGAAACGTGCTGTCAATTACCTCAACAAAGTAGTGACAGCACGTTTTTTTATCAATGAGTTACAATTTTAAAGGCATATTGTCCATTTCTAATCAGTTATTTTTGGTGCGGCATCGCCATAGGTTGGAGCCGGAACTTTATATCCGCCGGCCACCGGCAAACAATGACCTGTGATAAAGGATGCTTGATCGCTGGCCAAAAATAACGCTGCATTGGCGATATCTTCTGCCTGTCCAAAGCGTTGCAACGGCACATGCTTTAAGAATGCATCGATAAACGCCTGCGGCATATTATTCAACAACGCCTCGGTAGCAATCATGCCCGGCATTACACAGTTGCAGCGAATTCCCAGACGGGCATACTGGGTTGCAATATTTTCGGTTAAACTCATAACTGCCGCTTTGGATACACAATAGGAGATGCGGTCCAAGTCAGGATTATAACCGCCGATACTGCCAATATTTACAATGGCGCCGCCTTTTGGCATATGAGGAACCGCATATTTTACAGGAAGAAAGACACTGTTTAAATTGGTGCAAAGGGTTTCATTAAAATACTGCACATCGGTTTTTACAATGTCAAAGTCTTGTTTTACGTCAGTACCGCCATAATTGTTAATCAGGATATCAATGCGCCCTTCTTTTTCAATTACAGTGCTTACCATCGACTGATAACTTTCAATTTCTTTTGCATTAAAATAAACTGCTGCAGCTTTTCCCCCTTCTGCAATGATCTGCTCGGCAATTTCCTGTCCGGCATCCATACGGCGCACACCCAGATAAACGGTAGCGCCTCCCTGAGCCAATCCTTGCGCACAAGCCAAACCAATTCCTCTTGTTGCTGCCACCACCAATGCCACTTTTCCTTCAAATTGTTTCATAAGAATCGCCTCCATTTTGAAATCCTATGTCTATTATCGGCCTATGACTTCATAAAATATACCAACGGTTTTTATTAATGCAAGACATCCGTTGGTTTGTGAAATTTTATTTGTGTACGCTGCGTATCATCAATTAGGAGGCAATCATTATATGTATTCCAGTAAAATATTGTTAAATCAGCAACAGATTGAGGCAATCAATTGGAGAAATCTGCAAAAGGAAGGTACAGGGCTGGTTTCTATCTGCGAGATAGAATCTATTTTACCTGAGCAGCTGGATGCGCTTTTAAAAGCCGAAAAATTCCCCCAGGAGCCTCGCTATGATAAGGACGGCAACTTATATGACCAATCCTTCTACGAGGCGTTAAACAGGCGTATGGCCGCTGCTGTTGAGCAAAAACATTGTACGCTTCGCTATGGGGTGGCCATTGACAATACCTTTTTGCGATTATTTCCCACTATGGCCGGCAGTTATCGCTTTGATGAATTGGGCGATCTGGACAGATTTGCAGTTACGTTCATTAAACTGGGAGAACCGCTAGTCGTTTATTGTCAGGATGCAAGCGGCGTGTGGAGTTTTGTACAGAGTCAGCAAGCCTATGGCTGGATATTGACCGCCCATCTGGCATGGGAAGAACAACACTCCCGCTGGCGGCAATACTGCTGTGACAGGGAACAGCTGCTGGTGGCAGACAGCAGGCGCATCTTAGAATATGTTGATTTTAACGGTTGCTTACAAAATCAGCTATTGCTGATGGGCACTAAGCTGCCGTTATATGACGCCAATTGCCATACCTTTGTCATTGGCATTCCCTTTCGGGATTGCCGCGGTAACCTGGCCATTCTGCAGACAATGGTGCAGCGGGACGGCGGGTTTATACCGGGGCCCTTGCCCCTTTCTGCACAAAATATCATCAGTCAGGCTAAAAAAACGCTGGGTGAACCTTATGGTTGGGGCGGCAGCGGGTACTATCGGGACTGCAGTTCACTCATTGGAGATGTGTTTTCTGTTTTTGGATTGTTGTTTCCCCGCAATAGCAGAGAGCAGATGCAGATGGTGGGTACCGAGCAGTGCCCCGGCAATCGAGATCAAAAATATGCCTTTATCGTCAATTTACCTGCCGGCAGTGTATTATATTTTCCTGGTCATGCCATGCTGTATCTGGGCCGCCGGGGAAATCAGCTGGAAATTTTGCACAGCGTATATGCCATCGGTCTGCCTGCTCAACAGGAAGTGATTCCCCACAAAATAAAACGGGTGGTGCAGGGCAATCTTCAACAGCGGCGAGTCAATGGAGAACAGCTTTTAGATGCAGTGACAGCCTGCTGGATTCCTCGATGACAGAAACCTAATACACAAAATTTGCACATATTTGCACACAATAGATAGAACTAATCAAAAAGGTCGGCAGTCAGGGCTTGTCTAGCGCTTAAATTTTCAGTACAATAACAGTACGATACCGAATACAAATTTTAAGAAGTTATGAAATAAAGGAGTTATGCATGAGTATTTTAACAGTTGAACATTTAAGCCATGGCTTTGGCGACAGAGCAATTTTTGACGATGTATCCTTCCGTTTGCTGAAAGGAGAGCATATTGGCCTGGTGGGTGCCAATGGGGAAGGAAAATCTACCTTTATCAATATCATTACCGGCAAACTGCAGCCCGATGCCGGCAAAATCGAATGGGCAAAACGGGTTCGTGTGGGCTATCTGGATCAGCACGCTGTACTGGAGCGGGGCATGACCATCCGTGATGTGTTGAAGAGTGCCTTTCAGTTTTTATACGACATCGAGCAGCAAATCACCGACAGCTACATGAAGATGGGCGAAGTAGAAGGCGACGAGCTGGATGCGCTGATGAATGAAGTCGGCGATTTGCAGGAACTTTTAGATACCCATGATTTTTATATCATCGACAGCAAAGTTGACGAAGTTGCCCATCATTTGGGGCTGGATGATATCGGCCTGGACCGAGATGTAGAAGATCTGAGCGGCGGGCAGCGCACCAAAATTCTGTTAGGGAAGCTATTGCTGGAAAAGCCCGACATCTTACTTTTGGATGAACCGACCAACTATCTGGATGAATCTCACATTGCCTGGTTAAAACGATATCTGCAGGAGTACGAAAATGCCTTTTTGCTGATCTCCCATGATATTCCGTTTTTGAACAGTGTTATCAACCTGATCTATCATATGGAAAATCAAAAATTGGATCGCTATGTGGGTGACTATGATAATTTCCGCCGCATTTATGAAGTAAAAAAATCACAGCAGGAAGCAGCCTATCGCGCCCAGCAGCAGGAGATTGCCGAGCTGCAGGATTTTGTTGCGCGCAACAAGGCGCGGGTATCCACACGCAATATGGCCATGTCCCGGCAGAAAAAGCTGGATAAAATGGAGATTATCGAGCTGGCGGCAGAAAAGCCAAAACCATCTTTCCAGTTTATAATGGGCCGCACCACCAGCAAGCTGATTTTTGAAACAAAAGGACTGGTGATCGGATACGACAAACCGCTGTCCAAACCGTTGGATTTATTGCTGGAGCGGGGACAGAAGGTAGCGTTGGTAGGTGCCAACGGTATTGGGAAAACCACCTTGTTAAAAAGTTTGCTGGGTGAAATCCCATCTTTGGCCGGCGAAGTAATCAAAGGGCAGAACCTGGAGATTGGTTATTTTGAACAGGAAACCAAGCCGACTGACAATACCTGTTTGCAAGAAGTGTGGAACACATTCCCCCACTTTAACCAGCAGGAAGTGCGGGCGGCATTGGCGCGCTGCGGTCTGACCACCAAGCACATTGAAAGTAAAATACAGGTGCTCAGCGGCGGCGAAAAAGCCAAAGTTCGCTTATGCAAGCTGATGAATCAGGAAACCAACGTACTGGTGCTGGACGAACCGACCAACCATCTGGATGTGGATGCCAAAGACGAATTAAAACGGGCGCTGCAGGAGTACAAAGGAACCGTACTGCTCATCTGCCACGAACCGGAATTTTATCAGGATGTGGTGACCGATGTGTGGAACTGTGAAAAATGGACTACAAAACTTTCCTGATGAATCTGCTGCTAAATAATCTGATTTTTATTGGGAGTATAACTGCAATCAATGTTACGGGTCATCTCGATCAGAGGTGGCCCTTTCTTATCGCTTTTGAAGGGTAGAGAATTTTAACCATCGGTGATATGTGATGATGGTGCAAAGAGATTGCTCTCTTGAAGGTTTGTGAAAAGTTATGACAGACAGAAAAGAAAGGAACGGTGATTCCTGTGATTTTTGACGGACATTCGGATATTTTAACAGCCCTGACCCGGTTTGTACAAAAGGGAGAAAAGCAGCCCTTTACCGATCATTATTTGCAGGCATTTGTGCAGGGGCAGGTGGAAGGCGCCATTTTTGTCCTATGGGCAGATCCGGCGCAAAAGTTGCCATTGACAGAACAGATTGCACAGCAGCTGCAAGCACTGCATCATTTGCAGAAAGAGGAACATGTATTGCAGCTTATCCTGGGGCAGAAAGATTTGGAACTAGCCATGGCGCAGGGCAATCGTTACTGTTTGTTGGGCGCAGAGGGGCTGGACGGTTATCCGCAGGAAGAAGCCACCATAGATTGGTTGTATCAACAGGGCGTGCGCCATGTGGGGCTTACCTGGAATTATGCCAATCAATTTGCCGCCGGTGTTCTGGATTATGGCGGTCTGACGGCGCTGGGCAAGCGGGCAGTCAAGCGAATTCAACAATCCGCCATGCTGCTGGACATTTCCCACTTAAACGATGCGTCTACCGCTGATGTGCTGCGGCTGGCCCAAGGGCCAATCCTTGCCTCCCACAGCAATTGCCGCCGCTTGTGCAGGCATCCGCGCAACCTGACCGATGACCAAATCAAAGCAGTGGCTGCTACAGGCGGCGTGGTGGGTATCAACAGCTATCCCCTGTTTATTGCTGAAACGAAACAACAGCAAAATCTGCATCATCTGGCAGACCATATTGTGCATATGGCCGACCTTGCAGGTGTAGAAGCAGTGGGATTTGGCTTTGACTTTAATTATTGGGATACCGCTGCCGATGCAGTAATTTTGCCGGATTTGCATCAATACAGCCAGATACCCCGGCTTTTGGAATTGCTGAAACAACGGGGCTTTCATGATAGCGAACTGCAGCAGATTTGTCACGGTAATTTTTTGCGTTTGTTGCGAGAGGTATTGGCATAAAATTTACTGCATCTGCATAGAATATAGCATTCTCAGAAAAGGGGGCTTTTTGTATGCAGGAGCAGGAAAAAACCACAGTCGAGCTGGTGGACCGGCAAATGATGCGGTTAAGCGGCGTTCATAATGTAGATATATTTGACGAAGAAAAAATCGTGCTGCAGACAGAACTGGGCAAGCTGGAAATTCAGGGACAGCACCTGAATGTGACCAATCTGGATGTGGAACACGGCAGCTTACAGGTGGACGGCATCATTGACGGATTTTTTTATGTGGAGGAAAAGAAGAAGAAAAGTAAAATGAAACGGCGCTCAAACGGCGTATTGTCCCGACTGTTATCATGAGCCAGACCATAATCGGGCAGCAGATGACACAAATGCTGCAGATGGTTTTGTTTGGCTGGGCTGTGATGCTGGCTGCCGATGAAAAAAAGGCGCTGGCAGTATGCGGCCATTGGTCCTACTGGAAAAAAACTGCGGGAGATTTTTTCTTTTGTCTGCTGTGCGCTGTGCTGTTTTGGCTATATCTGGTGCATGTAAACGGCGGCTTGCTGCGCAACTATATTGTGATTGGGATGCTGGTGGGCGGCGGGCTGTATCATTTTGTGTTCCGGCGCTGGTGTTATCGGCTTTGCATCTGGCTGGCCAAAGGCATTTTATTTTGCAGCAGCTGTATCGTTATTGTGCTGTTATTTCCCTGGCGGATGCTGTATCGTTTTATTTTGCAACCCTGCGGTCAATTTTGGAAAAAAATTTACCAGGAGCGGCAGGAATTTGCCTGTGAAGAGGAAAATATTATAGAAAATGAAAATAATTTTTCAACTTAATATAGCATTTCATAATCATTTATTATATAATAGAACAGACAAAAAAGAAACATGAGGCGGTGAGCAGATGGCAAAACAAAAACGGCAGAAGGTAAATGTAAAACGGACTGTAATTACATTAATGGCAGTTTATGTTTGTTGCCATCTGATTTATGGCGGAGGCAGTATTCTAAATTTAAAAATGCAGGAGCGGGATCTGAAGCAGCAGCTGGAAGCAGCCTATGCAGAACAGAGCAGTCTGCAGGCAGATTTGGAATATATGAACAGCGAGGACGCCATAGAGGAGATTGCCCGCGAAAAGCTGGGACTGGTAAAAGAAGATGAAATTTTAATTCAGCAGATCGAAACAGACGCGGCGCAGTAAGCAAAGTTGGTGTTTCTTGGGTTTTCTATGTCAAAGAAAAAGGCATAAATTTAATTTTTTAGGGAGGCAGTTTGTTCGCATGTCCATTAGTAAAGGGCAAATTTTGGAGGGCACCGTAACAGGTATTACAAAATTTGGAGCATTCATCGAGCTTGGTACAGGGGAAACCGGATTGGTTCATATCTCCGAAGTTGCAGACACCTATGTAAAGGATGTCAATGAATTTTTAAAGGAAAAAGATGTTGTCAAAGTAAAGGTAATTAATGTTGATGACAGTGGTAAGATTGGTTTGTCCATTCGTCAGGCGAAGGAACGGCCAAAACAGCCGACTGTTTCCTTTGAGGACCGTTTGGCTCGTTTTATGAAAGACAGCGATGAAAAGCTGGCTTCTCTGAATAAAAATATGAATTCGAAACGCAAGAGCGGCAATCGATATTAAGAATCAGGCAGTATGGGGGGTGGTTTTATGGGTCCATACTGCTTTTTTATGTGGGTTGGACTTGTTAAAATTCCGTAGAACTGTGTTGTTTGCAAATTGGTTTGCTTGCGTACCATTTGTACGCCGCGCTGCACCAATGTGCAAGCCGCCTTGTTCTACGAAATTTTTCCTGCGTTCATAAGCCGCCTTGCACTGCGAAAAATTTCCTGCGTCCATAAGCCGCCTTGTTCTACGAAATTTTTCCTGCCCCCATAAGCCGTTTGGCGCCGCAAAATTTTTTTCTATACTGGTGAATTAGGGTGAATCATCGGGTAAGCACGCTTGTTGTGTTTGCTGTATATTCCCAATGAGAATGGGCAAAATGCAACAGGGACCGGGATACAGAAATGCTATATAGAACAGCTTCTGCTATCCTTTGCCAAAATTCCGACTTGAAACGAACTGTTTTATTGTTTGTCCAAATCGTGACAGACGTAGTCTGGCTAAGATGGACAAATCATAAAACTGTACGAGGCACGGAGGGAGAGGCAAAGGATAGCAGAAGCGTTGATAAGTGTTAATAAGGAGGCACACATCATGCACAAAGCAGTGATTGATATGGGTACTAACAGTACCCGGCTGGCAGTGGGTTCTTTACAGGATGGAACCTTAAAAATGGAGTTTACGCAAGTGCTGGAAACCCGCTTGGGAGAAGGCATGGGTACAGAGCGCATCATTAAGCCGGAGCCGCTGCAGCGCAATGTGGATGCTGTGCGGCAGTTTGTGCAGCAGGCAGAGGCTATGGGTGTAGAGTCGCTGCGCATTACTGCTACCAGCGCAGTGCGGGATGCGGCCAACAAGCAGCAGGTGCAGCAAGCCATTGAAGCAGCAGCGGGGATGGAACTGGAGATATTGCCCGGTGAAACCGAGGCGCGGCTGAGCTATCTTGGCGCCAGCGGTGACTTTCTGAATCTGCACCGTCCGCTGGCAGTGCTGGATATTGGCGGCGGCAGCACCGAGCTGGTCTATCCGGTGCAGGGCGGCATTCATGGAGCCAGTGTCAATGTGGGAGCGGTGCGGCTGCTGGAACATCCAGAACTGCGGCCGGAGGTATTTTCTATTCTGCAGGGATTGCAGGCGGACAAGCTGCCGGAGCATTGCGCGCTGATTGCCGTTGGCGGCACCAATACCTGCCTGATGGCTATGGAACTGGGACTGACCAGCTATGACGGCAGCAAAATCCATGGGCAGGTACTGCCGCGGCAGCGGGTAGATGTTTGGTGCCAGCGGCTGTTGAATATGACCCAGGCCCAGCGGGAGCAAATACCGGGCATGAAAGCAAAACGGGCTGATATTATGCCTTACGGTGTACTGATTTTGCAGCAGGCGATGGAACTGTTGCAGATGCCGGAAGTCATCATCAGCGATAAAGGTTTGGTGTATGGCTTACTGTTAGAGGCCTTTGGCGGAGGCATTTAGAACGATAAAAAATACAGCAGCAAACGAGAAAGTCGGGATTCTGTCAGATAAACAGCGTTCCGGCTTTTTTGTCAGTTGGCTGCATAAATGGCGCCGGCCTTCATATACATAAAGAAATGGACAATGGAGGTGTTTGGGGTGCAGAGTGTAGATCTGACCTATGAATGGAATGATGTGGCACTCCTGACGGATCAACGGGCCTACACATTTATATGTAAGACCATGTTACAGATCCCGGAGCATGCAATCACAGAATTACAGGAAATCATTCTGCTGGACTGGGAAAATCATTCACAGCAGAAACATACATTTGACGGCAGCATGCAGCTGCAGATTGGTTATTTGGACCGACAGCAGCAAAAAGCCGCGCTGCAGATTGAGATTCCCTTACAGGGAGATTTGGAAGATGTATGGCAAAGCAATGCCACAGCAAGATTGTTATACGGCAAAGGAAAAGCGACCGATACCTGTCTGCTGCTGGAAACTGTTTTACAGATTCCCAGAATGCCGGAGCTAAAGCGCAGCCAGGTGACGGTGGGGCCGTTCCACATGGAAGAATTGCTGGAACTGCCGGAGGATTGGCCCGGCTGTGAGGAATTGGAAGCCACAGCAGCCATCCTGCAGATTGAAGAAAGCGTGGTTCAGCAGCAAAAGCTGTATCTGAGCGGTATTTATCAGCTGGCTGTGGTATACCAGAACGAAGCGCAGATTGGAGAGCAGCTGTTTGCCTATGAGCAGCAGCGTCCGGCGCAGTTGATGGTGCCGGTGCCGGCAGGTGTAGCCCAGCTGGAAGGTATCATTCCTTTTTATCATAATCTGACAGCGCAGCTATTGGACGACAAACGGATTTTATTGGTTGGCGACGGTATGTTATATACAGAAGCCGTCAGCGATGCACCGGCAGCGCAGCAGAACAGACCTGCTTTTGATGCAGCGCAGCCAAAATTGCAGCAGGGACAGCAGGAAGAATCCTGCCCGAAGGAAAAGCAGATATTACAGCAAAATATCCGTCTGGAAACCATTCTGCGCCAACTGATAGAAGCGCTGCAGCAGCACGAACAGGAAACAGCAGAAAAGCAGCAGTGCCCAGTCAGGCCGGAAAAAACGGATCAGGGGATGCAGCAAAAAAAACCGCAACCGCAAGAAACTGTTACAGAACCAATGGAGCAGCCAATGCCAACGCAACCGACGCCCAATCGTCCCCCCTCGGTGGTGACCAGCAGAGGTTCCCGACGGGCTAATCTGTCTAAATATATGCGCAATTTGAACAGCTCGGTGCAAACGCCCAAATCCACGCGCAACTTTGAAATTTTGGCAGAGCCGGAAGGGACAAAAACCAATCATACAACAGAAGAATGAACGGGAGAGATTATTGTGCGAAATGCATGGTAATCTCTTTTTTTATGGGATGTTCAATCATGAGTTGCCATATAGAAACTATTATATCATACTGTTGTTTTATTTTTACTTGTGAATATAAAGTTGAAACGATGTTAAAAAAGATTATCGAGTGAACGCTACTGTGTCGCACTACTATCATAAGTAGTTACCAACTAAAAAATATATTGCCAAACAATCAGTGAGGTGCTAAAATTTAATCAAAAAGTTTTGCAGTAAAAATTGCTGGAGGGGAGTATATTGAATTTAAGTCATGGTCAAATACATACAACCTATCAGGTTGTGGATGTATCCCATCTTGCGCTGCCGATAGAGCGCCGATTGGAAGCCCTTGGTTTGACCGAAGGTACCAATATTACAATTTTAAATAAGAAGAAAAAAGGGGCTGTCATTGTTAAAGTGCGCGGCACCCGCTTTGCAGTGGGAGAGCATATTGCAGAGGGCATCCAGATTGGGGAGGTGACACCATGAAGGATACGGTCAATATTGGGTTTATCGGGAATCCAAACTGCGGCAAAACCACGCTGTTTAACGCCTATACCGGAGCTAAATTAAAAGTGGCCAACTGGCCCGGTGTTACCGTAGAAAAAAAGGAAGGCTCCATGCAGTATCAGGGGCACACCTTTAAACTGGTGGACTTGCCCGGCATTTACAGCCTGACCTCTTATACCATGGAGGAAAAAGTATCCCGGGAGTTTATTCTCAGCGATGATGTAGATGTTATTGTAGATATTGCCGACGCCTCTGCGCTGGAGCGCAATTTATATCTGACACTGCAGCTGATTGAGCTGGGCAAACCGGTGGTGTTGGCTTTAAATATGATGGATATTGTAGAAGAACGGGGCATGGAAATTGATATGCACCGTCTGCCGGAAATGCTGGGTATTCCTGTGGTGCCGGTGTCGGCGCGCAAAAAGCGGGGGCTGGATATTCTGATGCACGCAGTGGCCCATCATATGGATGACGATGAACCGGTTGTGCTGATTCACGAGCATGACCAAGCAGAAGAAAGCAGCCGGCATGCCCACGATCATCATCAGGAATATGCCATGGTGTACAGCGATACCATCGAAGACAAAATTGACGCCATCACAGAGGTATTGCAGGTGCGTTACCCAAATATGCGCAATTATCGCTGGCACGCGCTCAAGCTGTTGGAGCAGGATGCCGACATTATGCAGCGGTATCCCGTTGATTTGCCTGCGGTGATGGATCGCAGCTATGAAAAAGATATTATCAATCAAAAATATGATTTTATTCAGGAAATTATTTCGGAAGTATTGATGAACAAAGCCGAAAAGGCAGAACGCACCGACCGTCTGGATGCTGCGCTGACCCATCCTGTTTGGGGTGTGCCTATCTTTTTAGGCGTGATGGCCATGGTATTTATGCTGACCTTTACCATCGGCGACTGGCTCAAGGAAACCTTTGTGGAGGAAGCGATTGCCTGGGTTTCCACAGGAATTCTGAATTGTCTGCTTTATTTTCAGGTCAATGATATTTTAATCTCTTTGATCGTAGACGGAATTGTGGCAGGGGTAGGCACCATTTTAACCTTTTTGCCCAATATTTTCATTTTGTTTCTGGCCCTGGCCTTTTTGGAAGACAGCGGCTATATGGCGCGGGTGGCCTATGTAATGGACGGCATTATGGGCCGTCTGGGATTATCGGGCAGAGCTTTTATTCCCATGCTGTTGGGATTTGGCTGCACAGTGCCGGCCATTATGGCGTCCAGAGCTCTGGAAAATCCCCGTGACCGCCGCAAGACCATTTTAATTACGCCATTTATGTCCTGCAGCGCCCGTTTGCCTATCTATGTGGTGTTTTCCCAGATGTTCTTTGCCGAGCATGCCATGCTGGTGGCTTACTCCATGTATGTGCTGGGGATTGTGGTGGCTTTGCTCACTGCTTTTGTTCTAAAGCTGATCGATAAAAAAGAAAGTCAAAATAATTTATTAATTGAGCTGCCCGAATATAAAGCGCCCAATGCCCACAGCATTGCCATCTATGTATGGGAAAAGGTAAAGGACTATTTAACAAGAGCAGGTACTGTTATTTTTGTAGCTTCCATTATCATGTGGGGATTGCTGAACTGCGGGCCAACCGGTCTGGCAGCCGATATGGGACAAAGCTTCGGCGCTATCTTAGGCAAATGGCTGGTTCCGATCTTTGCTCCTGTAGGTTTGGGCTATTGGCAGATTGTGGTGGCGCTCTTGTCCGGTATTGCCGCCAAAGAAGTGGTGGTATCCAGCTGCGGTGTGCTGTTTGGCATCAGCAATCTCAATTCGCAGGCCGGTATGGATGACATGGTGGGCATTTTGGCCGCCATGGGCTTCGGCGCCGTCAACGCCTATGCACTGATGACCTTCTGCCTGCTGTACACACCATGCGCCGCCACCTTGGCTACCATCAAGCGGGAGTCCGGCAGTTGGAAATGGACAGCCCAGGCGATGGTATTCCAGTTGGTTGTGGCCTGGCTGGTCACCTTTGTGGTGTATCGCATTGGATTGTTATTTGTTTAAGGAGGCGGAGCCTGTGTTAGCAACGATAGTTATTGGCGCAATCATCGGCCTGTATGCCGGTTGGGTGATTTTTAAAAAGTATAAGGACTGGAAAGCAGGCAAATATTGCAGCTGCGGATGTTCCGGATGTTCCGGCAAAAAAAGCTGCGCCATTTCCAGCGATGATTCCGTTATCTCGAGCGAAGCGTAGCCGAGAGATCTTTATAATCAATATTTCAGGCGGGAACGATTACCCTTTGTTATGTCCACACGCTGCTCTGGACAGAGGCTCATACGTTTTTGTCGCGTTGGACTTTGTCCGGCTCCATAAAACGTATTTCACCTCAATCCATCCAGAGGTGGACATTTAACAAAGATAATCTTCCCTCTGGTTACCGTTGGATGAAAATTTTCCTGCGTTCTCGAAAAAAATAAAAAACATATCACGTTGTAATATCTTTGCATGATTGGCAGAGACTATTGCAACGTTTTTTTATGCGTTAAAAGATAACGCAAGAAAATTTTTCACCAATGCCCCAATCCGACAATTTTTACAGAGGAAATGATGTATTATGGTAATAACTGGATATTGTGGGATGGAGGAGTCGGCGTGAGAAAGACGGAGATGACGAGATTAGTAGAACTGGGCAATAGTTTTATCCAACTGGGAAATGCGCTGCAGCAGATGGAAGTACAGCCGCCGCGGCAGCAAACTGATATTATACAGGATATTTACAATAAAGTATATCAGCAGGTATGCCGGTTTTGTCCCAAAGAAAGCTGGTGCTGGCAGGAGGAAAGCGGCTATACTTTGGAGGAACTGAGCAATGCCTGCAATGTGTTGGAGGAGTTTGGCCTGCAAAAGCAGCCTGCCTTTTCCACCAAGTTTCAGGGACGCTGCAGCCGCACCGGCCAGCTGGAAATTGCGCTGTCCAACCAGATGGAATATTACAAGCAGCAGCAGAGCCAGCAAACGCAGCTGGAAGAAAGCAAAGCCAATATTGCCAATCAGCTGGTATTGCTGGGAGAACAAATACAGTTGATGCGCACAGGCAATGGCAGCTACGAGCAGACCCAGCGGCTGCTGGTGGGCCATGCTTCCAGCAAAAAGGAGCAGGTATCGGGCGATAGCTGGGGCGTGCAGGATTTGGGCGACGGCCGCATGGTGCAAATTTTGTGCGACGGTATGGGCAGCGGTGAGCTGGCCATGCAGCAGAGCAAGCTGGCAGTGCATTTGCTGCAGACTCTGTTGTCCGGCGGCTTGAGTATGCGGCTGTGTTTGAATATGATTAATACCATTATGTCCTTTCAATACGGCGGTGTGCGGTTCAGCACTATGGATATTGCTCTGTGGAACTTACACAGCGGCAAAATTGAATTGTATAAATACGGCGCAGCTCCATCGTTTGTCAAAAATGGCCGTAAGGTGGTTTCCTATGATGGCAGTTCGCTGCCGGTGGGGATTTTGCCGCGGGTGGAATGCTCTTTGTTGGAGCATACCATTGCTGAAGGGGATTTGCTGATTACCATGAGCGATGGGCTGTATGAATTGAGTGCCGATGGATTTCAGTGGGAGCAGATTATCAGTTGTCTGCCCACCACCAATCCGCAGCTGGCTGCCGAATATCTGCTGGCCATTGCCACCAGCCGCATCCGCGCCAATCAGAAGAAAACCAGCGAGCAGGCAGCGGGCGTTATACAGCATGCCGATGATATGACTGTGGTGGTGAGCCGATTGTTTTGAGTATAAGCGGCAGTAAAAATATAACGGCAATGCAGAGAGCAGATGCCAAGGCGGGGTGCCTGTCTTGGGGCTGCTCTTTTTTGTGCGGTAAATTTTTGGCTGCTGATACAGTAGATAGCGTAATGTTTTTGCAGAAAATTGGGATAAATAAATCTGGCTGCGTGTAAAGCAGCACATCGGGCAATATCTGTTGCAGCGTTCACACGCTGCTCTGGACAGTAGCCGCACGTATTTTTGTCGCTTTGGACTGCGTCCAGCTCCATAAAATACGCTTGCCACAGTCCATCCAGAGGTGGACTTTCTGCAAAGAAATTGCCCTCTTTTTGTGTGATTCATGCAGCGGCAATATGTATACAATCGTTATCAGGTGTGTTATAGTGGATAGATAGGAAAGTGTTGCCTGAGAACGTGGGTAAAATGATAACGCTGAAAATAAGCAATATGGAAGTATAAGCATAAAAATGACAAAAGCAGAAATAAACTAACAGAAACGGAATGGTAGGGATGTTAAAAGCAGGGTAAGGCGCAGAGGAGCGTGGATAACAATGGAGCAGCAGATGGAGCAAAGGACACAGCAGGAAATGCAGCAGCAAACAGGGCAGCAGCTGCAGCGGCAGACGCAGCCAATCACACAGGCCGGATTTATGACTGTGGCAGAGGATGGCAGGGTGGTATTGCCGCCAATTAAGATGTATATGGATAATGATACTGGCAACGCCCGGCGGTTTTTGGATGCATACGGTGAACAGGTGCTGTATTGTCCGTCGGAAAAGCGCTGGTATGTATTTGATGATGTGCGGTGGGTGCCGGATACCACCAATCAGGTAGAGCGTATGGCGCGACAGGCGTTGGAGCAGTCCTATGCCCGGGAGCTGGAATATTATCATGCAGCAGAGCGCAGCGGCATGATGCAGGGGCAGGTGCAAAAGGCCAGCCGCCGACAGCAGGCAGCAGGCAATTTGTCGGGGCTGCGCAGCTGTGTAGGTATGGCAGCGCTGGAGAATACCATTGATCCGTCCCAGTTTGATGCCGACCCCTATTGGCTGAATCTGCCCAATGGGGCGATGAACTTGCGGGAGCTCAAGATTCGCAACCATCATCGGCCGGAGCAGTATTTTACCAAAGTAACCCGCGGTGCCTTTTTATATGACTTGTTTAGCGGCAGGGAGCTGACCGCTGAGCAGGATGGCTTTCCGGCCATTTGTCCCCACTGGTTTCAATTTGTCATGGAATGCTGCATGGGCGATGCCGATTTATATCTTTATTTGCAGCGGGCGGCGGGTTACTCGGTATTGACCGGCGATATTTCGGAGCAGAAGGTGTTTTGTCTGGCAGGGGCAGGGCGTAACGGCAAGTCGCTGTTTATCAACACCATGGCTATGGTGCTGGGTGATTACGCCAGCAAGATTGAAGCATCTGTGTTGTGCCGCAACCGCTATGGTGAGCGGGACAACGACTTGTCCAAGGAATTGTACCGCATTCGCGGCAGCTATCTGGTATACTCCAACGAGTTTGGACAAAACAGTATGCTGAACGAAGCTTTTATCAAGGCTATCACCGATGGCGGAAAAATTTCCTGCCGTCCGCTGTACGGTGCCAGCATTGAATATACGCCAACCTACACCTTGTGGTTCAGCACCAATCATCTGCCCAATCTGCAGGCCATGGATGCGGGCATTCGTCGCCGCATTGAGGTCATTCCCTTTCAGAATCATGTTCCCGAAGAACTGGTAGACCGCAATTTAGCCAGCTATTTTGAGGCAGAAGCCGATGCCATTTTAGTGTGGCTGTTCACCGGCTACTGGGAATATCTGCAGCAGGGGCTAAATCCGCCGGCAGTGGTGCAGCAGGCCACGGCCCAGTATTTTGCCGAGCAGGATGTATTTGCCCAATTTGTGGAGGAACACTATCAGATGGATGTTGCGGGCAAAATTTATGCTAAGGAAATTTATCAGGCATACACCGTCTGGTGTGCAGAAACAGGCCAGCAGAGAGCAAGCCAAGTGGTTTTGAGCAGAGAATTGCAGCGGCTGGGTATAGAGAAAAGGAAGGATAAATATGGCACATTTTATGCATTAATAAAAATATGATGAATTGATGACGGGTTGATGGTGCGTTGGTGATGGGTTGGGTGGTACGTTTTTCTGTCAACCAATAGAGTGGTGGTGGGTATGGTGGGTTTTCCGGAAACTTTTTTGAGAATAAACAAAAAATAAAAATTAAGATAAAAATCCAGAAAAAGTCGTCACCTCGTCACCAAAGATTTGGTAGCAAAGGTGTCGCCATTTTTCTGAAATAAAGTAGGAAGGCATTTTTGTTTATGAGCAGATGATCTTTCAACGAAGACATGCGGTGATATCAATAACATAGAAATCAGCCAATTCGGTGATGCATTTGCGCAAAAATTTGCGCTTTAAAAGAGTCAGTACGCTCTAGGGATGTATTCATTCCTCGTCGCCGGAATTTCTATAGCAGAACCAAGCCTGCAGTCAAGGGCAACGCCGCTAACGCGGTGCCGGGCACCCTTGATTGCAGGCTTTTTGTTCTGCTGAAATCCGCCTGCGCGACGGGGATGAAACCATTCCTTAGAGCCGGTTTTGATTTCATTTAGAATTCCAGACTATCTGCGTTCAGCAGAAAATATTTCATTCCCATAATGACAAAACCTTCATCGTTACGCCATGGTTTTTTTGTTCCGTTGACAATAATGATTTTCTTGAAGGAATCAGGAATGTTACGCAGGGAGTTGAATTCCTGATTTTGTTTTTCTTCGGAAGTCATATCATAAGCAACTTGAATGTAATATCGTTGACTCCCTCGGTTAATAACAAAATCAACTTCTAGTTGTTTGCGTATACGATTGCCTAACTTGTCTTTGGCAAATACATCCACCATACCTACATCGACATTGTATCCTCGTATCAGCAATTCATTATAAACGATATTTTCCATAATATGTGTTGGTTCCTGTTGTCTGAAATTTAATCTGGCATTTCGGAGTCCCAGATCAGTGAAATAATATTTTAGATTTGCTCCAATATATTTTCTGCCCTTTATATTATAACGGTTTGCTTTCGCAATCAGAAAGGCTTCTGTCAGGTAGTCAATGTGCTTGGAGATAGTTTTGTTGGAATAATTCATTTGACGCTCGCTGGCGAAAGTATTAGATAATTTTGAAGGATTTGTCGGCGCACCAATTACGGAAGCAAGCACATCCACCAGAATACTGATTTCATCAACGCTTTGCAGTTTATTTCGTTCAATGACATCTTTAAGATATACATTGGCAAAAATATTTTTCAGATAATCTGCTTTTTGTCGCTCGCTTTGGAAGAGCGCAACTTGCGGGAGTCCACCGTAAGTCATGTATTCATCCCAGGCATCTTCGTAATCACCATGATAGGCGGAAAAAAATTCCGCGAATGAGAGCGGATAGATTCTGATTTCATCACCTCGGCCGCGAAACTCGGTAACGATATCGCTGGAAAGAAACTTAGAATTACTGCCCGTTACATAGACATCTATATTTGGCATACGCAGCAAGCTGTTCAGTACCTCTTCAAACCGCGGCATAAATTGCACTTCGTCCAGTAAGAGGTAGTAGTTGCTGTCATCTGTCATTGCCTCCTTAATATAGCGGTAACATGTTTGAGGTTCTCTTAGTGCTTCATTTTCAATGCCATCTAAAGCAATTTCAATGATGTGTTTGTCATCAATGCCATGTTCAAGAAGATAATTTTTGAAAATAGTAAAGAGTAAAAAGGACTTTCCACATCGGCGAATACCTGTAACGACCTTTATCATATGATTATCTTTTCGTTCTATCAGTTGCTGAAGGTAAGTATTTCTTTCAATTTCCATTCAATCACTCCTAATTTACGTGCATTTGCACGCTTTTTGGTAATGAAATTGTAACGCAATCAAAAAGAAAAATCAAGATACACTCCTAATTTATGTGCATTTGCACGTTTTTTAGTAATGACATTGTAGCGTAATCAAAAAAGAATCAACATACACTGTTAATTTGTATGCATTTGTATGTTTTTATGTATTGAACTATGGCGAAATAATTTTTAGAGCCGGATTTTAATAGGAGATATATAAATAGGGAGCAGATTCAACTGATAATGGTTTGAGTCTGTTCCCTATTTTTCGTCCGGAATATAACACAGCACATCTTCTACTTCACAGTCCAGAAGATCGCAGAGGTTATTTAGCGTTGCGGTGGAGATGTTTCGATTTTGTTTTAAGGAATCCAGCGTACCGCGGCTGAAATTGTAGTCTTTGATTAAATTGTATGTTGTAATACCCTTGGCTTTCATTGTTTTCCATAAAGGCTCAAAAGAAATCATAAGCCGCACCCCCTATATCATTCCATTATATGGTGTGGGGGGATTGTTGAATATTCCCGACATATCGGGTATAATGGGTGAAAATATAAAGTGTTTTGGATTAGTTGATCTGAATTGTAATAGGGAGATGACAAAATGCTGAAAATTGAACAATTGTATTATTTGACACAAGTAGCTAAGTATAATTCTATTAATAAAGCAGCAGAAAGTTTATATATAACTAAGGCAGCGGTCAGCAGTTCCATCAAACAATTAGAAAAACAATGTGGATATCCTATATTAGAGCGAACATATCGAGGTGTACGTTTGACAAAGAATGGTGAACGGGTTGTAAAAATAGCGGAACAAGTACTGAGCTTGTGTGACGAAATAGAACGATTAGGGAATGAAAAAAGTGAACTAGTTGAGAAAAAGGATTTAATTGTGCCGAATCAGATATTAAAATTATTGTCCTCCAAATTGATAGGTATTAATTCAGATGTGTTGGATTATTTTATTTTACATGAGGTTGAGAATAATATAGAGAAAATATGTGAACTATTAAAAGAGAATGTATTAGCATTAGTAGGAGTAGTAGAAGATGACATAAAGGTTATTGAAAAATATACAGATATTTATTGTCATGAATTGTGGAGATCAAAATTATATCCGGTAAGTAATAAAAAAACAAAGTGGGTTGATAAGGAGAAAAAAGTAATTACATTTGAAGAATTGGAAACTTTGCCTTTGATTACTATGCCTGGAATGAATCAGAAAAGGGAAAATATAGTATTACAAACTATAGATCCAGATATCTATGCAGAAGCAATTTTAAACGATTTAGGAGTTGGAGTTGTTGCGAAGTATTCCCCAGAAATATTTTCTCATGATTACAAAAAATTTAAAATATATGAGCCTTTAAGTGCTGAAACTGCGATTTTTATTTTGTTTCATAGGAAAAATATTATTGAAATGCAGTCTTTAGCTAAAATGTTAAAAATTTTTTAAATACAATCGTGAATTATATGAAGATGCTATGAAATGACAGTATTTGTTGCTTCATAGCTTTTTTTATAAGTAAAATAGTAATTTACTTATAGTAATAAGTCTGCATTTCAATGTCTTCTTGATAAATTAAATTTATGATACTATGAGTTCACAGGAAGAAACATCGATGTTGATTTAGATAGAGAATAAATAAAATAAGCAAGATTCAAAAAAGTTAGGAGTGTGATTCAGAGTGAAAACGGAATCAAGTAAAGCGGGCTTAAAAACAATGATTCATTTTATTATCATGGTAACTTTATATGTTTTTGTTAGTACAGCAGAGCCCTTGGCCCCTATTACTCCCGCAGGTATGCAAATGTTAGCCGTGTTTCTTTTTGTACTATGGGGTTGGATGACTATCGGTTTTGTATTTCCTAGTTTAGCGGGTATCTGGTTGTTAGGTTTTAACGAAATAATCGGTCATAATGGTGCTTTTGCAGGTAGTTTTGGTAATCCTGTAGTAGCACAGATGTTATTCATTTTCTTTTTAATTAAACTACTGGAAATTAATCGCGTTCCAGAAGTAATCGCTACTTGGAGTATGAGTCGTAAAATTGTACAAGGTAGACCAATGGTTTATAGTTTAGTTGTTTTATTGATTACTTGTTTAATGGGTATGGTAAATATGTTTTTGGCTATTTTGGTTATGTGGGCTATTATGTATGGTGTATTTGAAAAAGTGGGCTACAAAAAACATGATACTTATGTGAATGTAATGTTAATAGGTATTGTAATGTTCTCAATGATGGGCCTGATTATTTTCCCATTCGTAGATAATGGTTTGATAATTATGAGTGCATATGCTAACATTACCGGTTCTCCTATACCATATGGTTCATATCTTATGACAATGATTCCTGTTACAATTGTTTTGGCTGTTGTTTGGTTGTTAGTTGGTAAATATATTTTACGTATGGATATGAGTAAAATTAAAGATGCAGATAATAGTGTGTTAGATATGAGCTTATTAAATGTTACTAAACAACAAGTTGCAAGCATGGTTATTATTGTTGTATTTATTTTAAGTTTGTTATGTCAAAACTTTATTCCTGAAGATATTCCAGTTTTAGGAATGATTGCACAATCTAATGTTTTTGTATCTATCGTAATTTGCTTTGGTATTGGTGCGTTATGGTATATTGATGGTAAACCAGTAATGGAATTTAACAAGTTAGCTGGTGGTATTGTGTGGGATAGCTGGTGCTTAACAGCTTTTGTATTACTGCTTACTGCTCAGTTAACAGGGCCAGACACAGGTATTACAGCCTTCTGCGTAAAAGTATTACAGCCGATGCTCGGTGGTTTAGGTGTATATGCATTAGTAGTTGTTGTAATGATTTTTGCATTCATTATAACCAATGTTTGCAACAACATTGTAGTTACCTTATGTATAATTCCTATTATGTTTGCATTATCACAGACAATGGGCTTTAATATTCAACCTGTAGCTATGGTAATAATGATGGCTTCTCACTTTGCATTACTTACTCCGGCTGCAAGTGGTCCAGCGGCATTAATGTTCGGTAATACAGGTTGGCTTTCCAAAGGAGATATCTATAAAGTGGTTCCTCTTCAATTAATATCAGCTCTGCTGGTGGTGTTAACAGTAGGGTATGCATGGGCCAATGTGGTTTTTTAATTCATTGTTAGTACAAAATTGTATATAAAAAGTTAAAGTTGAAGAAAGGATGAAGAACAATGTTTGAAAAGTCTGAAAAAGTTATGGTTCTTGGTATCGACGGCTTAGACCCTCGTTATACCGCCAAAATGGTAAGAGAAGGGAAAATGCCTGCATTCAAGAAATTAATTGAACGCGGTGCTGCCAGAGAAGATTTAATGTGCTTAGGTGGCTGTGCGCCTGTAACTCCTCCAGGATGGGCAACCTTATCCACAGGTGCATATTCTTATACCCATGGTATTTGCCAGTTCTTTGGGTTCTCTGCTGAAGAAATGGACAAAAAATACTATCAGTTGGATTCTCGTGTATGCAAAGCAGAGCAGTCATGGAACTGCACGGCTGAAGCAGGGTTAAAAACATGTGTATTCCACTGGCCTGGTGCCTCTTGGCCTCCAACCAGTGACAGTGAAAACTTATTTGTAATTGATGGTACTGTTCCAGGTACACCTGGTATGGCGGCGTTCTATGTTGAAGGGAACTTCTTCTTTGGTGCAAGCCCGAATGTAGATAAGCTGGAATACATCAAAGGTGTTCAAGATGCTACTGCGCCTTGTCATGTAGAAAAAGTGTCAGATGACTTAGTGCATGCTGGTGAAAATTTAGAATCCAAAACTGATGTGGCCAAAGGTGTAGCGATTTCAAATGAATTGCAGGGACTTAGTACAGTAGATTTTAATGCTGGTGAAGGTTGGGGCATTAAAAATGGACGTTTCCAGCAGGCCTATGATGTATGTAAATCTTATTTGCGACCTGCAGAAGGATGGGCGAATGCTCCAGAAGGCGCGCTGGAATTTGCAGTGCTGTTAAGTAATAGTTTAATCCGCCGTCCTGGTTTGATTTTGAGAAATGAAGAAGGCAAATATGATAGAGTAGCAATTTACAAATCTAAAAAAGATGTAGAACCAATGGCAGTTATGAAAGATAAAGAGTTTTATCGTGACTTCATTGACGAAGGTTTCCGTGGTGAAAATAAATGCATGGGTTCCCGTGACATTTATGTAATGGAACTGGCTGAAGACGGTTCTAACTTAAGACTGTATTTTTCTAGCTGTGCAGCAATTGATGATGACAGCGTAATTCATCCAAAATGGTTGCATCAAGAACTGATGGAAAATGTAGGACCATACCCTCCAACAGCACAGTTCTATGGTCAGAATGAAGAACATCAGTTAATTCAGTGGTTATGTTGGAATCATGCTGCAGACTGGTATGTGAAAGCAATTGATTATTTAATTGAAAAACAGGATATGCAAGTTTTCTTCTCTCACTGGCATGGTTGTGACTTGATGGTTCACACCTTTATTCGTTACTTCCAGGATCAGGGGTATAACCAGTTCCCTGTAGAACACTATAATGAATGGATGGAACGTGTATATGAATTGTGCGATAGATATATCGGTTCCTTCCTGCATTATTTGGATGAAGGTTGGACCATCATTGTTACATCTGACCATGGCTTGACCTGCCCTGCAAATGAACCACCTGCAATTGGTGATATGTGTGGTATCAACATTGGTCTGATGGAAGAACTGGGTTACACTGTTATGAAAGAAGAAAACGGAAAACGTGTAATTGACTGGACGAAAACACGTGCAATTGCTGAACAGGGTGGCAACATCTGGATTAACTTAAAAGGTAGATCAAAGAGAGGTATCGTAGACCCAGAAGACAAATTTGAACTGGAAGAACAAATTATGACAGACTTACTGGGTTATAGACATCCTGTAACTGGAAAACGTGTATTGGCAGTTGCATTACGTAATAAAGATGCTATTCAGTTGGGTTATGGTGGTCCAACAGCTGGTGACATCTTTACCGCAAATGCGGATGGTTATGCGTATGACCATACTGATGGTTTGATGACAAACCATGGTGTAAATGAAACTTCTCTGGCTCCAATTATGATTCTGGCGGGTAAAGGGATTAAGGAAGGTTATACCATTGAACGTATGATTCGTCAGGTAGACATGGCTCCAACTATTTGTGCACTGACAGGATCTAGATTTACAGATACAATGGAAGGTGCGCCAATCTACTGCGCAATGAATCAGGAGTAATTAGTAGGACTAGGCTAAAAATTGAATTCAAATTCATATAGTGTGTAAAACAGTAAAAAGGAGGGGGCTGGTTCCCTTCCTTTTTATTGTTTATTTTAGGAGGATTTAAAATGGCAAATGAAAAAATAGATAACGATGCATATATTAAAAATTTAATGCAGACTCCGCGTGTACAGGGTTTAAGAAAACGTACCAAACGATGCAAATGTAAATATTGTGGCGGAAAGTTACGCTTAAAACAGATTGTGTACAATACTACAATTGAACCTCGCATTGAAATTTTTTGCGAAGAGTGTCAACGGATTGAATACGGTGTAGAGCCGGAAATTTATTTTTTGGCAAAATATTATGTGGATGCCTATGGTTGTGACTATTATCCAGAGCTAGATGCAAGTGCTGTGAAGGATAGAATGAATGTGGGAAAAGTATGCGAAATTATTTTTTGGGCTTTGAATGGACTGCAGCTGGTAAATATGGAAGGTTTCCAGGTGCCGTATGAAATGGATAAACGAATGGTTGGTGAAAGCATTATTTATAATTTAGATGCATTGGAAAAGGATGCAGATGGTAATGAAAATGATGATGATGAAATTTCGTTAGAAGAAGTAGGCGCTTTAACAAGTATTGGGGCGGGTGAACTTCGTGGATAAAGAGTGGAGTAAACAAACAGAGATAGATGATACATTAGTAAAAGTAGAAAATTTGTTTTGTGTACATGGGAATAGGTATACTTTAACGAATATCAACTGGGAAGTAAAACGTGGTGAAAACTGGTTGGTGTTCGGCTTAAACGGTAGTGGTAAGACTACATTGCTTTCCATTATTGCAGGCTTTACGGAAGGCAGTAAAGGAACTGTCAAAGTATTCGGACAGGAATACGATAAAGATAATACATTAGAACTGCGAAAAAGAATCGGTTGGGTTTCCAGTTCATTTTTTGATAAATATTATCATAACGAAATTGCATTAAATATTGTGTTAAGCGGTTTATTCGGCACTTTGGGCGTAAGTGAAGCTGTCTGTGATACAGATATGAGGAAAGCCTTAAATCTAATGGAAGAGTTACATTTAAAGAAAAAAGAAAACAGAGTCTTTTCAACTATGAGTAAAGGTGAGCGACAAAATGTAATGATTGCCAGAGCATTAATTAGTAATCCGGAAATCCTGGTGTTGGATGAACCAGGGAATGGTTTGGATGTATTAGCAAGAGAATATATGCTGGAAACGGTCACTAGACTAGCGAAAGAAAGAAATATCACAGTATTGTATGTTACGCATTATGTAGAAGAAATTTTGCCGATTTTTGAAAATGCAATAATGCTTAAAGAAGGTAAAATAGATGCGATTGGAAAAACAAAAGATATTTTTACCACAGAAAGTTTGTCTGAATATTTCAGCCATGACATTCAAATTTTGGAGCAAGAAGGACGTTATGTAGCACAATTAAAAGCAGAAACGAAAATCACAGAATTATTCTAATTAGAGAAAGGAGCTGAAGCAGATGTTACAGGAAGGCGAAAGAGTAGACAATCATGATAAAGTATGTGCAGAGTATTATTCTACATTGCTGATGATGGGAGCATATGATAATGAATTTGCCTATTTTGGTACAGCATATATAGAAGAAGGAAAGAGAAAATGCTTTATAAGTGATAATAGAGAAAAAGTATACCAATTTATTCGGGAATGTCGTACAAAAGAGATTTATCCTACAATAGTAGAAAATATTATAAAACGAGTACGAATACATGCCGGAGAAAAAGATCAAGTTACACAGGAATTAAAATTGGAATATGCAAAAGAAATGGCAAAACGATATCCGCGAGAATATCTAGAACAATTACAGACAGTGGCATTATGTCCAATCAATAATAAAGCTGCAATATTGCTTAAACAGATAAGAGAAGAATTAGAAGGCTGTTTTGATGAAGATGCGTTGAAACTGTTTGAAGGAGCGGTAGACTATGCGTATGATGGGAAAATATTAACCTATGCAGAATATGAAATGAATAAGGCATGGTTGAAATTGGAACGAGATTTTTTGACGGAACGTACCAGACCAGCGAGTCATTTTAGAAGAAAAGTGACAGGTTTTGCATATGAAAAGGATGGGTGGATAAAATATTATTCCAATGCAGTTGAAGCTAGAACAATGGAAAAACGAAAAGAGTTATTGTCTAAAAATGTGTTTGTAACACCAGTATTTGAAAAAGAATATTATTTTAATCTTTTTGGAGAGCTACCTCAAAAGCTATCAGAGTTTGATGTGCACATAAAAGAACGAATGGATGAAAATTATTTACGATTAATTCGTGATTTGCAAGCAATAAAACCGGAAATTAATGTAGAAGCGGTAGTAAAGTTGGAAACGGTAGCGAAAGAAAAGTGGGGCAGAGGGGCCAATGAGACGGTACAGTACTATAAAACGCTGTGGCATTTGCTATAAAATAGCTTGGTTATGAAGTTTAAAATAGAAATTACGGAAAATATTAATAAGGCAAGTATAGAAGTATGAAATTTATGGATACAAACAAAACTTCATGATAAGAGCCTCTTCATTTGAAGAACTTCACAGTTACATTTTTATGTGACTATGGAGTTCTCTTTTTTTCTCCACATTTTCTTAACAATATCATTAAAAATTTTTTCCAAAAATCCATTGACTTTGTGGGGCAATCGTACTATATTAATATTGTTAGCACTCGACATGATAGAGTGCTAACAATTTGAAGACAATGAAAGAGGTGGAGCTGGTGGAAATGGATAGCCGGAAGCAAAAGATATTGGAAGCGGTGGTGCTGGATTATATTGAAACTGCTGAGCCGGTGGGTTCCAGAACCATCTCCAAAAAATATAACCTGGGTGTCAGTTCGGCTACCATCCGCAATGAGATGGCGGATCTGGAGGAAATGGGGCTGATTGAACAGCCGCACACTTCGGCAGGTCGGGTGCCGTCTGAGGCAGGGTATCGTTATTATGTAGACTATTTGATGGCGCAAAGCGACATTCAGCAAGAAGCCCAGCAGATGATCAGCCATGCGTTGCAGGATAAGCAGCAAAAGGTTGGTGATGTGCTGCGGGATTCGATGAAATTGCTGGCAGAGGTTACCAACTGCACCACTGTGATGGTGCTGGATGAAAATCGCGGCGCTGCGCTGCAATTGCTGCAGCTGCTGCTGGTAGAGCCGGGAAAAGCGCTGATGGTGATTGTGATGGAAGGGGATAAGATAGAAAATCATTTTCTGGAAATTCCCAAATCCATGACCAAAGAAGATCTGGAACTGGTTTCTGCTATGATGAATCAGAATTTGCGGGGACTTAAGGTGGACGACTGGCAGAGAAGTATGCTGGAAACTATTTTTCAGGATCTGACCAGGCAGCGCCAGGTGGTGGACCGCGCATTGGAAATGCTGTCCTCCATTTTGGATATCCGTAACAAGGATAAAAAGATTTATCTGGACGGCGGCCTGAATATGCTGTCCCAGCCCGAGTTTCAGGATGTGAATAAGGTAAAGACGCTGCTGCATTCTTTGGAACAGCAGGAAGTGCTTTCCCAGCTGATGGAGGCGGACAATGAAACAGGCATTACTGTTAAGATTGGCGCCGAAACCGGTCTGGATGAGGTAAAAGATTGCAGTGTGATTGTTGCTAATTATAAAGTAAAAGGAAAGACCGTTGGTAAGGTTGGTTTGATTGGTCCGACAAGAATGGATTACGCTACAGCGGTGAGCATGTTGAATACCATGGCGCAAACGCTGGAAGAAGCGTATCCGGATAAAGAATAGTGAGGGACTTTCATGAGTGAACAGCGGGAACAAAAATTTGATTTGCTGGAGAATAACGCCAATGCCGTGCGGGCAGTGATGTCGGCGGTAGAAAGCACCATCGGCCCCAAAGGGCTGGACACCATGCTGGTGGATCAGTTTGGCAATGTGGTGATTACCAATGATGGGATTACCATTTTGGATATGATGGAGGTCAATCATCCGGTGGCGCGCATGTTGATTCATGCCATTGATGCGCAGCAGGAGGAAGTTGGCGATGGCACCACTACGGCAGCGCTGATGGCCGGCGAGATGGTCTTGCATGGGCTGGAGCAGGTAAATAAAGGGGTTCCGGTGGCGCAGGTGCTGGCAGGTTTGCGGTATGGTGTAAAAGAGGCTTGCCGTTTGATGGAGCTGGAGGCAATCCAAATCGGCAGTATGGATACCGGTCAGTTGTATAACATCGCTTATATTGCAGGCAGGGAAGATGAATCCATTGCCAAATTGATTATGGATGGTGCCAATCTGATTGGCCGGGACAAATTGCTGGAGCCGGGGTTTCGGTTTTCGCAGCGGGTCAGGGCTATAGAGGGCGCCGACAGTCAGGTGCTGAACGGTGTGCTGGTCAGCAAAGAGCGGTTCAGCATACAAATGCCGTTAGAATTGCATGAGCAGGTAAAGGTATTGGTGATTGACGATGCTTTGGAGCAGGAGGAACTGAACAAAAATGCTTTGGCTACCGAGAGCGGGTTTCAGCAATATCTGATTTTGAAAGAGGATTTTAAGGCAAATATACAGAAAATCATTGATGCAGGCGCGCAAGCTGTGTTTGTGGATCGCGGTGTAGATGATGCGGCAGCGGAAATGCTGGAAGAAGCCGGTGTTTTGGTGGTAGCCAGAGTGCCTCATAAAGAATTGGTGGATTTGGCAGAGCATGTGGGCGCTAAATTACTGAAACGAACGGGGCTGAATAAATCAGCTGCCGAGCTGCAAAAACAATTTGGTACAGCAGAGCATATTATAGGAAATGAGAAGTTGGGTAATATAACAGTGCTGGGTGGCGCCGGTAAGGCTTCGATGGCAACCATTTTGGTGGGTGCTACCACCGGTGAGGTAGTCGGCGAGCGGGAGCGCATTGCCAAGGATGCCGCAGCCAGTGTACAATCTGCCTTGCAGAAAGGGCTGGTTGCCGGAGGCGGTGCAGCGGAGCTGGCGGTGGCGCGGCAGCTGGAGCAAAATAAAAACGGGCTGTCGGGCATGGCGGTGTTTGGCGCAGATTGTGTGATTGCCGCTCTGAAAAAACCGTTTATGCAGATTGTGACCAATGCGGGATTCAATCCGCTGGAAAAGCTGGGCGATGTGCATAAGGCCCAGGAGCTGCAGAATAATCACCATCTCAGTATAGACTGCGATACAGGACGTATACATGATTTGTATATGGCGGGCATTGTGGATCCGCTGTATGTGAAGCTGCATAGTTTGAAAACTGCTGGTGAAGTAGCAGAAGCAATTCTGCGTATCAATATTATAGTGAAAAAGAAAGAATATCAGTCAACATAGTCAATAAAGGAGTGTGACCCATCACATGTCAAAGCAGGAACAAGAAATCCTGGAAGAGGAAGTGGATACAGAGATTTCCGAAGAGGACGCTGCGGAAACAGCAGAGGCTGCACAGGAGGAAGATGCATTAGATGCCGAGAAGCTGGCAGCAGAGCTGGCTGATTTGAACCAGCGGTTCTTACGGGTTGCGGCGGATTTTGATAATTATAAACGCCGGACTGTACAGGAAAAAGAAGATTTAATAAAATACAGCAATGCCAAAATAATGGGCGAGTTGCTGCCGGTGTTGGATGCGTTCCAGCTGGCGCTGAAAAATCCGGGCGAAAGTCAGGAAGCCCAAAATGTGATCAAAGGGGTAGAAATGCTGTATCGCCAGATTATGCAGGTACTGGAGCAAGCGGGTATGAGCAAAATCGAAGCGGTTGGTCAGCCGTTTGACCCAAAACTGCATGAAGCAATCATGCAGGTGGATGATGACAGCGTGCCGGAAGATACTGTGGTGGAAGAACTGCGGGCCGGTTATGTATTGAACGAACGGGTAATCCGTCCGTCTATGGTAAAAGTATCAAGATAACTTTGTGAAATAAAACAGTAAAATAAAATTGTGATATTTATTTAGGAGGAATTTTAAAATGGGTAAAGTAATTGGGATTGACTTAGGGACAACAAACTCTTGCGTAGCAGTAATGGAAGGCGGCGAAGCCGTAGTAATTCCTAACACAGAAGGGAACCGTACCACTCCATCTGTTGTAGGGATTTCCAAAACAGGGGAACGTCTGGTAGGGCAGGTAGCAAAACGCCAGGCGATTACCAATCCTGATAATACAGTAAGCTCTATCAAACGTCATATGGGGACTGATTATAAAGTAACAATAGCAGGAACTGCTTATACACCGCAGGAAATTTCCGCTATGATTCTGCAGAAATTGAAAGCAGATGCAGAAGGTTATTTGGGTGAAACTGTAACAGAGGCGGTTATCACCGTACCAGCTTATTTCACAGACAGCCAGCGTCAGGCTACAAAAGATGCCGGTAAAATTGCCGGCTTGAATGTACTGCGTATCATCAACGAACCAACCGCCGCTTCTCTGGCTTATGGTATGGAAAAAGGCGATGATCAGACTGTTCTGGTATTTGACCTGGGCGGCGGTACTTTCGACGTTTCCATTCTGGAACTGGGCGATGGCATCTTTGAAGTAAAAGCAACCAGCGGTAACAACCGTCTGGGCGGCGATGATTTTGACGAAAAAGTAATTGACTGGATGCTGGTTGAGTTCAAAAAACAGACCGGTATTGATCTGGCCAACGATAAAACTGCAATGCAGCGTTTAAAAGAAGCTGCTGAAAAAGCAAAAATTGAATTGTCTAACGTAACAAGCTCCAACATCAATCTGCCATTCATCACCATGAATGAAAATGGCCCGCAGCATTTGGATTTAACATTGACCAGAGCTAAATTTGATGAGCTGACTGCTGATCTGGTAGAAAAAACCATGGTTCCAACCCGTCAGGCCTTAAAAGATGCCGGTTTGTCTGCAAACGATATTCATAAAGTAATTCTGGTTGGTGGTTCCAGCCGTATTCCTGCTGTACAGGATGCCATCAAAAACCTGCTGGGCAAAGAACCATTCAAAGGCATCAACCCAGATGAATGCGTTGCTATCGGTGCAGCCATTCAGGGCGGTGTGTTAGCTGGTGAAGTAAAAGACGTGGTTCTGCTGGACGTAACTCCACTGTCCTTGGGTATTGAAACACTGGGCGGCGTATTTACCAAAATTGTAGAACGCAACACCACCATTCCAGTATCCCGTCAGCAGGTATTTACCACAGCTGCCGATAACCAGACATCTACAGACATTCATGTGCTGCAGGGTGAACGTGAAATGGCGCAGTACAATAAAACATTGGGCCGCTTCACCTTGATGGATATTCCACCAGCTCCACGTGGTATTCCACAGATCGAAGTAAAATTCGATATTGATGCCAACGGTATTGTAAACGTATCTGCAAAAGATCTGGGTACAGGCAAAGAACAGCGTATCACCATCAAATCCAGCAGCGGCTTGTCTGATGCAGAAATTGATCAGATGATTAAAGATGCAGAAATGAATGCAGAAGCCGATAAAAAACGGAAAGAAGAAGTAGATATCCGCAATAACGGTGATGCTATGGTATTCCAGGTTGAAAAAACCTTAAAAGATATGGGCGATAAAGTAGATGCTGCCGAAGTAGCAGATATCAACAAAGCCAAAGATGAATTGAAAGCAGCATTGGAAGGTACTGACACAGCCGAAATCAAAGCAAAAACCGAAGCGCTGCAGGAAGTGCTGTACAAAATGACCGAAAAAATGTACGCAGCTGCTCAGCAGGCACAGCAGGCTCAGGGCGGTGCTGATGGTCAGCAGTCTGCTCCTCAGGAAGATGGCGTGTATGATGCTGAATATAAAGAAGTGTAAGCCATAGAGTATTTGGTTCAAATATTGTAACAGAAAAGAATAAATACTGTTGAAGAAAAGCGCAAAGAGGCGAATATCACCTTGGATGCGCTTTTCTCGGCAAAAGGAAAGAGGAGGACCAAACGTGGCAAAGCGCGATTATTATGAGGTGCTTGGCGTAGAAAAAGGCGCCAGTGACGATGAATTAAAAAAATCTTATCGAAAACTGGCCAGAAAATATCACCCAGACGTAAATCCAGGCGATAAAGAAGCAGAAGAAAAATTTAAAGAAATTAATGAAGCATATGAAACCTTGTCCGACGCTGACAAACGGGAACAGTATGACCGATATGGCCATGACGGTCCCGGCGGTTTTGGCGGTGCAGGCGGATTTGGTGGTTTTGGCGGCGGTCAGGATTTTGGCGGCATGAACGATATTTTTGATATGTTCTTTGGCGGCGGATTCGGCGGCGGTCAGCAGCAGCGGGGCCCAAGAAAGGGCGCTGATTTGCGCTATGATTTAACCATTGATTTTGAAGAAGCTGTCTTTGGTACAGAAAAAACCATCACACTGCCAAAATGGGAAAGCTGCGGCACTTGTCACGGCACCGGCGCCAAACCGGGAACCAGCGCTACCACTTGCAGCCGCTGTAATGGTACTGGGCAGGTTTATACCATGCAGAAAACTCCATTCGGGCAGATTCAGACAGCCAAGGTTTGTCCGGAATGCGGCGGGAAAGGAACCGTTATCAAAGATCCATGCACCGAATGTAACGGCAAAGGCAGGAAACGGGTCAACAAGAAAATTGAAATCAAAGTGCCTGCCGGTGTGGATGTGGGCTCCCGTCTGCGTATGAGCGGAGAAGGAGACCCCGGCGAACAGGGCGGTCCAAACGGCGATTTGTATATTTATATCAATGTTCGTAATCATCCGATTTTCGTTCGGAATGAAGATGACATCTATATGGAACAGGAAATTAACATTGCTCAGGCTGCATTGGGCGCTGATGTGCAGGTGCAGACACTGGAAGGCAAAGTAACCCTGACCATTCCTGCCGGTGTGCAGAGCGGCGCCAAGTTCCGTATGAAGGGCAAAGGCGTTAAAAATATCAAAGGCTATGGCAAAGGCGACCAGTATGTTACCATCAAGGTAGTAACGCCAAAAAATCTGACCACCGAACAGCGGGATCTGCTGCAGAAGCTGAGCGCTACCTTTAAAACGGAAGCGCCGGAGTCAGAAGAACCCAAAATCAAAATAGATGAAACTAAAAAAAAAGAAGAAAGAAACGAAGAAAATAAAAAAGGCAAAGGGTTTTTCGGCAAGGTGAAAGACGCCGTAGAAGACCTGTTTGACGGAGACGAAGATTAATAATAACATAAGTAGAAACGCTGATTGTTTGGAGAAATCCAGACAGTCAGCGTTTTTTTGTAAAATTTATCTAATAGATTTGTTCAAGTGTTTTATGATAGGCTTGTTTCAGGATTGCGATAATATCTTGCCCTAAAGTAGTTTCGCATAAATCTTTTTTTATATAAACTGCAGTTGCGATACGAATAGGGATGTCAAGAGGGATAGTGGTTATATTATTTTGCATGATTATATTAGATAATGAAGAACCTTGTGTGGATGGTACACTAATGGCATAATGTGAACCGGAAAGTAACAATTCCTGTGAAGTAGACATTTTATTAGTATAGGAGACGATATTTAGTGCAATATGGTTTTTGAGACATATTTGAGCTACATTAGATATAGTTCCATCATGAGAAAAACATAGTAACGGAATGGATTCTAAGATGGAACGGGGAATAGAAGTATATTCTGCATATGGGCTGGTTTTGTTTGCGATAAGTTCCAGTTTTTCAATATTAAGAATAAATAGATGATAATTTAAAGCTGGTTTACTGTGTTTTAAAAGGAAATTGTGATCTCCTTGTAAAAAAATCAGGTCATATTGTGTCGAATCATTTGCAGTTTGGGAGCAAGTAGAAAGATTTAATTCCATACTTTGAGTAGTGATTGCATGTCCATATTGCGCTATATTATGTAGCAGAGGATTTACAATAAAATCTAACATTGCAGAATGTACTATTTGTAAATGATATGGTTCTTGCTTCATATTATTTTGAAAGTGTTCTTGGTGACTGGTTTGTAGCATGGTTACCATTTTTTTATGTTCGTTAACTACGCGAAGTGCAAAGCTATAGACAATTTTTCCGTCTATTGTGAGAGTGGTGCCTTTGGTGCTGCGAGAAAAAATGGTGACACCTAGTTCTTGTTCAAAAGCTTGCATAGAACGGCTTAAATTTTGATGTGTCATGTGTAGATATTGGGCGGCAATATTAAAACTGCCCCATTGATAAATTTGTATAAGTTGTTCCAATTGTTCTAACTTCATAATTTCACTCCTTTAAAATACCCATGATTGGTATATTCTATTGATATGTATTATAGCTGATTTTATTTTTTGTTGCAATTTTTTTGTGATAGCTGTTAAAAGGCTTGCTATACATAAATTGAAATTATATGTACTATATACATAGGAGCTAGATAGAAATTCAGTGATGAGTAAGCGATTAGAAGGAGAGGATGTATTATGACAAAACGTGAAGTAATCAGCGACAAAATTTTAGTATTGGGCATGGATGGTTTAGATGCTAGATTATTGAAAAAGTATGTGGATGAAGGAAAATTACCAAACTTTAAAAAGTACATTGAACGGGGTGCTCAGAGAGAGGATTTGGTATTGTTAGGTGCTCAGCCTACTGTAACACCAGCGCAGTGGACAACGTTGGCTACTGGTGCTTATCCTTGCACTCATGGCGTAACAGATTTTTTTGCACCATCTAAAGAATTGGATGCACAGGAGTATAATTTTGATTCTCGTAACTGTGCAGCAGAACAAGTTTGGAATTGTTTTGCTGAATCCGGCAAAAAGACACTGGTATTCCATTGGCCGGGTTCCGCATGGCCTCCAAGTAGTGACAGTCCAAATTTACATGTGGTAGATGGTTCGACACCAGGTGGTGTTGGTTATGGTGCTGCTACTGTAGAAGTAGAATTTATGATGGAAGCCAACACAAAAATTCCAGAGTTAACGTTCCAATTAGCCGCTGTGCAAAGTGGTAGCGCTCCTTGTGTTGTGGAAGGTATGGAAAAAGTAGATGATACGGACAATGAAGAAGATATCAATCAAGCAGTTGCTTCTGCAGATTCCTACATGGTTCCGATAAATCATAACTATGTTATGAATAAAGATGAAGGTATGGGTGGTTTTATTGGTGCTAATTTGGATTTGGTGCAGTCTCCAATTAAAGATGCTTCTGGCTGGGACCATGCTCCAAAAGATGCAAAAGAGTTCTATTTGTTATTATCCAGTGGCAGGATTCGTCGGCCGGGTTTAATTTTGCGTAATGAAGTGACTGGAAAATATGATACGATTGCGTTATATACTTCTAAAAAAGATAAAGAACCATTGTTTATTGCGAAAGACAAGGAATTAGTACGAAACATTGTTGATAAGGGCTTCAAAGGTAACGATGAATCTTGTCGTGCGATTCGCAACTTTAAAGTTTTGGAACTAGCGGAAGATGGCAGTAAACTGCGTATGCATATTTCCGGCGCTATGGATATTGATAATGATGGTGTATGGCATCCGAAATCTTTGTATAAAGAAGTGGTAGAGAATGTTGGTTATCCACCAGCTACCAGTAACTTGGGTAGCCAGGATAAAGAACAAATTAGAGAGTGTATGTTTGAAAACTGGGATGTTAGCTTGGATTGGCATGCTGGTGCGATGAGTTATCTAATGGACAATGGTGGTTATAGTGCTGTATTTTCACATTTTCATGCGTTAGACTTACAGGCGCACATGATTGTACGTTTTATGAGTGATAAAAAAATTGGTAACTGGACCAACCAAGTTGAGCCTGAATGGTATTGTCAGATGATGGAAGATTTGTATGTACAGGAGGACAGATATGTAGGTAAATTCTTACATTATTTAGATGAAGGTTGGACCATTTTGTTAGTATCTGATCATGCATTAACCTGCCCGCAGCATACTCCGCCAATGTTGTGTGATATGAGTGGCTTAAATACAATTGTGATGGAAAAGCTAGGCTATACTGTATTAAAACGAGATGCAAATGGTAAACGTTTGAGAGAAGTAGATTGGGAAAAAACAACAGCGGTTAACAATCGTGCTTGTCATATCTATATTAATCTAAAAGGCAGAGATCCTCATGGTATTGTAGAACCTGAGGACAAATATGAATTAGAAGAACAAATTATGACAGATTTATATGGGTTACGTGATGAGCGTACAGGTAAACGTATTATTGCGTTGGCATTGCGTAACAGAGATGCAATTTTGTTAGGCTTAGGTGGTCCAAAATCTGGTGATATTTGTTTCTGGACAGCAGAAGGTTACAATTATGATCACACAGATGGCTTATCTACCACATGGGGCGATGCAGATACGTCTTTGTCTCCAGTATTTATTGCAGCCGGGAAAGGAATAAAAGAAGGTTATGTAACAGAACGTATCATTCGTCAGGTAGATGTGGCTCCTACAGTAGCCGTTTTGGGTGGAGTACGTTTCCCAGCACAGTGTGAAGGGGCACCGGCTTATCAAATTTTTAAAGACGAAATTTAAGTATATTTTTAACTATAGTTGGGCTGTTCTGCGTTATTTTTTAGATAGCACAGACAGCCCAGTTAGGAGGGAAAGTTATATGGTCACAGCGGCAAAGAATAAAAATACTGCATATTATATTAATTCTATTATTTGTGTAGCTATTATGTGTTTTTTTGGTTTATTACCATCTCCTGTAGAAACGATTTCTCCACTGGGGATGCGAATTTTAGGTATTTTTATTGGTTTGATTTATGGCTGGATTTTTGTTGATTTGATTTGGCCAAGCTTTTTAAGTTTTGTAATGTTAGGATTTACTGGTTTAATGACGGTAAATGAAGCATTTATTGCTGGTATGGGTTCAGTATTATATTTACAGCTATTCATGTTGTTCCTAGTAGCTGCCTATTTTGATAAATGTGGATTAACTACATACATTGCTGAATGGTTTGTAAGTAGGAAGATAAACGTAGGGCGTCCATGGGTATTTACTTTTATGTTGTTTTTATGTGTAATTGTAATGTCGTGTACTGTTGGTTATGTGGCGGGTGTTTTGATTTTATGGACGATTTTTTACAAAGTATGTGCTATTTATGGATTTAAAAAAGGTGACACGTATGTAGGATTTATTGTTGGTGGATTGATGTATGTAGGTGTTATGAGTACAATTTTATTCCCGTTTACCAGTTTTGGTATTATTGTACAGGGGCTAGTTCGCCAAGGAGTAGGAACTGATCTTGCATTACCTGTTGGACCATGGTTATTTATAAACACATTGATTGTTTTTGCTTTAATTTTTGCATATATGGCATTTGGTAAGTTTATTTTAAAAATTGATTTATCTGTTATGAAAACAGATAGTGATGATTTTATAAACTTACGGGAAAAGAAAATGACACATAAACAACGAGTAGGTTTTATTTATTTGATTATTTTTATGGTAATGTTGATGGGCGGAACAATATTTCCACAACCGTTAAAAGGAATATTTGCAAATATTGGTGTGTTGGGGACTTGCGTTCTTTGTATTGTGGGTATGGTGTTTATTCGTGATGAAAATGGCTTCAATAAAATTACAATTAATGATTTGAAAGTTGGTATTAGTTGGGAAACACTAATTTTAATGGCTGCTACTATGCCGCTGGCTACAGCATTGGAATCGGAAGAGGCTGGGATTGTTGGCACCATTGTAACTTGGTTGACCCAAACGTTTGCAGGTTATAGCCAGGTAGTATTCTTGATTGCGGTAATTATTATTTTTGGTCTTTTAACACAAGTTGTTCATAACATGGTTTTACTAGTTATTTTTACCCCAGTATTATGTCAGACTTGTGTTGGATTAGGAATTAGCCCATGGTTGTTTGCAATTTTGATTACGTTAGCTTTACAAACTGCGGTTGCTACGCCTGCGGCAAGTTGTCAGGCAGCGATGGTTTTTGCCAATACTGACTGGATTACTACAAAACAGGCTTATGTTAATAGTATTGTGTTTGTGCTGTTTAGTCTTATCATTTTAGTGGTGTCAATTCCAATTGGTATGTTGATATTTTAATTAAGTTCAAGGCTGTCATTGTAAAATGGCAGCCTATTAACTGTTATCATGCAAAAAGGTGTGAGGTAAATGGAAAGAAAAATAGCAAACAAGTGGAACATCAATATGAATACATTGAACCAGGCTAATTATGATATAGCAGAATCTATCAAAGTTTGGGGGTTCGTAGTGGAGGAAAACCAGATAATATGTGGATATATTTTTTTAGAAGAAACAACCTGTGTACAAAGCTGGTATAATTGGCGTTGCACAGAAGCACGGGTGAGTACAATGCAATCGGGAGAGATTATCAAAACAGTAGTTGATGAAAAAGACTTAGATGTATTTGGAACGGCTTTAATGGCAAACCCTGTTATGCTGACGGAATTAAAGCAAAACTTAATAGCAGAAAATGCTGATTTTGATGAAGGGATTATTAGATACACACTCATTTGTTTAGGATTCGGTCGAGGTGCAGAGAAAGACAAAATATCTGATATAGATATGAAAAATCATGGATATGGCTTAATTTATTGGGAATATGGAAAAGTTTGCACATTTTTTGATAATCGTTTTGTTGGGATGATGCGTAGATTGAAAGAATTACAGGTACAGAATATACGGCCGATTTGTATAAAAATCAAAAAGACAAAGAATGTGCCGATTCCGGTGGCAGATGGGCGGCATTTATTAACAATGATGGCAGAACAGCAGAATTTACAAAAATTTTATGCGGTGTTGCAGACTTATTAAAAAGACAATATTTTTTGATACAGAGGATTTTGCATCAACATTTTTTCGATTTGAAAATTAAGTAGTGCAAAGCCTCTGTTTTTTTTGTATAATTTAATACAGTGATGATTTTGAAAGATTCTTTCTAAACATGAGCGAAATAAATGAAATAATCAATCTATGGATAAGGAGTCGGCGAGATATGAAAGCAGGGTTTGATGCAAAAAAGTACCTGGAAGAGCAGTCAAAGTATATCTTGGAGCGAGTCAATCATTATGACAAGCTATATCTGGAGTTTGGAGGAAAATTGCTGGGTGATTATCATGCAAAACGGGTATTGCCCGGATTTGATGAAGATGCCAAAATCAAATTGCTGCATAATTTAAAAGATAAGGTAGAGATTATTATTTGTGTGTATGCCGGCGATATTGAACGAAACAAAATCCGCGGGGATTTTGGGATTACCTACGACATGGATGTGATGCGCCTGATTGATGATTTGCGCAAATGGGAGCTGGAAGTGAACAGTGTGGTAATTACCCGCTATGAGCAGCAGCCGGCGGCGCAGATTTTTATCAACAAACTGGAACGACGCGGGATCAAGGTGTATCAGCATCAGGCCACCAAGGGTTATCCGTTGGATGTGAATGTGATAGTAAGCGAGGAAGGGTACGGAAAGAACCCATACATTGAAACAACCCGACCGATTGTGGTTGTTACAGCTCCCGGACCCGGCAGCGGCAAGTTGGCCACCTGTTTGAGTCAGCTGTATCACGAATCTATTCGCGGCAGGGTGGCCGGATATTCCAAATTTGAAACCTTTCCGGTTTGGAATGTGCCATTAAAGCATCCGCTGAATATTGCTTATGAAGCGGCCACTGCCGATTTAAAAGATGTGAATATGATTGACTCTTTTCACATGGATGCCTACGGTAAGGTAGCGGTCAATTACAACCGCGATATTGAGGCTTATCCGTTATTGAAACGAATTATTGAAAAAATTACAGGCAAAGAGGCTATTTATAAATCGCCTACGGATATGGGCGTTAATCGGGTCGGCTTTGGGATCATTGACGATGATGTGGTGCGGGAAGCCTCCCGTCAGGAAGTGATCCGCCGTTATTTTAAGACAGGCTGTGAGTATAAAAAGGGATATGTGGACAAGGCTACCTTTGATCGGGTGCAGTTGATCATGGAAGAGCTGGGATTGCAGCCCGGAGACCGCAAAGTGGTAGCGCCTGCTTATCAAGCGGCGGAAGAAATGGAGCGGCGTCTGGCACAAGAAGGACAGAGTGATAAAAATCATGTTTGTTCGGCAGTGGCCATTGAATTGGAAGATGGCACTATGGTAACAGGAAAAAGTTCAGATTTGATGACAGCCACGTCGGCGGCTATGCTCAATGCCATTAAACAGATGGCCCGTGTTGCTGATGAAATTCATTTATTGTCACCGGTTATTTTAGAGCCCATTCGTTCGTTAAAATCCAACACTCTGGGCAGCCAAAGTCCGGCGCTGAGCTGTGATGAGATTTTGATTGCGCTGACCATTTGCGCAGCCACCAATCCTATGGCGCAGGTTTGTCTGGATCATCTGCACAAATTGCGGGGATGTCAGGCCCACTCTACGACTATTTTAATCCGCAGCGATGAAGAATGCTTCCGCAAACTGGGCATTGATGTGACCTGTGATGCAGTATATCCTTCGGACAATTTGTATTATAATAACTAAAGATTTTGTTTGTTTTGTTGGAACTAGCTACAGTTTAATAGATTAAAAAACCCGAACTTTTGCAAAATATGCAGAGGTTCGGGTTTTTGATTTGTTATACTGTTGCGGCGAAAGGTTGTGCCGGATATCAGCTTATGCTTCCAGCAGAGCTTTGGCGCAGCATAAATAATAGTGACGGCCGTTGGAACTGGTTTCCAGTTCTGCTAGTGCGGTCATGGCCTGAGCTTTGTATTGGCGGGCCTGCTGAACATTTTGCTGGCTGTTTAACAGGATGTCGCACAATTGCAGTGCCCATTGATATTGTTGATTCTGGAGGGCTTGATTGATTTCTGTGCATACCGGTTCTGCACCGCCCATCATGCGCAGCATATTTTCTGCTTGCTGTTTGACAGGCAACGGATTGAGATTGGTAGGGTTTCCGTCAAACCAGCCCATATAACCAGCAAAAATGCCTCGAACCGACCAACTGACGGTGCCATAGTGTTCTTCCAGATAGGGCAGCGACTGCA
>CALXUG010000027.1 GCA_944391625.1 uncultured Clostridia bacterium
CTATCTGGCAAGAAAAATCGGCGGCCAAAAAAATGACCGCCCTTAAAAAAATTTACACACTTTACTTGACAAACCCTGACTACCCGCCTCAATCCTCACAAGATCGGCGGGTAGTTTGTCGATTACAGGGAGTAAACCGTTTATCGATGTGCTTCCAACACATCATGGTTACTCTCTTTGTATTTATATCCTAACATGGCAGAGGTTATTCGTCAATGACGGTTAGTTGAGATGCCTGCCGTTACTGTAAATTTTTTTCTAACTCACTGGTCCATTGTTCTGCTTTTTCTTCCAGCTGTTCGCTCCATTGTTCTGATTTTTCCTCCAGATGACTGGACCAACGATCCAAGTTGTTATTTAATAATTCCTCTGCCGCAGCGATACGCTGTTCGATATCCTCTGAAATTTTTTCATCGCCCATGTTTCCGGTCAATACATTGCAGAGCGTGTCATCTAATTGGATTTGCCAGCCGTTGTCTGTTTGCTTTAATGTGATAGTTAATTGTGTTGTCAGTTCTTTTTTTGTATTTTGCAGATAAGGCAGTAATGTTTCCGGACTGTTCTGCGCTTCATCTACAGTTTGTGTGATTACTTTGGCCAGGTTGTAGCCGTCCTTCCGTCCATCGTTGATATTATTAATCAAATCGGCCACAAAATTTCCTATTGCATCGGAAAAATCTTTGTTTTTTATGATAACATCTGCTTCGGCAAGGTTGCCTTCGGTTTGTATGTCAACTATTTCCCAGGAAAGATTTTCTACCATGGCCTGCGCCAGCTGACGATGTCCTTCTTTTTGCACTTTGCGAGTCAATTCTTCAAACAGATAGCAGCCGGAAGCTGTTTTATTGTTGGTACAGGCGTTAAAGGTACGCATATCCAACTCCTGCAATGCAGTAAAAGCAGTATGAATGGTTTCCTCCGGTGTTTCTGATTGTTGCGCAGCCTGACTGCCGCAGCCGGCCAGCAGGATAATAGAAAACAGAGGAATGGCCAGAAAAAGGGAGATTTGTTTCATGAGATGCCCTCCTTTCTGTGAAAATATAATTGTATCATTATTGTAACAGAAAATGGACAGAAAAACTCCCTTTTTTCCCGTTAGAAAATATAAAGATATTGTGAAGATTTTCTTTGCAATAGTAGAATAAAATAGCAGAATAAAAAATTGGTTCCTGTTGCTTTTAAAGCAACAGGAACCAATGAAGAAGTATTTAGTGGATAAAAAGCGGTTCCACCATACTGATCGCTAACAATAGATTAATCAGCAAATAAAATAGAAACCATGGTGCAGTACAGACAGTCAGAACAGTACCTTTGGGACTTTGGTTGGCATTCAGTTTTTGTTTGATAATATGACGGTGGCAAAATAATAAAATAACTGCTCCTATGGCCCAAAGCAATTTTAGCAGAATCCAGAAAGTATTTTCTGCTGTAACAGGTAAAATGGTACTTAAACGGGTTAGTCCTTCGTTGATAATCAGATTATTGAAAATATGAAGTAATACGGCCCAGCGAAAAGAGTATTGTAAAGCTGTATAGGCCAGCACCACCCCTACCAGCGTGGCAAAAATGCCCTGAAAAATGTTACTGTGATAAATGCCGAACAGTACGGCGGAAAATACAATAGCCAACGTTTTTCCGTAAGGCAGCAGCGCTGGCAGAATCGCACCGCGAAAGATGAGTTCTTCAAACAGCGGGCCTAAAAATGCGGCATAGAGAAACATAGAAAGGCTGGGACTGGTGTCGGTGGCTTGTTCCAACGCAGATGTAAAGGTATAGCCCAGTTGGTTGGCAATCCATTCACCGATGGAAAAGGTTAGTGAAAAAATAAATTGCGCTGCTAACAGACAGAGCAGCAGCTGCCAGAAGGCAGAGGCTGTCATAGGCTGATGAACACCGGTGATATCCTTGCCCAACAGTTGTTTTCCGCGCAGTTTATACAACGGCAGCAGCATCAGCGGCAAAGTCAGCAGATAAGGCCAGGCGCTGCTGTCGATATGTTGCAGAATCAGCCGGTCGGCGGTATCGTTGGTGAAAGCATCGTAGTGGGCAAAGAGATAAACAATATACACAAACAGCACAGCCAGCAAAAGCAGCTGGCAGGTGAGAGCGGTGCGGCAAGTGCGGTTAATGGTTTTGCGCAGTGTTTTTTTGCTGTGGTTGTCTAATGCCGGGGTATGAGAGATCTGGTTCATAGAGCATTCCTCCTGTTATGGTTTCTGACAGCTATCATAACAGAAAAAAACACGACAGCAGGAATTCTGTCGTGAGATGTTATTTTTTTGTGTCCAATGGTTGTATCGGCAGCAGCACAGACAGGGTAAAGACATGGGCCTCGGTTTCTATCTGCATATGACCTTGATTTTGTTCCACTGCTTTTCTTATATTAAACAGGCCGAAACCGTGTTCCGGCTGTTGTTTGGTGCTTAGCGGCAGCATTTGTGGAGAAAACCGGGGCTGTTGTTTTAATGGATTGCGAAAAGCAATGCAGAACATGGTATCGCTCTGGGTAATGCTGATGGAAATACGGCGCTGGTCGGCAGTCAGGTTTGTACAGGCTTCAACGGCATTGTCCAGCGCATTGGAAAAAATGGTGCAGATGTCTGCCGGCGGTAGATGCAGTGCTGTAAGAAAAGAGCCGTTTACTGTAAGCTGGATCTGCTGTTGACTAATTAACGCATATTTGCCGTTTATGATAGCGTCGGCAATATCATTGCCGGTGTGGAACAATGGTGCGGTTTCCTGCCATTGTTCGGTCAGGTTTTCGATATACCGGCTAACCGCTTCCAGATTGCCTTTTTTGCTGAGTAGCTCCAGCGTCAGCAGGTGATTTTTCATGTCGTGGCGATAACGGCGCAAAGTTTCCTGCTGTTTTTTGTAGGCTTGAAAATGCTGCAGTTCATGTTCCATATATTGCTGATTGAGTTGGTTGACAAATTTGTAGTAGGCTTTGGCTCTACTTTGAAAAAAGAGAAAGCAGAACATACCGTCTAACAACAAGGTGCATAAAAGCAGCATTGTAGGCAGCCATGTACCGCCGGAGGATAAAATTTCTGTCATTTGTGCAGAAGGGTCAAGCAGCACTACAATTTGCAGTGTCAACAGATTGAGTATCAGGCAGGTTACAATTTCCGCAGGGCTGATAGAAAAAGGCTGTATCATTTTACGCTGATAATGGTGGCAGAGAGCAATCGTCAGCAAATCCAGTCCGATGCCAAGTATGGTTATTAACGCTTGGTTCTGCAGCTGCAGCAGCGTCAACAGCAATAGCAGAACATTGGAGGCCAGCAGCAAAAACAGCATAAAGGACAGTAAAACGCCCAGTTTTTTCAGTTTGTGTGGAACGGCAAACAGCCGGAACAGACACAGCGGATAAAGGATAAACAACAGCAGCAGTTCTGATGCCGGCCAGTTCATCCACTGACAGCCCAGCGCCAGCAAAAACGTGCTGCTGTAGCAAAGCCAGAATTTTTTGTGCAGTGTCAGATCCGGTACAAACAGAAAGCGCAGCAGATAAGCAAAGGCCAGCAAATCAGCCAGTAGGGAAAGAATATTAAGTGCCGGTATCAGCATTACATTTTCACCGCCTGTTGCACATAACGATGCAGCGCTGCAGCAAAGGTTTTGCGGCGCAGCCTGCTTACCGGAACCCGCATATTGTTGGTTAGCAGCACATCTTGCACGGTAAGCTGTTTTACGGCGTTGAGATTGACCAGATAGCTGCGGTGACAGCGCACAAAATCCATATCCTGCAGCAGTGTTTCATATTTGGCCAGGGTTTCCCGCCGAGTGAGCTGTCTGTCCGGCAGATAAAAAATTAAATCCTGGTTGCGAGCTTCCACGCAGATTAGATTTTGTATTTTGATTAGATGGGTTCCTTCCCGGGCTTCCAGCAAAATTGTTTTTTGCTGCTGCAGTGTCTGGCTGGCAGTTTGCAGAGCTTCTAGCAGCTTTTGCGGCGATACCGGCTTTGTCAGAAACCGAAGAGCGTTGACTTCGTAGCCGTCCAAAGCAAATTCTTGATGAGATGTAATAAATACCACCGGCGCTTCATAGTGCATCTGCTGTAATCTGCGGGCAATATGCAGACCGTTGTCACCGTCCATTTCAATGTCCAACAGAATCAGCTGATAGGCAATCTGGCTGCGGATTATTCTATCCAGCAGTTGTTCTCCTGCGGTAAAAGTGTCTATCATCAGTTCCGGCAGTGGATACAGCTGTTGAATCATTTGCTGCAGCTGTTGGATAAAAAGCGGTTCATCATCACAAATGGCAATTTTCATGGCTGCGCCTCCTGTTGATTCTGTTCCGCTGCGGTAAACAGCTCCGGATATTTTACTTGCTGCCATGCCTGCCAGTTGCGTTGGGTTTTAAAGCCGGACTGGATAAAGCAGGGAATGAACAGCAGCGCGGTAGCAAGGCTTTTGCCTGTTCTTGCGTTTTGGAAAAAGTAGCCGCTCATCAGTAGATGCAGATCAAAAACTACACCTACTTCCAATGCCAGCGTAACCAGCAATCTGAGCCAAAATTTGCGGCGGGGATTTTTTTCTGATTGTTCAAAGGCCATAATTACCAGAAAACCCAGTAAAATCATGACGCCGACGCTGATTACTATGGGCGCCAATGCGCCGCCTTGGGCTTGGTTTTGCATAATGACGGTGTTCAGCCCTTTGACCAATAAAAACAGCACTGCGAAACTGACAGTCAGTGTCAGCGGAATGGCAAAGCGATACAGAAAGCTGCTTTTGGTCAGCGGTTCTTTTGCTTTGGGCGCGGCGTTTTCTTCTGCGGTCAGGGATTTGAGGTCGGTGCTGCAGAAAAAATCAACCAACTCTAAAAGAGTGTTGTACAATGCTTTAAAAACGGGCAGCCAGTAAGCGCTGAACTTGAGCAGCCCGATTCCGCATAATACAAGAAGAATCAGTAAAAATACCATAGCTTCGAGAGAAAACATAATGTCACATCCAATTTTAAGTGTAATATTTTTATTATAGCAAACAAATTATTAGAAAAATGTGTAGTTTATATGATAATTATGAAGATTTTATTAAGATATAGAAGAACATACAATATTCATGGTATCATAAAGGAAATTACCATCGTGAGGGATAACGGATGTGGAGTATTGCCATTTGTGATGATGAAGAACAAGTACATAAAGAAATTGTCCATTTGCTGCAAATGAACGGGGCGGAAGATTGTCAGGTGGAGCATTTTACTAATGGAGCTGATTTATTGCAAAGCGCTGTTAGTAAGCAGTATGATTTGATTTACCTGGATATTCAGATGCCTGGTTTGAATGGGGTGGAAACTGCCAGATCCTTGCGGCAACAACATTGTGCGGCAGCAATTTGGTTTTTAACAAATTTTGATGATTATTTGGAAATTGGCTATGAGGTACAGGCATTTCGGTATCGGTTTAAGCCATTAGACCCAATTATTTTTGCTAAGGATTTTTGTGCGTGGCAACAGTGGCAAAAAACGCATGGGGTGCGTTCTGTATCTGTTATTGATGCCGGCAGTGTGCAGCAGGTGGCGGTGCAGGATATTATCTATTTGGAGATTGTACATCGCAAGGTACAGATTGTTACCGTCAGTGGCGTGTGTAGCAGCACAGAGGATATGGGTTATTGGGAAAATACATTAGGGAATACCGGCTTTTTATCGCCTTATAATAAAATACTGGTGAATGTGGAGCATGTAAAATTTTTTGACAGTGCAAAAGTGATTGTAACCGGTGATGTAACATTACCTATGTCCAGAAGAAAATATCAAACTTTTCGGAAAGCCATGCTGCAAAGTTAAAAATGGTTTAGATTTTAGTTTGCACTAAACATTTTGAAAAGTAGTACAATTTTTGTAGTTGTATTATTTCCTGTGTAGTAGGGATGTTGGCATTTTTAGCAGAGATATAACCACTTTTACAGTAAAAATGACCACTTTTGCAAATGTTATTGCAATTGTTTTTATTTTTTGTAAAATAAAAACAAGATTTATAAACATAGGCATGCCTAAAATGGTTTGTAATGAGATTTTTTTGTATTTTAGTCAGTATAGAAAAGAAGGTTATATTATTATGACAGATAAAGAACAATTATATTTTGATGCTTTACAGGAAATTGCAGAACGGTTGGGACATAGTATTGAGCATCCGATTTCAGTGTCATTATTATGCTTACAATTAGGTATAAGTAATGATGAAAAAGGGAGAATTTTTGTAGCCTTTAATCAGGTATTACGAAAGAATGCCCCTAAGGAGTTAGAGGTGGAAAAATTTAAAATTGCTTTGGAGGATGTCAATCCAAAATTTGGGGAATTTAATGATAAAGTTGTGTGTGGCTTAATTAAAGCCTTTTCTCTGCACTACATCCCTTCTCTGTATTCTTTTGCAAGAACATTGAATTAAAGATATTCCAAATAATTTTAGAAATTTTTAAATTATAGGTAGTTAGGCATTATTGATGTAAAAATGACAGATATTTGTTCGTTGATAACAAGGGAGGGTATGAATTGGATTATTCCATTTTAACCAGTGAAGAATATTTGTATTTTGATGCTCTAAATGAGATTGCAGAACAGTTAGGTAACAGTTTTGAATATCCTATTTCGGTAACGTTATTATGTTTACAATTGGAGATTACAAATAAAGAGAAAGAAAAAATAGTTTTTGCGTTTCAACAAGTCTTACAGGATAATTCCTTTGATAAATTAGATGTAGAAAAATTTAGAGTTGCTCTGGAATGTATTAATCCAAGGTTTGGGAAATTTGCAAATAAGGTTATAATTGGATTGATAAAAGGTTTTTCACAGGAATATATAACGGAACTGCACCCTTTTGCAATTACACTGTAGTAGAAATTAATTTAGATAGAATGTGTTTAAACAATAAAATTATGTTCTGGTGATGTTATGGAAACAATAAAAGAAATGATTGCTTTTATATTTGTGTTAGATAGAGATACATTTGCTAATGAACAAAGAGTAAAATGGATAAAGGTTATTTACGTGATTTACAGGGTTTTAATGAGTATATTATGTATAATAACACTAATAATTATGGTTGGTTGTTTTGTAATTGGAATTGATTATTTATTGCATGGAAATATACAAACCGGCTTAAAATTGATTTTTTCAGGTCTGTTACTTGTAATTGGTACATATATTTTATTTTTTAGAAAGAAAAACAAATTAAAATAAGGTGTTTTTTACATGATTGGTAAGGAATAATTATATTCTAAATGAAGTAGATAAAATTGATATGTTTTAGCATGGATACTGAATTAAAAAGAGTGCCACTTTTACAGTAAAAATGACCACTTTTGCAAATGCTATTGCAATTGTTTTTATTTTTCGTAAAATAAAAACAAGGTTAGCGCTGACCTTCAAAATAATTTTTGGAGGTATAAAAAGATGAATACAAAAATGAAAAAAGTGGTAGCAGGAGCGGTATTGGGTACATTTGCTTTTGGAGTTGCATCTCCGGCGTTTGCGGTTCCTACAAGTGAACAACGTGTTGAAATGACGGTTGCAAGTACGCAGTATATAAAAGATATGCCGTTAGACCATGGGAGTGGTGATATAGAAACCTATGGAATTAAAGGTATGACTTTGAAGGCATTAAAAGAATTGGTTGAGAATAATTGGACAAAAATCACAACACTTATGATTGAATGGAATATTGAGATTGAAATGATTAAAAACCTCAATGAATTAAAGAGTACTTTCTTTGATGCAATGGATTCTTTATTTAGCGTGTGTGATACTGTACATGAATTATTAGTAGAATCATTTAAGAGTATTGGTTTTAACTCAACAATGGCTACATTAGCAGCAGATGCAGTTTGTTTTATTATTTTATAAAATGCAGGTATGACTATGTCGAGAAATAATTTTTTCTCGACATAGTTTATGTCTACAGATTGGTGGGAGATAGGATGGATTTTAATATTATTATTGGTATCATTTTATTGCTTGTTTTTATTATTGTGCCTATATTACCACTTGCATATTTGTTATTCAAATTTTTTCAAGATGCAATTCGACTGGCCAAAGAATTACGTGTGGACTATCAAAATATTTCTGCCGAAATACAGCAAGAAGAATTGGAAAATTATTTACACAAACAGCAACAAAAAGAACAATTAGGCATAGGGCGATATTATAAAGAAAAAATGGTGAGTTTTTTTCAAAAGTATGCGTTTTGTTTTTATGTGGTGCTTGTAATTGGAATATTGGTGTTTTTTTGTTTAGGGCCATGGTTTATGCAATCTGCGCAGCCAACATTGCCGCGGATTGAAGAACCAAAGTTAGTTTCTTTTATTTTTTTGCCAATACAAGGAATTGTGTTCTTTGGTTTCATATGTAGTAAAAATGAAAAAAGAAAGTGGCAATGGGCCGCTGGTTTGGCTGGGATTTTTACGTTAGAATTATTGTGGGGATTGTTAATAGAGCGCTCCGCATTTGCATTGGAAAAAGTATTTATTATTGTTTTATCATTGGGATTAGTTATGTACTATTATCAACAATGGAAACAAAAAAGTGACGAACAATTGTTATTACTACAGGAACGATTAAGAGAAAGTAACTTCACTAGTGATATATTATTACAGCAATATAATTGCTTACAAGAACAACGGCATGACACCAAAAAGCACTTTTCGGTTTTACGCTACCTAGCGCAAGAACAAGAATTAAAAGCAATTCAAAATTATATAGAGCGGTTGGAGCAAAACGGAAGGGAACAACAAAATGAAACCAAATAATTGGTTGCAAAAAAAACTAATGCAGTCAAAGCATTTTTTAGTGGGTGTTTGGTCGCTATTGTTTTTGTTGGATTTATTTTGTCTGCTATATGTGGCTGTACTTTGGATTGAAACAGGATTTTCTATTTCGAAAATGAGTACTTTTGGGCAATATTTATTTATGATAGGGACAATAGTTTTTATCATTTTAATAACGATGATGGTTTTTTATTCTAAGTGTATTCAGAAAAAAGAAATGGAATTGCGTCAAACATATACGCAACAACAATTGGAGCAAAATCAGGTATATCAGTTATTATTGCAGCAAAAAATGGAGAACATAGAACAGGAGCGAGAAAATTTTAATTATCAAATAGGATGTATGAAGGAATTGGCTGCTCAGAACCATATGCAGGAGTTAATTACTTATGTAGATCAATTAACAAATAGTAGTGACAAGACCATATTACAGAGGTTAACGGGACATTTGTTATTAGATATTCTGTACAGCGAAAAATTACAGAAAGCAAAAGACGCACAGATAAAATTATCATTAGATTATCAACCCGATGCCTGTTTAGAACAAGTGGATACATATGATTTTTATTTATTATTAGGCAATCTACTGGATAATGCTATAGAGGCTGCTGCAAATAGTAATGGACGTTGGGTAGAGTGTGAAATGCTGCGTAAAAATGCTTATTTGGATCTTCTGATTGTACGTAACAGTTGTGATGCATCACCGACGTTTATTGATGGTCTGCCTGTATCACAGCGAGGTGAAGGACATGGCTATGGGGTAAAGATTGTGCAGCGTAAAGTAGCTCAGTATCATGGCGATTGTATGTTTTATTATGATGCCGAAAAAAAATTATTTTCTGTGCATATCTTATTGCCAAGAGAGGGTTAATTATTTTATAGCTGCACTGAAAAATAACATTCAAAAATCGGCTTGCGTTAGTTAAACGCAAGCCGATTAAATTTTCTCAATGAAATAAACCATATCATTCTCCTGCCGGTTTGAGATAGAAACTGGAGTGGAAGCAGGGGATATGCTATACTGAACAGTAGATGATGGGTTGATTTAAAATCAGGAATGAGGTGATGGGTTGTGTGCAGCAATACAAAAAAGAGAAATCAAGGATTACTCCATGCAAAGCCAGTGGATTGCGACGGTTGCATGGAGTAAGACAGTCGCAGGATAAAAATGCTGGCTTTGCTGCTTGATGGTGATATCAAGGAGGGAGTCTGCATGAAATATTTTAATGCGCGGGCGATTCTTCCGGACGCGTTGGTAAAAGAGCTGCAAAATTATATTCAAGGTGGATATATCTATGTTCCCATTGAGCAGGAGCAGCAAAAGCGCTGGGGAGAGGTGTCCGGTTATCGGCAGGAATTGGCGCAGCGTAATCGGCAGATCAAAGAGGAATACCAAAGCGGTGTTTCTATGGAGTGTTTGTCTGAAAAATACAGCTTGTCGTTATATGCCGTTCGGAAAATTATATATCAGAAATAATGGTAAGGGGCTGCCTGGCGCGGCCTCTTATTTTTAGGTTGGCTTGGGAGTGTATACGGTTATACGCAACAGAGGGCTGCAATGGGAAGATGTAAGTAAGTTCCCATTGCAGCCCTCTTGCTGATTTTGAAGCGGCAGAGAAACCAGCGCTGCAGAATCGTATACCACAGTTTTATATGGAAAACTATTTGCTGCGCTATGGTTAGGTTTGCCGTACGGATAGATTATTATTTCTCTGCGTCTTCGGTTTCTTCGCAAATTACCTGCACGCCGTATTTGGATGCTACTTTTTTGCTGTGCTGACATTCCTCGTCGGCAGGTAAATGCAAAGCAGGCTGATTTTCTTGCTCGTCATCCTCACTGCAAACTACAGAAATACCATACTTAGAAGCCACTTTTTTGGTGTGTTCGCAATCTTCTTTCTGATCTTTGTTTGTAATGTAATGACTTAGGTCTAATCCCATGCTAAACCTTCCTTTCAGGTATAATTTATTTTAGATGGCGATGAAGTCGGCATCATAAAATATTTCTCAGCATACTGGCCAGATAGAGTTCGATTCGCACTTCCATGTCTGATAGGTCACGGTCCAGCAGCTCTTCAATTTTATTGATTTTATATACAATGGTATTACGGTGCACAAACATTTTATCTGCGGTAGCGTTAATGCTACAGTTGTTATCCAGAAATGTATACAGAAATTCCAGATAATTGGTTTTGTTATTTTTATCGTATTGCTCCAGTTTTCCTAGTACACTGTTGTAATAATTGCGTTTGGCATCTTTATCTGTAACAGCCAGCAATAGTTGATATGCGCCCAGTTCATTGTAGTGAATGAGAATGTTTTTCCAGCCCATCCGCTCGCTGAGATCTACGGTTTGTTTGGCCTGCAGATATGTTTTGGACAGTTGATAAAGTCCAGGCAGGCTGGTGCTGACTCCGGTAAAGAATGTGTATTCTTTCATGCGCAGCAGCACAATAATTTTTAGTATGATATTCTGAATGGCCTGGTCAGAATAATTGGAAAATACCAGTACAAAAATATCTTCCATGGTAAGAATAAAAGATTTATCTCCGGCAGAGAGCAGCGTCTGTTCAATGGATTTTACAATCCATTGCAGTTCGGGAGCAGTCAGCATATGAAAGTGCTCTATTTTGATAATAGCAGTGGTATAGGATTCTTTTTTGTGAAAGCCGTATTGTAAAAAGGTAGGTGTATACAGTTCGGTTTTCTGCGGGAAAGAAATGGCATTCTTCATAGCAGAGAATAATTGCCGATTGGCCTTTTCCGATTCTAAAATCTGCAGACAAACCAGTTTTAATACATTGGATATGTTCGCGTCAATGGAAATTTGCAGCAGCGGAAAATTTTGTTCGTTGCAAAATTGGATAACCGATGGCGGTATTTGCTGAATATGATGCCCGATAGTGATAACCAATCCACTGCATTGCCGCTGGATTAATTGTTGTATAAATTGTTGAAAGGCATCGGCATCCTGCAAATATTGCCCATAGGAAAAGATCAATTCTTTTTCATTAACAAACTGTATTTCATAATCCTCTTCTACGAAATGAAACCATTCTACAATATTACCAAGGCCGTTTTCGCCGGCCAGTGTTTTTAATTTATAATCACTGACGATGTCTAAAAATTTTTCTACTGTTATGCTCACTGCTATCTGCCTCCCTCGCCATGGTGTGATATTTTTTAGTTTTACATAATTTATACCATAACATATCTTCTGTTATCTGGCAATGTACAAAAGCGGTTCATCAATACCTTTGGCAAGAGTGGATCATAAGGAAGTATGTTTATTTTAAATAACGAATACCTTTTCCGGTAAACGCCCAAATCATAGCAAATACAACGCACAAATAACAGGGGATAGCCCAGATTGCATATTGGGCAACGGATACGCCTAATAAATCCATATAGTAAATACCGGAAGCGCCCCATGGAACAAACGGCAATAGCATAGTGCCTGAGTCTTCCAGTGTACGAGAAAGGTTGACACCGTGCAATCCCATAGAATTGTAGGCTGCTTTTAACAGGAAACCGACCATAATAATGGAGATAGAAGCAACACCGGCGGTAAATACCAGCATGGCACTGGCCAGAATGGTAACGCCGATTAATTTCCAACGGCAGTCGATTTTATGGGAGACACTGTCCAGAATTACTTGTAAACAACCGATTTTTTCTACAATACCGGCGAATGCGTAACCGCAGATGATGGTATTTACGATATTCATCATAGAGGAGATGCCGCCCCGGTTTAACAGTTTGATGACATTTTCCTGAGCAATGGCATCTTGAGCACCTGCAGCGGTTATCATTGTTGTTTTAAATCCGCCAACGCAGGAGGCAACACCGCTGGCAAAGGAAAAATGATGGAAAAACATACCTAAAGCAATAGCGACTACTGCGGATAATAACATGAGCGGAACAGTCGGTTTTTTCATAAGAGCGCCGACAATGATAATCACCGCTGGCAGCAGTAAAAGAATATTCCAGTTGAAGATAGAGGATAAATTATTTGACAGGATGGCGATGCTGGTGGAATTGGCAGCATCTACTGTTAAACCCTGCCCGACGATAAACCAGACAACCAGCCCTACCAGCGAAGCCGGAATGGTGGTCCAGAACATATGGCGGATATGGTCAAATAAATCGACATCGCAGATCAGCGGCGCCAAGTTGGTGGTGTCAGACAATGGGGACATTTTATCACCAAAAACACCGCCGGAGATAATAGCACCGGCTGCCATACCCATTGGAATGCCCATCTCTGAGGCAACCCCAATCAATGCCAGACCGGCTGTGGCAATAGAGCCCCATGCTGTTCCGGTGGCGGTGGAAACAACAGCGGTAATCAAAAACGCAGTAACTAAAAACATTTGCGGGCTGATTAATTTTAAACCCAAGTAGATTAAATATGGCACAGTGCCGGAATAAACCCAGGTGCCGATTACAATACCCACTGCGATTAGGATGTAAATAACAGGCAGGCTGGCAGTGAAGTTGTCAGTTACCCCTTTTTCCATTTCCTGATAGGTATAGCCCAGTCTTAAACCGACGAGTGCCGCATAAAATGCAGCCAGCAAAAGGAGCGGTTGGATATCTAATTTCATGATACCTTTTCCGATTCCGATAATCAAAATCATTACAACAAAACAGGATATGGCTTCTATTAATGTGGGTTTTCGTTTCATAACAAGTACCTCCGTTCGTACAGCCAAATATAAGGGTAGAAGAAGCCTGAAATACAGGTTTTAACAAAACAGTATCACAGGCTTCATTTTATTAAATATGGGATGTTGTTCTGTGTTTATACTGCCTGAATCAGTTCTTCTACAGAAAGATTGGATAAGTTCAGTTTATCTAAAGTTAAGCCGGTTGTATAGAAATCTTCTTGCAATAAGGAACAGCCTAATGTAATAACAGCGTCGATATTGGGTGTTGGCACACCGGCGATTCTGCCCAAATTGGACCACAATACCAATCCGGTAGAAATGTCTTCGGTAAAGTAGCGGCCTGTTACACTGGTAGGGCCTTTAATTTTGGTGAACACTTCGCTGGTGTTAAACAATGTTTGCAAATCCTGTTGGTCATTGGAGAAATAGCCTCTGCGATAACGGCTTTGTACAGCATCTTCCAGCTCAAAACCAAAGGCGCGGCCGATGTTCATCCGTTCCCGCTCAATAGCACGCAGCACATTAACGGTGTGGCTGGTGATGCCTTCCCGATATAGCCAAAATTCTCCGTTGGAGTAATCAATGCGGCCTGCGTTCAGCATACAAGGCCCAGGGTGTACTTCCGGATTGCCGTTTTCCAGAGTGGTATGCCATACATTGTCAGCAGGTACCAGGCAGGAATAAATTTGTTTGCATGCATCAAACAATTCTGCGGTGTTTTCTTTAGGATAAGCGGCAAAGAATAATTTTTTTACACGCAAGGTTAATTCTACACGAGCTTCGTCGGCAAAGCCTCTTGTTCCGTAAGCTAGGGAATTTACTTCACACAATTTAAATGTTTTATCAATGCCCATTTCTTTGGCTTTTTTGGCGAATCGTACACAACCCATAGCGGCTGCACCGTTGAAGAAGATGACCTGATCTTCTGTTGCTACAGGCGCCAGAACTTCGGTAAAGGCTTCGATAGCAAAACCTGGGATGGTTAACATGATAATTTGCGCGTCTTTAACAGCGGCGGCTATATCAGTTGTGATGAGATCCAATGGCAAGAATACTTCTTTGGCAGGAACTTCGTTTGGTTCCTGTAAGAGGATACCGCCTTTTTCCTGCATCACTTGCAGATTTTTTGCAAACTGTGGTAATTCGTATAAACTGATTTCAAAGCCTTTTTCTTTTAATTCAGCAGCGGCGGTCATACCGCCGTTTCCTGCGCCTAAAACTGCTACTTTTTTCACCATCATGAGATACCCCTCCTAAGATATTAAAGCTCGCTTATATGCGAAATTTGTATAAAAATGCAGTCAGTTTTGGCCAAAACCAGCTCCATAGAGATATATGAAGATTTACCATTGATTGAAAATGAGATGTTCTTCATACACCCTTACTCTTTATACTTATTATAATCGGCTCTTATGATTTGTGTAAGTAGCAGAATCACTAAATCTTTTTGTCATTATATACAAATGTCCGTATATATTGGACAAGGATAGGGGTATAAAATCCCCAAAAAAACTCCGGCTTGCGCCATTCAGGCGCAAGCCGGAGTTTACATCACTTATCATCTTTACAGTCGTACTCAACCGGCAAAGAATTTTTGCCAGTAGCCCATTACCAGAATGAACAGAATCATCAACGGCAGGATATAGCTTACATAGAAACGAACCGCTTTTGGGAACTTAAGCCCTACACCGGCATCGGCTTCTTTGATAAAGTTATCCCAGCCCCAGCCATATCTGCTGGTACAGAATAACAGATACAGCAGACTGCCCAGCGGCAGCAGGTTGTTGGAAACGATGAAATCTTCCAAATCCTGAATGGTAGTGCCGTCGCCCAGCGGCGCAAAATCGCTCCACAGGTTAAAGCCCAGCACGCATGGCATGGACAGAATCAAAATCAGGATAACGTTGAACACAACGGCTTTTTTCCGCTCCCAGCCCCACAAATCCATAGCAAAGCTGATAATGTTTTCAAATACCGCAATGACAGTGGATAGTGCGGCAAAACTCATAAAAATAAAGAACAGAGTGCCCCATAATTGTCCGCCTGCCATCTGGTTAAAGAGGCTTGGCAGGGTAACAAATACCAGTCCCGGCCCTTGGCCTGCATCAATACCGAAGGCAAAACAGGCAGGAAAGATAATTAAACCGGACAAAAATGCCACCGATGTATCCAATGCGCAAACGCTGACTGCTTCGCCGGTCAGCGAACGGTCTTTACTGATGTAGCTGCCAAAGATGGCCAGTGCGCCAATGCCCAAACTCAGTGTAAAGAACGCCTGTCCCATAGCGGCAAATATGACTTCGCCAATGCCTGCTTCCAGCATACGGCCAAAGTCGGGAACCAGATAGAACGCGATGCCGGCTCCGGCGCCTTCCAGTGTTACACTGCGGATTGCCAGCGCGATCATGATAATAAACAGCGAACTCATCATCACTTTGGTGATGCGCTCTACGCCGTTTTGCAGCCCCAGGCTGCAAACAAAAAAGCCGATCATAACCGTTACAATCATCCAGGCTGTCATGTAGCCGGGCTGTGCCAGCATGCCGTTGAACACGCCGCCCACTTGCTCCGGTGTTAAGCCGTTAAATTCACCGGTTATCATTTTTACCATGTAGGCCATCATCCAGCCGCCAACGGTGGTGTAGAACATCATCAGCAGGTAGTTTCCGGCAATGGCCAGATAGCTGATAAGATGCCACTTGGTTCCTTTTGGTTCCAGCACATGAAAGCTGCGCGCTGCCGATTTTTGGCTGGCGCGGCCTACGGCAAATTCCATTACCATGATAGGCATACCCAGAATGATCAGGAACAGTAAATAAATTAATACAAATGCTGCGCCGCCGTATTGGCCTGTGATGTATGGAAATCTCCACACGTTGCCCAGTCCAATGGCGCAGCCTGCTGAAATGAGAATGAATCCCAAACGGGACGCAAATTTTTCGCGGTTCTGCATTGCAGCAATCTCCCCCTTCTTACAATAATGATAGAAAATATAAATGGATATTTTATTAGAATACCACACAAAAAAGAGCAGTGTCAACGAAACTGCAAAAGGATGATATAAGTGTACTTGATTTTTAATATGGAAGTCCCAAGTATCATAAATACATTGGCTTTTAAAGAATATAAATAAAAAACAGCGGCGTTACGAAGTAGTGTTAGAAGCAGTATAGCGCAGAGGATGTTCCAGATAAAAAACAGGGAAGAAGCAGCGAGGAGACTTGATAAATCAGCGCAGCATAAAAACCAGCATCTTTCCGTGTTGTTTTCACGGAAAGATGCTGGTTTCCCATTAGCTTTTGCAAGACGCTGCAGCAGTGTCTTGCCTGATAGATTGCACGATATCGTTTTGAATTGTTTCATGCTGTTTACTAGAAAACAGCAGTGGTTTATTAATAGCTCAAAATTTCGTAGCCGTCTTCTGTAATCAGAACAAAATGCTCCCACTGGGCCGAATCTTTGCCGTCGGCAGTGTAAACAGTCCAGCCGTTGTCTTCGTCGATAAATAAATCGGGAACGCCCTGATTAATCATAGGCTCTACGGTAAAGGTCATGCCCGGCACCAGCAGGCAGCCTGTGCCCCGTTGCCCCACGTGGGCCACAAAAGGCTCTTCGTGAAATTCTACGCCGCAGCCATGACCGCCAAACTTGGTGACTACCGAGTAGCCGTTGGCTTCGGCATGTTCCTGTATGGCTGCGCCCACGTCGCCCAAAAAGCCCCATGGACGAATAGCAGCCAGACCGGCGTCCAAACATTCTTTGGCTACTGTTACCAGACGCTGCCGTTCCGGTGAGATCTGACCGATGGTGAACATGCGGGAAGCGTCAGAATAAAAGCCTTTATAGATGGTGGATACGTCCACATTAACAATGTCGCCCTCTTTTAAAATAATGTCTTCAGACGGAATGCCGTGGCAGATTTCATTATTGATGGAGGTGCAGACACTTTTTGGATAGCCCTCGTAGTTGAGGTCGGCGGGAATGGCGCCGTGGGCTATGGTAAAGTCGTGGATTAAACGGTCAATTTCTCCGGTGCTCATGCCCACATGGATTTTTTGCGCCACCATGTCCAGCACTGCTGTGTTGATTTTGGCGCTGGCGCGGATGCCTTCCAGCTCTTTGATGGTGCGAATGGACTCAAAGTCAGGCACTTCAAAGCCTTTGTACGCATATGTAGCAATTTTATTGTCAAAATCAAGATGGCACTTTTTGTATTTTAGTCCGCTGCCGCACCAGCAAGGATCATTACGGCCGATACTCATAGTTTTCACACTCTTTCTTTAGAAATAATTTTATTTTGCCGCAGCGTTTTTTGCAGCAAGTGTATCACAATGGGATTATTATACAACAAAAATGCAAACGTGTCATCTATCACCGGAAGGGATTTTGTTGAAAAGCCATTGTTTTCTTTTTTGTGACATGTTACATAAAAACGACGAGTCTTGCATGTTTCGTGTCACATTTTGCGGATAATTCAAATCAGATTAATTTTTGATTGTGTTTTTTGCAAAATTTTGGTATACTGTTGGCGGGAGGTGTTGACCACATGGACATGGAAACAAAGGAGATGTTTCATCTTGTTCTTTCTGAACTAAAAGAAATGAAAGGGGACATGCATCAGTTAAAGCAGGATGTGTCTGAACTGAAAGAAGATGTAACTGTCTTAAAGCAGGACGTATCCGAACTGAAAGAAGATGTAACTGTCTTAAAGCAGGACGTATCCGAACTGAAGGAAGATGTAACTGTCTTAAAGCAGGATGTATCCGAACTGAAGGAAGATGTAGCTGTCTTAAAGCAGGACGTATCCGAACTGAAGGAAGATGTAACTGTCTTAAAGCAGGATGTATCCGAACTAAAGCAAGATGCAGCAATCTTAAAGTCCAACCAAACCGTTTTATTAGAAGCAATCAATACACTCCAACAAAACGAACAAGAACATTTCACAACACTTAGCAACAAAGACGCAGAACTGGAAACGGTAGTCCGGCAAAATTCTTACGATATTGCGCTGTTGCGCAGTAGAGCAAGTTAGGTCGGCAACAATTATTTTATGGAACACAGGCTTCTGGTCTGTGTTCTTTTTTAACAATGGATTTTGAAACAAGCAACGAACAGCGAGGTTGATGATACAGCCCATGTGGTTGGAGATGGGCCCTGGATGCAGAGCCGCAAACAACCGGCTGATTGTTTGCGCAGTGTTATTTATGAATAGAAAAGAGGGTTGTTGTATGGCATTTTATCTTGTGGATTATGAAAATGTAAATACCGAAGGGATGCAGGGGGTGGAACTGCTGTCTGCTGTTGATGAGGTAATTATTTTTTACAGCCATTACGCCGATCGGCTCACCTTTGACTTGCATCAGCGCATCAATTCATCACAGGCTGCGGTGCAATATATCAAAGTAGATGCCTGCAAGAAAAATGGCCTGGATTTTCAGCTGGTCACCTATCTGGGCTATCTGATTGCCCGAACACCGGAAAGTAATTTTTATATTGTCAGCAAGGACAATGGGTTCCAAAGTGTGGTGCAGTTTTGGGAAGATCGGCAGATTGCTGTGTCCCAGTTGGATAGCATTACTGCTGCCGGAGATTGCAAAAAGCGTGACACCATGGAGCAGCAGATAGACAATTTGTTTGCCGATTCAGCCACAGCGCAGCGTGTTGCCGATTGCCTGCGCAAAAGCAGAAGCAAGCAGGAGTTGCACAATTATTTGGCAGCTGCGTTTCGCACTGATGAGGCGGGCAAGTATTACCATAAGATAAAGCACCTGTTGTAAGGCTGTTTGTTAGTATTTGGTATAAGGCGCAGAGAACGGCGGTATAGATTGCCTGTTTTGCAGCGTCGGTTCAGAATAGAAAATTTGTGTGAACGGCAGGGGGCGTATAGCATGCAGACAAAGGAAGATGTGATTGCCTGTTGTATGCAGTTGACAGATGTGTACGAAGATTATCCCTTTCACGATAGTAATTGGGCGGTGCTCCGCCATAAAGGCAATAAAAAAATATTTGCCTGCGTGTATGCGCGGCAGGGAAATATTTGGGTGAATGTAAAGTGCGCGCCGGGCTGGCGGGATTTTTGGCGGCAAAAGTATGAGGCGGTGATACCGGCTTATCATATGAACAAAGAGCACTGGAATTCTGTTATTTTAAACGGCACCGTGGCAGAATCGGATATTCGGGATATGATTGGTGAAAGCTATCGTCTGACTGCTCCAAAAAGTAAGTAGATTTGCATGGAGCTGTTTTGGCAAAAGTGGGTTAGAGAAAAATATTTCATGGTAAAACATCTCATTGCAAAAAGATTTGTGGTGGGATGTTTTTTCATTTGTCTTTTTGTTTTATGCTGTTGTTGTATATCAAATTTCCACAGCGCAATGTGTTTGTTTGGCAGAATGTTTATAGACGTAGAAGAAGACGCGATATTATGTTGTTCAAAAAATAGAAGAATAGAACTGTCATTTGAAAGATTAGGGGGATTTATACAGTGCTGCGACTCAGTTTTTATCTGGCAATGATTGAAGGTGAGGCCGAGCAACACAAGTTTGAGCAGCTGTATTGGAAATTTAAAGGTTTAATGTATTACCGAGCATATGAAATACTGCAGGAAGAACAAGCAGCAGAGGATGCTGTCAGCATGGCTTTTTTGCGCATTGCCCAGAATATTCATAAAGTGGGCGAGTTGGACGATCCGCGCACCAAAGGGCTGATTGTTACCATTGCGGATCATATTGCCATTGATTTGTACCGCAAACGTCGGCGGGAACGGGAACACTATGCGCCGATTTCGGAGCTGGACGAAACGTCAGCAGTGCGCACATTGGAAACCGAACTGGAAAATTCGTTGATGGAAGCCATCTTGTTATTGCCCGCGCAATACAAGAATGTGCTTTTGTTAAAGTATGCGGATGGCTACAACAACAGAGAAATTTCCGAATTGCTGCATTATAGTGTGGCCAAAGTGGAAAAACTGATTAGCCGCGGTAAAAAACAGTTGCATCGTTTGCTGGAGGAGGTACCGCCGCTGTGAAGTTTACAGAGGATGAATTGCGGGCGGCGGCTGTAGAAGCGCGCAGATATATGTTGCGTCAGCTGCCTGATGAGGACAGCTGTCAGCATTGTTTTTCGGAACAGTTTGAGCAGGATATGGAAGCATTGCGCCGTAAGGTCAGAGCAAATCAGGTGGCGCAGAAGCAAGCCTTTTTGGGCTGGCCCTATTATGCCCGCCGAGGCATTGCCGCTGTGTTGCTGTGCTTTGTGCTGGCTTGCTTTACCATGCCCGAAACTGTGCTTGCCGGCTATCGCTATCTGATTGAAGTGATAGAAACTGTCTGGGATGAATATACTGAGTTCCGCTATCATTCGGACGCCTCCGCTGATACAGAGTTCCAGCCCTTGGAACTGCAATATTTGCCGGAAGGTATGGAAGAAGTGCGTAGGGAGGAACGGGATGACGGTATACGGTTAATATGTATGAACAGGGAAAGCAAACAGCATTTTAGTATTCAACAAAAATTGTTGACTGAAGAATACAGTATGAATGCTATAACAGATACTCAAGAAGTTGGAACAGAAATTATAATGATTCAAAATGAAAAAATAAAGTTAATATTTAAAGAGGACCAAATTTATTATTGTTGGTTAAAAACAAATTACTATATTGATGGAAAAACAAACTTATCCAGAAAAGAAATGATAAAGATATTGAGTAATGTAAAATTACTAGAAAATTAGGTTTTTTATGATAATAATGTCCGAAACCTTCCTTTTATTTCGTTACGAAGAATAAAAGGGGGTGAGACGATATGATGAGTCAGAAAATGAGAAAAATTCTGGCAATTTCCTGCCTGAGTTCTTTTGCCATCACATCTGCGCCGATGATGGCTTTGGCAGAAACTACAGTACCTATGACAACTATTGTAGAAGATGAAGCCATTGCGCCTCGGTTAAAGTATATTGTAAGTGCATATAGTTCTTTAAAAATTTCTGATGGTATTGCGACAGTGGATTGTTTAGTAGATGGGGACTTCTATGATGCTACAAAAGCTAAAGTAATTGCTGAGTTACAAGTAAAAAGCGGCAGCGGCTGGCTTCCGGTAGGACTTTGGACTGATACACAAAATGGTTCCACTGCTTGGGTGTATGAAACTAAGTCAGTAACAGAGGGCGAAGTCTATCGAGTGAAAGCCACAGTGACCGTTTGGGAAGGTGATCAATCGGAAACTAAGACGATTTTCACAGAAGAAAGAACCGCATAAGGCAATTATTTTCCTTTGCACAGCGCCAAAATGGCATAGAAAAACACCGGACAAATTTTGTCCGGTGTTTTTCTATGTTATATGGTTAAATTCGTTTGGTTGCAAGACTGACAATCCAGCCAATGACACCACCCAGTACAGCAGGAATGACCCAGCCCAGGCTCAATTCGTAAAAGGGCACATAGGTCAGCCATTGACTGACGATGCCCAGATTCATGCCGTAGTTGGCAGCCAATGCTTCCAAACCGTTGGGAATGCTGATGATGGCAGTGCCCAGCAATACGCCGACATATACTGCCTGACGGCCTTGGAACAGCTTATCCAAAAAGGCGGTGAAGACCAGCGCCATCAGCAATGGATACACCATCAGCAGTACCGGCAATGTAATGCTGATTAATTGGGACAAGCCAACATTGCTGACCAGAAAGCTGAACACGCACACAGCAATAATCACATGATTATATTCCAGCTTGATATAGGTGCGGCTGAAATAATCACCAAAGGATGTGGTCAGGCCGATGGCTGTGGTTAAGCAGGCAAACAGCACTGCAACCCCCAGAATCAGCATGCCCACTGTGCCGAACATATGATTTGCCACAGCAGATAACAGCTGACCGCCGTTTTCAAATTGTCCCAGCGGGCTGCTGGTTGCGCCCACATAAGCCAGGATGCCGTACACAACAGCCAGACCAACGGCTGCCAGCAGACCGGCCAGCAGGGTATATTTGACGATGGAACGCTCGCCGCGGATGCCCATGCCTTCTACGTTTTCGATTACGATCAATGCAAACACACCGGCAGCCAGCGCATCCAGCGCCAGGTATCCTTCCAGCAAGCCTTTAAAGAACGGAATGGTGGTGTAATCGCCCACAGGCGCTTCCAATGTGCCAATGGGATGCACGATTGCACTTAACCCGATGATAAAAATGGACAGCAGCAAAATTGGTGTCAGAATTTTACCTACAATGTAAACAATTTTCTGCGGATTGGCAGATAAAAAATAGGTCAATCCAAAAAAGATGGCGGTGAATACAACCGACCAAAGGGTGGTATTGCTGCCATCTCCTAAAAACGGCAATAAGGCCAGTTCAAAGGACACGCTGCCCGTGCGGGGAATGGCAAAGAGCGGCCCGATTAACAGATACACCAACGCTACAAAAAATACAGAAAATCCTTTGCTGACTTTACCGGCCAGATTGCTTAAAGTGCGTCCGGTAAAAACAACGGCTGCAATGGTCAGCAGCGGTAAGCCCACATCAGTGGCAATATAGCCTGCCAATGCAGACCAGACGTTTGTCCCAGCAGCCTGTCCCATTGCCGGCGGAAAAATCATGTTTCCTGCACCAAAAAACAGTGCGAAGAGCATCAGAGACAATGACAATAACTGGGAGAAAGGTAGCTTTTCTTTCATGATTTCCTCCTGTATACTGTATTATTACAGAAAAATTTTAAAAGACTGTTTTTACACAGTCAATAGCGTTATTCTATCACAAATGGTTGGAGGAAACAACCAGGAATCACTGACATTGCAAATCCTGATAACATGTATCATGCCGAAACCACATGCCGCCACGAATAAATTGCACTGGGAGAGGATGTACATAAGAGTGTGATATAACAATAAATAGATTTCTAATGTTTTGTGTGAAACAATTTTGTTTTGAAATGCTGCATTATCGGGAGACTGTTTGTTGCCTGCCCTCCTTCATCTGACATCTGCTTGTCGGTCTGCCTCACTATGGACTGCGTCCAGTTCGGCTAGACAGACTGCGCATCTGTCCGCTTCAATGTCGACAACGGCAACAAAACATCTCCCTGACTTGCGTGTATAAGGCTGGCCTATTCTTTGCCAAAATTCTGAATTGCGGCGGTCAGCAACGCAGTTTGTTTTCATTGAGCTGGACGCAGTCCATAGCGAAAGAAACAAACAAGTTGGTGTCCGTCGCACTGAAGGATAGGCAAAGATGGGACAGCCGATCACTCAATCTTTCACACGAAACAATAAAAAAGCATTGCAGGTTTAGTCTGCAATGCTGGCAATATAATCATATGGAAGGTTTCCTTCCGCAACGGTATAAAAGAACGGGTCTTTTCGGATGGTGTCGTTGGAATTGATAATAAAGTTGTTCCAATCATCTGCTTGGTTACCGTCGGATAAATAAATTGTTATTTTAAAGCCGAAGCCGGAATAACCAACAGAGGGTTTTCCTCTTTCTACAGTAACCTCATTTAAAGCGTCAATGATGGTGGCAATTTGATTTGTGTCGCTAACGTGCGTAACAGTTCCAGTGCCGCCGTTAAACACAACGATCTCCAGCACCTCGTCAGGATCCAGATCCATCAGATTGATAGGAGTGCGATACCAAACAGCGCAGATAATCAATAAAACCATTGTTGCCGCGGCCAATATAGCTGCTCTTTTTTTCATGCTCAGCACCTCCATAGGTTTATCATTGCAAGGTCAACTGTTCAGTTATTATTATAGCGTATTTTAACATCTGCTTCAAGGCAGTGTGTAAGGGGGAAAACGGAATCAAAAAATGGCGCTTGACGAATATTTTTTACTATGTTAGGATATACATATAAAAAGAGCAGTCGACGGCTGCCCTTCGTAATCCTCTTGGTTACCCTATCAGATTGTCAGGTTCAGACGGGGTAACTTTTTTTATTTATTTCAAAAAGTTACTATTTCTTGCGCGTGCAATAGGTGATCACAGCCACCAATAGCATGCCGAACGTAAATAAGCACGTTAAAGCATCCCATGTAACCATTTGACCACCCCCTTACTACAGGGCAAGCCGTCTATTGCCGTCACGCACTGTGCAAAACAGCGTGACTACTCTTTGAGTGATAGTTTATCATACATTTGTTCGCTTGAAAAGAGTTTTTCTTGAAGTATGTGAAATTTTTTCGGAGAGATTTGTACTTGGTGAACGGGTTTCTTTCTGTTAGGATATACATATAAAAAGAGCAGTCGACGGCTGCCCTTTACAATTGGTTGAGTTGCCCCATCAGATTGTCGGGTCCAGATGGGGTAACTTTTTTAGGTTCTATCATAAAATATCAAGGCAGTGATTGCCCGGTATTTATGATGGAACCTTTTTTATTTCCCGAAAAAACGTGAAACAATATATGCTGGATGGATTGCTTTCCATGGTAGATATTTTCTTTTTAAAACATGGAGTTTGCAGGTTCATTTTTGATGAAGTGTGCTATAATAATACTTAATGAGAAAAGGTGGTGACGACGTTATGAGCAAAACAGACACAGAGCAGGACCTGGTGTTGCTGACAGAACACGCAGATCAGATTGAGTCGGGAATCTTGCAGGATTTGCTGCGGCAGGAGGGTATTCCTGTGCTGGTAAAGGATGTGGGCAGCGGCGGTTATTTAAAAGTGTATATGGGATACTCTGTGTTTGGGGATGCGCTTTATGTGCAGCGTGGACAGTATGAGCGGGCATGTGAGCTGCTGCAGATGCTGCGTCAGGACGGCAGTGCTGCTTTGGCCGATGCGCAGCCTGATGCTTTTGACGACGCCGAGCTGTTTGAGGCATATAAGGCAGCCCAAGAATCAGAGAAATCGCAGAAGAACACAAAAAAAGAAAAATCTATCATTCCTGCGCTTTTGATTTTGGTGGCGGCTATACTTTTAAGTTTGTGGCAACTGGGGCATTAACATGAAACAGAGGTGCAGATATGAAAATTGTGGTGTTGGTAGAGAATACGGCAGAGCAAAAGGATTTGAAAGGCAAACATGGACTGTGCTTGTACATGGAAACGGAGCGGCACAAGGTTTTATTTGATTTGGGTCCGGATGATACTTTTTTGCACAATGCAAAGAAGTGCGGCGTGGATATCAAAGCAGTAGATACGGTGATTATTTCCCATGGTCATGTGGATCATGGCGGCGGATTAGGCGCATTTTTGCAGATGAATCATACAGCAAAAGTATATATTCGTCCCGATGCTTTTTTGCCACACTATAATAAAGTGCTGCGCATTCCCATATATTGCGGATTGGACTCTAAATACAAGAGCCACAGACAGATTGTGTTTACTGACGAACGACATATTATAGATAAAAATTTAATTTTGTTTGCCGACGGCGATGGACGCAAATGTGTGCCTACTTTTAATAGTTCGCTGCAGGAGCAGCGGGGACGGCAAAAAGCGGCGGACACATTCAGCCATGAACAAAATTTAATTATCCAGGAAGATGGCAAAATTATTGTGGTGGGCGGCTGCGCGCATCGAGGCGTGATTAACATTATGAATCAGGCCAGCGTGATCAATGGTAAGCAGGTTGATGTGATGATTTCGGGTTTTCATTTAACTGATCCGGTTTCTAAAAAAACGGAAAGCAATGAATTTTTAGATAGATTGGCCTACAATTTGAAGAAACATGATTGTCAGTTTTACACATTTCACTGTACCGGAAAAGATTGTTATGACTATTTGCATAAACAGGTGGGAGAAAAACTGCATTATTTGCAAACCGGTGATGTTTTAGAAATATAGTTGAGAAAAAATTTCCAATGTTTCACGTGAAACATTGGAAATTTTTTTATTGTGTTTGCCAAAGAAACAGGGAGCATATTTTGGCAACAGAGCTGTATCGATTTGCTGAAATATGCAGATAGGAAATGCAGATGTGTGATGAAAATGAATTATATCGGTGCGTATTGTTTGGCAATGCTGTGTCAGCTGCAAGGAATAGAAACTATTTTTGACGATTGTTGTCTGTAGTTTTTTCTTTTTTGCCGCTCTTATAAATTGAAAATGTTTCACGTGAAACATTTTCAATTTATAATGCAGTGTTGAAACATACAATGACCATTGTCAGCAAAGGATTTTGGTTGCAGCTAATGATTGTTTTGCGATTGTTAGTTGTGTTGTCAGCGAAAAATAAGAATGAAAAGTGTAAAAAAACGGCTCTGTATTTTTCGATTTGCCGGACAAACAGAATTATGATAAGGGGATTTGTTCAAAAATAGATAAAATGAGTTAAAATCAATTTTAACGGCTCTGAGCGATAATGGCTGAAAAATGAAAAATTTTTTTGGCGGCAGAATAATATTTTTTACAATTTGGCAGTTTTTTTATCGGTTTGCTATATCCAGCAGAGAAAATTTCCTTTATAATAAAAGGAAAGTAAATATATTTCAAAATGTTTCACGTGAAACATTTATCATTTTTTGAGGAGTGAGAACATGGGAAAGGTTATTGTAGTTGCCAATCAGAAGGGCGGCGTTGCCAAAACGACAACCTCGGTCAATCTGGCTGCTTGTCTGGCCCATCAAAAAAAGAAAGTGCTGCTCATTGATCTGGACCCCCAGGGCAATGCCAGCAGTGGTTTGGGAATCAATAAAAATGCGTTGGAGCATTCTGTATATGATGTGTTGGTAAATTTTGTGCCGATTGATAAAGTTACCATGGAAGTGAATCCCCGCTTGTTTGTGGTGCCGGCTAAAGTAGAACTGGCCGGTGCGGAGATGGAGCTGGTGGCGGCCATTTCCCGTGAAATGCGTTTAAAAAATGCGCTGGACGAAGTGAAGGAGCAGTATCATTATGTGGTTATTGACACGCCGCCGTCATTGGGATTGCTGACATTGAATGCGCTGACTGCTGCCGATAGTTTTCTGGTGCCGATCCAGTGCGAATATTATGCGCTGGAAGGTTTGAGCCAGCTGCTGAGCACCATTAAGCTGGTGCAGAAAAATCTGAATCCCGGCCTGGAAATGGAAGGCATTCTGATGACTATGTACGATAACCGCACCAACTTGTCCAACCAGGTGGTGGCGGATGTGCAGCAAAATTTTAAAGAAAAAGTATTTAAGACCATTATTCCTCGGAATGTGCGGCTGAGTGAAGCACCAAGCTTTGGGCAGTCCATTCTGGATTATGATCCCAAATCGAAAGGCGCAGAAACCTATCTGGCGCTGGCTAAGGAGGTAATTAAGCATGGCTAAAGCAAAAGGAGGCCTGGGGCGCGGTTTGGGCGCGCTGCTGCCTGAGTATGAAGAACTGGTAGATGCTCATGATGCCAAAGAAAGCATTGTGGAACTGGATCTGGAAAAGGTGTTTCCCAACCCTGATCAGCCGCGCAAAAACTTTGACGAAGACAAACTGATTGATCTGGCGGAGTCTATTGCTGAGCATGGCGTGTTGCAGCCTATCCTGGTGGCGCCGCGTGAGGACAGCTATATGATTATTGCCGGGGAACGTCGGTATCGTGCTTGCAAGCGAGCAGGACTGAAAACGATTCCGGCATTGATTCGGGAACTGGATGAAGAAAAAATTATGGAGCTGGCGTTGATTGAAAACGTGCAGCGGGATGATTTAACTCCTATCGAGGAAGCGCGAGCATATGATGTGCTGCAGCGCAAGTTTGGCTACACCCAGGAGCGGCTGTCCAAACGGATGGGCAAAAGCCGCAGCTTTATTGCCAACAGCACCCGGCTGCTGACATTGCCGGAAGACGTGCAGGATATGGTGGAGGACGGCAAGCTGTCGGTGGGACACGTGCGCCCTATGCTCAGCATTGATGTGCCGGGCTGGCAGTCTGCTTTCGCCCATGAGATTTATCAAAACAACCTGACTGTGCGTGAGGTTGAAAAGATGGTAAAGGCTGCGCTGGACGAAGGTGTGGTGCAGTGGGAAAGCACCCAGGTTATGTTTCAGAATCCTAAAAAATATAAAAAATTGCCTTCTGAACTGCGTTTGCTGCAGGATCAGCTGGCAGAACATCTGAGCACCAAGGTGAATATCAAGAAAAATCCTGACGGCAGCGGCAAGCTGGTCATTGAGTATTATAGTGAAGAAGATTTGAAACGAATCATCGACGGCTTAAAGGGCGATTTTTATTGATAGTCGGAATAATTATCTGATGCAATCGGTATCTCAATGGCGTTGATTGACAGACGATGATTCGTTGGCTTGGTGCAAGCAATAAGAAAGAATGCTGCAGTGATAGGAAGATGATATTGCTTGCAGCGGGGGTGTGATATAAGTCGATGCTTTTTGGTCTTAATTTGATCGGAAAGCATCGGCTTTTTTGTTTTGAGCAAGTTTATGAATCTTATCTGCTTGCTGTCTATCTCGTCGTTGTTATTTTGAGCGCTTTCCTGTATAATAATTTTATAAGTGAAAAATAAAATTGCAAATGTTTCACGTGAAACATTTTGAAATGGAATGGAGGGGATTTTATGAAAGAGCAACTGCGAGTGTATTTGTTTGTCATCTTGGGCATGATTTGTTTTTGCGCCAACTACCTGGCAGGTATTCTTCTCTTTGGACCGGGACGTATTCAGATTGATTTTATGCTTGTTCTGGCGTGCATTTTTTGGGTATTGGCGGCGGTATACCATTTTGAAGCGCGTTCCGATGGGACAGAACCGACAAAACCTGTAAAGCAGAAAGTTTTGCATAATGGCCAGCGCTGGACCGAATTCAACTGTTTTCAGGTACAGCTGGATATGGAAGAAGTGGCTTGCACGCAAGACCAGATGCTGCAATGCAAGGTGGCAGCTCATGTGGAAAACTGGCTGGAAGATTGGAAAGATAAAGATACCGATTTACGGTTGTCAGTGGCTGCGTTGGCGGAGACAGGCAAGAATAAGACAGAAGTTATTGGTCAGTTGGACAAAGATTGCCCTATAGCAGTTGGCAGCAAAGAAACCTTCTATTGGACCGTTCAAGTGGGCGAAAAAACCGAACGGCTGCTGTTGACAGTGACTGTAGAGAGTGCCGAAAAACGGTATCAGCAGCAATATGAATTTTATCCGGCTCATCAAAAATAATTGATTATCAGCGATTGGCAGGAATCAGACTTGTTTGATAACGATGTTGATTGTTTCACGTGAAACATTTGCAAAATTGAGGGGGAATAAAAATGGATGAGCAATTACAAGAGCGGTGCCGGTTACTGCTGGAAAATCGTGATCGTATGAAAAAAGCGTTTACTTGGGAGAGCGGGTTGATGCATCTGGCTTGCGCCGGCATTTATACCAGTGAGGGAAAGCTGGCAGAGCCGGAACAGGCTATGGCCTGCAAGGCGTTGCTCAAACAATCGGTAGGGGTGTTTTCGCAGTTTCGCGGTATGCTGCAGGCTCCGGTGGCAGCGATGATGGATGTGAGCGGCGAGCCAAAGGCATTGTTGGAACGCAGTGTTGCGGTTTATCAATTGCTGAAAGAGGGCTTTTGGGGTTCTGAATATTTGCTGCTGGCGGCGATGATGATTGCCCGCGCTGCTGATACTGCGCAATATGAAGCCATTGCTGACAGGACCCACTATCTTTATAAACAGATAAAGGCGATGCATCCTTTTTTGACTTCTGACGAAGATAGTTCTTTTTGTGCGTTGATGGCGTTATCAGCTAAGAGTGATAATCAATTGCTGGAGGAAGCAGAGCAATGCTATCAGCTATTGAAACAATCGCCGTTTTCTTCAAACGGTGCTCAATCCTTAGGGCATGCGCTGGCTTTGTGTGATGGTGCTGTAAAAGAGCGCTGTGAAAAAACGATAGAGTTGTATGAACGGTTAAAGGCCGGCGGTTATAAATATGGTGTGCATGGGGAGTTGCCTTCGTTGGGTATTGCAGCTATGATGGGCGGAGAAGTCTGCCATATTGCGCAGGATATTATGGATGCCGACGATTGGCTGAGTAGGCAAAAGGGATTTGGTTTTTTCGGCAGTGTAGACCGCAAAACGCGACTGATGTATGCCAGCATGGCAGCGCAAAATTGCTATGCGGCTTCTTCAGCAACGCAGACTGCACTGACCAACAGTGTGATTACTTCTCTGCTGGCGCAGCAGACGGTGCTGTATGCCAGTGTGGTTACGGCAGTAACGGCCAGCAACGCTGCGAATAATAATTGATGCATAAAATGTTTCACGTGAAACATTTACGCAGTCGGCTATCCTACCTTTGCCTTTTCCTCAGTACATCGGACATTTTATTGCCTGTCTATCTTAGTCAGACTTCGTCTGCCACGATTTAGACAGGCTACAAAAATGACCGCTGCAATTCGGAATTTTGGCAAAGGATAGGCCAGCCTTATGAGCAAGTCAGGGAGATGTTTTGTTGCCGTTGTCGACATTGAAGCAGACATACGCGCAGCTATCCGGTGCCCGACGCCTTTCTGGTCGGGTAGGAGAGCAGGCAACAAACAATCTCCCGATGATGCAGCATCGCAAACAAAATTGTTTCACGTGAAACATTTGCAAAGTTGAGGGGAGCGTATGAAACAAAAAGGATTACTGAAAATCATAGTTTTGCTATTGGGTTGCTTTGCGCTGACGGGTTGGAGTGTGTGGACGGAAGCAAATAAGGTATTTCCGGTGCAGGAAGATGAAATTGAATATGTTTTTGTAAAAAAAGAAGAACCTGTAACAACAAATGTGTACAAGCCCTTAGATGAGCAGCAGAAGGTGCGATTGATTAGTATGCTCAATCAATGTCAGTGGAAAGATGCAACAGCAGATTCACAGCGCGGTGATTTTCGTATTGTCAGCGACGTTGAGCAGATTGTTTATGAAGTTAAATTAAATTACCGGCAGGATGAGTGGATGTGGCGTAAAAATCGTGCAGCAAATTTGTTGATTGACAGAAACAATCGTGTAATTGCAGAATATGGTGGTTTTGAATACTATACCGATGCAAGCGGCAATTACGATACGCTGTTGGAGCTATTAGAGGAACAACACTTTTACTGCCACGAGCAGCACAGTGCGGCGTGTCAACAGGAGCATGGAGTAACGGAATAATTTCTTTCATACTAAGCAATGGCAATTTGTATTATTTGCCGATGTTAATGTCATCGACAAGGAAGAACGATGTATTGGTGTGACTGGTGGCAAAGCACCAGGGCAAGGATAACTGCGGTGATAGCCGATGGAGCGTTTTGGCATGGCAGATGGTGGTTGTGCATTGGTCACAAATTTTTTATAAAGAAAAAAGCTGTGCAGGAATTGGCTGGTTTTTGTAGAATTATAACAAAATAAGGTTTTGTAAGGAAGAATGATCCGTGTGTTGTCGAATGTTTTTATAACTGTTGGCCATGCGGATTTTTTTGTCAAAACTTTGGTAAAAAATTTACACAAGGATGGATAGAAGCAGGCGGAGGTGAAGCATGGGCGAGCTGCAAAAAATTCCCGGTGTGGGAAAAGCCATGGAGCAGGACTTACTGGATTTGGGTTATGCCACCATTGCCTCACTGCGCGGCGCTGATCCGGAGCAAATGTATGAGCAGCGCTGTGAGCAGCAGGGCGTGTTGCTGGATCGTTGTGTGCTGTATGTGTATCGGTGCGCGGTTTATTATGCCAGTACGCCGCCTGAGCAGCATCAGCCGGAACTGTTAAAATGGTGGAACTGGAAAGACGAGTGAGCAGGAGTATGAAAACCGGAGAGGAGCTTGGACAATGAAAAAAGGAATTATGGTGGGCGTGTTTCAGGTATTAACAGGTGTGAGCGCTGCTCTTGTGGCCAAAAACGGCAGTGCATTGGTGAAAGCCAAGAAGAATGACGAGATATCTCCGTTAAAGGTGTTTAACTTGATGGTGGGCTGCGCCGCTTTGGGATTGAATGTGGTAAATCTGCTGCGTGCCAGTAAACGGCAGAAACAACTGGGAGAATAATCGTCGGTCAGAACATTTGAAGCAGACGCAAGTGTCAAGTGTTTTGCATGGCAGATTGATGCAGTGCGAATTTTCAAAATGTTTCACGTGAAACATTTTGAAATGGGTTTCGGCGTGTTATATGCCGAAATCGTTTGTCTGCTATAAGATGGTGCTAAAAGACAGCGTTGAATCATTCTGAATTGTTTCACGTGAAACAATTGCAATTTTGATTGGATAGATGGTTGTTCCAGTGATAGATTGGTCATTGTTGCGAAACGATGGGCAAAAATATAAATATTGAATGAGATAAGGGCAAGGAGTGGAGTATTCTGTATGAATTATAGAAATGTGTTGCTGGTGGTATGTGATTTGGAGGAATCCAAAAAGTTTTATGCTGATGTGCTGGGTTTGACGGTGGAGGTTGATTTTGGCGCTAATGTTACGCTAACGGGCGGTGTTTGTTTGCAGACCATTCGCAGCTGGCAGCAGCTGATTGGCAATCAGTCGGTGCGGTTGGGCGGCAATGCAGCGGAATTATATTTTGAGGAAGACAATTTTGAGGCCTTTGTGCAGAAGCTGCAGCAGTTTGATTTGGAATATGTGCATGAAATGACAGAGCAGCCATGGGGACAGCGGGCAGTGCGTTTTTATGATCCCGATCGACATATAATTGAAGTGGCTGAGCCAATGCAGGCGGTGGCTCAGCGATTCCGCGCAGCAGGTATGAGTGCGGAACAGATTGCAGCCCGCATGGATGTGCCTGTGGCTATGGTGGAACAATGGTAATTGTTTCACGTGAAACATTTTGTGGGCGGCTGGCCTATCTTTGCGCATCTCTTGTCCAAGCAAGTACGCTGTTGGTCTGCAATTTGCCGATTCCTCAGTGGCATGGACAATCGCTAAAATGTCTGCCTTAGTTTGGACTTCGTCCACTTCGGTTCAGATATTTTGCGCGATAATCCATTCCAATTCGGAATATATGGCAAAAGCAGACCAACGCTTACGGTTGTGTAATATAAGGAAGCGGCAAAGGATAGGCCAGCCTTATATGCGCAACCCAGGGAGATGTTTTGTTGCCATTGTCGACATTGAAGCGGACAGTTTGACCAGCTGTTCCAACCGTGGCGGACATAGTCCGACTAAGGGGAACGGCAGTAAAACTGTCCGATGAAGGAGGGCAGGCAACAAACAGTCTCCCGATGATGCACATCCATGTTAGCCGATTTGTAGCGGCAAAGAATGAGAAATCTGATAAAATGATGTTTACTATAAAGAAGCTCCCTTCTAAACGGACAAGGACGATACCGAACCTGTCGTTTGGAAGGGAGCTTCTTGTATTGCAGTACATCTAAGAAGTAAGGCAAAGTGTAAGGACCAAGTAGGGTGTGGGCGCGTTAGCGATTCCACATATTGTTTATCAGTTATTCTGCGTCGATCAGTTCCATAACTTTGTAACCGCCGTCGATGACAACCTGTTTCATGGCGTCGTCGCTGACAATGCCTTGGGTGGTGATATAAGCAGCTTTATCTTCCAGGCTGACGGTGGCGGTAACGCCTTCCAGTCCGTTTAATGCTTTGGTAACAGCGTTTTGGCAGTGGGGGCACATCATACCTTCAATTTTCATAACTTTTTTCATGGTTGTAGTCTCCTTTGTGAGTTGATTGTTTGTGTGGTTATCAATTTCCAATGTTTCACGTGAAACATTGGAAATTTGTTTTCCTTCATCTTGTTTTGCATTATCGATGAGGGAATCCACCTGATAGCCTTCGTCAATGACGGCCTGTTTTAGCGTATCGTCGCTGACAATGCCTTGGGTGGTGATATAGGCGGCGTTGTCTTCCAGACTGACGGTGGCGGTAACGCCGTCCAGCTTATTCAATGCTTTGGTGACGGTGTTTTGGCAATGGCTGCACATCATGCCGGTAATTTGCATGGTTTTTTGCACACCCTTTGCCGTTGCAGCAGGTTGGGACAACTGCGGCGCAGATGTATCTGCCTGCTGTGCGGCAATGGCAGTGATGACGGATACTGTCTGCTCTGCATGAGCGGCGGACTGCTGACTGTCGGCAGCGGGCAGCACCGGGTTAAACCAACGCAGCCGCAGTGCATTACTGACCACAAAGATGCTGCTGAAACTCATGGCTGCTGCGCCGAACATGGGGCTGAGCAGCAAGTGAAATGCCGGATAAAGAACACCGGCTGCCAGCGGAATCCCCAGGCAGTTGTAAAAGAACGCCCAGAACAGATTCTGCTTGATGTTGCGGATGACCGCCTTGCTCAGTTGAATGGCAGTCACCACGTCCAGCAAATCGTTCTTCATTAAGATGATGTCGGCGCTCTCTAAGGCGATGTCGGTGCCTGCGCCGATAGCCAGCCCCACATTGGCGCGGGCCAGAGCAGGCGCATCGTTGACACCGTCACCCACCATGGCTACCACTTTGCCCTGGGCTTGCAGTGCGGCAATGCGCTGCTCTTTATCCTGCGGCAGCACTTCGGCAATGACTTCGTCGATATCCAACTGCTGCTGAATGGCTGCGGCGGTGCGGGCGTTATCGCCGGTGAGCATCACCACCTGCACGCCCATCTGTTTCAATTGCTGAATGGTTTGTCGGCTGGTGGCTTTTACAATGTCGGCAGCGCCGATGATGCCGATTACCTGTTTGCTGTCAGCAAAAATCAGCGGCGTTTTGCCGGCGGTGGCCAAAGCGTCCAGCGCTGTGTCCCACTGCTGCAACGAGATGTGCTGCTCATCCATCAAGCGGCGATTTCCCGCATAATACTGGGTGCCGTCAATGACAGCCTGCACCCCTTTGCCCGGTAATGACTGAAACTGCTCTGACGTTGCAGCGGCAATGTTTTGCTCCACAGCATAGTGCATCACTGCTTCTGCCAGAGGATGCTCGCTGCCTTGTTCCAAAGCGGCGGCAATGGCGATAAAAGATTGCTGGTCGGGCAGGATGGTTTGCACATCGGTAACTACCGGTTTGCCCTGGGTGATGGTGCCGGTTTTGTCCAGCACCACTGTTTGAATGTTGTGGGCAGTTTCCAACGCCTGACCGGATTTTATCAAGATGCCATGCTCAGCGCCCTTGCCGGTGCCCACCATAATGGCAACCGGCGTGGCCAGCCCCAATGCGCAGGGGCAGGAGATAACCAACACCGAGATGGCGCAGGACAGAGCAAATTCAAAGGTTTGTCCCAGCAGCAGCCAGACAACCGCTGTGAGCAGGGCAATGCAGATAACCACCGGCACAAATACACCGGCAATGCGGTCTGCCATTTTGGCAATGGGCGCTTTGGTGGCAGAAGCATCTTCCACCAGCCGGATAATCTGAGCAAAAGTGGTGTCGTTGCCGACTTTGGATGCAGTGAAGCGGATGAAACCGCCTTTGTTGATGGTGGCTGCGATCACTGTATCGCCCGGCTCTTTTTCCACCGGAATGCTCTCGCCGGTGATGGCCGACTGGTCTACACTGGTGCTGCCCTGGGTAATCTGGCCGTCTACCGGAATGCGCTGCCCCGGTTTTACCACAACGGTGTCGCCCACCAGCACCTGCTCAACGGGAATCTCCATCTGCTGGTCGTTGCGCTCCACAGTGGCGGTTTTGGGCGCCAGGTCCATCAGGCGGGTGAGCGCTTCGCTGGTCTTGCCTTTGGAGCGGGTTTCCAGATATTTGCCCACTGTAATCAGCGCCAGAATCATAACCGCTGATTCAAAGTACAAATCCATATGATAGCGGGCAACCAGATCCATGTTGCCGCTGCCCAGTCCGTAGCTCATGCGGTAAATGGCAAAGATGCCGTACACCAGCGCAGCGCCGGAGCCGATGGCAATCAGGCTGTCCATATTGGGCGCGCCGTGAGCCAGAGTTTGAAATCCTTTGATAAAAAATTTGCGGTTGATATACACTACAGGCAGTGCCAGCAAAAATTGGGTAAAGGCGAAGCTGACTGCGTTCTGATGGCCCGACAAAAAGGACGGCAGCGGCAGGCCCACCATATGCCCCATGGACACATACATCAGCGGAATCAAAAATACAAAGGAGATAATCAGCCGATGCTTCATTTCTTTCAGCTGGGCTTCCACCGGATTTTGGCGCTGCATGGGTGCTGCAGCAGCGGCAGTGTTGTTGGCGTGTTCTTCTTTTACGCTGGCGCCGTAGCCCGCCTGGGTAACAGCGGAGATAATCTGCTGGGTGGACAGCTTGGTTTGGTCAAATTCCACCTGCATACTGTTGGTTAGCAGATTGACCGATACGTCCTGCATACCGTCCAGCTTGCTGACGCATTTTTCCACGCGGGATGAGCAGGCTGAGCAGGTCATCCCGGTTACATCAAATTTTTCTTTCACAAGTTCTCACCTCTCTGAAAAATGATTTTGTTCTTATTATTGCACAAAGAGCGGTGTTTCATGCCGGGCTTATTTCATAATTTTGCCCAGCATGGCGACCAGCTCGTCAATTTTTTCGTCCCGCTCTGCTTGCGTCTGCGCATTGCTGACACAGTGCTTTAAGTGGGCGGTCAGAATTTCTTTGTTGATTTTGTTCAGCATGGCTTCGGTGGCCATCAGCTGCTGAGAAATATCAATGCAGTAGCGATCGTCCTCTACCATTTTTAAAATGCCGTCCAGCTGTCCGCGGGCGGTTTTTAACAATTTGGTGGTGCGGGCTTTGTCTGCCATCATCGGTTATCATCTCCAATCACCACACCCCTGGGGGGTGTCTGTTGATGAAAAAATTATAACGCTCGATGTGGGCAATGTCAAATAAAAAAAATTGTGCCGGAGTATGAAGCAGCAAACTGAAAAAATGTTTTAATAATGATTATGAATTTACGCAATACAGTGGTAAATTGCATTGAAAAGTGTTAAAATGTTGGTAACAAGCAGAGTAGAAAAGTATAGTTTTCAGTCAAACATAAAAAACACTACATATAGCGGTTATACGGTGCGGCAGACACTGTATAGCCGCTTTTTTCATGCCTTCAAAAAACTATAGATTTTCGGAGCGATTTTTACTTTGCTGATGAAATTTATTATTTTGGAGGAGATTTTTGGAATGAAAAAAACAGTAAAGAAACATGTAGCAGAGGCGGCGTTGGTTAGCTTTACCTTCGCCTCGGTGCTGCCGGGCGGCGCAGCATTTGCAGCCGCAGATGTGACCGATGTGAACGGCCATTGGGCTGAACAGGCTATCCACGACTGGATGGAACGGGGCTATATTGGCGGTTATGAGGACAACACCTTCCGTCCAAACCAAACCATTACCCGTGCAGAATTTGTAAAATTGGTGAACAAAACCATTGATGCTGACCAGACAGCGACCATTGCATTCAGCGATGTGAGCGACAGCGACTGGTTTGCCGGCGAAGTGGCCTTGGCATTGGGTGAAGGCTATGTGTCCGGCTTTGAAGACGGCACATTCCGTCCGGGCGAGCCGGTGACCCGCGCGCAGGCAGCTGCATTTTTGGCAAAAGCATTGAAACTGACCGGCGATGCCGACGCTGTTGCGGATATGACCGACAGCGCAGCAATTCCTGACTGGGCAGTCGGCGCAATCGGCGCAGTGGTAGCCGAAGGTTACATGGGCGGTTACGAAGATGGTACATTCCGTCCAAATCGTCCGCTGACCCGCGCAGAAGCAGTGTCCATGTTAAATCGTGTACTGAATGACGACGGCAATGAAGATACCAAACCGCCTGTTGTAATTGGCGGCGGCGGTGGTTCCTCCAGCGGCGGCAGCAGCGGTGGCGGCAGTGTTACAAGATATACTGTTACCTTTGATACTGACGGCGGTAGCACGGTAGCATCGGTTACTGTAAAAAGAGGTGACAAGCTGACCAAACCGGCAGATCCAACCAAAACAGGTTATACTTTTGGCGGCTGGTATACTGATAAAGCCTGCACAACACCATGGAATTTTGAAAATGATACAGTAAGAGAAGCAACCACACTGTATGCGAAGTGGGACGTAGCAAGCGTATCTTCTGTAAAAGTTGTAGATGGGAAAGATGGTTATACACCAGTTACCAATCCTGTTGCAGGTCAGGTACTGTATGCCAATGTAATGCTGTCTGATGGAACAGAAATTGGTACTTATCCGGTAGATGATAGAGTGACCTATAAATGGTACTATGAAGGCAGCGATGATGCAGTATTGGGTACCAAGCCAACCTATACTGTAACCAGAGATAATGTGGGTAAAAAACTGTGTGTGACAGTTGCTGTCAAAGGTTATAAAGGAGAAGTAACTTGGACAGCTGCAGCCGCCGTTCCTGCTGTAACAGTATCTTCCGTAGCAGTGGTAGATGGGGCTGATGGATTTACTCCGGTTACCAATCCTCGTGCAGGTCAGGTGCTGAATGCCAATGTAATGCTGTCTGATGGAACAGAAATTGGTGTTTATCCGGTAAATGCGGATGTAACATATGAATGGTACTACAAAGAAAGTCCAGAAACTGTATTGGGTACCGAACCAACCTATACTGTAACCACGGATAATGCGGGAAAAACATTGTGTGTAACAGTAACTGTGAAAGATTGCGAAGGAGAAGCAACTTGGACGGCTGCAAAGGCAGTAGCAGCAGTATCTTCTGTGAAGGTTGTGGATGGAACAAATGGTTATACACCAGTTACCAATCCTGTTGCAGGTCAGGTGCTGTATGCCAATGTAATGCTGTCTGATGGAACAGAAATTGGTGTTCACCCGGTAAATACGGATGTAAAATATGTTTGGTCCTACGAAGGCAGTGATGCAGTATTGGGTACCGAGCCAACCTATACTGTAACGAAAGATAATGTAGGTAAAACATTGTGTTTAAAAGTGACCATGAAAGGTTATGAAGGAGAAGCAACTTGGACAGCTGATAAAGCAGCTGTTATGGAGGTATCTTCCGTAGCAGTGGTAGATGGAGCTGATGGATTTACTCCGGTTACCAATCCTCGTGCAGGTCAGGTGCTGAATGCCAATGTAATGCTGTCTGATGGAAC
>CALXUG010000028.1 GCA_944391625.1 uncultured Clostridia bacterium
GTAAATCGCACTGGTAATCGTTTGATAATAAACGCTGGTAACTCTGTACAATCTCTGCCCCACTGTTTTTCGGTATACCCTTTCACCAATTTTTGATAAATATCTGTACCCACTAAAGACAGCGCCTGTTCTTCTAAGTTCTTTGGCTCAGTAATATTTAATTCCGCAATCTGTTCAGCAATCTTCGTTTTTGCTTCCGCCGGTGTACGAATCCCCCATATTTTACTGAATGTATTCATATTAAATGGCATATTGTACAATTCATCTTTATACACTGCAATCGGAGAATTCACATAATGATTGAATACTGCAAACTGGTTAATATAGTCCCATACAGCCTGATTACTGGTATGAAAAATATGAGCACCATATTTATGCACATGGATGCCCTCTATCTGTTCCGTGTAAATATTGCCACCAATATGGCTACGGCGATCTATTACTAAACAATGCTTACCACACTTTTTCGCTTCATAAGCAAACACTGCACCATATAAACCCGCTCCAACTATTAAATAATCGTACTGCATAAAATCGACCTTCTTACTTAAATATATTATTGAACTTCATTTGTTATTTTCGGAATACAGATTAACATTTTTTCATAAACTGGGTCAAACGGATTATGATTTTCAACACGAAAACTATACCCCAATTTCCAAGACTCTATTAATGGCTTAATTAACAAAAAATCTTTAGCTGTATGGTAAATAGATATACATAACACTGGTTTATATTCACGAATCGTCTTTTCTGCGCCCAGAACCGCATCATACTCTGTTCCTTCCACATCCATTTTTATAAAATGAGGATTTACGCCATATTTTGTCACCAAAGTATCAATCGTATAAACCTTTATAGCTAACTCACCATGCTTTTTATTTTCCGACTTAACGAGACTGCTTGACGAACCTTCACCATAGTAAAAATTCATACTATCTTGACAACCTACCGCTCCCCAAACCATTTTTACTTTATTTTCATCAACGTTATTTTTTTCCAGTACTGTTTTCATAGTATTAATATTATCTTTATTCATTTCAATACTATAAACAACTTTGCTTGTATAATCTTTAAGCACTAAGGCAGAATCTCCAATAAAACCACCCAAGTCTAAAATATCACCATTTCTTACAAAGTCCAAATATTGCTTCGATAACATTGTTAATCCATGTTTATAATAGAACACGGGTATCTCATACGTTGTTCCCTCAGGAAGCAAATATTTTGAAATAATAGATGTATACAAACGACATATCTCTTTCTGTTCACTTAGTTCACTTGCTGTAAATACAATATCCCTTTTCATTAAAAAAGCTTGTTTATCTGTGTAATCTGCATAGGGTATCATTTTAATATTACGCTCCCAAAGGATTTTTAAGTATTCTATATCCATCTCAGTTAAGCCTCTACATAAGTTGTTAAATTCTTCGGTACACTGCATATAATGTTCTATATAATATTGTTTAAAATTGTCTGACCACCACCAAGTATTTCCTTTAAAATATTCTGGATACTCACTAGGTATCCAAGTAGGATAATATCGAAGTAATGGATCTGAAGTTGTTCCCATAATTTTTTCATTAGAATCCAGATGATCTTTTATATTCCACGCTAACCACCAAATATCATTATTTTTTTTTTCATAAGTACTAATCATTTTTTCAAGATTATAAACGCTCTCTTTTAAAAATTCTTTTTCTACGCCTTGCGTCTGAGTAATATTTTTTAATTCCTGCTTTATTTCCTCTATCCTATCATCTAGCACTTTTAATGAATCTTGTAATTGATTTGTTTGTACAATGTCTTTTAATTCTTGTTCAACTTTTTCTACCTTGTGATCCAATACCCTCAATATTTCTTGCAAATTTGTTGTTTGAGATGAATTACTATATATTTTGTTACTTTGCTCTACTAATAAATTCAAATTGGTATGTATATTAGTAATATACCAATAAAAATCATTTCTAAATATACGAATTTGATCTCTAATACTTACAGTTTGCTTTAACAAAGGCAGCTTTTTTAAAAAATTTTTTACACAATTCTGAATATTACGTCTTTTTTTTCTTGCTACTTTTTTTTCATACGCATCAATTTCTGGTATTGAAAGAAAAATCGGATCACTATCCACTATAAATGAATCTTTAGAACTTTGCAGTAATGATTTATCAAATTTATCTAAATAATTTGATACTGAACGCAAATATTCATAATAATTTTTATCATTTTCATTAAAAACCCACCTACGTTCATATAATAGTCGAACTACAATTTTAGCAAACAGTCTTTCCTTCTCTTCTTGTGAATACATTTTATCAAACAATTCGGATATATACCTTAATATCTTAAAAATTTCTTTTTCACGACCACACGATTGAGTTGTTATACTATTTGGACGTTGTTGGCGATAATAGTATAATGGTTCCCGAATATAAGAAAATTTTTTACAATAAGAAAAATATTCATAAAAAAATGTATGATCTTCATATAAAAGCCGCTCTTTAAATAATATTTTATATTTTTTTATTATTTCTGTTTTAAATAATTTATTCCAAGCACTTGGCCAAATGTCTGTTAATATTTGTCTATCTTCTTCAAGATTATATATCTCCTTCTTAGCCAATTCATCATAATGAAAAGCTGTGTGAGGAATGAATTTTTCATCCTTACCATAAGTAAGCATAACTCCACAAACTGCCACATCACTGTCATACTGCTTTAATGATTTATACAACTTTTCAAGCATAGTAGGAGCAACATAATCATCACTATCAATAAAAACTATATATTCTCCATTAGCATGTTTTACCCCTGTATTTCTAGCTCCCCCTAATCCTTTATTCTCCGTATGATTGAGCAACTTTATTCGTGAATCTTTTTCCCTGTATTCGTTAATAATTGTTACGCTATTATCTAATGTACAGTCATTAATACAAAGTATCTCAATGTCCTTATAGCTTTGTTTTATAAGAGAATCTAAGCATTTTGCAATATATTCTTCAACATGATATACTGGTACTATTATTGAAATCATATGCACCTCTCCAATTATATAAAATGATACTCTTTATATATTTGATTAATTAACGCTTGATATCGCGCCGCAAATAAAGCAGGAGTAAAATTTTCATCATATGCCTGCTTGACCTTTTGACTTACCTGTTCCAAGTTATTCTTATCCATTTTGCTTAATTTAACGATTTTTTCTGCTAAATCTTTTAAAGTATTATCATATAAAAATAAAGCGTTAGTCATCGCCTGTACAGATTTGTTTCCCCCTGTAGCAGAAGCTATAATTGGAACTCCTATCGACATAACTTCCAGTAAAACCAAATCATAATAAGTCATTCTATTGGGCAAGACAAATACATCTATAGCTCTAAATAACTCAGCAGGATTGACCCATCCTGCTTCTATCCATCTATCATGTTTTAACGGGTCAAAAGTTTTTCCTTGAGAGCCCCCTATCAAAAAACAGATATCCTCATTTTGTGGTAATATGTTTTTCGCCGCCTCTTTTAAAATATCATATCCTTTTATCTCGTTATGCCGACCAACATACCCTATAACAAACTTTCCTTCCACACCATACTTTTTTTTAGCTTCTTCTTTATCTAATTTTGATAACAATTTTTTTGCGCCTGTAGCAACAAACCGAATATCTTTGTTTTTAATAATATTTTCAAAACCTACCATAGTCTCTTTCAACGGTTCCATTGCTTCTTTACTAGGAAATACTAATATATCCGCACTTTCGAAAGCTCTTTGTTCAACTAGACTCCAACCCTTTCTAATTTCTTCAGCTCTACTCCTATTGTGTCCTTCTTCTAAATAAACTTTATAATATTCATTTGATGCCACTTCTGGAGTATGACAAGTTAGCATTATTTTTATTTCCTTATTTCCCATTTTATCCAATGAATTTCGTACTTTTACAGCATCACCAACTGTATGAACATGAATCGTCTTTGTATGTTGAAAGTCTATTTTTTCAAATAATGTTGAATTACAGTACATTTCTTGATAATTATTTAAAAAATCTACATAAGACTCATGATTTCTTTTTTGATATTGAGAAATGTGATTAATATAGAATGCTTTTAAGGCATCTGTTTTATAAAAAATTGCATGCGCTATTTTATGAATTAATTTGGGTTCTTCTTGCAACGCAACTGGTTTCTTTTCAGTGTTATCAAAAAAAATAAGTGGATTATTACTATCCGATAAATTCAGACCTTCTCTTAGATTTGCTAAATATCCTGTTGGTCCTCCGGCTCTAATATCTAAATGCCATTCATAATAAATAATATGGTATAACTTCTGAAAATCATATTCATTTAAATTGATCATATAAATTCTCCTAAATTGTCGTTCAAAACTTTTTAATTACTTAATGCTATAGCATTGCCATCTCCAAGTATCTCTGCACATATCCTCAACATTTTTTTCAGCTGCCCAGCACAATTCATTTTTTGCTTTTTCTACACCTGCATAACATTCTGCAATATCACCAGCGCGTCTGCCTACAATTTGATATGGAACTTTCACTTGATTCACTTTTTCAAAAGTGGTCACCAATTCCAGTACACTTGTACCTCTGCCTGTGCCTAAATTATAGATATAAACACCAGCATTTTTTTCTAACTGTTCAATCGCTTTTACATGACCTTTGGCTAAATCAACTACATGAATATAATCTCTCACGCCAGTACCATCACTCGTTGGATAATCATTGCCAAATATTTTTAATTTAGACAATTTGCCACTCGCAACCTGACTGATATAAGGCATTAAATTACTGGGAATCCCTTCTGGATCTTCTCCAATTAATCCACTTTCATGAGCGCCAATCGGATTAAAATAACGCAACAAAGATACCGCATAATCCGGATGTGCAACAATAAAATCTTGTAAGATTCTCTCACCAATTACTTTAGATTCCCCATAAGGATTTGTCGCAGGTAATAACGGCATATCTTCTGTAAATGGAACTTCATTGTCGCCATACACAGTAGCAGATGAGCTAAAAACCATCTTTTTCACATTATATTTTTTCATCATCTCACAAAGCATTAGAGTGCAATTTAAATTATTCTGATAATACTCTATTGGCTGTTCTACCGATTCCCCTACAGCCTTTAACCCTGCAAAATGAATAATGCCATCTATTTTGTTTTCCATAAAAACTGGTTCAATTTCGCTTTTAACAGAAATATTCACTAAATAAAATGGTATCTTTTGTCCAATAATTTGTTCTGTACGATAAACAGCATCCATTTTACTATTACATAAATTATCCGCAATAATAACTTCATATCCAGCTTGTATCAATTCCACGCAAGTATGAGTACCGATATAACCCGCTCCTCCTGCTACTAAGACTTTCATACAATAACCTCTTTCTTTATCATTACCTAGTTATCTAAATATCCGATTCAGCTTCAACTTAAACGCAACCTTAATAATACGCTGTCCCCATTTACTACTGGCAATTCGCATTAACTCTGATTTCGTACCACTATCATATTGATTACTGAATACGGCAGCATGATTTTCTACTTCCTGATAGATGGTTCCATAATCCTCTGCCCAATTTCCTAGCGCTATTATCTGTTTTTGTTTTTCCAATCGTTGTTCTTTTTGCTCTTTATCTTGTACAGCTTGACTAAAAATCTGCTCTAACTTATGAATCATAATCTCACTGGAGAATGCTTCTTCGATTCTATTACGGCAGTTTTTGCTAAGCTGCATATATCGTTCTTTATCCTGCAAGATATCTACAATAGCATCTACATACGCCTGTACCTCATGAGCAGAAAATTCTCTATTATCTAAATCGCTTTCTTCGTCCTGCTCTAACGGAATAATTCTTCCCACAGTATCACCAATTAATTCTTTCTGACCGCCTACATCACTACTTACCACCGGCACTTCCATAGATAAGGATTCATAGGCCGTTAGTGCCAATCCCTCTTTCAGCGAACAAATCAAGGCAATATCCGCATCTTTATAGTATGGCAGCATATCTTCCGCTTGGCCTGCAAAATATACCGTTTGTTCCAACTGTTTTTCCTTGCAAACCTTCTGCAATTCTTCCAACTGAGGGCCATCTCCCACTGCCACAAATGCAATATTGGAAATTTTCTTTCTCACTTGTCGGGCAATCTCCAACATCAAAAATGGCCGTTTCTGAGGGTGCATGCGGCATGGAAATAATACAACTGGTCTAGTTTCAACAATCTGCAACTGTTCTCTTACAACTCCTGCTTCCACGTTGTTTGCATCATATTTTTCCGTATCCACACCAATGTACAAGGTTTCCACACTATCCGGCTGACGGTTGAAATCATTTATCAACACTTGTCTAGTTCTTTCATTGCACACATAGGTTTTCTCTAAAATATTCCCCATAACACCGGATGTTCTGGCATATCCACCATTTCTCCAATACCATTCTTCCATATGCACATAATCTAAAATCACCAGGTCAGGAAAGTTTTTTCTTAACCACGGCACTAAATAATAGCCATAGTAAGAGTTGGTCAAAAACAATACATCGATTTCCCTGCTCTTAATAAAATAACTGATAAACTCTGCATAGTTTTCTTGCTCTAAAAAAGAAGGTAGTTCAAACATATCCGTTACATATTCTTCAAACCGCTGCCGCCAGATGCTTTCCCCTGGCACAGTTGTCAGTATACTCATTTCAAATTTTTCTTTGTCAATTTTGCGCACTATATTCAGATTAAATAAATCTGCTCCGCCCATTTCCATCCACGGAATCAACATCATTACATGAATCTTGTCATGGGTTTGAAATACTTTTCTATCAAAATTACTGTATACCGGCTTCTTAAACTGATTTGGCTTCCCTGCACATGGATATTCTTTTGCTTCAACAACACCTTTCACGGTTGAAGCTGCTTCAGTTATTAATTTTTGTGCTTTTTCTCTTATCTCTTTATCATTTTTTACTATGGATAAAACTCCGGTATCGTTTCTTCTATACCAGAAACCATAATTGTTTATATGTACAGGATACTCTTGTTGTCCCAACAAAATCAGCCACATATACCAATCTTCATTAAAGTGTTTTTCACCTTCAAGATAATATCCAGCTTTTTCTATTGCTGATTTTCTTATGCCAGCTGTACATACTAAAATATTATTAACTTTCATATACTCAGAAGAAAATTGTTTCTTCCACAAATACTCTTGTGTACCAAATCCTAAACTATCTGTATAACACCAAGCTGCATCTGGATTAAAATACATACCCCAGTAAATAAGTTCTATATATGTTGCTTCTATCAAATCGTCTGCATCTAATGGAATAATGATGTCCGTATTACTTTCTTTAATCCCTCTATTTCTAGCGGTCGATATCCCACCATTCACTTTATGATAAACCTTGATCCGATTATCTTTTGCTGCGAATTCTTCCAGCAATGCTACATCTTCTTGCTTAGTGCTGCCATCATTCACAATAATCCATTCAAACCATGGAAATGTCTGATTCAACACACAGTTATAGGTCTGTTCAAAATAGGTTCCGGCATTATAATATGGGGTAATGATACTAACCAATGGTCGTCCTTCTGTATTTAATTTTCTTTCCAACAGTTTTTTGCCTGGTTCTTTGCTGTAATCAAAACCCATATTACTATCTCCTCCTACTGATTCATATAAGCGGCACAAACATCCAGAATATCTCCATACATTACCTGCTTGCCCTTTTCCAGCCATAAAGCATGCTTACATAATTTTTCAACTTGTTGTATTGAGTGGGAAACAAACAGTACTGTCGCACCAGTGGCAACAATTTCATTAATTCGTTTTTCACATTTTTCCTGAAATTTATAGTCCCCTACACCCAAAACTTCATCCACAATCAAAATATCCGGTATATGTGCTGTAGCAATGGAAAATCCCAAACGGGCGACCATCCCTGAAGAATAGTTTTTTAACGGAACATCCACAAAATCCCACAACTCCGCAAAGTCTAAAATACTTTCCGCTTTTTTATCCATCTCTGTTCGACTATAACCCAATACTGCGCCATTAAGATAAATATTTTCCCGGGCAGATAAGTCCATATCAAAGCCAGCACCCAATTCAATCATAGGTGCTACACTACCATGTACTTTTATAGTTCCCTTGGTTGGTTTCATCACACCAGCAATAATCTTTAGCAAAGTACTTTTGCCGCTGCCATTCAAACCAACAATACCAACAGCATCCCCTTTTTCAATGGTTAAGCTAATATTTTTTAAAGCCCAAAACTCCTCAAACATCAATTGATGCTTCACCAAACGCACAAAATATTCTTTAATACTGTCCACTTTTTCTGAGCTTTTATTAAACATAATGGACACATCTTGTACTTCAATAATTGGCTGCGCCATATCCATACTCCTCAAATATATAAAATGAATTTGTCCTGTCTTTTATAAAAGAAGATCAGACCAATGATTAAAAAAAATAAGCTAATACCCAAACAAGTTAAATTTTCAGCAAGGCTGGGTATTGTCTGATATAGGGTAATATCTCTCATATAAGAAATGTAATGATACATGGGATTTAATGTTAAAAACCAATGAGATTTTTCTGCCAATAACGATACCGGATAAAAAATCGGTGTCAGATACATCCAAGCCATTGTAAAAACCCCATACAAATGGGCAATATCTCGAAAAAACACCATCATAGCTGCTAAAATCAACCCCAAACCAATTGAAAATAACATCACATAAAAAACAACTATCGGTGTTAATAACATTGTTAAATGAAATTCTACTCCTGTAGCTATCATAACAAGCAGCATTGCAATATAGGAAAAAAATAGGTTTACACCACTGGAAAGTACTTTAGATACAGGAAAAATATATTTTGGAATATACACTTTTTTTATTAAACTGGCGCCACCTAAAATAGATTGCAATGCATCTGAAGTAGCTGTAACCATAAAACTAAAAATAATATTTCCACAAAAAAAATAAATTGGAAAATGTTCTATTTCAAAGCGGAATAATGTCGAAAATACAATTGTCATAACAATCATCATTAAAATAGGGTTCAAAATTGTCCATAAAACGCCTAACACACTGCGTCGGTAACGCACTTTAATATCTCTTATTACCAGTTCATACAGTAAATTTTTATATTTCATAAAGCCCTGTATACTACCCGCTATTTGTCTCATAATTCCTCCTACTTATAATATCTGCATATAATACCGTTCCAGTTTTCTTGCTTCACTGGACAGATCCATTGTTTCTTTTACTGGTTCCGACAATTGTCTATCATAACCAAAATTCATTTTCTTTTTTCGCAACCAATTTAACCAACCTTTTTTATCCTTTAAAGAACAAAATTGTACTTTCTCCGACAAAGCTACTTCCTCGGTTATAGTATCTGCTAAAATGCACTCCAACCCGTTGGCCTGTGCTTCTAACGCAACCATTGGCAAACCTTCAAATAAGGAGGGCAACAAAAACACATCCATTGCGCTCAGATAAGATGTAATGTCTTTTTGTGCGCCAACAAAAAATACAACAGATTCCAATTGTTTCTCCTGTACCATATTTTGAATCTCTGATTCCAATGAGCCATCTCCTACCAATAGCAATCGACTGTCTGGATGTTCTTGGTAAAACACGGCAAACAATTCAATTAAAAATCTATGATTCTTTTGCTTTTGAAAACGTCCTACATGACCAACCACAAAACTATCTTGTAAACCTAATGCACAACGAAGTTTTTTCCGTCGCTCCGCATCATAAACATATTGCTGACAATCTACTAAATTACGCAAAATATACACAGGTTGTTTTTTTCCATATAAAAAATCTGCTGCTGCTTGTGAACAGGCCATTTTTTTTACTGGCAAAATTTTTAGAGGTGCACATAATATTGCATTACGGATCGCAGATAACAATTTATCTGAGTATTTTGTTAAATGCGCATGTACAATTACATCAGATATCCCAAAGTGCTTGGCAAGTGGATATAGCAATACCGTTAAATAACTCTCATGATTATGCAGCCAAATATATTCCCTGCCATGTTGCTGAAAAAAATGATGCAGTTCTTTCAAGCTATGAAACGATATACTCGGTTTAGAAACAAAATAAACGTTCCCACCCAAAGCTATAATTTCATCTTGATAGGAATCATCACTCTTTACAAAATATAAAAAATCAAATTGAACTTTATCACGATCAATTTTGTAGTAGTAATTCATAAGAACCCGCATGACGCCGCTGTTACGGTTTAATGTGGACACAAATTGCAAAACACGCATACTGTCAGTTCACACCCCTGCCATACTTCTTCCACCCATTAATTGCATACTGCGCAAAATACCAACCGGACTTGCCCACGCCATAGCCCAGATAACGGCGATACACCTGCCAGCGGCCTTGGGCGGCTTTCAACTTATTGGCAGAACGGCTGGTTTGTGCCAGTCGATAACCGGTCAGGCATTTGTTCAGCACACAGCCTTTGGCTCCGGCCTGCAGCAGTGTCAGCCAGTACACGTAGTCCTCATGGGCATAGCTACCATCCATCAAATATTGCTTGGCCACTGCACTGCGCAGCAATACGGAAGAACAGCAAATATAGTTTTCTTTTAACAGGTCGGGCAATAAAATTTGCTGCTGTGCAATCATACGATTTTTCATGCGCTGGCCATCTTCCGTTATCATAGCATAGGCGGTGCAGCAAAAATCGTAGCCGGTCTGCTCCAGCAATGCAACCTGCTGCTCCAGCTTGTTGCTGTGCCAGGTGTCATCACTGTCCAAAAAGGCAATATACTGTCCTTGGGCCAAGGCAATGCCCTGATTGCGCACTGCTGCTACTCCCTGATTGGCAGGGTTGCAGATTACATGCACGCGGCTATCCTTTTGTGCCCAACGCTGCAGCAAAGCAACGCTGCCGTCCACAGAGCCGTCATCAATGGCCAGCAATTCAAAATCTTCTAAGGTTTGCTGCAACACGGAACTTATGGTGCGGTTTAAATACCGTTGGCTGTTATATACCGGCAAAATCACTGTACATATTCTCTTTTTGGTGATATTTATCCCGTTATTCATATAGACTCCGTCATTTGCAAAAATTCTTTTAGTTTTTAAAATATCTCTTTTTTAAAATATATATTTTATAGATTTATATACTCTGTTTAGTTTATCACAAAGTTTATATATTTCCAATATATTTTCGTATTTACGGAATCTATTAATTCGTTTGTAAATTTTTATTTTTAGATTTTACTATGCCGGATGGTATTCTTTATCCCATAAATAAAAAATAATCCACAAGTTATCCCCACATTTTGTGGATAACTTGTGGATGTTGTAATTTATATTGTGGATATCGTGTTTTGTGCTGTTGATAACATTATTGATACCCTTTTTGTCATCGAACTTACTATTTTTCTCTAATCTTCTCATTCTCTTTTTTCCCTCTAAATGGCATGTTACCGGAACTATAAATTGTATTTATGAAATTTTGCAAAATTTTTTTCATTTTAGGTAGCCGGTTTTTGCCTGTTTTTCTCCTGAGTAATGAAAGCAACTTTTTTTCATTTATATTCAGGAGGAGATTACTATGACAACCACAAACACAACCAACCAATATTTCTACCAAAACCAGCAGGATCAATATACCTTCTACCGCATTCCCAAAGCGTTAATCAAAGGGGTGCGCTATCAGCATGTTAGCATGGAAGCCAAATTATTGTACGGCATTTTGCTGGACCGCATGAGTTTGTCCTGTAAAAATGACTGGTGCGATGCCAGCGGTAAAGTTTTTATCATTTACACTTTAGAAGAACTGATGGAAGACTTTAGCTGTTCCGACAAAACTGCCACCAAATTGTTGCGGGAACTGGAACAGAGCGATTTGATTGTGCGTCGGCGGCAGGGATTGGGCAAGCCCAGTCTGATTTATGTGAAACACATTCAGCAGAGTGAACCGGTAATATCCAAGCGTCGGCTCAGAAAGCAGCAGCAACGGCAGAGCGGAACCATGTATCGGGCATACAGCTGCACAAACAATCCAACAGAAAGAATTGCTGATGATGCAAAAGCATCTAACAATGACCAGATGCAGAAAAATAACGATTATCAAATAGAAAAACGAATCAATAATCAAACAAATAATGGGACAAATAGTAATCATACAGCAAGCCAAAATGACAGCACTGCTTTTGTTACAGACCATGAACAGAATAACCAGCAGGCACAACCATGCCCGGTGAGTCGTAAAAATTCCGATTCCGGACACGGAACTTTTACGACTCTGGATACGGAAAATGTACGAGGTAATAAGACTGAGAGAAGTTATACTGAGCGAAATAAAAAAGAGGAGGGGGAGGCTGCGCCCCGCAGCTGGAAAAATATTGTGCAAGAGCAATTGGAATATGACTGGCTGTTAGAAAGTTATCCACACAACCAGTCTGCCATCAAGACGATGGTGACTATCATTGCTGATGCCATGAACAGTGACGATAATGCAGTGGTAAAAGTAGGCGGCAGAGAGCGCCGCATGGATGATGTCAAAGAACAATTATTACAACTGGACAGCGGTCATATTGAGTATGTATTGGAATATTTGCAATGCAATACCAGCAAGGTGCAGAATGTGTACGGCTATTTACTGACCATCTTGTACAATGCGCCGTTGACTATGGATTTGTATTATGAAAAACTGGTGCATCATGACCAGGCCAAGAAAAGACGGTAGGAATATGTAATAATGCTGCAGCAATGGCTAGCTGCCTGATTGCCATGTGATGATATGGCCGGAAGATAGATGTATGATCATAGATTATTGGTAAGAGCCTCTTTGATCATTATATAAAGAACTCAGCTGTAAAATTCAACGTAAAATTTTATAGCTAGCAGCGGCGAATACCAGCATTTATCTCCCAGAGTCGGTCTGTCATTTGCGGAAAAATTGCTTTTACCCTTTCTGCTTTATATTTTGCAGGCACAAGCAAAAGCCCCGTTGCAAAAACAACGAGGCTTGGCAATTCTGTAAAAACAGAATATTCTTATAAAAGCACGTAACTGATTCAATCATTGTTGATTCAATTATTCATCTTGTCAAAAATAACTGTGCTTTATTTTTTAGGAATCTGGTTTCCTTCTTCATCATAATCCCAATCCAAAGGCAAACCAACTGCTTTCATCTTCTGATGGAATTCGTGTTCATATTCTTGATAGCTATGAACTTCTACTTCTGGGTTCCATGGGTTGATGTGACGAACCATACGGTTGTTGTTGGCCATGTTACGGGTTGGGCTCATGAATACACCGCCGGCATGCATCAATTTACTTGCCGGGAAGTAGATCAACAGAGTGCAAACCAGTGACAGATGGAACCAGAACATCACGCTGATATCGTTAGCAGTAACAGCTGCCATAATCTGACCAAAGTCAAAATGGCTCAGACCCATTGCAACTTCTTTGATTGCGGTAACATCAGCATGGGTTAAGTAACGCATGGTCAGACCGGTAATTGCGATACCCATAATCAGGAACAATGGGAAGAAATCGTTTACTAAGCTGATATAACGTACTTTGTCCAGATAGATACGACGGATAAACAAACCTGTAATACCCAACAGCAGCAGGAAACCGGTTAAGTATAACGCCTGCAGATCTACCCAGAACACACCGTCAATTTTTTCCCACAGAGTAACTGGGAATGGAACTGGATCGGTAAAGAATCTTAAATGACGGAATACAGTCAGGAAGAAGCCCCAGTGGAAACACAGAGCAAACAACCATAACCATTTTTCCCACTGATATGTGATGTTGCCTTCGTCTGTTACTTCTGCTTTGGAGTTACGGAACAAAGAACGGAAGCACAGCACTTCCAGCGCCATACGAACGAACACGCCACCTTTAGAAGATGGGTTTTCAATTTTGTTTTGTTTAATGAAATCCAAGGATTTCTGCTGGCCGGCAGTGGTTGGAATTCTGAATGGAACCGGTGACTGGGCCCATTTATAAATTCTGTAAATAAAGCCGACGATAAACACTGCAATTGCAATGTAAGGAAGAACTCCGCCAAAGAAGAAGTCCAGGTTGAGCAGTTCTACACCTACATAGACAACAGCCAGGATTGCCAGCACAAAGGCCAGCGCGATACCTGCATTTTTCATCTCCTTATCCCTCATTTCTTATTATAATTTAGGAAAAAACAACAATTACGATAATTCTGTTTTTTATTCTGCTTTTGTTTCTTCTGTCTCAACAGCTTCTACGGCTTTTGGCGCTTTTGGTTCTACTACGATACCGTTAGCAGCGTTATATTCTGCAACATATCTGTCAGCTAAACCAGCACGGTCTTCCTGTGGGAATGCGCCTGTATCCATGTCTTTTTTCACAACTACAACCAGTTTAAACAGGATGCTGGCAATCAGAATACCGATGGCAAAGATACCAACGATAATCAGTACTTCCGGCAGTGTTACATGGTAAGGTGCAATTTCACCAAATGGTGTTTCGGACAAACCACCGATTACGAAGGTCAAACCTTTTTCAATGTACATGGACAGGAATGCTGCCACGCAACCAAAGCCCAACAGTTTATAATTGGTTCTTGTCTGACGTGGAATCATAATCAGCAGTGTAACAACTGCCAGTACAACAAACAGCATCATCAGAGGTACAAACTGGTTATGACCGTGTAAACCTGCATACAGATACTGCAATGCAGCTTTGTGGCCTGGCACATTACTATAGAATGCGGTAAAGAATTCGCACACTACCATAAAGATAGTTGCTGTATATGCGTAAGCAACGGTTGTAGCCAGCATATCAATGGCTTTTTTACCAGCATCAAAGCCGGTCAGTTTTTTCAGTAAGAAACAGATCAGAATAATCAGAGATGGACCGGTTGCAAAGGCACCAGCCAGGAATTTTGCAGGCAGCATTGCAGTCAGGAAATAATGACGGCTTGGCAGACCTGCATACAGCCATGCTGTAACGATATGAATACTGAACGCAAATGGAATAGAAATAACAGCTAATGTTTTTACAATTTTGCCGTATTTAACGCCTTTGTTTTCAGCCTGCAGTACACTGTAACCAACAATCAAATTTAAAACCAGATAAATTGGCAATACGGTCGCATCCCAGCACAGCATGGAGTGCGGTGTATAGTACAGATATACGTTGAACAATTTCATTGGAGAACCGATATCCACAACTACGAATAACAACGCCATAATAATTGCAGGAATCGCCAGGAACTCCCCAACTACAGTGATACGGCCATATTCATGCACATTATGCAGATAATACGGCAATACAATCATAACGCCGCCGGCGGCTACCCCTACGAAGAAGGTCAGATGACCAATGTACATCCCCCAGGAGATGTCACGGCTCATACCGGTTACAGCAAAACCTTTTGTCATCTGATAGATATATGCTGCAAAGCCCACAGCAATGATAGCCAGCAGGAATACAATCCACGCCCAATAAGACTTACTGGTTCTTTTTACTAACGCTTTTTCAATCATTATCTACCCCTCCTTACACAATGTAGTAAACTTTTGGCTTGGTGCCCAAGTTTGTTCTACGCTGCAATGTGAAATTTTCGGCAATTGTTTTGCTGACAGAAGAATTTGGGTCATTGATATCGCCAAATACGATTGCTCCGCCAGCTGCTTCAACACATAAAGGCAGTTCGCCCACTGCCAGGCGTTCAGAACAGAAATTACATTTTTCTACTACGCCTTTCATACGGGTTGGGTAAGTTGGGTTGATTTCATCCAGGTAATCACGAGGATCTTTAAAGTTAAAGCTACGTGCGCCGTATGGACAAGCAGCCATACAGTTACGGCAGCCAATGCAGCGGTGCATATCCATACCGATAACGCCCTGCGCATTTTTAAAGGTGGCCTTGGTTGGACATACACGAACGCAAACAGGTTCTTCGCAATGATTGCAAATGGTCATAAAGGTTTTATCTTTATACTTTTCGCTCATTTTTTCGTGTACTTCATCCAGGAATAAATGTTCAAATGTTTCAGGCCAGATCCATTTTACTTCATCTTTTTTGGTGTCAATGTTTGGAACATTGTGGTATTTATGACAGACTTCGATACATTTGTTTAAGGTATCTTCGTCCATTTTATTCATATCAATAACCATACCCCAGGTTACATCGCTTCTTTTATTGGCAGCTTCTTTATATGCGCCGTCAACAGCAGCAGCCACAGCAGGATTGGTAGCAACAACAGCTGCACCCACACCAGCAACAGCAGCGGTACCCAGTTTTAAGAATTTTCTTCTATTCATTTCCATCTTAGTTGGCACCTCCTACTACAGTTGGTTCTACGTGACATTCCCAGCAAGTTGGATTTACCTCAGAATAGGTATGACATTTCAGGCAGAAATCTTCATAGTTAGAATGACATTCAAAGCAGGTGTTCTGCAGGCTTGCCAGATATTCGGTGCCATCTTCGGCAACATATACACGATTGCCTTCACGAACAACTTCTGTTTTCCAGTCATTTAACAAATCCATATGATGCGCGCGCATCCATTCTACATCTTCTACACATTTGTAGTCATCGCCGGACAACTGGTTGATAACCGGTGTGTCGAGGCTGACTTCAGGAGCAGCGCCGCTAGCTGGAGAAAACACTACAGACCAGAATGGAACGGTGACTAATACAGCAAAGATTACAATTCCGATAAAAATATTGGTTTTTTTCATCTTATGCTTCCTCCTCATCGTCTAAATTCTGTAAAGGTTCAAAACGCAGATTTTCTTCACGTTTCTTTTCACCCTTCATAACCAGAGCGTTACCCAATAATTCATGCACACCGCAAACTTCTACGCCAGGATTCCAATAACGCATCAGAGCCGGTAAAGCTGCACGGTCAATCGCACAGATACAAGCAAGCATATTTACGCCATGACGTTCTTTTACAAATTTAACCGCATTGGCTCTTGGGAAACCACCGCGCATACGCATTTCCATGTTTTCATCGTTACCCAAACCGGCGCCGCTGCCGCAGCAGAAGGTTTTTTCACGGATGGTATCTTCCGGCATTTCATGCCATTCTACACAGTGATCCAGAATGTAACGAGGTTCGTCCAGCAGGCCCATTGCACGAGCAGGGTTGCAGGAGTCATGATATGTGGCAACAATGCCTTTGTTTCTGGATGGATCCAGTTTTACTTTGTTGTGACGCAGTAAGTCGGCAGTAAATTCGCAAACGTGAATCATTTTGGTAGATTTTGCGTTTTCAAATACTGTACCGGTTACAGGGCTCTTTGGTACTTCCAGGTTGGATGGAGCAGGACCGTTCATGGTATCCATGTACTGATTCAGTACACGCCACATATGACCGCATTCCCCACCAATGATATATTTAACGCCCAGACGCTGTGCTTCTGCGTAAATTTTTGCATTCAGACGTTTCATCATTTCATTGGAAGTAAACAGACCAAAGTTACCGCCTTCTGAGTTATAGGTACTCAATGTATAGTCCAGACCCATTTCATGGAACAGCATCAACTGACCCATCAAGCTGTAAGTACCTGGTGTTGCAAACACGTCACCGGATGGTGGAACGTATAAAATTTCTGCACCTTTCCGGTTGTAGGATAAATCCAAACGTACACCGGTAATATCCTCAATATCGTCCACTGCCATGTCAAAGGAGTCTACTACCCCGTGAGGCTGAATGCCCAAGTGGTTCCCTTTCATGTAGCAAGCAGATACAGGACCCATTACCCAGTCAATACTCAGACCAACCAGGTTCAGCAATTCACGGCCAATCATGGTAATTTCAGCGGTATCAATACCGTATGGACAGTATAAAGAACACCGTCTGCATTCGGTACACTGGAAGAAATAGTAGAACCATTCTTTCAGTACTGGCAGAGTCAGCTCTCTGGCCCCTACCATTCTTGCCATTAATTTACCTGCCAATGTGTACTCTTTCCGATAAACGGAACGCATCAGTTCAGCACGTAAAACAGGCATGTTTTTTGGATCGCCGGACCCTAAAAAGAAATGACATTTGTCAGCGCAAGCACCACATCTTACGCAAATGTCCATAAATACTTTTAAGGAACGGAATTTCTGCAGACGTTCTCTCAGACCGTCTAAAATAATCTGCTGCCAGTTTTCAGGCAGCTTCCAGTCTTCATCAGCTGGAGACCAGGTACGTGGATTTGGGAACCCGATCATTTCTAAGCTTTCTGGTTTACTTGCATAACTGTAAGTACCAGGTCTGAATTCTACCGGCACGTCCATCCAGCTTGTTTCAGGCGGCTTAAAGTCAATCTTGGTAAGTTCCTGTGGTTTTGGAAGTTTTGCCATGTTAACACCCCTTCATCATATTTCCTATTCTTTTTCTATATAGTTACTGCACCGCATAAAGGTGCTAGTATCCACCGTTTCATTAAGCAGATTTGCCTTTTGCAGGATATCGTTCATTTCTTTAATCTGAGCGATCCGCAAATTGTAAATCATTTCTTTGCTTTCACTGTACAGGTCAAAGGCGATCAGCATCAGCGTATCAACATCACTGAACAGATCTTCTAACTCTGTCTGGGTAATCTCTCCCGATTTTATTTCACTCTGGAATACTTTCGCCACCAGATTTTTGAAGCTAGGCAAAAAGGCCAGTGCTTTTGATGGTTTTAAGTCCTGTACGGCGCGAATCTTCAAGATCATTTCCAAATGCTGATACAATTTGTCAGCATCTCGATCGCCGTGCAGCTCTCCCAACAGATGATCCATACTGCGATAAATATTGCTGCCAACCGGATTGGTGAAGTCCTTGTCAACTTTTACAAAATATTTATGCGCTTCTACCGGATAAGCGGCAATCGCCTGTTCAAACCATTTTTCTAATAATTCTTCATGCTTTTCCTGCATAAACCGGTTTAAAGATTTGCTCATCCTTTCACCTCCCATCAAAAATATTACAAACCTCTATTCTTTATTTAAGCGGCAGGCACCAAATAACTGTGCATACCGGGTAAAAGATAGCTTACCCCAAAAAATGTGAAAATAACTGCTATAAAACCCAAAACAGACAGCCAAGCCGCCCGTTTGCCCTTAAAGCCTTTTAAAAATCTGGTATGCAGATACGCTGCATATACCAACCAGGTAATTAACGCCCATGTTTCTTTTGGATCCCAACTCCAGAACGCGCCCCAGGCATATTCTGCCCAAACTGCCCCTGTTACCAGCATAATGGTTAAAAACGGCAGCCCTACAAAAATTAATTTATAGGAAATTTCGTCCAATACTTTTAAAGCAGGCAGCTCTGTATTAATACGACTCTGGAAATCTACCTCTTTTTTATCTTTCAACAAATAGGCAATTGATACGGCAAAAGAAATTGCAAAAGAACCGTAGGCAATCACCGCCGCCGACACATGCACTGCCAGCCAATAGCTGCGCAACGCAGGCATAACCGGCTGTATGGTCAAATCAATACTGACCAGCCAGCAGGAAATGACTACTGCCACCGGCATTACAAAAATACCTACTGCGCCAAGATCAAACTTTTTCTCTACAATGCTGTACGCCACAACTACAGCAAACACAAAACTCAAACCAAATTCAAAGCCATTGTTCAACGGCAGACCGCCGATTAATGCGGAACGAATCAACAGTCCCAAAGCATTTAACAGCAACCCGATATATACAATTTTGGTTGCCAGCTTCTGCATCTTTTTGTTTCCGGACCAGAAACTAAATGCATAAATCATAAAGGAACCTATATAGGCAGCCAACATAAACCACAATAAAGGTAATTGCAACTGTTCCATTTTTTACGAAACCTCCTGTTGTGTTTCCGGCCACTGTTCAGCCAGTTTGGTTTGCAGTTCTTCTACAATAACAGGACTTTTGCTGTAACACCAGATCCTGCTTCGTTTATTATCTAAAATGATTCTCAATTCTTGATACCGGCCGCTGAAGAACATCAGAGAAGCGATAGTCGCCAATAAGAAACCGGCAAATACAATAAAGGTTCCCTGTCTGGTTTTTAACTCTAATATGCTGTATGCTGCCGTATCTAAAAACTCAACGGTCGCACCGCTTTCATCCAGCGTTAACACATCGCCCGGCTGCACAAACTGCCCGCGGGGCTCGTTGATGTGGTCGCTGATTTGCAAATAAACTTTACCCTCAACATTGGCAACAACCACCGTTTGCCCTGCAATTTTGCTGGGTTGATTATCCGGCAGACCATAGGTAGTGTTTTCTTCTTCATTGGCACTTCCTTTGACCTCTATCAGATGACGGTAATCGTAAGAGTTCTGATAAATCATCATACTGCCGTAACGATACGGTGAATTTACTTTTGTTTCTGCATTCTCGGCAACCAGCTGACCGTCTACATACAGATTAAATCGTGTCACCCAGTTATCAATTGCCTGCGCTTCATCATACACAGTTTGAAAATCCAAAATTTCCACCTGACTATCAGGGCCATATGCCCGTTTCAATTCATCAGGAAATGGCCGAATTTGCCCTACCTGCCCCATCACATACCCTTGTGTGTGAAACGTGGTAAACAAAGCGCCAATCAAAATAATCAGCATGGAAATATGCAGCAAATGGGGCGCACAAAGGCCAAGTTTGCCCTTTTGAGCCAACAGCTTTACCTGATGCTGCTCCTGCTGCCGGCTGACCTTATAATGGTTTTCCTGCAGCCACGCCTGCACCGCAGTTTCATCTGCTGCATAAGCAATATACGGACCTTGCTCAGGTACATCGGCAGCTGTACGATGCAGCTGTTTCCATAACCCGGGCAGCAATTTTGCAGTACATAAACTCAAATTCAGAAAAAAGGCCATTACAAGAATACGAAAAGACCACGAATTAAATGCGTCAGCCTCTGGATAAATAGTAGCTAAAACCGAAATTACAGCAATTGCCGCAATCAAAATGACTGCCAACTTCAAAGATGATAAGAATTTTAGCATGGAAATCTCCTTCTGAATATCTGTATAAAATCTTAACTTTAACATTATATCTGAAAAACAGCTAAAACACTACACATTTTGTGAAAAAAACAACATTTTCAAAACGAAAATTACATTGTAAAATTTATGTTATGCCATAGATTTCTTTTATCGTATCATTATCATAGTTTATAGCTCACTGGCCACTGCCATTTTATCCCGAATTTTTTCCAGCGCACTTTTTTCCAGACGGGAAATCTGCATCTGCGAAACTCCCAATAACGCTGCAATTTTGCTCTGGGTCAGATCCTCAAAATAACGATAATAAATCACCTGTTTTTGCTGCTCGCTCAACACTTCCATAGCCGCTTTCAAATCTTTTTTCAACTCTACATTGTCCAGATTCTGATCCATAGCGCCCAAATACAGCTCCGGCACGTTGTTTTCATTTTCGTTCAATTGCTCTGACAACGATGTAGTCTGACTGGCCTGTTTTGCCTCTATCACTTCTTTTAAATCAGCCTTATCCATTTGCAGCAGCTCAGCCAACTGCTCGGTTGTAGGCGGATTGCCGTGTTTCTGATAATATTCGCCCTCCGCTCTGGTAATCCGCGTGCTTAACTCCCGATATTTGCGCGGAATTACCACACGCCAGGTATTATCCCGATAATAATTCATAATCTTGCCGGAAACGGTTCTGTAGGCAAAGGTCTTAAACCGTATCTCTTTTTCAGGATCAAAACGCTCCAATGCGCCCACCACAGCAATGCGGGCTACCTGCTGCAGATCTTCCCGTTCCCATGGCAGATAACACTGGGACTGACACCAGTACTTTATCAACGGCTCCATGGCAGTCAGAATATCTTCCATACCTGCAGGAGTGGGATTTTCTTTGTATGTGAGTACCATTTGTTCGATATCTTTTTTCATCATCCGCTCCCCCTTCTGCTACCAGCGAAGCCATCCGCTTAAACTATTGCCTGTTTCATTAAAGGTTACTTCATCTAATATGGCTTGCATCAGTAGCAAGCCTCGTCCATGTTCTTCTAAGGATATCACGTCCCGGGTTTGATGCTGCAAAGACTTAGGCACACCCGGCCCTTTATCAGTTACTGTAAAAGAAAATCCCTGGGGCGTGCATTGCCAGCAAACCTCTACACTGGCATCGTTCTGATTTTGGGGACAGCCGTAAAGCAATGCATTTTGCACAGCTTCCATAATACACAGCCGAATATCCATCTGTTTTTCTTCTCCAATGTTCCACTGCCGCAATTGCTGCAGCAGACAATCTGTTACATCTGTAATCTGTGCAATTGTGGAAATTTTCATCTGTACCTGCATTTGTTTATCCTCCACTTTTATTCTATCCCGGCTTCCCGCAACCTATTTTTGATGATTTCCGCCAGCAATGGGTCAATACCCAAATGCTGGGTCAAATCTATTTTTATATGGGGATACCTCTGCTCCATGGCCTCTAAAATTTTAGGAATCCCGTTGGATAAATGATTGCCGCGGGTTAAAAACATGGGCACAATCACAATCCGTTTCGCGCCTGCTTCTGCCAGCCGACCGATTTCCTGCTCCAACGTAGGCTCTGCTACCTCCACAAAAGAACCGCTGACAGAAAGATTGGGCAATTGCTGCGCCACCATGCGCCACATATTGCGCACCTCTGTATTTGCCTGTTCCCGAATGCTGCCATGACCTAATAAAATAACTGCTTGTTCCATTACACACTCCATTTGTTATACATCAATGTAATCTTTTTCTTCCGGAATTGCATATGCCAAAAGAATATATATTGCGATCGCCGTCAGGGTGCTGACGGGCGGAAATAAACAAACCAATACCCATACCATGCGCACAAAAATAGCATCAATGCCAAACAAATTGCCAATTGCCGCACAGACACCCAATAGTTTTCGTCCCCGCTTTGGTCTTCTCAACTTTTTTATTTTACGCATTTACCCTCGCCTGCTTTCATTTATTTTATAAAAATTTCCGATTATGCTATTGTTCAAATTTTCATTGTCCTGTAGAATATAAAATAACAAAGTAAGGCTACGCCATACAGTATATTTATCAATTTATTTATGTCAGGAGTCATTTTTATGAGAACTTTATTATTTGCTGCTGCGATTCTGCTCAGCGCCATTGTTGTCTTGCTTGCTTTCTTTTCCATTACCGGTCTGTTAAGCAATCTGCTTTACACAGTGATTTCTTCCGGTATCTCTGTTCTGCTTATCTTTGCATTGTTTCATTTTATTTATCTGTACACCGCCAAAGACAAGAAAAACTGATTTTGTCATGGTAAATGCGTCAGCTCCGGCTGGCGCATTTCTATTAGGCCCAAAGCAAATAACTGCAAACTGGCATATAAGTTGGTCCAGAATAATTTACTGCGCTGCCAGTGACTGCGCAAAAATAATCGCTGGTCTTCATTCATACAGCCGTCCTGCTGCGCCTGCTCAATCTGCGCCAGTTCCTCGCTGTCTGCCAGCACAAGATTTAAAAACTGATAGGTTTCTTCCACTTCATCCAGTCCCAGCACCTGCTGCCATTCCAGCTCAATCAATTTAAAGTTCAGCCAGTATGCCGTAAACCCTTTGCTGATCCCCAAACTGCCCGTATCGCAAAACACCATTGTTTTCAGATTCCATCTATCAATACGTTTCAGATTATCCATGCTCCAACTGCGGGCTTGTTCCAGCTCGCGCTCTGTAATATCATTATTCCGAATACACTGATTAAATAACGCAATGATCTCTTTTGTGTTCATATTTTGCGGTGCATCAGAAAAAAAACGGGTCATTTCTTCGGCAGCCAGCCCTGTAGCCACTGCTGTTGTCAACCAGAAAAAACCTTCTGACTGAAATAACGAATCAACACCAGACATATTTATGATATCCCATGACAGCATTCCGCTATCTTTCATTTTCTCCATAACAATTTCACCTCTATCATAAACTTTGCTTGATTGTATCCCTATTATACCCTTTTCTTTCTCTGTGGGCAATGGGAATAACTTGTCATACCCGCCAACTTCCCGCAGTTATAAAAATAATTATACAGAATTTTTCTCTGAAATTTACATTTTCTTTTCACAGATCTGCTATAATACCAGTATCATTTCTAATTCATACGGCTTTTGCTACCCAGGCAAAACCGTAGCGCTTTCCCAAGCTGCTTTTTACACAAAGCCGGCAAAACAACAACGCTGGCGCAGTATAACACAGTTTAAACTTTCACAAAGGAGCTAAGAACCATGAACGGTTATATTTTTGATTTAGACGGCACTTTACTGGATTCTATGCCATTTTGGCAAAAACAATTAGACGACCTTCTGCTGGAACGGGGTATTACACCGCCCGGCGACTTGCTGGACCGCACCAAAACCATTGGGCTGGAATCTGCCACCGGCATGATTTTGCAGGAGTTTCATCTGCCTGATGACCCTGCCCTTGTGTATCAGCAATTTGAACAAAACATGGCAAAGCTTTACTGCTCTGTGATCCCGCTTAAACCGGGCGTTCAGCAATTTTTGGATAAACTGGCTGCTGCCCGCGTGCCCATGGCTGTAGCCACTGCCACTGCCCGCCCACTGGTTGAACAGGTTTTGCAATACCATCATCTGACCGATTATTTTCAAAGTGTACTTACCGTAGCAGAGGTAGGCATCGGCAAACATGACCCCAGAATTTTTACCGCATCTGCGCAACGGCTGGGGCTACCGCCGCAACAATGTATTGTAGTGGAAGATTCACTTAAAGCCATCCGCAGCGCCAATACCGCCGGATTCCAAACCATTGCTGTTTATGAAGAAACCAATCCTGTTGAACAATCTGCCTTGCTGCAGGAAGCCAAAGTGTATATTCACGATTTTCGCAATTTACTGCAAATTAACGAAGATATATTTGAATAAACTGTCTCGGCGTATTCTTTTTCTTTTCGATTTGTATAAAAACTTTGTATAAAAACTTGCTTACAAAACAAAAGACCAACAGCTTTATTTGCTGCCGGCCTTTTGTTTTTTTGTTACTCAGCGTTATATACAACTGTTCCCGCTTTTATAGTCTGCAATACTTTAATATCTTTGATTTCTTCTTTCGGCACATCCAAAGGACTCTTATCTAAAATGACAAAATCAGCCTGTTTGCCCGGTTCAATAGAACCTTTTTGATTTTCTTCAAAGCACTGATAAGCGCCGTAAATGGTGATTGCCCGCAGCGCTTCCATAGGAGTAATGGCAAATTCAGGGCCAATGTCCCTTCCTGACCGGGTTTTCCGGTTCACTGCATTATGCACTGTCAGCAACATATTGGCCGGCACAACAGGACAATCCTGATGCAGAGTAAAGGTCATCCCCCGTTTTACAGCCGACGCCAACGGACTGATTCTGCGTCCCCGTTCCGGCCCTAAAACCGAATCCAGATGCCAGTCACCCCAATATAATACGTGATCGTGGAAGAATGTTGGCAGAATCCCAACTTCTTTCATCTTGTCCAGTTGGTCCTCCCGCAAGGTCTGGCAATGCACCATAACCGGTCGGAAATCGGTGGTAATACCGGTTTCCTGCTGCGCTCTGGCATACTGATTGATAAACTGATCCATGGCAGCATCACCGTTGCAATGCACCAACACCTGCCAGCCATTGGTCAAACATTCTTTAAAGAACCCGCATACTTTGTCATCATCTTCATAAACCGGATACGCTCTGTAATCCTCCGCTTCACCTTCCGGCACTTTGTAATAAGGTTCGCTCAGCCAAGCCGTTTTTGCCTGCGGGGAACCATCTAAAAACAGCTTAACCCCTGCCAGTTTTACATGATTTTCATACTGCGCTTCCAGCGTTTTGCGGCCCTCCATCAAATCCTTATCTGCCGAATCAATCAAAGGATAACCATAAATGTCCAGTTTCATCAGGCCATTGTTCTGGAAATAAGCCAGCAATGGCTGGAATGCCTTTGAAAAAGAACCATCCTGGGCAGTGGTAATCCCATAGCTGACATACATATCCTGCGACCGTTGAAATCCCGCCATCATAAATTCTGCGCTGGGAATAGGCATTTTTCCCAATGTATATTGGGTCAGCGCCAGTTCCTCCATCATGCCGGTGGGTTCACCTGTTTGGGCATCCTTTTGAATCACACCGCCATCGGGATTGGGGGTATCTTTGTTGGCGCCCAATATTTCTATCACCTTGGAATTGCATACACCAACATGGCCGCTGGCGTGCATCATGACAATGGGAATATCGGCAGAAATTTTGTCCAAATCATATCTATCCGGATGCCGTCCGTCAGGGAACGCCGCATTATCATAGCCCATGCCCACAAACCAGGCATCTCCCTGCACAGGATTTTTTTCCAGATAGGCCTTTGCCTGCGCAATCAGTTGTTCCACACTGTCAGTGGTGCCAATGGGCGGCGCATCAAATTTAGGAAACAAACCATTTTGTGAAATATGGCTGTGTCCGTCAATAAAACCCGGCAGCATTGTTTTGCCTGCCAAGTCCACCTGCTGCCCATCCGCAGCCATAGCCTGCAGTTCTGCCGCAGTTCCCACAGCCAGAATCACTCCATCCTCCACCAATACAGCATCTGCTTTTGGCTGTCCGTCATTCATGGTGATAACATTTCCATTTAAATACAAGGTCTTACCCATCGTTCATACTCCTCCTTTTTGATAAAAAACTGCTGTCATAAATTGTTATGATTAAGAAAATGCAGCTGCACAATAAAACTAGATTTCCATTGTTTGTAATGTTCCATCGCCGGGAGACTGTTTGTTGCCTGCCCTCCTTCACCGGACATCTGCTTGTATGTCTGCCTCACTTTGGACTGCGTCCAGTTCGGTCAGACAGACTGCGCAACTGTCCGTTTCAATGTCGACAACGGCAACAAAACATCTCCCTGACTTACGCATACAAGGCTGGCCTATCCTTTGCCAAAATTCCGAATTGCAGCGGTCATTTTTGCAGACTGTCTAAATCGTGGCAGACGCAGTCTGACTAAGATAGACAGTCAATAAAATGTCCGAAGCGCTGAGGGAGCGGCAAAGATAGGACAGCCGACCATACGACTTTCACACGAAACATACATATTAGTCAATTTGCGGCTAATACAAATAGGAATGAAACAATGGAAAATAAAAACACAGCACATATGCAGCCTGACATATACGCTGTGTAATTTTCAAAGAACGTTATTCGTTTTTCTTTATTTGATTTTATAATAACCTTATTAATCGGTAATGCAATCCACGCACTCTACATCGTCTGCCTGATAGATAATCTGCCCTTCTTTTAAAGTAGCCATTACCTGAATGTCACGCAACTCTGTTTTCGGTGTTGTAAGCGGATCACGGTCCAATACGACCATATCGCCGTATTTGCCCACTTCCAGAGAGCCTTTTATCTTTTCGTCAAAACATTGATAGGCAGCATAAATGGTAACTGCTTTCAATGCATCCATAATATCAACTGCATACTCCTGCCCCAGCGGTTTTCCTGTTCTGGTTAACCGATTTACCGCTGTGTGCAGCATCAGCATTACATTCGGCGGCCCAACAGGACAGTCCTGATGCATGGTAAACCGCATACCCCGTTTGACAGCCGATGCCAAAGGACTGATTCTGCTGGCCCGTTCCGGCCCAAATACAACATTACAGTACCAGTCGCCCCAATAATATACATGATCATGGAAGAAACTTGGCAAAATACCCAAACGCTGAATGCGTTCCATCTGGTCTTCCCGAATTGTCTGACAGTGAATCAACACCGGCCGTAAATCCTCGGTAGTACCCGTTATCTGCAAAGCTTTTTCATAAACATCTAAACATTGGTCGATAGCGGCATCGCCATTACACTGCATTTGCAGCTGCCACCGTTTTTCCATGGCTTCGGCAAATAAATTTAAAATTTCATCGGGGTCCTCAAAGGTTCTATGCCCACAATATCCCGGTTCTTCTTCAGGCGGTATCTGGAAATATGGTTCTGTCATCCACGCTGAGCGAATCTGCGGTGAACCATCCAAAATCACCTTGGCGCCTGCAATTTTAAAATGGGTGCGATAACTCGCTTCCGGCGTAGTGACACCTTCCAATGTCTGGCGATTTTCGTCGGCAATACGAGCATACGCTATCACATCGGTCGAAATAAGACCTGCGCCGGTGCAAAACTGAAGCAGCGGACGCATATCCGCTTCAAAACTGCCGTCTACTACAGTGGTATAACCTTTTTGATTATACATTCTCTCAGCTCTGCAAATTGCTTCGATCATGGTTTCAGCTCCGGGCATTGGCATTTTTTCCAAAATGGTTTCCCGAATAGCCACATCCTGGAACAATCCGGTTGGTTCACCGGTTACTGCATCATGATAGATAAAACCACCCTCCGGATTCGGAGTATCTTTGGTAATGCCCAGTTCATCCAATAACTTGCTGTTTACAACACCCATCCAACCGCTAGTATTGAGCATTACAATGGGAATTTCGGTAGAAATCTGATCCAAATCTTCTTTAGTAGGGTGCAACTGTCCTTCAAACAAAGCATGATCATATCCCATGCCAATAAACCATTCGCCCTCTTTTACCGGATTTTCTGCCAGATATTCCTTTGCCTGCTCAATTAGATCCTTTACACTATCTGTTTTTCCTACCGGAGATGGGTCAAATCGCGGAAACACATAGCTGGACGCAAAATGACTGTGGGTATCAATAAACCCCGGCAATACTGTAGCGCCGTCCAGATCTACCATCTGGGCATCTCCTTTTTGCGCTGTTAAGTCCGCAGTACTGCCCACCGCTATAATGATACCATCCTCCAATAAGACCGCTTCCGCTTTAGGCTGACTTTCATTCATGGTGATGATATTGCCATTATAATATAATTGTCTCATAGAGTTCGCTCCTCTTAAAAGATAATAAAATGTCCCTTTTCGTTATCATACCATACAAATATACAACTGCAACAGTTTATCCATTATTTTTTATATTATTTTATGTATCCTTGTATCATATGATAAAAAATAGCACCTGCACCATACCAACGTGCAGATGCTATTTATATTCTTTATTTTCATAAAATTTTCATAAACAAAACAATATGTGTTTATTTTTTAATCAGACATATTATATTTTATGAAAGAATCTTGCATTATTCTGGGCAAACACCAGTAGCTAACTCTTCTTCACGAGCTCTGTTGTAGTATTTAATGTAAGTAGCACCAGCAATAAACAGTAATACAGCAGAAACAGCAAAGAAAAGCTGAGATGTAATCAGTGCCTGCCGCAGACCCATACTGTCACTCATGATACCGCCCAGTGTAGGACCAACAGCACCTAACAGCTGAATGAACAATACATAAATACCATAGGATACAGATTTATACCATACTGGCACCAGTTCGTGCGCAGCAGTGTGGAAAGAAGTATTCCCCATACCATAAACAGCATTTGCCAAAATGATCATTGGAATGTTTTTCAGCATATAACCGCCGGCAAACAACAATGCAGTCAAAGCAATACATACCATTGGCATATACATACGAGCACGACGGTCTTTTGCATACCATTTATCCAGAATAGCACCGCCCAAAGGATAAGCGATCAAACTAACAGGAGTACCAATTGCAACGATACCGGCAGCAGCAGTCATAGTCATACCCATTTCATTTACATAGAACAGAGAAATAAAGGTAGAACCAATATTTAATGTCATAACAGCCAAACCAGCAGCCAGACACATGGTCAATAATGCTTTGTTGCTTAACAACAATTTTGCAGTATCTTTTACATTCAGTTTTACCTGCTGAACTTCTTCTTTTTTACCTTCCGCTTTAGCTGCTTCTGCACCCTGTTCTGCCATCAATTTTTTGTTATCCGGCAAGAACAATGTCAACAGAGACAGCACTAAGCTGATACCCCCAACTACATAGAATGTCTGTCTCCAACCGATAGCTTCAGCTAAAGAGGCAAACAATATAAACCCTAACGCACCGCCAATAACCATGGCAGTATTATAAAAACCTAATGCTTTCCCCCAGGAGGATTTTTTATACCAGCTGGTGATCATAGCAGTTGTCAATGGTGCATAAGCAGAGTTACCGGCACCAACGCCCAAACGCAGTAATGCCAACGACATTGCACTTTGTGCAGTACCGCAAAGTACTGTTACACCAGACCACAAAATAGCACATAAACTTACCGCTCTTCTCTGGGATTTATTTTCCCCAATGAAGGAGATTGGCATTACAAAAATCGCCATCCCTAAGAATACACAGCTACCTAACAGACCAATTTGTGTATCGGTCAGCAATAAATCTTCTTTAATGATTGGTAAAATTGCGTTTACGCCATAACGGATTGCCAGGTCAAAACAGAATAATACATAAAGAATAGCAACAAAAAACATCCGTTTGCCTTTGGGCAATTTTACTAGCGGTTCATCTTTTTCTTCTTTTACACATTCTTCCATTGTTACTGAAGCCATAAATAACACCTTTCCTTTCCTACCCTATACTTTTTTAAACTCTCTTTTTTCGATTTTTCGTCCCAATAAGGCTGTGAGCCTGATTACACAAAACGTCCTCCTTTATTTTCATTTTTTAAGCAATGTTTTTATGTGTACATATATAAAATATATATAGTTAGTACCCGCTTTATAAAAATTAATCTAAAACAATATGTAAAACCTATTGAATCTGCACGTTTTTTTCATTATAATCAAATTAGATATGTATTCTATCAGAATTATCATTTTTCACAAAAGTTTTGAGTAAAAATGAATACTGAATAACAAAATGCTTTCGTATTAATTTAATTTATTATATAGATAATAACAAAAATTTACGATTTTTTCTAATACTTTATAGTTAATATAAAAATCATTTAGAACCTATCTATATATAATTCGCTGTTATATGTGCGATTCCTTTTTCTCAGATAATAAAAGTATCTCGCATCATTTACACATTTTTATCCTTTTAAGGAGGGGCTGTCCATGGAACTACTACAACTGCAATACTTTAAGACAATTGCTGAATGCCAGCACATCACCAAAGCAGCTAATAAGCTCATGATTTCGCAACCATCGCTCAGCAACACGCTGTCCCGAATTGAACACGAACTGGGTGTACAATTATTTGACCGCCAGGGACGCAATATTATTTTGAATAATTACGGACGAATTGTGTTGGAACACGCCAACAATATTCTTCGGGAACTGGATAATATCCGCACCGAAATTGACGACCTGCAGCAAAAGCACAATAAAGTCATTACCATTGCTTCCACCGATTCTATTTATGTAAAGGGTTGGCTGCCCAATTTTATTAAAGAAAATCCTGATTTGGTTATTCGCCATACCATTACCACCAGCGACAAAATTGCCGCCGGTCTGCAGGATGGTACATTTGATTTTGGTATCTCCGATTCCCTGTCAGGATATTCCCAATTTGGCCATCTGCAATTGTGGGAGGATGATTACATCATCTTATTGCCGTTAAATCACCCACTGGCGGACAAATCGCACCGCAGCTTTGCCGATTTTGAAAAAGAACCATTTGTGTCTCAGCCAAAATCCGAAAACATTGCCCGTCCCATTGATATTCTCAGCCAGGCTGCCGGTTTTAAACCCAATATCGTATTTGAAGGAGAACGGGAATTGCTACGGCGTGTATTTTTGCCTATACGCGGCTTGATTATTATCATGAAATCTGTGGTGGGTACACCGGAAGACAGAGAACTGTGCGAACAATATTGCAGTATCGTGGAGCTGACTGATGCACAAGCCCATATCAATATTGCAGTATCCTGGGATCAGCAGCGTTCTCGTCCTGCATCGGCGCAACGTCTGCTGGATTATTTGCAGAATGCGTCCATTGACCTTTGGCATATCAGCGAGCCTGATGAAGCAGCCGGCCGCAGCGATTCAACCTTTTTTATCAAGCTGTAATATTTACACAAAAAACCATATACATGCAAACAGACTGCTTTATCCGCCATCGCCTGAACGATAAACGCTCTCCATTCGGAGCCAACGGATAAAACAGTCTGTTTGTTATGCGCTGCAGCCGGATTTTCCACGCCGATAAACCTGCCCCAAATACAACAGATATCGAATCAACGCATAGGTCACCATAACCACCGCAATCACTTCTTCTATCAAAACAACGGTTGACAGCGCAGAGGGATAAGCAATACCCTCTGCCGTCAAAAACAACAGCAAATTTTTTAAAGCCACTGCCGGAATTACAAAAGGGAAGGTAAGCGCCCCATAGCTGGGATAAAAGGGCAGCTTCAAAATCTTTGGCAGCTGCGTCAATACAAAAATATACATACTTTGTGCAATAACGGCAAGCAGCAACGCTAACCATAGCTGCGGCTGCTGCATGGCGCTTAAATAACCGGCCAGCATCAGATTAAAGGGAGCCGCCAAAATGCACAACGTAGGCAGAGCCGGCTCCGGCACTGGTAATTTCCAATAACGCCAGGCGGAAATGGGATACCAGGGCAAAAACAGCACAACACCAATCCAAAAAATCCACTGTCCTGCTAACTGTGCATCAAATACAGGAGAAATAACAGCAGCCAGCATATTGCCTCCGTATAACACATTCCATGTAGTATATACGGTATTTAAGTGAAACTGCCTTAAAAACCGCCAACTAAAACATATCACCAAAATAATATGCCCAACATTGGCCAACAGCCATAATCCATACGCCAGCTGATGAAAATACGGCTCTATATACAGCACCAGCTGCAGCATGGTCATAAAAAACGCCTCAAATACACTGAATGTGATAGGATTTTTCAGTTCCTCTAAAAATTGCTGTCTGTAAATAATAAATTTAACAATTAACAGTCCCCATAAAGCTGCTGCAAAAAAGCCATACAGCCAATATAAAAAACCGGAATAACCAAAAAGCATATTGCCCAGCGCTCCCAGTCCCAAAGTTAAACCGCAGATGGGAACCGGCAGCTGTTTTAAAAAACAGCACCATTGCGTTTGTCTAACAGTCATATATTCACCAACATCCCTTTCAGATTTTCTTTGTGTATGTTTTGCTATATTGCGCGCAAATATTCTATGCTTAAGAACACTTGCAGTATATCATTTCCCACAATCAGAAACAAGGCCGGGGCATGAACGGGGATAAAAAATAATATATTTGGTTAATAACTATGTTTCACGTGAAACAATTTTGTTTGCAATGCTCCATCGTCGGGAGACTGTTTGTTGCCTGCCCTCCTACCCGACCAGAAAGGCGTCGTTCACCGGACACCTGCTTGTCGGTCAGCCTCACTTTGGACTGTGTCCAGTTCGGCTAGACAGACTGCGCATCTGTCCGTTTCAATCTCGACAACGGCAACAAAACATCTCCCTGGGTTGCGTGCATAAGGCTGGCCTATCCTTTGCCAAAATTCTGAATTGCGGCGGTCAGCAACGCAGTTTGTTTTCATTGAGCTGGACGCAGTCCATAGCGAAAGAAACAAACAAGTTGGTGTCCACCGCACTGAAGGATAGGCAAAGATAGGACAGCCGACCACATACTCCTTGGACAGGAGATAGTCCAAGATAGGACAGCCGACCACACAATCTTTCGCATGAAACAGTTCAACAAAAAAAGACGCCCATTTCTGAACGTCTTAAAAAATATATTTTTGTAAACACTGCATCATCCTATCGTGCCAACAGCGCCCAATTTATTTTGTGTCTCTTTTTTTAAAGATAATTGCCGCTGCAGAACCCAGAAACAACAATGCTACCACCATCCAGATTGCTAATATAACCGGTCCTTGCGGGCTAAACATATCATAGTAGCCTTTCAGATAGATAATCACAATAATCCAAGGCAGGATATTGGTCATGTAAAACCGCATCCGACGTGGGAATGAAACACCATCTCCGGTATTGACTTCCTTGATAAAATTATCCCAGCCCCAGCCATTTTTTCTGGTGCAGAACATCAAATAAATCACTGCACCCAATGGCATAATATTACTGGACACCAAGAAATCTTCCAGATCCATAATGTTGGTGCCAGGCCCCAACGGCTGAAAATCTGCCAACAGATTAAAGCCCAGAATACAAGGCAAACACAGTAACGATAATGCAACAATATTAACAATTACAGCTTTTTTGCGGCTCCACCCCAGTAAATCCATGGCGAAGGATAAAATATTTTCAAAAATGCCAATCACGGTTGTCAGTGCTGCAAAAAATAAAAACAGAAAGAAAAGCGCTCCCCAAAACTGTCCGCCCAGCATTTGCGCAAATACATTGGGTAATGTTAAAAATACCAGGCCAGGTCCTGCATCCGGTTCAATGCCAAAGGCAAAACAAGCTGGAATGATAATCAACCCTGCCATCAACGCCACAAAGGTATCCAACAGCACAATATAAATGGCTTCCCCCGTTAATGAACGGCGTTTGTCCAGATAACTGCCAAAGATAGCCATACCGCCCATACCAACACTAAGGGTAAAGAACGCCTGACTCATTGCCGCAAAGATAACATTTCCAAGACCGGTTTCCTGCATTTGAACAAAATCCGGAATCAGAAAAAATTTCACACCTTCTATGGCACCGTCCAACGTGACAGAGCGAATGGCCAACACCACCATCAAAAACAATAAACAAATCATCATGCTTTTTGATGCCTTTTCCACACCGGATTGCAGGCCAATATTACAAATAGCAAAAGACAGTACAATAATTAAAAATGTCCAAAAGAACAGCGTCATTGGCTGCGCCAGCATACTTTCATATCCCTGGGTAATCTGCAAAGCCGTTGCCTGTACAAATTCTCCGCTGATCATACGATAGCAGTAATACATCATCCAGCCGCCTACCATGGCATAAAACATAACCAGCAAATAATTGCCCGCCATGCCTACCCAACCCATGCGATGCCAAACTGTCCCTTTTGGCTCCAAAACTTTATACGATGAGGCAATGCTTTTCTGACTGGCCCGTCCTACGCTAAATTCACAAATCATAATGGGCAGCCCCAAAAGAAACAAAAACAGCAAATACATAAGAATAAACGCTGCTCCGCCATATTTCCCCGCCATATAAGGAAATTTCCACACATTGCCCAGTCCTACAGCGCACCCTGCCGAAACCAAAATAAACCCCAGCCGAGTACCAAATTTTTCACGCTTCATAAACAACCATCCTCCAAAATCCATGCTTCCGATCCAGTATACAGTGATAAGCAATATTGCAGTCTTACTAACTGTGTGCCATGCTACCGTAAATCCAACATCCGTCATTATAGCATCTTTTTTGCTGCGAGGCAAAACAATCTTTTACCATTTTGTATAAAGAAAATCCGGTGTTTTGCAATAAAATTGTTTTAAAATAGTAAATATGGTATACTAATTATATTATTTAGTATTTACTTGTTAGACGAGGAGGTACGTTTATGAAAAAATGGTTTTTGCTTTGTTTGCTTCTGTTATGTGCTGTTTCCTTTACAGCCTGCGACGATAAAAATCAGAGTGAACAAATTTCAGCACAGCAACAGCAAACGACTGATTCAGATACAGCGCTGACAGAACAGGATATCATTGCATTGTTTCAAAGCCAGGATGACAGCATTGATACGGTTGTTACCGATTGCATTTTAATTTCTGACAAAGCCTTTCATCTGGTGGGCGTGGTGCAATATACGGATTCTTATCAAAACCCCTGCAATTTAGCCTTTATTGAAGCAGATGGATTTTATCAAACCATCAACTTAGACGGTGAAAATTTATGTGAGATTGCTCAGGAAAGCAAACTTGCTTATATGGGTGACGGCGCAGTGACTCTTACCTTGCAGCAAAAAGGTACTGAACAATTATACGACTACACCGTTACTTATGAAAAAGACGGCCCCCATATAAAATTTACTGCAAATAGTGTGCCGCGCAAATTACAATAGAAAAGCCTGCAAACGAAATGGCTTATAAAAATAAAAAACTTTCAATCTGCTTTCTGTTATACAAAAATCTGTAAAAAAAGAGGCGAGGACGGCTTTTGCAGCCATCTCCGCCTCTTTTTGGCATGATACAATCCTCTGTTTTTCAGTGAACGTAAACGTCGCTTTGTAAAAACTACAATTACTTACTACATGCAATAACTTCTATTTACGGATAATCCGCACTGCATTCAAAATTGCCAGTACAGCCACACCCACATCGGCAAATACCGCCATCCACATAGAAGCCAGACCAACAGCGCCCAAAATCAATACCAGCAGCTTGATTACCAGAATAAATGTGATATTCTGTTTTACAATGCGGCGTGTTTGACGGGCAATTACCACTGCGTCGGCCAGTTTGGAAGGCTGGTCGTTCATAATTACTACATCCGCCGCCTCAATGGCTGCATCAGAGCCTAAACCACCCATGGCAACGCCTACATCAGCTCGTGCCAGTACCGGTGCATCGTTCAAACCATCTCCGGTAAAAGATACGGTCCCCTGTTTGCTTTTTTGCTGTAGAATTTCTTCTAAACAAGTAACCTTATCTCCGGGCAGCAACTGGCTGAAAATTTTGGTAATGCCCAGCTTGTCAGCCACGTTTTGGGCAGTTTTCTGATTATCTCCTGTCAGCATAACAATTTGTTTCACACCCAGATCTTTCAGCCGGGCAATCATAATTTGCGCATCCGGTTTGATTTCATCGGCAATCACAATCCAACCGCAGAAGGCTCCATCAACAGCCACATAAATAATGGTGCCTGTTTCCTCTACCCTTTGGCAAGAAATATGCTGCTGCTCCATCAAACGATAATTACCTACCAGAACTGTGTGTCCGTCTACAACAGCTGAAATTCCATGACCGGCAATTTCTTCGGCTTTTTGTAAACTGCCGGCAGTGACAGGCCGTTGATTAGCCGCCTGCACCGCATGCCCAATCGGATGATTAGAAATGCTTTCTGCGCAGGCTGCATAATAAAGCAAATCTTCCTGTGTCATATCTAATGTATGAATTTCTGTAACGGCAAACTGTCCTTTTGTCAGAGTACCTGTTTTATCAAATACAGCGCTTTCCAGCTGCGCCAAGGCTTCTAAATAGTTGCTGCCTTTTACCAGCACACCATGACGGGAACATGCGCCCAAACCGCTAAAGAAGGTCAGCGGAATGGAGATAACCAATGCGCAAGGACAAGAAATAACTAAAAAGACCAGGGCACGATAAATCCATGGGCTGAACGGATCGCCGGTAACCAGCGGAGGAACCAACGCTAACAGCGCTGCTACGCCAACTACCACCGGTGTATAGTAACGGGCAAATCGGGTAATGAAGTTCTCGGCATCAGCTTTTTTGCTGCTGGCGTTTTCCACCAAATCCAAAATTTTAGCAACAGTAGAATCTTCATATTCTTTTTCTACTCGAACGGTCAATACCCCTGAAATATTGATGCAGCCGCTTAGTACCTGTTGCCCTGCCGCTACATTGCGCGGCACCGATTCGCCTGTTAAAGCCACTGTATCCAACGCCGACGCGCCTTCCAATATGACACCGTCCAGCGGAACCTTTTCACCGGGACGGATTTGAATGATGTCGCCAATGGCAACTTCATCAGGCGCAATAGAAATATACGTATCACCCTGTTTGACATGGGCGATCTCTGGCTTAATATCCATCAAATCTGCAATGGAACGGCGGGAACGATGTACGGCGTAATCCTGAAACAGTTCACCCAACTGATACAGCAGCATTACCATAACGCCTTCCGGATATTCGCCGACACAGAACGCACCGATTGTTGCTACCGACATCAAAAAGTTTTCATCAAATACTTGACCGCGGGCAATATTTTTGGCTGCCCGCAAAACGATTTCGCCACCAACAATCAGATATGCCAGTAAAAATACGCCAAACTGAACCAAGTCCGGCAAAGGCAATAACTGGGCCACTAAAAATAATACCGCGCTGATTGCAATCTTCAGCAGAGATTGCTGCATTTCCGGCGTAAATTTGCCCGCTTTCTTTTTATTTTTCTCTAACTGCTGTGTGAACTGCCCATCTGCCGAATTATCTGTGTGCGTTGGCGCTTGGGTAATCTTTGTCTTTTTGGTTTTTTCGGTGATGGTGACACCCGGCTCTATTCGCTCAATTACTTTTTGCACTTCGTTCAATACAGTTTCCAAATCGTTGCTGTCATTTAACCGTAAAATTAACTTTTGCGCCATAAAATCAATGGTAGCATCGGCAAGCTGAGGGATGTCCCGCAGATTCCGTTCTAACTTGGCAGCGCAGTTGGCACAATCCAACCCTTTTATCAGATATACATATTCTGATTTTCCAGGTTTTGAAACCATTTTTTCAGAAGAGACAGCATGACTGTGTTCTCCATGATGGTGTTCCTTATGGCTATGGTCGTGACCGCAGCCGCAGGCTTCACCATGATGGTGTTCCTCATGGCTATGGTCGTGACCGCAGCCGCACCCTTCTCCATGATGGTGTTCCCCGTGGCTATG
>CALXUG010000029.1 GCA_944391625.1 uncultured Clostridia bacterium
TGCCATTCACTATTCCTGTATGTTCTGCATATTTATTCGACGATTACCACGGCAACACTTATCTTGAAAAGGGACTTGTTTTTTCGATTCTACAATAAATGTTGAGGTAGCGATTATCTCGACATTTATTTTTTTAGAGAAAAAATAAAAAAGAGAGCAAAAATGAAGGAAATCCATTAGAATAAAGTTGACTGGACCATTTCGAAAGGATGTGTTCATTTATGCTTACAAAAGAGTATGCAACAGAACTGTCAGGAAAAAAGATGCTGTTTTGCCTGGTTATCATTGAATCTATGGAAGAAAACGAGTAAACTATAAAGGATAAGAATTGGATTTGATTTGGTGAGAAGAAAAGAGGGTTGCTGTGTTTTATTATTATAAAGATGAACAGGGATATGTATGTTCCCGCCATCCTTTACAGAACGGGGCGGCGGTGCGTGAGCAGGAGGCAGCGGAGGCTGCATGGCTGCGGTATATCAGCCATTGTGCCGGTGAGGGCAAAATGCATTATTGCATCAACCATCCTGCCTATTTGTGTGAGGAGGCAGAGGGGCTGTGGTGTTTGGACCGCTGCCAGATGGAGCAGATGATCCAAGGGCTGGAGCCGATCCCCCAGTGGTTGCAGGATTTGATAGCGACCGGTAAGGTGCAGGGCGTGGACAGTGGTTTATATCAGCAGGGAAAGGGGCAGGCTGTTTGGACTCACAGCAAGGAGAAAAAACGGGTGCATATTCTTGCTATGGGCGATGTGGGCAGTACGCTGCTGATGGGGCTGGCGCTGTTGGGCGGTGATTGTATCCACACCATTGGAATCTATGATTTTAACGAAAAACTTTGTCAGCGCTGGGAGCATGAAATCAATCAGATTGGGTATCCGTGGGCTTATGACCAGCTGCCGCAGGTAGAGGTGATTGATCGGCAGCAGTTATTTCAGTGCGATGTGTTTGTGTTCTGCGCTTCTAAAGCCATTCCGCCTGTGGGGACAGAGGTGCAGGATGTGCGTATGGCCCAGCTAGAGGCCAATAGTCAGATTATCGGTGAATATGGGAAACTGGCCCGCGAGGCTGGTTTTGCGGGATTGTTTGCAGTGGTTTCCGATCCGGTGGATCCCCTTTGCCAGCGGGTGTGGTCTGCCAGCAACCGGGATGCGGCCGGTCGGTGGGACGGCCTGGGGCTGCGTCCGGAACAGGTGCAGGGATATGGACTGGGCGTGATGAACAGCAGGGCTGCTTATTTTGCCAAACAGGATGAGCGGTTTGCGCGGTTTTTGCAGGAGGGCAGAGCCTACGGGCCCCATGGGCAGCAGCTGGTAATTGCCGATAGTGTGACCGATTATCATCATGATTTGTCGTTGGAGTTGACAGAGAAGACGATAAAAGCCAATTTGGAGGTGCGGGCTTTGGGCTATAAGCCTTATGTTGCGCCGGCGCTGTCTTCGGCGGCCATTTCTATTTTGCTGACTTTGCGGGGGGAATGGCATTACAGCTCTAATTTTTTAGGCGGAATCTATATGGGGGCAAAAAATCGCAGCACGGTGTATGGGCTGGAGCTGGAACATTTGCCGTTGCCGCCGCAGCTGCTGGAACGCTTGCAGACGGTGGTAACCACGTTGGAGGAACTTTGTCAGTGATGTGAAAGGCAAATATGGTTGATGGTTGGTGGTAAAGGAAGTGGTTATATGCAGGAATACAAAGCGGGATTGCTTGTGATTGCGCCTGAGGATGAAGGGCAGCAGCAAAACCGGCGGTTGCAGACTATATTGCAGCAGGCGATTGCGCCCTATGAAACCGAGGTATGGCGAAAGGCGGAGGCGTTTACTGCAATCAAGCAGCGGCGTGTTTTGTTTGTGTTAAATTTGGGGGCAGACGGCGTCAATTTGGAGTATCAGAAGCTGCTGCGCAAGATACGGACAACGGCCGATTGTCTGGAAGGCTGCGTGGGGGCTGTGCTGATTGATGCCGACAGCGAGCTGTATACTAAGGCTGTCGGCAGGGAGCTGGTGTTTGCTGCCAACCAAAGCGGATGTGTGTTTCCCGGCAAGCCGCTGGTGGAGGGCACTGCTTCGCTGGATAATTTTTTGGTGCAGGCGCGCAATTTGCAGACCGACAGAATGGGTGCTTATCATCATGCTGTGGAGGCGCTGCTGGACCGATTGATGACATTTGAGCAGCGGCTGCATCGGCAGCCCCAGATTTTGGCGGTGCATGCCAGTAATCGGGCAACGTCTAATACATTGACGCTGTGGGGCAAGGTGAAGCAGCATCTGGAAGACAGTTGCCGGGTTCAGGAAATTTCTTTGCAGAATGGCACTGTGGTGGATTGTAATGGTTGTCCGTATCAAACCTGCCGTCATTTTGGCGAAACTTGCAGTTGTTTTTACGGCGGCGTGATTGTGGAGGAGGTGTATCCTGCCATTTTGGATTGTGATGCGCTGGTGATTTTGTGTCCCAATTATAATGATGCGGTGAGCGCCAATTTGTCGGCTTTTATCAATCGGCTGACTGCGCTGTTCAGCCAGGTGCGGTTTTATGAAAAGGCGGTGTTCTGTCTGGTGGTTTCGGGATACAGCGGCGGTGATATTGTTGCCAAACAGATTTTGGGCGCATTGAATATGAATAAAACTTTTTTGCTGCCGTCTCGGTTTGCGTTGCTGGCCACTGCCAACGATCCTTTCAGTATTAATAAAATTGCTGATATTGATCAGCGGGCGCAGGCCTTTGCGCAAAATATGCTACAGCAGCTGAGAAAGGAGCATGCCTGATGCCCACCATACATTTGATTGCGGCTGTTGCCAGCAATGGTGTGATCGGCGCAGCGCAGGGGATGCCCTGGCATATCCCGGAGGATTTGGGGCATTTTAAGCAGCTGACTACGGGGCACACGGTGATTATGGGGCGGCGCACCTATGAAAGCATCGGTCATGGATTGCCTGACCGGCAAAATATTGTGCTGTCCCAAACCATGACGCACTGTGCCGATGCGCAGCTGGCGGTTTCGTTAGAGCAGGCGCTGGCGCTGGCAGATCGGCTGAAAATTTATATCATCGGCGGCGGGCAGATTTATGCGCAAGCGCTGCCGTTGGCGCAGCAGCTGGATCTTACCTGGGTGGATCTGACGCCCCATGGCGATGTGTTCTTTCCGGAAGTAGACTGGTCTCAGTTTGAGGAAATCAGCAGAGAGCCTTGCCGGACTGCGGCCTGCCAGTTTGTAACCTATCGGAGAAAGTCGGCACTGTGAGTGAGCATGAGAAACTTTGACAACAGCGGAGGTGTAAATGTTATGAAAAATTTGGCAGGTTACATAGTTGCTTCCATATTTAATGTTATTGGTGGAATTTGCTTCTTTATCGCCGCAGTTTTTCAAAAGCAGATAGTTGCAAAATATGGATTTTTTGTTGCTGCAATATGTTTGTGTATTAGTGGAGCAGGGTTTTTGTATACTTACTTTAAACATAAGCAAAACTAAAATGAGAAAACAGGTACTATAGCACACTGCATGTGTCTTTTAGACTGTGTGCATGATTTGCGCAGAGTATGCGCTTTATTGTAAAGGTTCCACGCTGCATCAGGTGGAGCCTTTTATTATGTCTTATGATGAAGCAATCGGCATTGACTCCTGCCGACAGTACTTGGGGAACATAAAAAGGAATAAGAGTTCATAATTAGCGGGTATTTTTTTAGAAATAAAACATCTTTTTATGTAAAAAGTAAGACAATGGTTTGACATGAAACATAAAAATAGCGTACAATATGAATAATATGTGAGATATAAGCTGATTATTTCAGCATGTTATGCTGTTTTTGCTACACATAATCCATCATATATACTGGAGGTTGTAAGAGGGATGACAGAAATAAAACAGATTTTCCGTGAGTCGGAGCCATATTTGGAGCAGGAGTTGGAGGTTGTGGGCTGGGTCCGCAATATCCGCGCTTCCAAAAGCTTTGGTTTTATTGAATTGAATGACGGAAGCTTTTTTCAAAATCTGCAGGTTGTGTTTGAATCGGATTTGCCTAATTTTGAACAGGTGTGCCGTTTGGGCATCAGTACAGCGCTGCGGGTGAAAGGCATTCTGGTTGCTTCTCCCGGAGCAGGGCAGTCGGTTGAGTTAAAAGCAAAGGAAGTTGCCATAGAAGGCAGCTGCCCGTCGGATTATCCGCTGCAAAAAAAACGGCATAGCTTTGAGTATCTGCGCACCATCGCCCATCTGCGGCCGCGGACCAATACCTTTTCGGCGGTATTTCGTCTACGCTCGGTGCTGGCTTACGCCATCCATCAATATTTTCAGGAGAAGGGCTTTGTGTATGTGCATACACCTATTATTACAGCCAGTGACTGCGAGGGTGCCGGTGAGATGTTTCAGCTGACCACCATGGATCTGGCCCATGTGCCGCACACTGCCGACGGCGCTGTGGACTACAGCCAGGATTTTTTCGGCAAGGCGGCCAATTTGACAGTGAGCGGGCAGCTCAATGCAGAAACCTTTGCTATGGCGTTTCGTAATGTGTATACCTTTGGACCTACCTTTCGGGCAGAAAATTCCAATACAGCCCGCCATGCCGCAGAGTTTTGGATGCTGGAGCCGGAGATTGCCTTTGCTGATTTGTCCGATGTGATGGCGCTGGCAGAGGATATGATGAAATATGTAATCCAAGCTGCTCTGGAACGACTGCCGGAGGAAATGGCCTTTTTCAATCAGTATGTGGATAAAGGGCTGCTGGAGCGGTTGCAGCATATTTTGTCCTCTGACTTTGGCCGTGTTACTTATACGGAAGCCATTGCCATTTTGCAGCAGGCAGATGTGGCGTTTGCCTATCCGGTTTCCTGGGGCATTGATTTGCAGACTGAGCATGAACGCTACCTGACTGAGCAGTATTTTAAAAAGCCTGTTTTTGTTACCGATTATCCCAAAGATATTAAGGCGTTTTATATGCGGTTGAATGATGACGGCAAGACCGTTGCGGCAATGGATCTGTTGGTGCCCGGTATTGGCGAGATCATCGGCGGCAGCCAGAGGGAAGAACGGTTGGATCTGCTGGAGCAGCGGATGGAAGAATTGCAGTTAAACAAAGAAGATTACTGGTGGTATCTGGATCTGCGTCGGTATGGCGGCACACGGCATGCGGGGTTTGGTCTGGGCTTTGAACGATTATTGATGTATTTGAGCGGTATCAGCAATATTCGCGATGTGATTGCCTTTCCGCGGGTGGCGCGTAGTGCAGAGTTTTAAGAGAATGTTAATCGGGTGTTAGCAGAGTTTTCATGAAAATAGATGTGAGAGTTATTCTGAATCATAGTACATGATAGGAGTAAATCATAGGATTGGATCGTTGAAATGGAGGGATTGTTATGGCAAAGGAACCAAGCTTTGACATTGTATCAGAAGTGAATATGCAGGAAGTAAGCAATGCGGTGCAGCAAACGGTAAAGGAGATTACCCAGCGTTTTGATTTTAAGGGAACCAAAAGTGTTGTGGAAATTGAAAATGGCAATGCGGTAAAAATTGTTACGGAAGATGATACCAGAATGCGCAACATTGTAGATATTTTGCAGGGAAAGTTTATCAAACGGGGCGTATCCATTAAGAATCTGGAATATGGTAAGGTAGAGCCTGCCGCCGGCGGTATGGTGCGGCAGAATATCCGCATCAAACAAGGCATAGAGGCGGATGTGGCCAAAAAAATTACAAAAGATATCAAAGACATGAAGATAAAGGTACAGACTCAGTTACAAGATGACCAGATCCGTGTCAGCGGGAAAAAAATTGATGATCTGCAGGCAGTGATTGCCTGTTTGAAGGGCAAGGACTATGGAATAGAGCTGCAGTTCAGCAATTTCCGGTCCTAAAGAGCGATGGGGAGGCGAGACGATGCAGCTGAACGGAAGACAGCAACGGATTGTAGAAATTGTGAAGGAATGCGGCCCGATTACAGGGGAACGGGTGGCCTCAAAATTACATCTTACGCGGGCTTCTTTGCGGCCTGATTTGGCGTTTTTGACACAAATCGGCCTGTTGGAAGCCAGACCGAGGGTGGGCTATTATTATAAAGGCGATCAGAATCCTTTTAGTGTTTATGAGAAGATGAAAGAGCTGAAGGTTGGCGATTATCAGTCTGCTCCGGTTATGGTGGATGAAGCCACATCAGTATACGATGCCATTGTCAGTATGTTTGTGAATGATGTGGGGACTATTTTTGTGGTGAACGATGCGCAGGAATTAGAGGGCATCAGCTCCCGCAAGGATATGCTGAAAATTGCCATTGGTAAGGCGGATATCAATCAACTGCCCATTGGTGTGATTATGACTCGTATGCCCAACATTGTGGTGGCTTATGAGGAAGAAAGCCTGTGGGAAGTAGCCAAACGGATGATAGAGCATCAGATTGATGGTATGCCGGTTGTGCAGAAAGAAAAGAACGGTCGGCTGAAAGTAGTGGGCCGTGTAACAAAAACCAATATTACAAAAGCGTTCGTTCATCTGGGTACAGATGAATAGAATCGGGAAATGGACTTTGCGTGGACTCTTTTATAGAAGTTTTCTATGAGAGTCCATTTTTTGTGCGTTTTTTGGCAAAGGATAGGACAGCCTTATATGCGCAAGTCAGGGAGATGTTTTGTTGCCATTGTCGACATTGAAGCGGACGGTTTGACCAGCTGTTTCAACCGTGGCGGACGTAGTCCGACTAAGGGGAACAGCGGTAAAACTGTTCGATGAAGGAGGACAGGCAACAAACAGTTTCCCGATGGTGGAGTATCGTAAATAAAATTGTTTAGTGTGAAAGATTACATGGTCGGCTTGTCCTATCTTTGCCCATCCCTCAGTGGTGCTGGACATCAACTTGATTATTTTCCTCGCCATGGACTGCGTCCAGCTCGGATAAAACAATCTGCGTTGCTGACCATCCCAATTCGGAATTTTGGCAAAGGATAGGCCAGCCTTATGCGCACAAGTCAGGGAGATGTTTTGTTGCCATTGTCGACATTGAAGCGGACAAATGCGCAGTCTGTCTTGCTGAACTGGACGCAGTCCAAAGTGAAGCAGACTGACAAGCGGATGTCTGCTGAAGGAGGGCAGGCAACAAACATCTCCCGATGATGTAGCATTACAAAAAATTGTTTCACGTGAAACACTCTTATTAACCAAATTTAATAAACAGCAGAAGTTGGATACCATATCATCTGTCGGACAATATCTGTTGCAGCGTCCACACGCTACTCTGGACAGTAGCTGCACGTATTTTTGTCGCTTTGGACTGCGTCCAGCTCCATAAAATACGTTTGCCACAGTCCATCCAGAGGTGGACTTTCTGCAAAGAGATTGCTCTCCCGGTGGTTTTGGAGAAGTGATGGTTGTATGTAGGATAGCGCTATCGTTTTGCTACAGGAAATTGATACGATTTTGGGCGTTGTCGGCTGATAGTAGGGGAAAGAACAGAAACAAACAGAAATATGCTGAAACATGAGAAAAAATTGTAGAAGAAAGAAGGAGAATCCTTTTTTATTACGAATATACATTACAACAGGACTTTTTGATTGCTGTTGGTTGCAGATGATTGTTGATGCACAAAAGCAGAAAGAGAGGGCTGGCTATGGTATTGCGGGAAGAAATTGAAGCCTGGGAGCAAAAACAGCTGTCTAGGTGGGCTACCTTATCGACACAAAGTTTGGGCAGGGTGCGTCCGGAAAAGCCGGATGAACTCCGAACCTGTTTTATGCGGGATCGGGACCGGATCATTCATTCCAAAGCGTTCCGCCGTTTAAATCAAAAGACGCAGGTGTATATTACGCCGTCGGGAGATCATTATCGCACTAGGCTGACGCACACCTTAGAGGTGAATCAGATCGCCAAAACCATTGGGAAGGCGTTGTGGCTCAATGAGGATTTGATTGAAGCCATTGCTCTGGCCCATGATGTGGGGCATACACCCTTTGCCCATACCGGCGAGGAGGTTTTGAACGAGCTGATGCCCGGCGGATTTCGGCATAACCGCAACAGTGTGCGGGTGCTGGAGCGGATTGAACGGCATAATGGTGAACGGGGACTGAATCTTTCGCAGGAAGTATTGGATGGTGTGCTGCATCACAGCGGCTATGCCACGGCGCAGAAATGCGCTGCTACATTGGAGGGGCAGATCATTCGGTTCAGCGACAAGATTGCCTATGTACAGCATGATATTGATGACAGCATCCGCGCCAATGTGCTGCGGGAGGAATTGCTGCCGGCGGAATATACTGCGGTGCTGGGGCATAGTCATGGAGAGCGGATCACAACGCTGGTTGCGGATCTGGTGCAGCATGCAAGGCAGCTGATGGAGCAAGCGGACAGCAGGGAGCAGGTGGTGCTGGGATTTACACCGGAGGTGGATTGGGCTTTGCGCGGGTTGCGTTCGTTTATGTTTGATACCGTTTACAAGGGCGGCATTTGCGCCATGGAACGGGAGCGGGCTGCGTTGGTGGTGCGATATTTGTTTGAACATTATTGCAGCCATCCTGAACAGATGCCCGATGTGTATCAGCAGATTGCCGCAGAGGAAGGTGTGCGGCAGGGTGTTTGCGATTATATTTCCGGTATGTCCGATGCATTTTGCATTGCATCTTTCAAAGAAATTACCATTCCGCGCTCTTTTATCTGAATGCAGGCGCAAGGAATGCAGGATAATGCAGATTTTTAGACGATTTGATAAAAAATGAAAAATAAAAAAATTATTTTTGAAAATAAAGAGGAAATTTAAAATTTTTAGCGAATTCTTAGCAAGATAAATGAAAAAATGGGTGATGATATGTCTACTGGATATATACCGCAGGAGATTTTGGATGAAATTGTTGCCCGGTGCGATATTGTTTCAGTTATTAATGAATATGTGCCGTTAAAACGAAGAGGGAGTAATTATCAGGGTTTGTGTCCTTTTCACAATGAAAAAACTCCTTCTTTTTCTGTTTCTCCGGGAAAGCAGATTTTTCATTGTTTTGGTTGTGGAAAAGGCGGCAATGTGTTTCGGTTTGTCATGGAAATAGAGGGCATTTCCTTTCTGGAAGCTGTGGAAAAGCTGGCCAAAAGAGCCGGTGTGCAGCTGCCGGAAAAGGAATTGACGGCAGGGCAGCGAAAACAGATGGAGCAGCGAAAACGGTACTTGCAGATCAATGAATTGGTGACGAGGTATTATCACACAGTGCTGATGGAGCATGCCATGGGGCAGCCATATCGGGAGTATCTCCGACAGCGGCAGATAACCCGGGAAACCGCCGAAAAGTTTCGGCTTGGCGCTACGCCGAACGGGTGGGATAGTTTGTATCAATTTTTAAAGACCAAAAAAATCAGTCCGCAGGAAATGCTGGATCTGGGGCTGGTCAGCGTCAGTCAAAAAACAGGACGGTATGTGGACCGGTTTCGGCAGCGATTGATATTTCCTATTGGTGATGAAAAAGGAAATATTATCGCCTTTGGCGGACGCATTATTGATAAGGAATCTAGTCCGCAGAAGTATCTGAACTCGCCGGACACGCCGTTGTTTCATAAAAGCCGCAATCTGTACGGGCTGCATTTGGCGCGCAATAAGATTCGTAATGCCGATCAGGCCATTATTGTGGAAGGGTACATGGACGTGATCAGCTGCCATCAATATGGCATTGATAATGCGGTGGCGCCGTTGGGTACGGCGTTTACGCCGGAGCAGGGCAAGCTGCTGATGCGCAACACCTATCAGGTAGGCATCTCTTTTGACGGGGACAGCGCCGGTGTGAAAGCGACCATGCGTTGTTTGGATATTTTGTCTGATCTGGGCTGTACAGCCCGTGTGATACAGATTCCCGACAGAGCCGATCCTGATGAATATTTGAAAAAATATGGAAAGGAAGCTTTTGAACAGTTAATTTCCGACAGTCAGGAGCTGATTATGTATAAAATTGCCAGATATATGGAAACAACTAATACAGATAGTATTGCGGGAAAGATGCAGGTTGTGACTCAGCTTTTGCCGGATCTTCGCAAAATGCAGAGCGCCGTGGCGCGGGAGAGTGCTATTCGGGAAATCAGTCAGCAACTGCAGGTTAGTGAAAAGGCTGTTTGGGCAGAGTTGCAAACTGCATCGTCCGCTTCCGGGCAAAGGCAGCGGATGCCGGAGCCAGAATCCGCTGAGCAGGAAAAAGAATTTCCGGCAGGGAATATAGAAAGTAAAGTCGAAAAGAATGTTCTGCGTATTTTATTTGACCGCCCGGATCTGTTGAGCGTGGCAGAAGCCTATGGGGGCGCTGCCATGTTTGGATCAACTGCAGCTGCGCTGTATTGCGATTTTGCAGACAGTATCAAACGCTGTGGGAAAGTGGACAGTTCCGGGATTTCTCAGGATAAAAGTCAGCTGTTGGCTGACATTGTAATGGAGGAGACGTATATCACCGATCAGGAGAAAGCATTAAAAGATGCGCTCTGGCAAATGAAACAGGAGCAACTGGATCAGGAATATCAAAAAATGGTTCAAAAATTAACAGAAGCTGAAAAAATGGGGGCCGCAGAGGATATGCAAGAGGCGTTGCAGGAATTGGATACAATCCGACGGGTAAAAAAAGAGTATGAAGCATCAAGAAAGGGGGAATAGCAAATGGCAGGAAGAGATATCAGAAAAGAAAAGGAAAAAGTAAGACAGTTACTGGCTAAGGGCAAAGAAAAAGGAACGCTGTCTTATGAAGAAATTATGGATAGTTTAAGCAGTACAGAGCTTTCTCCTGAACAAATTGATGATGTTTATGAGCAGATCAGCGCGATGGGAATCAAGCTTGTACATGCTGCGTCCGAAAAGGATAAGTCTGATTTGGACGAAGAAGAAATGGAAATTGTGCTGCTGGAAACAGATGATGGTTCGCTGGATGCTGTTCTGAATGATGAGTTAGCGCCGGAGGATATCGAAGAAGAAGTTATAGACCTGGATCTGAGCGTGCCGGAGGGCGTGGGTATTGATGACCCTGTCCGTATGTATTTGAAAGAAATCGGACGGGTTCCTCTGTTAAGCGCCGAGGAAGAAGTCCGTTTGGCCAAACGGATGGAACAGGGTGATGAGGAGGCAAAGAAACAGTTGGCGGAAGCCAATCTGCGTCTGGTTGTCAGCATTGCCAAACGGTATGTAGGGCGCGGCATGCTCTTTTTGGATTTGATTCAGGAAGGAAATCTGGGTTTGATCAAAGCGGTAGAAAAATTTGATTACGGCAAGGGTTTTAAATTCAGTACCTATGCGACCTGGTGGATTCGGCAGGCCATTACCAGAGCTATTGCCGATCAGGCAAGAACCATTCGGATTCCTGTGCATATGGTGGAAACCATTAATAAATTGATTCGTGTTTCCCGTCAATTGCTGCAGGAGTTGGGCCGTGATCCAACACCGGAAGAAATTGCAGCGGCCATGGAAATTCCGGTAGAGCGTGTGCGTGAGATCCAGAAAGTGGCACAGGAACCGGTTTCTTTGGAAACACCCATTGGGGAAGAAGAAGACAGCCACCTGGGAGATTTCATCGAAGATGAAGATGCACCGGCGCCGGCTGAAGCGGCATCTTATATTTTGCTGAAAGAGCAGCTGGAAAGCGTGCTGGATACATTGACTGCCCGTGAGGAAAAGGTATTGCGTTTGCGGTTTGGGTTGGATGACGGGCGTTCCAGAACATTGGAAGAAGTGGGACAGGAATTTGGTGTTACCAGAGAACGAATTCGGCAGATTGAAGCAAAAGCGCTGCGCAAATTGCGTCATCCGAGCAGAAGCCGTAAGTTAAAAGATTATTTAGATTAAAAATAAATTAAAAATGATTAAAAATAAATTAAAAAAGGCTTGACTTTATCAGTATATTAACATATAATACAAAAGGCTCCTGCGTTAAGGATGAACAACAGGGTGCGTGGGCCTATAGCTCAGCGGTTAGAGCATCCGACTCATAACCGGACGGTCCTTGGTTCAAACCCAAGTGGGCCCACTTATTATATGATTGGTATACTGTATGGCATGTTGGAGAAGGGGCTTAACTCACCAGCCTTTCACGCTGGCACTCACGGGTTCGAATCCCGTACATGTCATTCCCGGGCGTTTAGCTCAGCTGGGAGAGCGTCTGCCTTACAAGCAGAATGTCGGCGGTTCGATCCCGTCAACGCCCATTGTCTATGGTGTCGCAACGGATGCATGTCCGGTTGTCGATGCCATTTTTTTGTATAAAATTTTCCAAACAGGGAAACCTAACAATGAATTGAAGTGCATCAATTGATTTTATTTTTCTGAGGGGAATGAGAGGTATATGATTAAAATTATTACAAAAACGCCGCAGGAATTGGAGTATTTGGGCAAACGGTTGGCCCAGTTTTTACAGCCCGGGGATTTTTTGGCGTTAGACGGCGATCTGGGGGCTGGCAAAACATTGTTGACGCAGGGTATTGCCCAGGGGCTGGAAGTGAAGGAAGATATCAATAGCCCTACGTTTACCATTATCCATGAGTATCAGTCAGGACGGCTTCCATTGTATCATATGGATGTTTACCGTCTGAAACAGCCGGAAGAACTGTATGATTTGGGATATGAAGAATATTTTTATGGACAGGGTGTTACGGTAGTGGAATGGGCGCAGATAGTTGCGTCGCTGCTGCCTGATGAATATTTGGGCATGGAGATTGCCGTTGTGCCGGAAGGACGGGAATTGCGGTTTGCGCCTTTTGGCAGTCGTTATGAACATATGATAGAGGAGCTGACAGGTTGTGATTATTCTAAGTATCGATAGTTCTACGCCGGTGGCGGGCGTTGCTGTTGCTGATGGAGAACAATTGCTTGGTGAGATTTTTTTGAACACCAAAAATACCCATTTGGAAAAATTGCTGCCGCTGATTCAGCAGCTACTGCAGGATTTGGAATTATCTGTGGAGGATTTGGATGCGGTGGCAGTAACTCAGGGACCGGGCTCTTTTACAGGATTGCGAATTGGAATGGCAACAGCCAAAGGTCTGGCGCAGGGGGCCGACAAGAAATTGATTGCAGTGCCGACGCTGGATTGTTTGGCTCGTAATCTGCTGCATTATCCCGGTGTGATCTGTCCTATCTTAAATGCGCAGAAAAAACAAGTGTATACTGCCCTTTATCGCGGCGGTCACCAGTTGGAGCGGCTCAGTGATTATCAGGCCATTGGGGTGGAACAATTGGCGCAACAGTTATTGCAGCTTGAGGAGGACGTTTGGTTTTTGGGGGATGGCGTGGCTGTTTTTGCCGATGTGCTGGCGGAGAAATTGGGCAGTCAATGCCATTTTGCAGAAGGCAATGTAAGATTATCCCGGGCCGGTTCACTGGCCATGTTGGCGGCAGAGCGGGCAACATGCGGACAGTTTGATGATTTGTTTCAAACAGAGCTGATCTATATTAGAAAACCGGAGGCGGAAGTGCAATGGGAAGCCAGACATCAGGGACAGCAATAGAGCTGCAGCAAAATTTGCAATCTTCTGACATGGCCAAACGGGTTTTTGTTTGTCCGATGGAGCTGAAACATATTCCCCGGGTTTGCCTTCTGGAACAGCTTTGTTTTTCCAGTCCCTGGACGGAGCGGATGTTTACCGAGGAACTGGAAAAGAATCCCCTTTGTCGGTATCTGGTGCTGCTGGATCGGGAAAATCCCACTGAGGTGGTTGCCTATGCTGGTTACTGGAAAATTTTTGATGAAGGGCATATTACCAATGTGGCTGTCCATCCGCAATGGCAGCGGCAAAAGGCCGGCACCTATCTGATGGAGCAGATGATGTGCTTTGCCAAAGCGGAAGGGGTGCGCTCCATGACTCTGGAGGTGCGTCAGTCCAACCAAATCGCCCGCAGGCTTTATGAAAAGTTGGGATTTCGGGCCGAGGGAATCCGGAAAAAATATTATGAAGATAATCAAGAGGATGCTGTCATTATGTGGTATCGTGAGGAAGGAGCGCAGGCATAGGAACGATGGAAGATACAATCATATTAGCAATTGAGTCCAGTTGTGATGAAACAGCTGTGGCTGTCATAAAAAACGGGCATGAAATTTTGTCCAATGTGGTTTCTACACAAATCGCCATTCATCGCCGTTATGGCGGTGTTGTGCCGGAGATAGCTTCTCGTAAGCATTTGGAATTGATCAATGTGGTGATCGCAGAAGCGCTGGAGCAGGCAGAGCTGTCTTTAAAGGACATTACCCATATTGCAGTGACCTATGGTCCGGGGCTGGTGGGCGCGCTGCTGGTAGGGGTAGCCACAGCCAAGGCGCTGGCATTTTCTTCCGGTAAACCGTTGATTGGCGTACATCACATTGAAGGTCATATTTGCGCCAATTTTCTGGTAAAACAGGATTTGCAGTTTCCTTTGGTTTGTCTGGTGGTATCCGGTGGACATACCAATATCATTAAAATTACCGATCATGGGCAATATCTGTTGCTGGGCCAAACCAGAGATGATGCGGCCGGCGAAGCCTACGATAAGATTGCCCGCGCCATTGGATTGCCTTATCCCGGCGGTCCGCAGATTGAAAAACTGGCCAAGGAAGGAAATCCTGCCGCCATTGAGCTGCCCAGAGCCTGGATGGGCGAGGACAGCTTTGATTTCAGTTTTAGCGGGCTAAAATCGGCGGTGCTGAATTATTTGAATCAGGCAAAGATGAAAGGGGAATCCATTGTTGCGGCTGATGTGGCGGCCAGCTTTCAGCAGGCGGTGCTGGATGTGCTGGTGCAGAAAACCATCCATGCAGCCGAGCAAAGCGGTGTGGATACCATTTTGCTGGCCGGTGGCGTAGCGGCCAACGGAACATTGCGGGAACAGCTGCAGCAGGCTGCCGCGGCCAAAGGTATGCAGGTTTATTATCCGCCGGTGCAGTTTTGCACCGACAATGCAGCCATGATTGGCGCGGCGGCGCATTATAAAGCCGTTCGGCAGGAATATGCGCCTTTGTCGTTAGATGTAAATCCTAACTTATCTTTTGAAACCTTATTATCCAGATAATTACCCAGGTAAATATAAAAATCTTCATTAGAAACTCTCTTTCTTTTTGGGAAAGGGAGTTTTTCTTTTGGGAAAGGATGTGCTATAATAAAAACCGTAAATTTTGTGAAAAGCAATCTGTGATGTTGCCGTTTATGAATAAATAAAAAATGAACACAAGGGGTGTTTTAGATGATTATATTACATGTAACCTATACTGCTAAACCCGGCCAGAAGGAAAACTATCTAAAGGCTGTTGCGGCGGCGGGCATTGATGCTGCCTCCAGAGCAGAAGCGGGAAATATTCGATATGATTACTTTTATGCAGCACAGCAGGAGGATACCATTTTACTGGTGGAAGTATGGGAAACTGCGGCGGCGCTGGAAGCCCATAAAGCAACTGCCCATTTTCAGCAGTTGGCCTCTATTAAGGATCAATATATAGAACAGACTGCTGTAGAGCGGTTTGCCTGGGAATAAAGGGGGCGCCGTATTATGTTAGCAGCAGATTGCCATGTCCATTCGGTGTTTTCCAGTGATTCGGATACACCGGTGGAAGCCATGATCGAAGCGGCGATTAGGCAGGGGCGTACTTATTTTTATCTGACAGACCATCATGATGTGGATTATCCGGTGGGAGAAGATGAGCGGGACTTTATATTAGATATGGATGGATATCTGGCAGCTTTGGCTCGGTTGCGGGAAACATACCGGAATCAAATTCAGATCCGCACCGGTATAGAACTGGGGCTGATGGCGCAGAGCGCTGACAAGATCAATGCCTTTGCCGCCCGATATTCGGTGGATTTCATCATTGGTTCTTCTCATCTTGTGCAGGGGCAGGACCCCTATTATGCCCAATATTATGAGGGTAAGACAGAGCATCAGGCTTATGAGGAATATTTTTTGTCCATTTTAGAAAATGTGAAAGTATTTGATTGCTTTCAGGTATATGGTCATTTGGACTATGTCATCCGGTATGGTCCTAGCAAAGATTTACACTATGATCCATTGGATTATTACGATATTTTTAAAGAATTGCTGACCGTATTGATTGAAAAGGGCAAAGGAATCGAAATCAACACCGGCAGTTTGTATAAGGGCTTTTCCTATCCCCATCCCCATGAAACAATTTTAAAACTCTACCGCCAGCTGCATGGAGAGATTATTACGGTGGGCAGTGATGCTCATGTGCCCCAGTACCTGGGATATGGCTTTGAACGGGCAGAGGCATTGCTGCGATCCTGCGGATTTAACTATTATACGCTGTTTGAAAATGGGAAGCCCTGTCAGATCGCCCTTTAAGGAGGAATTTTCTTGGAACAAATAACAGAACGGCAACGTTGGCTGCAAGCTGTTTGCAATCTGGAGCAAGGTGCAAGATTGAATCAGCTGCTCAGCATTATGAGCGGTGGTCAAATTGCTTATGTACAGTGGAGCTTTCCGCTTTTGCAGGAAGGATATCAACTGCCGGAGGATTCGGCAGAGTATTTGCAGCAGCAGTTGTCTTTGTCTGACTTACAGATGCCCTGGCCGCAATGGGGTAACCTGTGGCATGCTGCCGGCATCACGCAGGAACGGACCGGCGGAACCGGTGTCATAGTGGTATTGGCCTATGCCCGACAGGAAGAGTTTGATCAGGCGCAATTGCAGCAAGCCCTGAGCTGGCTGCAGCAAATGCAGCAGCAGCCTTTTCCGGTGCGGTTATTGCTGTTGGCTTTTTCCCGCGCTAATGATTCGGATGGCACCGATCCGGAGCTGCAGGCGTGGCAATGGGAAGAATTGCTGGAAACAGGCATTCAGATGGCCATTGGTCAGGCAGCCATGCTGGAGGAGGTACTGGTATTGCCTCTGGTGGTATATCCGGAATGGCTGAACCGTTTGACAGAACTGGAAACACAAGCACATAGAAACGAATAGACGTAAGAAGAAAGTCAGCCTGTTTTTGATTAACAAAGACGGCTGACTTTTTACATAAAAATGTTGAATTACCTAAAAAACCTTGCAATACAGGCATATTCGCAAGAGTTTAGATTGAATTTACTATTGCTTTAAGTAAACGTGTAGAGAAGGAGGTTGATACAGGCAATGCCGATTTTTTCGATAGAGTAAAGCAGATTTCTTATTTTATCATTCAGAGAACGGAGGTTAATTATGCCATACTTTGAAAACTTAGGTGCAAAGCTATATTTTGAGGAGCAGGGAAAAGGGAAAGCATTACTCTTTTTACATGGTGCTTCGTGGGATATGCGTCAATGGAAAAATGAAGTTGATTATTTTTCTTCTGAATACCGGGTGATAACCTTAGACGCGCGTGGTCATGGTAAATCTTCTTTACCGAAAGGGAATGTATCTCCTGATATTTTTTGGAAAGATGCGAAAGCGCTACTTGATTACTTAAAGATCGCAACTGTAATTGTATGTGGGTTATCCATGGGAGGACATACTGCAATGCAATTAGCTATAAATGCTCCTACGCGGGTAGAACGTCTTATTTTAATAGGCGCACCTTGCACAAACAGCTTTAATCTGTATGAACGAATTTGTGTGCCGGTCAATCGAATTTGTCTAAAGCTTATGCCTATGAGTTGGATTGCGTGGAGTATGGGGATTGCGTTAGGAAGTAATCCTACCACCAAAGAATACATAAAAGAAGTTGTCAGATCAATAAATCATGATGAATTTAATCGAGTATGGAAAGCTGTTACCAGTATGGAAAGCCGCTCTGAATTGTCAAAAATAAAATGTCCTACATTAATTTTAATTGGCGACCATGATATTTTGACGAAACGACAGCAGCCATTTATTCATCAGTCAATTAAACATTCAAAATTAGTTGTTATTACTGGAGCTAATCATGGCACAAACCTAGATAATCCTCTGCAAGTCCGGCAAGAAATAAGCGGATTTATACAAGAACTATGAAAAAATTGAAGAAGGGATAGTATCCCCTGTTTGCCACAACAAAACCCGGCTGAAAATTCGGAAGGATACAGAACTAAAAAATTTTCTATTTATTTTTCTTTTTCTGATAGATTTGGAACATTTGCTGCGAAATAATAAGTGTAAGAACAAAATGACATTGGCCGATGGACAGAACAAAGAAGGGATAAAACGATGAAGATAACGGAAAAAAATTTTATTACGCAGCTGCAGCGGGGCAATGAAAAAGCGTTGGAATATGTGATCGATACTTACAGCGGTTTGATTGTTTCGGTGGTGCGCAAGCAATTGTATCATTTGCCTGAATTGCAGCAGGAATGTATCAATGATGTATTATTGGCGCTCTGGCAGCACATCGACAGCTATGATACCCAACGAAGCACTTTTGTAAATTGGCTGGCAGGCATCTGCCGCTATAAAGCCATTGATTGCCGCCGTATGTGGCTGAAGCATATGCAGGAGCAGCCTTTGGAGGCGGCGGAGCAGTTGCCTGATGAACGGGCAACTCTTTTGGAGCAGGAGATTTTTGACGAAGTGGAAGAGTTGTTGTCTTGTCTGAAAGAATCGGATCGGCAATTATTTCGTCAGTTATTTGTGGAAGATATGACCGTTGAACAAGTGGCGCAAAATATGAATATCAGCAGAGATGTTTTGTACAATCGAGTCAGTCGCGGACGAAAACAGCTGCGGCAGAAATATTGCGTATCCGGAAAGGAGTAACGATTATGCCAAACAAAATTTATGATTTGTTAAATGATGTACAGACCGATGTACAAGCGTATGAACCGGTGTCGGTTAGTGATTTGGATAAAAAAAGAATGAAGCAGGCCATGAAACAGCGGATCGGAAAACGGCGGAGCTATAAAAAAATGGCGGGTGTTGCCTGCGCCGCAGCATTGGTGGCTGTGTTGGCCATACCCGGCGCGGGCAGCGAAATTGTGTATGCCGCCGGTGAGGGCGTGGCCTGGCATATCAGCAATTTTATGGGGTTAGACCGCAATCTGCAGGATTATGCAACGGTAATCGGCACCTCGCAGACAGACCAGGGCTATACCATTCGGCTCAATGAAGTGGTGTTGGATCAGGGCAGTTTGGTGGTATCCACCAGTTTGTACAAAGAAGGTGTCACAGAAGCAGACAGGGAAACGCTGCAAATGGTGGTTCCTACCGGAATGGTATATGTGAACGGCCGCCCCGTTTTGGGCGGAGCCAGCGGCGGAGCCGGCATTGAGGATGATTTGTCGGTGAGTTCGGTTATCCGGTATGATCTGGATGGGATAGATACCAGTGGAGAATTGGATATTAAGCTGGTTTTCCGCAGCATTGGTCCCCATACCGATGCGCCCAAAGGTAAGTGGCAGTTCCATTTTGTGGCCGATGGCAGCGCTCTGGCAGCAGACACCGTTATCATCCCCATTGACCAGTCCTTCACCTTGGACAATGGCGTGGATGTCACACTGACTCAGTATACCGGAAATGCTTTGGGGCAGCGGGTATACTTTACCTTGCAGGGCGGCACAGCCAATGATCGTTCTGACTATATGCTGCGGCTGCAGGGTGTGGATGATCAGGGGCAGGAAATCATTTTTGAAACCAGCCGGATTCTGGGAAAAGAGGGGACCGGTTATATGATTTGCGAAATCCTGGGAGCGCCTATTACAGAAGCTACCCAATGGCTGGAGCTGACACCCTACGCAGCGGCAATGCCAAAAGAAAGCGGACGGATGAACGGCGATTATCAGCAAATGGGAGAACCGTTCCATATTGATTTGGTGCAGCAAAAATAAAATAGTTTTGTAATCAGAAAAATCTTCTGTTGTATGGGAGCCGTTCCAGACGATAGAAGATTTTTTATTGTGGTTTCAATCAAATGTGAAATCAATTCTTTGATACAGCATAAATTGTATCAAATTGAAATGAATCGGTAGCAAAATTGTAAGTGATAAACATTTTTTTCTGTCATAATAATAATATTGGTAAGTGTTATAGATAAAGTGACAGACTTTTTATTTACAAATAATTTTTTTTCCGGTACACTTTATATAGCTGTATCATTTTTATTTAGGGGGTAGATGAAACATTATGAGCAGAATGAAATTACAAATGCCAAAAAAGTCGCAGCAAGCGGCAGATGCACTGTATAAAGTGCTGGAAGGCCGTCTGGCTGCCAATCCTGCCGGGCTCTGTCCGGTGGATAGCTGTTTATCTTTTGTGCGTTTATGTCATAGTCAAAGTTGTGGGAAATGCGTACCTTGCCGCATTGGCCTGGGACAGCTGGCCCAACTGTTAGAATCGGTATTGGACGGCGATGCCACCATGAACACCTTATCGCTGATTGAACGAACTGCAGAAAGTATTTATCTGACCGCCGATTGCGCCATCGGTTATGAAGCAGCGCGAATGGTGCAAAAAAGTGCGGCGGATTTCCGTGATGATTTTGAAGCCCACATCAAAGAAGGCCGCTGTCTGGGCAATGTGGAGCAATCCATTCCCTGCATGTCCTACTGTCCGTCTCAGGTGGATATTCCGGGCTATATTGCGCTGGTAGCTGACGGCCGCTATGATGATGCCGTGCAGCTGATTCGGAAGGATAATCCGTTTCCGACAGCCTGCGCCTTTGTGTGCGAGCATCCCTGTGAAACCAACTGCCGCCGTACCATGGTGGATGATGCCATCAATATTCGCGCTTTGAAGCGATACGCAGTGGATCATGGCGGTCAACAGCCGGCACCGGCGGCTGCACCGGCTACCGGTAAACAGGTGGCTGTTATCGGCGGCGGTCCCAGCGGTATGACAGCGGCCTATTATTTGCAGCTGATGGGACATCAGGTTACAGTATATGAACGGCTGCAATATCTGGGCGGTATGCTGCGCTACGGCATTCCCAGTTATCGTTTGCCACGGCAGCGGCTGGATGAAGATTTGCAGCACATTCTGGATACCGGTGTAGAAGTACGTTATGGTGTGAATGTGGGAACGGATATCACATTGGATACGTTGATGGAGCAATATGATGCCGTTTATTTATCCATTGGCGCCCATACCGATAAAAAGCTGAACATTGCCGGAGAAGATGCTGTTGGTGTGATGTCAGCAGTAGAAATGTTGCGTTTGATCGGTGAAAACAATCCGCCTGATTTTGCCGGCAAACGGGTGGTGATTGTAGGCGGCGGCAATGTAGCTATGGATGCTGCCCGTTCTTCTGTTCGTTTGGGTGCGGAAAAGGTGACCATCGCTTATCGCCGAAGAAAGAAAGATATGACTGCGCTGGCGGAAGAAGTGGAAGGCGCAATTGCGGAAGGCTGCGAGGTATTGGAATTGTATGCGCCGGATAGCGTAACAGTTGACGAAAACAATAACTGTACAGCTATGCGTCTGCGTCCGCAGATAGTGGGCGCCATTGACCGATCTGGTCGTCCATCTCCGGTAGATGCGCCGGAAGGAGCAGTAGAGGTGCCTTGCGATATTGTGGTAATTGCCATCGGTCAGAATATTCAGTGGGAATACTTTGCAGAACAGGGCATCCCTGTTCATCGCGGTGTGATTACAGCCGGTCATGACGGTGTTATCAGCAGTATGGAGGGGTTATTTGCAGGCGGGGATTGTGTCAGCGGTCCGGCTACGGTGATTCGTTCCATTGCTGCCGGAAAAGTAGCGGCGGCCAATATTGATGGTTACCTGGGCTATCACCACCAGCTGGATTTTGGTGTCACTGTTCCGGAACCGCATTTTATTGACCGGACGCCTTGCGGCCGCTGCAATACCAAGGAACGGGAAGCCAGCGAACGTAAGCAGGATTTTGCCATGATTGAGTACGGCCTGTCTGATGCAGAAGCCAAGCAAGAGGCGCTGCGCTGTCTGCGTTGTGATAAATTCGGACTGGGATCCTTAAAAGGGGGTAGGGTTGACCAATGGTAAACATGATAATTGATGGAAAACAACTGACTGTAAAGGAAGATTTGACGATTCTGCAGGCGGCTCGGCAGGCCGGTATCGTCATTCCGACGTTATGCTATCTGGAAGGATTAAATGAGATTGGTGCCTGCCGTCTGTGCGTGGTGGAAGTAGAGGGCATGAATCGTCTGGTGTCTTCTTGTAATACCAAAGTGCAGGAAGGTATGGTGGTTGCTACCAACACAGCCAAAGTGCGGGCTGCCAGAAAATTGAATACAGAGCTGATTTTATCGCAGCATGATTGCCAGTGCGCCAACTGTTCCAGAAGCGGCAATTGTGTACTGCAGAAAATTGCCAATGATTTGGGGATTTTGGATATCTCCTATCCGAAAAATGTGAAGCAGTTAAAATGGAATGAAGAATTTCCATTGATTCGGGATGAGCGCCGCTGCATCAAATGTATGCGTTGTGTGCAGGTCTGCAATAAAGTACAGGGTGTTGGCGTTTGGGATATGGTCAATACCGGTGGTCGGACTACGGTAGCGGTGTCCAGAAACCGCAAAATTGAAGCAGCGGATTGTGTTCTGTGCGGTCAGTGTATTACCCATTGTCCGGTGGGCGCACTGCGGGCCAGAGATGACAGTGACACCGTGTTTGCTGCGCTGGCCGATCCGGAAAAAATTACAATTGTGCAGGTGGCTCCTGCTGTGCGTTCTGCCTGGGGAGAGGCATTGGGGCTTTCCGATGAATTTGCCACAGAAAAACGTATGGCTGCCGCTTTGCGTCGATTAGGTTTTGATTATGTGTTTGATACCAATTTCAGTGCCGATTTGACCATCATGGAGGAAGGTTCCGAGCTGGTCGCCATGTTGGGTGAAAAGGAAAAACATCAGTTTCCGCTGTTTACCTCCTGCTGTCCGGGCTGGGTGCGGTTTATAAAGACCCAGTATCCTGATATGGTAGAACAGTTATCCACAGCCAAATCGCCGCAGCAGATGTTCGGCGCTGTGGCTAAAAGCTATTATGCTCAGCTGCTGGGCGTAGATGCAGAAAAGATTTACTGTGTATCTGTGATGCCCTGTGTGGCCAAAAAGTATGAATGCGGCGTAGAAGCGGTGAATGATGCCGGTGCCGGCAAGGATGTGGACGCATCGCTGACAACCAGAGAAGTTACCAGAATGATGAAGGTAGCCAATATAGATTTTGCCCAATTACCGGAGGAAGATTTTGATCAGCCATTGGGTACCAGTACAGGCGCTGCTGTTATTTTTGGCGCTACCGGCGGTGTGATGGAAGCGGCGCTCCGTTCTGCCTATTATCTGGTGACCGGCGAAAATCCGCCGGCTGAAGCATTTACCGCGGTACGCGGCGGCGCAGACTGGCGAGAAGCTGATTTTGACATCAAGGGCATTCCGGTAAAAACAGCAGTTGCCAGTGGACTGGTCAATGCCCGCAAGCTGATTGAAGCAGTCCGCAGCGGCGAAGCACAGTATGATTTTGTGGAAATTATGGCCTGCCCCGGCGGTTGTGCCGGCGGCGGCGGTCAGCCCATTCACGAAGGCTGCGAATATTATGGCAGCCGTGGTCAAAAATTATATGCGTTGGATGCAGCCAATCCATTGCGTTTTTCTCATGAAAATCCGTCTGTGCTGGCCTTGTACCAGACTTATCTGGAAAATCCATTGTCCGAGAAAGCACATCATTTGCTGCATACCGACCAGAAACAGTGGAAGTTGTAGAATTTTTATCCTTTGTCAACCATAGGAGTGCTGGCCACTTTGAAGGAGGGATTCCTGATGAAGACAGAACTGTTAAAACAATTGCTGGAACAATTAGATGGGTCCTGTTATTCGCTGGGCGGATATCGGGAAGGCGTGTACTGTATGCAAAAGAAAGGCGCCAATTGGGAAGTGTTTTATGGACAGAACAGTTTGCATCTTGGCAGCCGAACTTTTAGCCGGCAGGAAGATGCCAATAAATATTTTTATAAAATGATTATGGAAAAAATGAATCAGCCTATCATTCATCGTGGAAAATTATAAAAATTTTATGGAAATTTGTAATAGTATCCAGAAAAAATGAAGAAAAAAAGAGGAAGCGGAGCAATCTGCTTTCTCTTTTTTTTGTAAGTGCAGATTTCTGTCGAAACAATTTGCTTGATAAACAAGAATGGGGGATGGTATGGTAATATATGTAAAGTTTTGACACAGGAGGAGATGGGTGTGGTGCAATCGGTGCAACGGATAACTGGTTTGGAAGATGAGCGGGGTGTCTGGAGCCATCAGATTTATGAAATCGATGCTGCGGAACAGGCAGGCAGCGCTGCCGGGGAAATTAATCAAATTTTACGCCAGGCGTTAGAGCTGAAAGCCAGCGACATTCACCTGGAGCCGCAGAGAGACGGATTATTGGTGCGGTTTCGGTGTGACGGCGCATTACAAAAACAAACGCTGCTTTCCCCAGGATTGCAGCAGCAGATTTTAAACCGGATTAAGGTGATGGCAGAAATGGATACTACAGAAAAACGGTTGCCGCAGGATGGTCATCTGGCTTTGCGCTGGCAGAAAAAACAGTTTGATTTGCGGGTTTCCAGTTTGCCATTATTTTTGGGTGAAAAAATGGTGCTGCGTATTCTTGGTCAGCAGGAGAACTTAATGACGTTGGAGCAGTTAGGATTTTCGCCGGATAATCTGCAAAAGGTACAGCAATTGTTGCAGATACCCAGTGGGATTGTCCTGATTTGCGGGCCCACCGGGAGCGGTAAAACGACAACCTTGTACAGCATGCTGGAGGTTTTGCGGGAATCAGGAAGAAATATTGTGACGTTGGAGGATCCTGTAGAATACGAAATGGCGGGGATTAATCAGGTACAGATTAATGAAAAAACCGGTTTGACTTTTGTTCGCGGGCTGCGCAGTATTTTGCGGCAGGACCCGGATATTATCATGGTAGGAGAGATACGGGATCTGGAGTCTGCTGAAATTGCTGTTAGGCTGGCCTATACTGGACATCTGGTATTGGCATCGTTGCATACCAACGATGCGCTGGGCGCTGTGAATCGGCTGGTTGAAATGGGCATTGCTTCCCACTTGCTGGCTAGCTGTTTAAACGGCGTTATCGCGCAGCGATTGGTTCGTCGGTGGCATCAGCAAAAACTGCAAGGTCGCATTGCCATTCAGGAGGTTATGATCTGCACAGCCCATATGCGGCGTTTGCTCAGTCATTATGAAACATTTTTGCAGCAGCAGGATGTGCTGAAACAGCAATTTGCATCTCTGACGCAGGACGGAAGGCAGAAAGCGGCAGAAGGAAGGACAACGCTGGAGGAGGTACAGGCGGTTTTGGGGCCGGAGCTATGAAAACAGTATTTTGGCAAAAAAAATCTCTTTCTTCGCAGAGATTATATTTTATCTGCCAGCAGCTGTCTTTTGCATTAGCAGGTGGGATGTCACTGCCGATGGCGTTGTCTTTTGTGGGCAGTGAAATGCGGTATGGCAATGGAAAACAGTTTTTGTTGCAGCTGGCGGAGCAGGTACAGCAGGGGCAATCTTTTGTGCAGGCCTTGCAGCAATCCGATAGCAGATATTCGCCGGTGCTGCTGGAATTTGCTATGGTTGGAGAATTGAATGGAAGCATGGAAACGGCGATGAAGCAGGCGGCTGAATATTTTCAGCGGCAGGATAAAATAAAACAGCTTTTGTTTTCCGCACTGACCTATCCTATGGTTATTTTGTTGCTGATGCTGTTGGCGCTTGGCGCCATGTTGCTATTGGTGGTGCCTGCTGTGGTGCAGACCTATCATAATTTTCAGGCGCCGCTTCCAACAGCAACCAAGCTGGTTTTGGTTTGCAGCGCCTGGTTTCAACAGTATTGGATGGCTGTTTTAATGGTATCGTTGTTAAGTATATTTGGAGCATTTTTACTGTTTTATCAGATGGGGCGGCATCGTTCCGGCAGAGCGGGATTGCGGAAAGCTTTGCAAAAAGTTCCTGTGGCAGGCAGTTTTTATCAGCAATACTGGTTTGTGCAGTTTATCCAGGCGTTAGGACTGTTGTTATCTGGCGGTATGCTGTTGGTAGATTGTTTATATGCCATTCAGAATATTCATAAACGGAGTTTGTTTGTGGACGATTTGCAGCAATTGGCCGATGAGGTTGCCGCAGGCGTGCCCTTTTGGCAGGCCATGGAGCGGTGCAGTTTGTTTCCCGCTGCAGCACGGCAGGTGCTGGCTGTCAGTGAGCAAACAGGACGGTTGGCCTTGGCTGTTGCGCAGCTGAGTCAGTATTATGAGCAGCAGCTGCAGCAGCGGTTACAAGTGGCGGGAAAATTGCTGGAACCCTGTTTTATTGTTTTGCTGGGCGGTATGGTGCTGGTTTTGGCTGGCAGCTTATTTTTACCGCTGATACAATCCTATCAATATTTGCTTTGAGGTTGCGTGTATGAAGAACAAACAAGGATTTACCTGTGTAGAGCTTCTGGTGGTTTTGTTGATTTTATCGCTGCTGTTCTGTATCTTGCTGCCATCATTTGGGCAGAGCTGGCAGCAAATTTCTATGGATGCGGCCATTCTGCAATTACATCGTGATCTGCGCTGGGCCCAGCAGTTAGCCGCAAGGGAACAGAAAACAGTATCTGTGACATTTTTTCAGGACAGGCAGCCCTACCGATATGTGGTGCGGGTTTCGGGGCAATCGAAGAATCAGCGCCGCAGAGAGCTGCCTGATTCTTTGCGGCGGATAGAAGCGCAGACCATTTTGATTCGTGCAGATAAACGCTTTCAAAAAAACGGACATATTTTACTGGCTAAGGGAACGGAGGAACGTTATGTCTACTACTACCAGACCGGACGAAGCCGCATTACCAGGCAAAAAGCAACATGAAAAAGGGTTTACCCTGCCGGAACTGCTGGTGAGCCTTTGCATTTTGATGATATTGCTGCAAGGTGTGTGGCAATGGGGGTTGTTATTTCAGCGTACCAACGAACGGATTCAGCAGAATCAGCAGGCGGTGTTGATTGCCCAGTGTTATTTTGCAAATCTGCCGCAGGAGTTGCCTGCCGGATGGTCGGTAACTGTAGAGCGGAAAGAAAAAGAAACAAAACTGGAGCAGCAACTTGTAGTGGTTTCTTATCAGGAGCAGCAATGGCCGTTTTATTATATTGGTGAAAGGCGGTAGTTTGTGGAAGAAATAACTTGTAAACAGCAGAAACAGGCGGGCTTTACCTTGCCTGAGCTGTTGGTGGTTCTTTTTTTATTGTCGTTGCTGTCTGCCTTTCTAATGCAGTGCCTATTTACCCTGACAGAGCAGCAGAAGCAGCGCATTGCCTTTTTAGAACTGGAAGATAATCTGAACCTGGCTATGGATTGGTTAAAAGAAGATATTGAAAAAAGCTGCGCGGTGTTGGCCTGTTCACAGGAGCAGCTGGTATTGCAGCAACAAAGGACAGGCATCCAATATACGTTGGGGATTGATCAGCAGGAAACGGAACATTTATATCCATTAGAAGGAAAAATACTGTATCGAAAAGAAAATATTCAATGGAATCGTCAGCCGATGGCGAATTTTATTGAGACGTTTACCATATCCTATTTAGATAAATACGGGCAGCTGACAGAAGAACCAACAGCGGTCTGTGCAGTTGGAATCCATTTGACAGGTTGCTGGCAAAATGGAAGGGTCGAGAAACAACAGATTGTCCGTTTGATGAAGAAGGGGTATTTATAGGGAGGGCTGTGTTATGCAGAAAAAAGAGCTGAAAGAAATTTTAAATGCGGCATTGTCTGCCGGCGCTGATTTTGCAGAGATTTTTATTGAACAAAAAGAAAGTACCGTAATTAGCTGTGAAGACAGCAAAATTGAAAAAATCAACACGGGTATTGATTATGGCATGGGGATTCGTGTCATTGCCGGTGAAAGTACCTCTTATGTACACAGTAACGATGTTTCGCTGAATAATGGCATACAGATGGCCAAACTGGCGGGAACGGTTGCGCAGGAGTATCGAAGCAAAGCAACAGTACAGGAATTTCAGATGCCCGGTGCCTCGCAACAGCCAACGGTTGTGCAGCGGCCGGAACAGGTGGCGTTTGATGATAAAATCGCTCTGCTGAAAGTAGCCGATGCAGAGGCGCGGGCGTTGAACGAAGCCATTCAGCAGGTATCCGTCAGTTACAGCGATGTGACCCAAAAGGTTTTGATTGCCAACAGTGAAGGCACTTGTGTGGAGGATGAACGGGTTCGGGTGCGGTTTGCCTGCAATAGCATCGCCAGAAAGGCCGATCAGATTCAGACAGGATTTTCCTCTATGGGCGGCACCTGTGGATTTGAGCTGTTTGAAGAAAAATCTGCGGCGCAGTTGGGCAGAGAGTCGGCAAAACGGGCCATGACTTTGTTGGAGGCTGTACCGTGTCCTACCGGAAAAATGACAGTGATTATCGGCAGTGAAGCGGGAGGCACTATGGTGCATGAAGCCTGCGGCCATGGCCTGGAGGGTGATTTGGTGCAGAAGGGATTATCCGCTTATGCAGGCAAATTAGGGCAGCAGGTAGCTTCAGAAAAAATTACAGTGGTGGACGATGCCACCATTGCCGGAAAATACGGCAGCTATGCTTATGATGACGAAGGAAATCCGGGAGAGAAAACGGTGTTGATCGAAAATGGCGTGTTGGTGCAGTATATGAACGACTTGCAGACTGCCAGACGCACCGGTGCAGTGTGTACTGGAAACGGCCGGCGGGAATCCTATCGGGAAAAACCGCTGACTCGTATGAGCAACACCTATATTGCGCCGGGCAATGACAGCGTAGAAGATATGATTGCTTCTGTGGAGTACGGGCTTTATGTAAAACGAATGGGCGGCGGTCAGGTAAACAGTTTAAACGGAGATTATGTATTTGATGTTGCCGAAGGCTATCTGATTGAACACGGACAAATTACCAAAGCTGTCCGGGGGGCTACATTAGCCGGGAACGGACCAGAAAGTCTGCGCAATGTAGAGATGGTTGGCAATGATTTGGGATATGCCATAGGAACCTGCGGCAAAAACGGGCAAAGCGCTCCTGTTGCCGATGCGCAACCTACTTTGAAAATTCATGGACTGACTGTCGGCGGTACAGGGAGCAGCCAATGAAAAAACTCACAGAGCAAAAAGGCTATGTTCTGTTATGGGTTTTGTTTTTGTTGTCGGTGACCATGCTGTGGGGAAGTTTGTTGTTGTTAAATACATCGGATCAATATGAAGTCAGTAATGGGCGAGTTCAAGAAGAACAAAGTCAATTATTGGCACGCAGCGGCTGGAATTTGGCCTTGCAGCAGTTGGAAACAACGGGAAGCTTGGAACCAGTGGTATTGGAGACCCAACTGGGCAGCGCACAGGCCACGTTAAAACAAAATAACGCAGGCTTTTTACAGTTGGCTGTGGCAAGTGCTGTGGAGGAATGCAGCGTTTTGCTGGAAGGAGAGCTGCAGCTGGCCGCGTTTCCCTGGCCGGAGGTACAGCAATGGCCTATTATAGAAAAGGATAGGCCATGGGACGAACCGGGTTGCATGTTAAGCAGCGGCCAACAATACGTGTTGGAACACAGCAGTTTGCAGCCGGTGGCCATTACCACTTCTTACGGAGAGCCGGTTACTGTATCGGTGCAAGAACCAATAGAGTTGGGTTGTGTATATATTTATGGAGATTTGGAGCTGTCAGCGCCTTTAAAAGCAGAGGCTATTTATATCAGCGGACAAATTTCCGGTATGGAATGGTTGGACTGTGCGCAAGTGGTGGAGGCGGTTTCTGCGCCGTTATGTTACAGGGTGCAGGTTATGGATGTCGCGCAGTTGTAAAGGAAAGGAGCCAATGGAATGGGATTGGATTTTGAAAAGTTTGCAGGGACAGGATTGCAGAAAGCAAAAAAAATGGGTGCAGAGCAGGCTGAATTATTTGTGGTGAAAAGTCGTTCGCTGGAAGTGGAATTGAAAGATGGGCGGATTGATGAAATCAAACAGTCGGACAGTCATGGTGTCGGGCTGCGGGTAATAAAAGGGAATCGTCAGGGTTTTTCTTTTTCCACCGATTTTAGAGCCAGCGCTTTGGATAAAATGGTAGTGCAGGCTATGGAAAACAGCCGTTATCATGATGAAGACGAGGATTTATATTTTCCGGCCGGTGGTCAGGTCTATCCTCAATTGAATCTGTATGATCCTGCATTAAAGCAGCATTCTTTGGAAGATAAAATGCAGCTGGCGCAGGAAACCGCAGAAACGGCAAAAAAATGGCATCAGCAGGTAAGTCGCATCGAACGGTCTGGATATGAAGAAGGCGAGGTTGCCATGTGGCTGGCCAACAGCAATGGCATTTTGCAGCATCAAGCAGGGACTTATTGCGGCCTTTTTTGCCTGGCGCTGGGAGAAAAAAACGGTGAACAACAAAGCGGCTATGGAATGGATTCCAGTGTTTCTCTGGCGGCGTTGTCACCAACAAAGGCAGGGAATATGGCCGGAAAACGGGCAGTACAATTGCTGGGTGCTGCACCGGTTAACAGCGGTGTGATGGATTTGGTACTGGAGCCGATGATTGCAGCGCAGATTTTGGGGATTATCAGCGCCTGCTTCTCCGGTGAAGCAGTTAGAAAGAATAAATCATTTTTGGCAGACAAAGTAGGGCAGCTGGTAGCAGGCACAGAAGTTACGTTGATTGATGATGGCTGTATGGCGCAGCATCTGGCCTCTGGTTCTTTTGATGGAGAAGGGACGGCTACTCAGCGGACTGTACTGGTTGAAAACGGTATGTTAAAGCAATATCTGTACGATTGTCTTTCTGCGAAAAAGGCAGGTACTGTTTCTACAGGAAATGGTGTGCGCGGCTCTTACAAGGGAACACCTCATGTAGGGACGACTAATTATTATCTGGCAGCAGGCCGTTACAGTCCAGAGCAATTAATTAGTTCTGTAGAGCAGGGCATTTATGTAACGGAGATTTTAGGCGCCCATACTGCCAATCCGGTTTCTGGAGATTTTTCTTTCGGTGCTTCTGGTATTTTGATTGAACATGGCGCCCTTTCCCGTCCGGTTCGGGGAGTTACTATTGCAGGAAACTTACAGCAGCTGCTGCAAAAAATCCACGGTGTTGGAAACGACCTTACCTTTTATGGAAGTCATGGCGCTCCCACTGTTCGGATTGGCCAAATTGCGGTCAGCGGCATATAAAGTCTGAATAAATTCTTGGTTATCTCTTGTCGGCAGCAGGAATTTTATGGTATGATAAATTACGAGGTGAAGATATGTGCGTGTTTTAGTGCTGAATGGTCCCAATCTGAATTTGTTGGGAACCAGAAAACCAGAAATATACGGAACCACAACGTTGGCTGATATAGAAAAACAAATGCGGCAGAGGGCAGAGGCATTGCACTGTCAGTTGGATTTTCTGCAAACAAATCACGAAGGCGTGTTGGTGGAAGAAATTCAAAAAGCAAAAGGAAATTATCAGTATCTGATTATCAATGCTGCTGCTTATACCCATACCAGTGTGGCGATCCGTGATGCCATTGAAGCGGTGGAAATTCCTACGATAGAAATTCATTTGAGCAATATTCATGCCAGAGAGGAATTTCGTCATAATTCTCTGTTGGCGCCGGTTTGCGTTGGACAAATCTGCGGATTTGGAGCAATGAGTTATCTTTTAGCATTGCAGTATGCGGCAGAAATGGGAGATAAAAAAGAATGAAACAGAAACGAATCGAAAAACTTCAACAGAAAATGAAAGCGTTGGACTTAGATGGTTTTTTAGTGACATCAAAGGAAAACAGACAATATTTAACAGGATTTACCGGCACGTTTGGCTGGGTTTTGGTTACCCAGCATAGCGTTTACCTGATGACGGATTTCCGTTATATGGAGCAGGCGAGACAACAAGCCGTCGGCTGTAAACTGGTACAGTTTAAACAATTTGCGCCGACCGTAACACTGCGGATGTTGATGGAAGAATTGGAAGTGGTCACACTAGGCATTGAAAGCGACCGCTGCACAGTAGATGAATTTGAATTGCTGGCCAATCAGGTGCGGCGGAAAGCCATCACACCGCTGAAAGGTTTTGTGGAAGAAATTCGTCGAATAAAAGATGAAGATGAAATTGCCTTGATCGCCAAAGCAGAAGCAATCGGTGATGAAGCCTTTGCCCATGTATTGAACTTAATCCAGCCGGGAATGACCGAGTTGGAAATCGCTATGGAGTTGGAATTTCAGATGCGCCGCAGCGGTGCATCCGGTGTTAGCTTTGATACCATTGTAGCGTCAGGAAAGCGGTCTTCTATGCCTCACGGAGTAGCTTCTCAGAAAAAGGTAGAAGCGGGTGACTTTATTACTATGGATTTTGGCTGTGTTTATCAGGGATATTGTTCCGATATGACAAGAACAATTGCATTGGGAAGCGTTGACGAAAAGCAAGAAACAGTTTATAATCTAGTAAGAAAAGCACAGGAAGATGCACTGCAGGCAATAAAGGCAGGCGTAACTGGTCAAGAAATCCATGCAGTGGCACAAAATGTGTTTCAGGATGCGGGGTATGGTCCATTTTTTGGGCATGGTCTCGGTCACTGTGTAGGACTGGAGATTCATGAAGAACCAAGATTCTCTCCAAAGATAGAGGAAATTATTCAGGAAAATATGGTAATCACTGTAGAACCTGGTTTATATCTTCCCAATTGGGGCGGTGTAAGAATAGAAGATTTGGTTGTAGTCAGGAAAGATGGCTGTATGAATTTGACCCATTCACCAAAAGACTTAATTATTTTATAGGAGGACGTTGTATGATTGATACAAGCGATTTTAAAACAGGTTTAACAATTGAATTAGATGGTGATCCATGTAAAATTGTGGATTTCCAGCACGTAAAACCTGGTAAAGGTGCTGCATTTGTAAGAACAAAAATTAAAAACCTGAAGACAGGTGCTTCTATTGAACGCACATTCCGTCCAGGTGAAAAACTGCAGGATGCTATCATGGAACGGCAGCAGATGCAGTATCTGTATTTCGACGGTGAAAACTATGTGTTTATGGATAACAATACCTATGAACAGGTTACACTGAGCGAAGCGCAGCTGGGCGGCAGTGAAAAGTTCCTGAAAGAAAATATGGATTGTCTGATTACCAGTTTCAAAGGTGAAGTTATGGAAGTGGAACTGCCTAACACCGTAGAACTGAAAGTAATTGAAACAGAACCAGGGATTAAAGGAAGTACAGCTTCCGGCGGTACTAAACCTGCAACTCTGGAAACTGGTGCTGTTGTGAACGTACCTTTCTTTGTAAATGTGGATGATGTTCTGCGTGTTGACACCAGAACTGGCGCTTACATTGAAAGAGCGTAACAAATAAATTATTACACAGGTTTATTTTTGAAAGGAGTTTTTCGCGCATGGATATCTATGGAAAAATGGCTTATCTGAAAGGCTTGCTGGATGGTATGGAACTGGCAGATAGCAAAGAGAAAAAACTATTTGCGGAAATCATTGATGTTCTGGACGAGCTGGTAGAAGCAGTGGACGATCTTTACGAAGAACAGGATGAACTGCAGGAATATGTGGAATCCATCGACACTGATCTGGAAGATGCAGAAGAACTTCTGGAAATCATTGATGATGATTTAGGGCTTGTTGAAGAAGTGCTGGGAATTGACGATGAAGATTTCTGCCAGTGTGATTGTGATGATGATTGCGACTGCGACGGGTGTGACTATGATGAAGAAGATGCTGATATCATCGAAGTAGAATGCCCGGAATGCGGAGAAGTTGTTTGTTTCTACAACGAACTGCTGGACGATGAAGACGTTGATACAGTAGAAATTCTTTGTCCAAAATGTGATGCTGTTGTTTATACGTTTGAAAGAGATTTGAGAGAAGATCTGGATGACGATATCGCATTTGATGATGACGATGATGAATAATAGGTTCTAAAGAAAGAAGCCGCCGCTGGATATTGTGGCGGTTTTTTTCTTATGTTAAAATGTAAATCATATTTTTAAATAAAGGCGGCAGAAAATCATGGAATTGCAGCAAATGAAAACAAAAGAGATTGAACAGTTATTACAACAAACCACATCAGATGATATGCCCGCATTGTTAGAGCTCTTATTATTGGATCAGCGTCGTTCTGTGCAAACAATGGCGCAGCGTTATCAGAGAAAGCTGGAACGGCAGATGCAGGAGGAGCAGCGTCTGGCTGCTATGTGGCAATATGAACAACAGACTAAGCAACAGGGATATCAATGGATTGCAGGCACGGATGAAGTAGGACGCGGTCCGTTAGCCGGTCCTGTTGTTGCAGCAGCGGTGATTTTGTCGGAAGATGCAGAACTGCCGGGAATCAAAGATTCCAAAAAATTGACTCAGCAGCAAAGGGAAGAGCTGGATGTATTGATCCGACAGCAGGCGGTGTCCTGGGCTATTGCTGAAGTGGATGAAAAAAATATTGATGCTTTGAATATTTTAGAGGCTAGTCGTCTGGCTATGAAACGTGCTGTGGATGATTTATCGGTAGCAGCTGATTTTATATTGGTGGACGGTTTGCCCAATCCCCGCATTCAGCTTCCATCGTTGGCCATCGTAAAAGGCGACAATAAAAGTATTTCCATTGCGGCAGCCTCCATTATTGCGAAAGTTTACCGTGATAAATTGATGGATGACTATGGGCAGCAATATCCCGGATATGGGTTTGCAGAACATAAGGGATATCCCACAGAAGCCCATTTAAAGGCGATTGAAAAACTTGGCCCCTGTCCCATTCACCGCATGTCATTCCGTCCACTGAGTGAATGGATGGATAAGTAGATGGAAACGGCATAAAAATAAATAAAAAATTTGAAAAAAATACTTGCCAAAATCTATTTTCTTTGATATACTATCAAACGTGCTCAGGAGACAAGTGCTTCAGAGTACAAGCCGGTGTAGCTCAATTGGCAGAGCAGCTGATTTGTAATCAGCAGGTCGCGGGTTCGAGTCCCATCACCGGCTCTTATATGGGGGTATAGCTCAGCTGGGAGAGCACCTGCCTTGCAAGCAGGGGGTCAACGGTTCGATTCCGTTTATCTCCACCATATGCGGAAGTGGCTCAGTGGTAGAGCATCGCCTTGCCAAGGCGAGGGTCGCGAGTTCGAATCTCGTCTTCCGCTCCAGTAAAAAGCAGATTCTAACGAATCTGCTTTTTTATTTTGTGTAACAGAGTTACAGTCTGGTTGGAATTTCTGCGGTTCTGCATGTAAATGGGATTATTGGCTTTGTGGGTGTAGGTATTAGCATAGATTCAGCTGATAAAAGAATTATTTTATTTGACCATTTCTGTATTTTACGATATAGTATAAAAATAATAAATTTTTAAGCAGGGGAAGGACAGAAAGCACATGGCAGAAGAATATGAAATGTTAGAAGAACGCATCCCCAGTCGGCGCAGTAAAGCAAAAAAAGAAAAAGAAAAATCGCCGATTAGGGAGATGGCAGAAGTGGTTGTAATCGCATTGGTTCTGGCATTCCTGATAAAAACCTTTGTTGTCGGAAATTTTTGGATTCCATCAGAATCTATGTTGCCGACCATTGAGGTAAATGACAAGGTTATCGTAACCAATTTCAGTTACTGGTTTGAAGAACCGCAGCGGGGAGATGTTATAGTATTCAAATATCCGTTGGACACTAAGAAGGATTATATCAAACGGTGTATTGGTTTGCCGGGCGAAACCGTTGAATTTAAAGACAGTAAATTGTATATCAATGGCAGTTTGATCGCAGAACCATATTTGCCAGATGGTTTGGAATTTGAGGATTATGGGCCGGTTACTGTGCCGGACGGGCAGTATTTTATGTGCGGAGATAATCGCAACAATAGTTCTGACAGCCGGGCTTGGGGCTTTTTAGATGAAAAACTGATTATTGGTAAGGCACAGGTTATTTATTGGCCGTTTGCCCGTTGGGGAACCTTATAATGAAAGGCAGTCAATAACAAGTTAGACAAGTGAATAAATAATATGTGAAAGTATGCCGTTGATCATAGATATGATTGACGGCATTTTTTATAGTGCGTCCGGTTATGTTAAAATACAGACCACTTATGTCAATCGGATAGACGAATATAAAAAATTCTGATATACTAAAATGGAAAGTCCAGCTAATAAATGTCAATAGCGAAATAAAAAAATAAATTCTGTTAAAAAAGGGCGCAGTTATCCCTTGGCGAAAATATCGTTTTTTCAAAAGATATGCAACTGGATTTACAGTATTTTATGCAGCTATGTGGCATTTAGCAGCATTGTATTGTTGGATATGCTCCCGTGGAGTCATGATTTCAAAAGGTTTGTTATCTCTTAGGATTGCAAATATGATGTTGCATACCTTGTGTGAAACAGCGCCCATTGCAACAAGCTTTGGTTTTGATTCACATTTTTTGAGATAGTAATCACGAAGTACCGGATTTTTTGCTTCTCCTGTGCGAGATATACTGATGCTTTGTAAAGTAAGGGTATGAATAACCCGTCTGGCTATAACAGACCCTCTTTTCGACATTTGAATTTTGGTGCCTTCAAATTTACCGGATTGTTTTACAGCCGGATCCAGCCCAAAGTAAGCAAAAAGCTGTTTTGGTTTTGAAAAAGCAGAAAAATCACCAATCTCTCCCATAAGAGATACGGCAGATAAAAAGCCAGCACCTTTAAATGTTTCGATTAAGTGAATCTGTTTGACAAAATCAGTATCTTCATTAGCATTTACGAGTTCATGCATTGCTTGCAGAATATTGTTGATTTCTTCATCATATTTGCGAATGAAACTGATATACAGGCGAATCCGCTTGATGTTGCTGTCAATGATGTAACCAAATTCATTGGCTTCATTAGCAGCCTTTATAATGGCATTATACTTGTTCTGAGCATATGTAAGTCCAAAGCGGGCAGTTGACCTGATAGTGTCAATCATCTCTTGCTTGTCGGCTGCAATAAAGGCAGATGGAGACGTATAAGTTTCCAATAAGGTAAGAGATGTATGAGTGGTAACCTTGGAGAAAATGCCAAGATACTGTGGAAATGCCATACGCAGTTCCCCTTGAAGCTTGTTCACATAAGCACTGCGGTTATCCATTAAATCGTAGTATTCACGAGAGAGATTGCGGCAGTTTAGAACAAGGTCAGAAGGCATAAGAGAAACCTTTAAATCAGGTTTCAAACCAACTAAAGCAGCTTTTTTAGAATCAAAACGGTCATTATGCACTTTTCGTATGTTGATATTTGTGCTATTCTTAGTGATGATAGGATTTATAACCGAGCAGTTAAAACCCTTATCACGAAGATAGCAGAAGAGTGGGTAATGATAAACTCCCGTGGATTCGAGGAAAATGCGACTTTCCAAAGAATACAACTCTTCTGCTTCTTTTATTTTAGAAACAGCGGTTGAAAGGGAATCCATGCTATTGTGTAGGATTTTATAAGGCTTTCCTACAAACTGTTGGTTTGGAAGTGCAATAGACATCCATGAGAAGTCAGCGCTGACATCAATGCCAACAGAGATGAATAATTCATCAAGATTAAAAATAATTTTGTTTGACATGAGCGGAAGCTCCTTTCTGATAGGAATCCATTTCCAGTCTGACAGGTACACAACCTAGCGTGTTATTCGGGTATGGCCTTCCGGCTCCCAACCAGCTAAAACATAAAACCCTGCCGAATGGACTAATTGACTTTCTTGTAGGTATGGGCTGATTAAAACAGCATCCCAAGGAGTGATACATTATTTGTCCTATCCTAAAGGATGATACCTTATGTTTTATCCGGTGTCTATCAGGAACCGTCAGACATGATGATTAGTATGGATAACATCTGATGAAGGAAGAACACATTCTTTTGTTATCTGTATAGAAACTAATTAATCAAGTAGTCATTCTTGACTACATCATTATTATACTAGGAGTG
>CALXUG010000030.1 GCA_944391625.1 uncultured Clostridia bacterium
GTTCACGCAGCACAGCGGCCTCCTGCAGATAATGACAACGCAGTTGAATCTTTTTGCTGGTCTGCTGCAGTTCGGCGATTTTAGCATCCACCTCCCACTGTTTTTGCTGCAGCAGCTGCTCCAATTCCCCGGCAGAAAGGCAGAACAGTTGCTTTAACTCTTTGGTAGAAAAATATAAATCTCGATAAAAAATAATATCGCTGATATGCAGCAAATCCAAAAAGGAATACTGCCGATAATTATTTTCTTTGTTCCGTTCCAACTTTAACAATCCCTGCTGTTCCCAAAACCGCAGCTTAGAACTGCTAATCTGCAATAGCTCTGCAATTTCTCCAATTTGAAACCAATGCCGCATTGCTGCCACACTCCTTTTTCGGTTCAATACATCATATAAAAATTTTATTTTCGCTTTTATCTGAAAATCAAAGAAAACAACTTGACTTTTAAGCTGCTTTAAGGCTTATAATATCATCTGTTATCTTACTTGAAAAGGGAGAATCTGTTCTATGCAGCTGGATTTATTAAAAGATGAACCTCGAAAATTATTTTTAAAATATTTAATTCCCTCTGTCAGCGCCACCATGGTTACTTCTATCTATTTGTTAGCCGATTCTATCATGGTAGGCAAAGGATTGGGGGAAATCGCCATTGCAGCATTAAACCTTGTACTGCCGCTGTTTAATATTTTATTTGGCACCGGCGCGCTGTTCGGCGTAGGCGGCGGTGTACTGTTTTCGGTAGCCATGGGCAATCATGACCCCCAGCGAGCCAAACGTTATTTTACGCTGGCAGTCTTATTAAACGGCAGCTTTATGCTGTTCTATCTGATTTGCGGCATCTTCTTTCTAAAACCTATTTTGACAGCCTTGGGCGCTACTGCTGTTACCATGCCTGATGCCTACGCCTATGCCAGATGTATCGTACTGGGCGTTCCATTTTTCACATTCAGCAGTTTTTTACAAGCGTTCATTCGTAACGACAAAGCACCCAAGCTGGCTATGCTGGCTGTCATTACCGGCGGCGTTACCAACATTGTGCTGGACTGGGTATTCATCTTTCCGCTGGGCTGGGGCATGGCCGGTGCAGCTCTGGCTTCGGTTATCGGTGTCATTCTGACCTGCCTGATTTTATGCACCCATTTCTTCCACAAAGAAAATCATCTTTCTTTCCTGACAGAACGCCTGCGTCCTCGCTATGTGAAAGAAATTTTTCAGTATGGATTTTCCAGCTTCTTTATGGAAATCTCAACAGGTATCGTTATCTTTGTATTTAATTTGCAGCTGCTGCATTATGCCGGTGAACTGGGCGTTACGGTCTACAGTATTTTATCCAACAGCGCTTATATGATCATTGCTTTAAGCAATGGCATTGCCCAGGCGGCGCAGCCGTTAATCGCTACCAACTTTGGCGCAAGGAATTATGCCCGTATCCAACAAATCAAAAAATATGGTCTGTTTACTGCAACCATGGAAGGCGGATTTTTTGCCCTGTGCGGTTTATTGTTCCCATTGGCTGTTGTCTATATTTTCATCAACCCGACAGAACAGATTTTGCAAATGGCACCGCTGGCTGTACGGCTGTATTTCTTATCCTTCCTGGGTATGTCGCTGAACATTTTCTTTATCAACTACTTCCAGGCCATCCTGCAGCCATCCAAAGCATTGACCGTCTGCGCATTGCGCGGACTGGTGCTGTGCGTCACCCTGGCTTATCTGCTGCCGCTGGTTCTTGATGTAACCGGTATCTGGCTGGCTATGCCGCTGGCAGAAACCATTACATTAATTGTGGCGCTGCTGTTAAACCGACGCACTAAAATGGCGTCGTAAGCAAAGCTTCATCACCATGAGCTCGAATTAATAAAAAAAGACAGAAATTTGCTCCTGTCCATAAAAAATTACGATTACCTACATGGCAGTATGGTTACCGCTATACTGCCATGCTTTACATTACTTCACACTTTCGGGCAAATTATTTTCTCCCCATGCTTTCATAACTTCCAAAACCGGAATAAAACTCTTTCCCAGTTGGGTTAAAGAATATTCCACTCTAGGCGGCACCTCCTTGTAATCAAAGCGGGAAATAAACCCGTCTGCTTCCAGCTCCCGCAACTGTTTTGTCAGTGAAGATTCGGTTATATCCCCGATATGCCGCCGCAGTTCTCCAAAACGTTGTATATTCTGAACTCCAATGTAATAAAGAATTTCTATTTTCCATTTTCCCCCTAAGATTTTCTGAATAGTAGAAACCGTATGACAACGTTCAACCGATAATTGACTTTTCTTCATTTCTCATACCTCCAATTGTTTTCACTATACTAGGTTTATTTTAAAAAATCAATGTACTACAAAAAAGTACAGTACTTTTCAAATAAATGTACAAGCATATAATAGGGATAACGAAAGGAGAGATTTTCATGCACTACACCGGAACCATTTGGCGACCTCCCTACGAAGCATCTTCATTGCTTTTAGAAGTAACCGCCGGATGCACCTATCATCAATGCAAATTCTGTACATTGTATCATGATTTGCCATTCAAATTTAGAATAACGCCCTTAGAGGATATAGAAGCAGATTTAAAAGAAGTAAAAAACCTGCTTGGAGCGGAAAGCCATCTGACTGTATCGCGCACATTTCTGACAGGAGCTAATCCTTTTGCTTTAAATACTGCCCGTTTACTGAAAATAGCTGACCTCATTCGCCAACATTTTCCTGGCAATAAAACTATCGGCTGCTTTTCGCGAATAACCGATATCACAACAAAAACTGATGAAGATCTAAAACAGTTAAAACATGCCGGATATAATGATTTAACCATTGGCATGGAAACCGGTGATGATCAAGCCTTGGCCTTTATGCATAAAGGCTATACGGCAAAGGACATTATCACACAATGCCAGCGTTTGGATGCCGCAGATATCCATTACACATTCTTTTATCTCACGGGGATTTCCGGCGCAGGGCAAGGAAAAACAGGGGCAAAAAGGACTGCCGAAATCTGCAATCAACTTCATCCACAACGAATCGGCGCCAACATGCTGACCATTTATCCCAATTCTCAACTATATCAAGAAATACAAAAGAAAACCTGGGAAGAAGAATCGGAAATCGAAAAATATGAAGAATTAAAAGTTCTTGTTGAACATTTGCAGATTCCTGTTTACTTTGGCGCATTAGGAGCATCTAATGCCATTCCTATCCAGGGAATCCTGCCAGAAGATAAAGAAAAAATCCTAACAGTCTTGGATCAGATCATCAGCAACGTGAGTGAACAAAGACTGCGAATATACCGAACAACGCTCCGGCATCTGTAAGGAGGTAGTTTCATTTGCATTTTACAGGCAGAACATGGCGTCCGCCTTATGAAGCAGGCTCCTTTATTATACAAGCTACATCCGGCTGCACCCACAACCAATGTCGATTTTGCAATTTATATAAAAACGAACCTTTCCGTCTGTCGCCATTAGAAGAATTTGAGGAAGATTTGGCAGAACTGGCAAGATATCAGCCTACTGCAAAACGCATCTTTTTGACAGGCGCAAACCCTTTTGCAATGCGTTACGAAAAATTAGCAGAACGAGCCTTCTTGATCCATGATTATCTTGCCAAATGTCAAACAATTGCCATGTTTGCAAGCATTCGTGACATAAAAGATAAAAAAGTATGGCAATTAAGACGGTTGCGGGCTTTGGGCATTAATGGCCTCAGCATCGGAACAGAATCCGGTGATGACAGCACCTTGCAATTAGCCAATAAAGGATACACCAGCAAAGAACTGATTGCACAGTGCAGAAAACTGGATGAAGCAGGAATTGAATACTATTTTGTATATATGACCGGCCTGGCAGGTAGCGGAAACGGCCGCAGAAATGCTATTAACAGTGCCAAAGTATTCAGCAAAGTAAATCCCCGCTTTATCTCCATTGATTCATTGACGCTGTTTCCTGATACAGCGCTCTATCAAATGGCGCAAACAGGAACTTTTACACCTGCCGGAGAAACAGAACGATTACGAGAACTACAATTATTCGCACAGCATCTACAAATCAGAACGCATTTATTTGCAAATTCGATTTCTAATTTTTATCCGATTACAGCCTTTCTTCCCAAAGAGCGTAACAAACTGATAGACGAACTCCAATTCATCATTGATACCGTCAGCGAAGAAGAAATGCTGCAATATAGGACAAATCTTCACGCATTGGGATAATACCGTTCACCACCAGATACAACTTCATATCCGCAATCCATTCAAACTTCCAGATAAATTATGAAAACAGACAATCATACAAAAAATAGAAGGAGTGAAAAGTAATACAACTTTTCACTCCTTCTATTTTGCAAAAACCGCCCATCTATAAATCCATCTGCCGCAAAAAATCTCTGGTTTTCAACGGTCGGCTCAGCAGCTGCTGCATCTGCAAATCCAAATAGCGCTCTATGGATTTTTTGCCTTCTTTGCTGACATACACCAAACCCAGCCGATGCAACGGAATCTGATTGAATGCCCGCAGCACAGTCATACCTTCCCGACTGAGCCACAAACCAGGCGGCTCTGCTGCTGCGCAAGCCGGGCAAAGCAAACCGCCCTGCACGCCGCGATGACGCTCGGCCGTCAACGGCGCTCCGCAATAAAGGCAATGCTCCAGCTCCACGCCATAGCCCTGCTGCTCCAATAACTGCAATTCCAGATAACGAACCGCCAGCCAGACATCAATATGCTCCAGCAGCGAAAAAGTCTGCAAAATCAGCAAGAACAACTGGCCATCCGGCTGACCTTCTGCCACCACCTGATCCAGCAATTCGGCGGCATAGCTGGCATAACTCATCCGCACAAAATCACTGCGCAGCGCAGAAAACATATTAACAGCCTCTGCCCCTGTCACCACTGGAAATCCTTTGCTTTCCGCCAGCACCAGCTCCGTCTGGCTAAACAGCAAAATTCCGCTGCGCAGCTTGCTGTTGGTTTTTTTTACACCTTTGGCATGTACGGTGCATTTTCCCTGTTCATTTGTGTATACTGTAAGGAGCTGATCTGCTTCTTTATAATCTCTGCTGCGCAGAATCAGACCGTTCACATGCTGATATGCTTCCACCTGTACTATCCTCTTTATGTTCTTCTATCTGACACCCCAACAGATAATAGCCAATTTGCCCACTTTGCTGAAATAAATCCCAGCAAATTTGCTGCAGCTTCATACTCATTCTCCTTTCCATCGGAAACAAGCTTCCTGAAAAAACACATCCTTATCACACGCATCGTTTTATTGGTAGTGTCTGCTGTCCAGTTCTTTTTATCCAGCCCATTTTTTCCAGTAAAAGCGCAGCATCGCAATATTCTGTCGATTGCAGATTATTTTATTATAGTTTTATTTTCGTTTCATTCTTCTGCAACATCCGGCGCTTCCAGCTTATTGGCAGCTAAAACAGCAGCCTGCTCTGCCCGTTCTTCTTCGCTGAGATAGGGTTTCATTTTGTTGCGAATATCCTGCATTTTTTCATCCAGCAAAGCGGCCAAATCGGCGCACTGATTTAACCCAATCAATACCTGGCGCGGCACAACCTTACCCTGTTTGTAATACAGTTTATGCTCCAGACTGGCCCAGAAATCCATGGCGATGGTGCGAATCTGCACCTCTATGGTTACATTTTCTGTTTTGTCAGTCAGAAAAACCGGCACATTTACCAGCAAATGCAGACTGCGGTATCCATTGTCCTTGGGATTTTTGATATAGTCCTTCACCTGCTTAATTTCCAGGTCACTCTGGCTGGCCAGTTTGTCATAAATTTCGTAAATATCTTCTACAAAAGAACATACCACCCGAATACCGCCAATATCATGCAAATTTTCCCGAGCGCTTTGCGCAGACACCGGATAGCCTTGCCGAATCAATTTTTCAATGGTCTTTTTGGGATTTTTGATGCGGGTTTCAATATGCTCAATGGGGTTATAATCATGCAGAAAATCATATTCTTCATTGAGAATGTTCAGCTTGGTAACAATCTCATCCAAACCAAATTTATGCACCACAAACAAATACCGCCACTCGTTCAGCTCTCTGATTTCATCCACATCAATCAGTTCGCGCAGAGAATCTACTTCACTCAAAAAACTTCCGTTACTGTTATCAATTACTACCGACATTCCATACACTCCTTGTATTTATATAAAAAGCCTTTTATTTCAAATTTAATTTATGCTATAATAACCATTACATTGCCATACATTATATCATTTCTATCTTGATTATTCTAGGGGGTAAAAACCATGTCTTTAGATGGAATTGCCATTCACGCTCTGGCTGACGAGCTGCAGCAGCGTCTGGTCGGCGGCCGTATTGATAAAATACAGCAGCCCGATCCCAGCACCATTCTGCTGTCCATTCGTCAACCGGGCCATAACGATAAACTATTGCTTTCCTGCAATGCGCAGACAGCCCGCATCGGTATCACCACCGCAGCCAAAACCAATCCGGCTCAGCCGCCGCTGTTTTGCATGGTGCTGCGCAAGCACCTGGAAGGCAGCAAAATTGTTGAAATCCGCCAGACCGGATGGGAGCGCATCATCCACATTGTCTGCGAAGGTTATGATGAACTGGGGGAAAAAGCAACCCGCATCTTAATCGGTGAATTTATGGGAAAACACAGCAACTTAATTCTCATCAACCCACAGACCAATACAATTTTAGACAGCGCCCGCCGCTTGGGGATCGAAATGAGCCAATACCGTCAGGTATTGCCGGGGCTCACGTACATTACACCGCCGCCCCAGGAAAAACACTCCTTGTTTGAGCTGACCCAAGAACAGCTAATCAGTTTCTTTTTGGAAGCGCCGGCCAGCCAGAGTCTCAAAAAAATTCTGCTGAACACCATCGCCGGCATTGGCCCGCAAACAGCGGCTGAGTTGATTTACCGCAGCGGACTCAATCCCGATGATCGGGTGGATTTTCTGGGCCAATATGACTATGACCGTATCTGGCAGCAGTTACTATGGCTGCGCCATCTGCTGGAACAAAAAGCATATCAGCCCACACTGGTAGAAGACGGCAAAAAAGCAGTGGCTTTTGCGCCCTTTCCGTTACAACAATTAGAACAGCTGGAGCAAACCCGGCTGGATTCCATGAGTCAGCTGGTAGAGCTGTTTATCGGCCGTAAGGAACAATCCAATCTGCTGGCCCAACGCAGCGGTGATTTAGAACGAATCATCAACCGGGAAATGGAACGTTGTGAAAAGAAACTGGCGCTGCAGCTGGACAAAGTACAGGAAGGCGAAGATGCAGAGCATTTCAAAATCTGGGGAGAGCTGTTGACTGCCAATCTGTATCAAATCAAACAAGGTGCAGAAGCGCAGGTAGTCAATTACTATGACCCCGACCAGCAACTGATTACCATTCCCATGCAGGCCAATCTGACGCCCAACGAAAATGCACAGAAATATTTCAAAAAATACGCCAAGGCCAAAGCCGGCGCACAGCAATCAATTGTCCAGGCCGAACACACCCAGGATGAACTTAACTATCTGGACAGCATCAAAAACAGCCTGCGCAATGCGCAGACACCGGATGATCTGCAGGATGTGCGGTTAGAACTGGAAGGCTCCGGTTATGTAAAAGCGCGGCTCACCAAACAGAACAAAAAGAATAAAAAAGAACCGGTTTTCAAACCATTGGTGCTGCATTATGGCGATATTGAAATTCTGGTGGGCAAAAACAACGTACAAAACGATTATGTTACCACCAGACTGGCCCGCAACAACGATGTATGGTTTCACGCCAAAGATATCCCCGGCTCCCATGTCATCATCCGCAACCATCAGGAACAGCGGGAACTGACTACCGATGTGCTGGACTTTGCCGCTCACTTGGCTGCTTATTTCAGCAAAAGCCGTTACTCCGCATTGGTGCCTGTGGACTATACCTTAAAACGGCATGTCCATAAACCCAATGGCGCTAAACCAGGCCGCGTGATCTACGAAAACCAGAAAACCATCTACATCACACCGGACGAAGAAGCCATTCAACAGATTTTACAACAGGGCGGCAAATCGCTGGATTAACAGTTCTCTGCAGGAACAGTTGCATTCATATAACAAAACTTCCAAGGGCAATTGGCAAACTCCTGCCAATTGCCCTTGTTGTAATTAATTCTGAAAAATTGACAAAATCAAAAACAAAATGACACAACAAACGGTACACCCTATTTCTTGCAGCAAATCATTTTGCAAATATTGGCATATTTAGCAAGGAATATGGCAAAAATGTTTCACGTGAAACATCCATGTTAGCCGCAAATCGGCTAACACAAATAGGTAATGAAAAAATTTTACGCTTTTTTACACACGAAACATTTGTAAAATAAAAATCACTCCAGCCGGAATATATCGTTCCAAGCAGAGTGATTTTTTCATATTTATCTATAATTCTTACAACATCCTCAATCTTTAAAATCTACAATGGCTTTTTCCTGCCTCATTCTGTCTGATTCTGCACCACTTTTTCACAAAGATACCGCGGCTCGCCTTTGCTGTGTTTGCCGTATTCGATGGCTTCACTGGGGCAATGGCAGATACACGCCATGCAATGGGTACAATGATTCCCCCACACAGGTTTACCGGCTTCCAGTTTCACGTTGCTTAGCGAACAAACACCAACGCACTTTCCGCAAGAAATACAGGCATCTGTACTATAAAACTGCTTAGCATGTACAAAAATCGGATAAAATGCTGTATTTTCTAAGCTGCTTCTTATCTTACCCCGCAGAGTTACAACAGGATCCGGAAAATCCTTTTTACCCTTTATTAAATCAGCAGCATGATCAATCACACTGTCTGCTTTCCTGATAATGCCCAAAGCTTCTGCCTGCTGCGGCGCAGAATACATGGCAATGTAATTCTCCGGCATGATGACTTCCATGCATCCCATGTAATGCAGCGCTTTAACCTTGCAGAGTTTTTGCAGGTACTTATTCGCATTGCCAAAACTGTCACCGCAAGTCATCACAAAATAAATGTCCCGGCTACCTGTCAGATTGGTGTGTTCCAGCCAGTTCTGCACAATCCGCGGTATCCGCCACGCATAGGTAGGCGTAACAATCACCCATGGACTGCCCGAATGCAGTTGAGAATAATCACTGCCTTTGATTTTTTCAAACAGATCAACCACAGTGTCCCCTATCGCAGCACCGATTCGCTGTGCTGCATAGGCGCTGTTGCCTGTTCCCGAAAAATATAGAATCACGATACGTCCCTCTTTTCACTAACATGTTTAATCACTATAGAGAATATAGCACAGCAGTACAACATAATAAACATACTAACGCAAGTGTGAATAACAACAAAAGAATTTGTTGTTGTCCTTGTCTTCATATATATTTCCTATACAGTTTATTCTCTCACCTGAAACTTTGCACTGCTGCCTTTTTCGCTGCTTTCCACCACCAGCCAGGCAGGGATCTGCTCTTTCAGCTCTGCCACATGAGAGATCACGCCCACCAGGCGGCCATGCTGCTGCAGCTCTAACAAACAGGCTACAGTGGTTTCCAGCGAATCACTATCCAGCGTGCCAAAGCCTTCGTCAATAAAGATGGTGTTCAGTTCAATGCCGCCGCTGGTGCTCTGCACCGTATCGGACAAACCCAGCGCCAGTGCCAGCGATGCTTTAAACCCTTCACCGCCGGATAAGGATGACACCGCTCTGGGCCGTCCGGTAAAGTTATCCATTACATCTAAGTCCAGCCCTGCGGTGCGGCGTTTATCTTCGGCTTCACAATGACGCAAAAAATAGTAGCGTCCATTGGTCATCTTCAGCAGTCGCTGATTGGCCTGCTCCAACACTTGCAGAAAGTATGTGACCAATACATAAGTTTCAAAGGGCATGCGCCAATCATTATCGCCATTGGCCAGCTTGGCCAGACGCTGTATCATTTTATACTGCTCTGCCAGCTGTTCCATAGCAGCGACCGCTTTTTGCGCCCCATGGAACAGCGCCGCATTTTGCTCCCGCTCCATGCGCAGCTGCTGATGCTGGCTGGTGCCAGCTTTTAGCTGCGCTGCCAACTGATTCAGCTGCTGCTGCATCTGCTGCAGATCCACCGGCTGCTGCCCCTGCAGCCGCAATTCATATTGCCCAATCGAACGGCTGTTGTTCTCCACCTGCGCTTGATAATCGCTGCATGCTTTTTGCAAACCGGTCATCTGCGCCATCATACGCCGCGCCTGCATATACTGCCCTTCATCGGCAAAATGTAATTTCCACTGCTGCTGCCAGCGTTCTGTCATCTGCTGCTGCGCCTGGCGGCTTTGCTGCAACTGCTGTTGCTGCGCTTCCAGCTGTCCCTGCAATAAATGATATTGCTGCTCAGCCTGCTCCATCTGCTGATGAATCTGCTGTATCTGCACTTTCCAATCTTCAGGCAATGCCGACCAGCCCAACGATTGCAGCGATTGCTGCTGCTCTCGCTTCATCACCTCAATGACATCTTTTAACGCCACGCCTTCCTGATAAACTACATCTTTGCGCTGCATAATCTCTGCAATCGAAGTCAGTCCGGTATCTTCCTGCAACGCTTGTTTACGCTGCCGCAATTCCCCCTCCAGGGAAGCTGTTTTGCTCATTATTTGCTGATACTGATTGCGCAGTAGCTTCATCTGTTCCTCTGCCTGCTCAATCACGCTGTCGGCTACACCGGCACCACCGGCACGATTAGGCGCCGGATGATGAACAGATCCGCACACCGGACAGGGCTGCCCATCCTGCAAATCGGCAGCCAGCGAAGCGCCCAGATGCAGCCGCTGTTGCTGCCGCAACTGCCCAATGCGTTGCTCCTGTGTGATAACAGCCTGCTCTTCCTGCTGCAGTTGCTGGCTTTGGGTCTGGTATTGACTGGCCAGCTTCAAATATTGGTTCATTTCCTGATACTGCTTCAGCAGCTTTGTTCGTTGCTCCTCAGCTTCTTTTAACTGTTCCTGCTGCTGCGCCAGCGCATTGGCTGCCTCGGCCCGCTTGCGTCCATGCACAGCCTGCTGCTGTGCCTTTTGCTGCTGTTGCTGCTGTTGTTGTATCTGCCGCTCCTGCTCGGCTACCTGCTGTGCCTGTTGCTGGCACCCCTGGGCTGCCGGTTCCAGCAGACTGGCTTTTTCTGCCTGCGCTAACTGCTGCTGTTTCTGCTCCATCTGCGGACGCTGCTGCTCTAACCGTTGCTGCTCTCTGCGCAATTGCTCCAGCTGACGGAACTGTTCCTGAATACCGCCTGCCCGTTCTAACTCTTGCTGTAACTGCTGCTGCTGCTCACTAATCTGCTGATTGGCTGTCTCCAACTGCTGCAGCTGCTGCTGGCTGGCTGTTAAATGCTGTTCCAGTTCTGTTAAAACAGCATTGCTGTCACCAGTTTGAATAGCCTGCTGCAATGCTGCATTCTGTCCTGTATGGATGCGTTTCAGATCTTGTTCTAACTGTTTTTTCTGCTGCTGATAATCCTGCTCCAGTTTCCGCCCTCTGCTGCTCAATTCTTTTTGTACCTGCTCATAAAAAGCAGTGCCGAATAACTGACGCAAAATCTGTTGTTTTTCGGCGGTTGGCGCATTTAAGAACCGACGAAATTCCCCTTGCGGAATCATCACAATTTTGCGAAATTGCTCATAATCCAGCCCCAAGATTTCCTGCACCTTTTCATCCACTTCTTTTAGCTTGCTCAGCGGTGCAAAGCTGTCATGCTCCACACACCGCAATTCTGCTTCATGGGTGCCTTCTTTAAATCCCTGCCCATTTTTTTTAGGCAGACGCTGGGCCGGCTGCCGTTTCACTTCATACACCTTACCCCGCACTGCAAACCGGAAGATGACCTCTGTAATCAGATGTTCTTCCTCCTGCACAAAATCGCTGCGCAATCCTTTTTCACTGCGCTCACCGGTGGCTTTGCCATACAGCGCATAGCAGATGGCATCAAAGATAGTGGTCTTACCTGCACCGGTAGGCCCGGTAATCACAAAAATATTCTGCTCTTTCAGCTTGGCAAAATCCAACTCTGTACGTTGGGCATAAGGGCCAAAAGCCTGCATGGTTAATTGTATCGGCCGCATTTATTCCACCTCCTGCACAGTCTGCACCGTTTCTTCCAGCACAGCAATTTCGGTATCAGTCATTGTGCCGCCGGTCACCTGACCGTAAAAGTCGGCAAATAACTGTCCCGGCGTCTGCTTTTGCAAGTCAATGCGCTTATATTGCTGCATGGTTTCTGCCTGCAGCTGATGCTCCCGCTCCAGTGTTAAGGCATTGGGATATTTCTCCCGCAGCCGCGCCATGGGCTCCAACAGTTCGCCGTAGTCGGTGAGAACGGCGCGGATAAAATCCTGACTGTTGGCAGACTGCACCACATCTTCCTGCAGCAAGTCGGTCAAATTGCCTCGAATGGTGCGCATGTCCCGCAGCGGCGTCAACGGCAGTTGGGTAACAGTTACACCGCCGTCCTCAGCCAAATCCACCTGCAAGATGCCTTTCCGGTGCCGCTCCTCAGAAAAAGAATATTTCAGCGGAGAACCGGCGTAACGGATGCAATCTGTTCCTGAACGCTGACAGCTGTGCAGATGGCCCAATGCTACATAGCAAAATCCACTAAGCAAACTGCTGCTCCAAAACTCAGTGCCGCCAATGGTCAGTTCCCGCTCCGAATCGCTATATTCCAGTTCCTCGCTGCCAGCCACCACGCCATGGGCCAGCAGCACATGCCGCTGCCCATCTTCCAGATTGATGGTCTGCAGCACCTGTTCCATAGCCTGCTGATAATCCAGGGCTTCTTCGGTCTGCAATTCATACCGCAGTGTAGCCAAATCTCCATAGGACAACAAATGAAAGATCACCGGCCCCCATGCATCCTGCAAAGTCACGCTAGGCACAGGCAGATGCAGCCGTCCCGCTATATGCAGCCCTGCCCGGGACAAAATATGATGGGCAAACCCCAGCCGTTCGCCGCTGTCATGGTTACCGCTGATGGCCAGCACCGGAACACGGCACTCCAGCACCACCCGGGACAAAAATACATCCAGCAGCTGTACCGCCTCTACCGACGGATTGCGGCGGTCATAAATGTCCCCGGCCAGCAGCAGCACATCGGGCTGCTGCTGATTGATGAGCGTTATGGTCTGCTCCAACATGTATTGCTGGTCCTCCAATAGAGAAACCTGATTTAACTTTTTGCCGATATGCAAATCGGCCATATGAAACATTCGCATTTTCAATCCTCCTAGAGCAGATAAATCAACATACCGGGCAGAGCAAATGCTGCGCCCAGCCAGCCTCTGTTTTCGATGTGCACCAGATACTGACTGCCAAAGCCCCACACCACCTGCTCCAAATGGGCGCTGTCCATAGCCGCCAGCTGCGTTTCTGTCAATGCAGATAAGCCCATGGCGGACAAAAGCCTGCCGCCGTACTGCTGTCCTGTCTGAAGGGCTGCCTGCATCACCGGCTCCAGTATAGCCTGCCGACTGGCCTGCGGCAATATGTGCTGCCACTGCTCCGCCAAGTTTATGACAACCATTTGTCCTTCATAGGACAGCCACTGCCGGAATCGTTCATCCTGTACTAATCCTTCCAGTCCGGCTTGCAGCTGCTGAGCCGCCTGCGGCCAATCCAACCATTGCTGCAATCTGGTAACTGCTATATTTTCTCGCAATCGCATTTGGAACGCGTTCAGCTGAGCAGACAATCCTTCATACTGCACCATCTCCGCCAAAGGCACTTCTCCATGCATCCCCTTGGTCAATGCTGGCAATGTCAAAGCAGCGCCATGCTGGTTGTAAATCTCCATGGCCAAAGGCTGCCACAATGCCAGCGCTTCCCTGCCGTTTATCTGCCACTGAAAGCCCAGCTGCATCTGCACCCGCTCCAATAGCGGTTTCAACGCCAACTGGCTTCCCCACTGCTTCACAGGCATATCCATACAAAGAGATACTGCCCGCCCAACCATGCGGCCTGCTGCCTGATGCACCACTGGCTGTTCCAATAATTGCTGCACCAAAGCTTCCACCTGCTGCTGTTGCAGCGGAATCTGCAATAGGGCAGGGAACAGACGCTGCTGCCAGCAATCCATAAATATCTGCTGCAATTCTTTGCTTTTCACCGACAGGAATATGGGCAGCTTTTGCTGCAGCACCCGCTCTACAATGCGTGCTACGATTTCATCGCCGCCCATCATGGTATATCCCATTTGCTGCATCAGCCCCATCCGATTGAGGATGCTTTTCTGTACAGCCTCTGTCAACGCTGCCTGCTTACTCTGCAGCAATTCCAAAATAGCCCGCTGCGCCAGCTTAAACAAGCTGGCGGTAATCTCCTGCATCCAGCTGTGACTATGCGCTTGCAGCCATTGCCGGATTCGTTCCGGCTGCATCACGCTGCCCAGCATAGCCGCAGTATTCTGCTGATGCCCTTTTTGCGCCATCCATTGCTGCACCTGCTGTTCTATACCATGAATCAGCTGTCCCTGTTCCTGCTGAGACATCCACTGGGCAAGGGACTGTTCACTTTGACAAAATCGTTCCGCCATGGCAGGAAAATCTAAAATTGGCCCTTCCAATATCCACGTCTGCAACATCTGCCACAGCTGCTGACCGGACACAATATCAGTCAGGGCAATATCCTGCCGCAGCTTTCTATTGCCCCAGGTTTGCAGCCATTGCAATAACTGTTCCTGTTTTTCAGCATTACCATTCACAGAAACATTCTGCAAAAAAGCCAACGGCGTACTGCCCAGTGATTCCAGCCATTGTTGGCTCCGTTTTAGTCCGCTCTGTTCCAGCCAGCTCAGCAGATACTGGGTGAAATGGCTCCGTTGCTGCACAAGCAGAGCAACGCCCTGTTCTAATTTGTTTGTATCTGCAGCCAGACTGGTACTGTAAGCCAGCCACTTTGGCTTGCTTTGCTCTAACAACTGCTGTAAAACTGCTTCATTAATCACATAGCGGTCTACCATTTGGCCCATGCTGTGCGCAAAGCGCTGCTTCTGCTTGGGAATCACACCCTGCAAGGCATCAATCCCGGCCACCGGCTGATAAGGCCAGAACAAGCCCTTTACAGCTGCGCAGTTGGTGGCGTAACCCACAGCACCAAACACTGCCGATTTGCCCGCCAATACACTCAGCAGCATAGCCGGACCGGCAGCCGTTACCGGCACAGCAGCCAGCGCTGTACCCACCGTAGCCCCTGCCACAGCGCCCATACCGGCTCCCAGATAATTTAGCGGCTGTAATTCCTGCCCCATAAAATTCTCTACCAGCTTCAGCATATCTTCATTGCTCAATGCCCCAATTTGCTGCTGCGCCAACACACTCAAATGCCCCTGGGCAAATTCCAGACCCAATGCAGTCAGCCCGGAGAGAATCTGCTCCTGATAGGGCTGAACAGCTGGCTGTAAAGTCTGCACCAGTTCTTTTAAGCTGCACTGCTCTGCCTTCTGCAGCAGCCATTTTTCTCCCTGCTGCTCCCAAATATGCTCCACCCCATCATAAACAGCATTCCAACAGACAGTTGCCGGCAGCTGCGCCAGATTGGCAGGCAATTGGTCGCAGCCCTGGGTAATCATTTGCCGCAAAAAGTCGGCCATCTGTTCCGGTTTCATCCGCATCAGCTCCGGCAGCGACAGTTTTTGCAGCTGATCCCCATATTGCCGTAGTAAAGCGGACAAATCCAGCTGCTGAATCTGCCCCAGCAAAAGCTTGGCCAGCCATTGTTCTATCTGCGGCTGATGCTGGGCCAGCTGCAACGAACCGGGCTTCCAGGCCAAAATTCGACCAAGCTGTTCCTCACGAAGCTGACCCAACAGCCAGGTAAAGGCCATGGGCAAAAGCCTTTGCAACTGTCCCTTTTGCTGCCAGCGTACAATCCATGTGCCCAAGGTTTGTTCCTGCAAAGCCCCTCTTAGTTTTTCTAACAACAGCGCTGCCATTTGCTCACTGCTTTCCTGCTCTGACAGCTGCTGCAGAAAAGCGGAAAAATCCAACTGCTGTACAGCCTGCTCCAACAACCCATCTTTCAATTGTTGCAATAGCATTCCTTTCATGCCGCCATACTCTTGCGCCACTTCATCCACAGCCAGTTCCAGCATTTGCTGCACAACCTGTTTGTTTTGCTGCAGCCAATCCAATAACTGCTGCAAGACAAAGGGAATCTCCTGCTGCAGCAATGGCTCCAGCTGCACCATCAATTCTTCCGGCAGCAGCTGACTGACCGGAACATCCACTTTCGCCAAAGCCGCCAGCAGTTCCTCCGCCAGATAGGCCAACAAAGCCTGTCCTTCTGCGCTGGTCAGTTTTTCTTGCAACGCTGCTGCCAGTTGGGCTTCTTCGCCGCAAAAATACTGCCCCAGTGTATACTGCTCCATCTGCTGATCCAGTTCCAGCAAAATCGGCCGCAGCTGCACCTTTTGTATGCTTTGCAGCAACAATCGTTCCAACGCTTCACCATATTGGCTTTGCAGCTGAGCAGGCCATTGCTGACTTTGCTGTGCCAAATTGGTTATCACCGCCTGGCAAAACGGGCCTAAGCCTAATTGTTCCAAAGAAAGCTGCCCCTTTTCCTGCTGCCAACCCTGCCATACGTGTTCAGCCAGCTGCTGCTGTTCCACGGTATCCAGCAATAATCTTTTTAACTGCTGACAGAGTAATTCTGTCTGCTGTTGATCCAACAAAGCGGATAAATCAAACTGCTTTTTCCATAGATGCACAAGGGTGTCCTGTTCCTGCTGCAAAAACTGCAGCAATTGCCTTTGCAGGCAAGCGCAGCTTTCCTCGCTGCCGGGCAGATCGCCCAATCTTTTTTCAGCAAATGCATCGGGCAGTCTTTGCTGAAAAAAGGTTTCCAACGCCTCTGTTAAAATCTGCTGCACCTCCGGCAATTGCAGCTGCTGTTCCAGCACCGCTCTGGTCAGCACCTGATCCTCCAATAACCGACCTGCTTCTCTGGCAAAATCATCTCTGGTCTGTTCCACTACACCGCCGGGCCGAAACAAACTGCGAATGGCTGTATGATTGGTCACATAACCTGTTAAAGCACCCAACAATGTTTCTACTATCATCTGCATCAGCATCTTGTTATCCTCCTGTACTGCAATTCTATTTTTTATATTGCAAAAACTGTTTTTCTCACCAATGGTTTCCCTTGCTCTGTAGGATTCTCATAATTTTTATATTATATCACAGCTGCATCAGGAATACCAAATAACAGAATTTTTACAGTGTATACCGATTGGCTGCTGGGAAACCGACAAAGAATAGTCTATGTGATTATGCTGGTAACAGTCTTTCACTGTGTTCTCTGCGCTTGTCAATAAAAAAAGACAATAGGGAATGCCATTATTCGTTCCTGCATCCCCTATTGTCTTTTTGTCACAGTTTAAAAACCATATATCTTGCTAAAATAATGTAATTTGCTCCATGGGTTCTGTCTGAATATGGGCGGACTGCATATATTCTGCAGGCTCTTCCATGCCCTTAATTTGTTCTCCCCGCAAATATTCCACACCTTGGTGAAGCCCGGACGCAGTCAGAGTCAGCACATATATATTGTCAAAACGGCTGTAAATGGAATCGCCGCCCAGACCGGACAGACAAATCAGCTGAATATTGGTTCGCCGCGCAATATCCATCATGGGAACCAGCAGATGGGCGGCATTGGTCTGCGCGAAAGGATTATCCATCAACAACACCTTGCCTTCCTCCCGCTCCCGAAGCAAATCGCTTTCCTGATAACGCAGAAAGGACAACAGGCTGGATAAGATGATAAAGGCAGATAAAAATCCCTCGCCTCCTGAATTTTTAGCCACATCGGACCATGGAATGGGGTATTCATGCTGCTCTTCAATCTTGTACAGCCGAATATCAATATTGTTGATGCCAATTACTGCATCATACAATTCTTTAGCGTTAATACGGCTGCTGAGTATATTCTCGATATTTTGATTGGCTTCCAGTGCTGCAAGACACTGCTTAATCACATCATCCATGTATCGCTGCAACTTGGTCTTGTAAAGCACTTCGTTGTCTTTCCAGTCCGGTAAAATAATTTTCAGCATCTTTAATGTCCGTTCCCGCACACGAATGGTTGAGTTGCGGTCAATCATGCCCATTTGCTGATGTACGTCAGCCGTATAACGGAAAAAGATTTCCTGTATAGTTTCTTTTTCCTGCTCCAGCAAAGCCAAATCTACTTTCAACTGCTCTAAGATACTCTGATAAGAAGCGATGGTAGTATGCAGCTGCAGCAAATATTCCTCCGGCATAGATGTGAGAGAGGACAGTCCATGGAAAGGCGCTGCAAAAAATTCCTCCTGATAACAGCTTTGACTGCTGATTTCTCTGGTCAGATTTTCCAGATAGGATACAGCCTGATGGCAATCGCTGATAGCCCTATGATAATCCCGAATCAAGCCGCCGCGCAATCGGCTGATATCCTCCCTGTCCATACGAAACAGCTTAGGCGCATCTTCCCAAGGCACTGTAATTTCCAGCGTATCATATTCACTGAGACTTTCCAGCTGATTCTGATACAAAGCCAGTCGCGCAGCAATGTTGTTAATGGTTTGCCGGCACTGTTGTTCCTGCTGCTCTTTTTGCGCCAACGCCAAGTCAAAATCAATCACCAGAATTTCTTCTTTGGGACGAGGCGCTGCATATCCCAATTTTTCCTCCATAGCTTTTAAACTGCCTTCTATTCGATTTTGCAGTATGCCCAATGCAATCCGACACTTGTTCTGTTCTTCCTGAATCTGCTTTTCTTCTTCCTTTTGCCGCTTCTGCTGTCGTTGCAGTTCTTCCTCCATATAGCGGTCATAAGACACAGTGGCATACATATCAAACACCAAATTACAAGACTGACTATAATGTTGTAAATCTGCATCAATCCGATCATGGCGTTCTTTGGCCTTATGCAGCTGCTGTTCCAAATCCTGCTGTTGGGCAGACACCTGACGGGTGATGGCCCGATAACGGCTCAGCAAATCCTCCACATCCCGCTGTATCAAGGGACGGGACTGATACTGAGAAAATTCACGCAGCTGTTCCTGCAGTTTTTGTGCCTGATTCTGCCCATCCCGTCTTTGATCCTGCAGGTTTTGACGCAGCTGCTCCAAATCCCGCTGCTGATATTCATTGGCGGTCAAAGATTTCTCAATTTCCTGCAGAGTAGTCGCTAACCTGTCCAACTGTCGGCGTTGTTCCTGGTTTTGTCCATACGCAGCGAAAAGATTTTGTAAATCCAGAAGCTTTTGTTCCTGTAATTTTTGCTGCACTGCATTCTGCCGCATGGTTTCCCCAAGGGTTTCAACGGTATCTTCCAATTGTCTGAGGGTATTGCGCAATTCATGGCTCAATTCCTCGGCATCCCGGGTCTGTTCCTGTAGCTGTTTGATATTGTTCTGCACAGTTTCATACGCCTTGCGGTCTGCCTGCTGTTTTGTCAGCAAGCCGGCTTTCTTCTGGAAAAACCGTAATTCTTCCTGCCGTTGATGGTACTTCTCTGCCAGTTGTTCCAGTCGTTTTTGATAAACTGCCAACACCTGCTGTAATCCTGTTTCATCTAAAAGCCGCTGGTCAAACAGCACATAAAAGCCTACCTGACCATGCAGCTGCAAAGTATCCTGCTGGGCTTCTGCTGCTGTAGTCAAAGCTTCCCAGGGAACGATAGGCACCGGAAAGGCGGTTGTAATGGTCAGATGGCTATGTTCCAATCGCTGCAACTCTTTTTTGCTCATTACCAAGCTGTAAGGAATAAAGGGATTGGACTGGGTCAACGCCTGTTTTTCCTGCACGGAAAGCTCTGCCCGTTTCAGCCATTCCATCCCGGTTGTATAATGGATACCCAAATCGTGTAGCGCCTCAGCCAAATCACTGGGCAGTTCCAGCATTTGTCCTGTCTGTAGTCGAAGCATCTGTCCTTTTTCCTGCTCCTGCTGATTGCGCAGCACCCGCAATTCTTCCAGCAATAAATCAATGCGCTGCTGAAACACTGCCAAAAGTTCTTGTTTTTCCAAAATGGCTGCAGAATCAAAATTGACATGAGCAGCCAGTGTTCTGCGCATCTCCAGTTCCTGCTCAAAGGATGCCAGCTGTTCTTCTGCAGTTAGCAACTGTGTCCGCAAACGCCCCAGCCGTTCTGTGTTATCACTCTGCTGCCGGCTAATGACATGGCGCTGCTGTTGGGCTTCTTCTTTTTGTTTTCCCAAAGCGGTCAATTGCATCTGCAGGTTTTTATTTTGCTGCGCTTCCTGCTGCAGCTGCAATTCCAAAAATCCTGCTTCGTACTGTCCCAAAAGATTGCGGGCAAACTGTTGCTGATATTTCTGATTATAGGCTGCTTCCTGCCGATCATATTGCCGCAGCTGCTCCTGCAGACCTGCCTGCTTTTGACCCAACTGCTGCTGCCTTTGCCGTTGCTGCTGTAACTCCGTCTTCAATTGCTGCATCTGGGTTTCCACCCCCTGCAGCCGCTGTTCGGTCTGCGTTAAAGCTTCTTCCTGCTGCTGCAAAGCATTGCTGTAAAAATGGCGCAAACTATAGCCCAACTGCTCCCGTTCCGGTTCTTTTGACTGCATATCCTGATGCAGCAATTCCAGCTGATTTTCCAGCTCCTGCACAGTCTGAGAAGCGTCACACCATTCCAAATACCGGCGGGCGCATTCCTGAATATGCAGTTTTTGCTCCAATTGGCGCAATATTTCTGCATGCCGCTGTTCCTGCTCTTCCCAACGGCCCAGCTGTTGCTGCTGCACGGTCTGCTGCTCTTGCAGCTGATAAAGATTCCAGGAGTGCCGGTCATAAGCAATGGACTTGGCCGCCGCCATCAATTGTTCTAATTCTTCTCTGGCCTGGGCAAGCTGCTGCTCGGTTTCTGCCTGTTGCTGGGATAAATCTGCCATAAAATGCGCAATCCGGTTGGCCATCTTCTGCTTCTGTTCCTCTTGCTGTACCGAATGCTCCGCTGCCTGCTGAAGTGTTTCACTCTCCTGCAAAAACTGCTGAATCACCTGTTTTTGCCCAATTTTATCCTGATTGTTTTTATATTGGGACACATACTGCAGCATCAAACGCTGAAACCCTTTCACCCGATTCTCATCCTGATTCAGTTTGGTTGCAATTTCCGGTAAAAACCACTTTTCAATCAGCTGCCGTTCACTTTTCGTATCAGCAAATAATTCCGACAAACCAGACTCTTTGTTGTTAATTTTTTTGATGATAGTTTCCCATTCTTTATAATAAATCTGATATTCTTCTAATTTTTGAAAATACGCCCGGTATTGCCCTTGTATATTCTGATCATATACAAAAAACTGCAGTGTTTTGTCCTCTTTCCAGGCAGAAAAAAGATCCAGACACGCCTTATAGCTTTTTAGCTTTCTGCCGTTTTTCTCCTGGCTGATAACAGGAAAATTGCGGATATCGCAAGGGCTGCTGGTCTGATATTCGCTGATAAAATGAACCATATCCAGTTCATCCTGCTCCTGTTCCTCGTCCTCTGTCTTTTGATGACGGCGCACCATCAAACCGGTCAGCACATAACCGGCGTGGTTGTCCAACTGCCATTCCACCAGCAAAAAAGTTGGCTTGTTGGTGGTAAAGTAACTGGCAAAGGGGCGTTCCTTGGTATTCAGATATTGCTTGTGTACAAAAGGCGCTGTCAGCATTTGCACCAACACGCTTTTACCGCCGCCATTGCGCAATGAAAACAGCGTATGGGATCCGTTCAGTGTCCAAAGCTCGTCATCAATACGAATAGCGTTATGATTATAGTTTAAGTTAATAATCCGTACCGCATGGATTTTACTCATCCTCCTGCACCCCCAATACCTGTAAGACCCGATTAAAATTGTTTTTGTTCAGCAAATTGTAATCCATAAACCGATCCAGCTTTTCTGTCGTATAAATCATCTCTTCTTTATCCACATAAAGAATCAGTCCCTGCTCATCTAAAAAAGATAGAATCGTATACAAAAATCCTTCTTTGGTGGTGCGCGCCCGTGATCCTTCTTCGGAGCGCAGTGCCTCAAATGCCTCCTGCATGTCGGAAAAGGCCAAAATATCGTCGACGGTGCTGGTTTCCTGCTCTTCCTCTCTGCGCGCCCCTTCTGCCAGCCGCTGAGCAATCAGATTTAACAGTTCACCAACGCGGATAAAATTACGGGATTTACTACTGCTGCCCTGTCCGTCATAAAACGCCACCAGCAAGGTGATAACCACAAATTGGGACAGATAATAATCCTTATCAGTTCCATTACTTTTGCAGAGCTTGGTCTTCAGCTGCTTTTTGGAGTAACCCAGAAAATCATTCTGTAATGCAGGAATCAGATAAATCACGCTGCCGTACCGTTCTATGGTGCAATTGGCAGCATCAGCCTGATAAGTCAGCAGCTGCTGCAATTCTTCCTGTTCGATATATCGTTTGAACAACGTTGGTTCTTTTTCTTCCGACAACGCATGATGCTGTAAAAGAAAATAAAAAATCTGCTGGCTCTGTTTTATCAGTTCTAATTCGTAGGCCATGGCGACTCCCCTTCTTTCAAAAATTCTACCTGAAAATCTGAACAACGCACCCGTTTTAATATACCGGTATCATCCAGTACGTTGTCAATCTGAACCATCTGCTGCGGCTCACACTTGCCAACACGCAAGGCTGTAATGGTCTGCCACTGAGGATGCATGTCAAACAAATCCAACAAAACGCTGTTTAACTGAAAGTCCAATAATTGTTCTTGCAGCACGTGCTGCCGTTCCTGCCGCAACTTTGTCAGCCAAATGGTCTGACCGCGCAGCAATTCAATGACAACCTCCTGAAAAATTTCGGTAGAAGGAATCAACACGGTCAGATTGCCCTGCAGCTGCTCCAATATTTGAGAGAGCGTAACTTTACCGCTGGCAGCTCCGGTCAGCTCCAAAATTTGTTCCAGACAATCACGGCAGGCCTGCAGTCGTTTTCGTTTACTTTCCAGCTGTTGCCGCTGCCAGATTTCTTCATCAAAGGAAAGTAATTCTTCCTCTTCTATCTGCCGCCGACGCAGCGGAACTTGCTTCTGTAAAGCCAGATTAGGATCGTAAATTTTTGTCGGCAGCTGGTTAAACAAGGGCCGCAGAAAATACTCCATCCGTTCCAACAACCGTACGTCATTGAGCAATGGTTCATCCAGTTCACTGCGCAAATCAAAGCGTTTGATCATCGCCATTTGAGAGAGTTTTTCCAGCTCCGAGGTATACAGCGCTTTCATATCAAAGTGGGCTGTTAAAATCCGCTGATGCTCGTCCAATGAGAGAACCAAATACGTTTCAATCTGTTTTAAATAGTCCAGATTTTCCCTGTCTTCCAACTCCAGCCGCTTCACATGAATGTCCTGATTGGTCAACTCCTCCACCAGCTCATTTACCTTTTGCCGATGCAAATCAAACCGTTGTCTGCTCTGCTCTATGGCACTGAGATTTTCCTCCAGCAGAATTTTGTAGTCGGCAACTGTATAGCGCAGCGCATTCTGCCGGATACGAAGCATGGCTTCCTGAATTTTCTGCAGCTGTATCCGCAGCCTATGAAAAATATTCCGAATATCATCAGCCGCTTTATCATAGCTGGCTTTTTCCAAATGCAGCTTAAAAATCATCTCCTGAATGGTCAGCTTCATATTATTCTCGATTTCCAGAGTAGAAAGCAGCAGATTATAGCCATCCTCTGTCAATTTGTAAGTGGTGTGCCGCACATGATCTTCCTGATAAACAACTTCATTATACACATAGCTGATATGGATTTTTTCATACATACCGGTAGTAAAATTGAAACCGGAAAAATACATGGCCCGTCCTTCATCACACAGAATCACATTTACCATAAAATCGCCCAAAGCACGGCATTGCTCATAACTCCAGCTTTTTTTCAGCCATTTCATGTTCAGTTCATCTAAAAAACCGGCAATCTCTTCTATGGTGCAAATTTCATCCCGCAGAGACTGTTCCATCATATACAGCAGCAAAGCAAACAGCAGATTAATCTGTTCTTCAAAGGTTTCTACACCATACTGCTTCCAGGTCGTTTTCTGTGCACTGTTTTTTATCAGCAGACTATGTACGCCAACCGTTTTCATACGAGTAGGAAATTGCTGCAAAAAATCAAAGTCCATGGATTCACCTGCTTTCAAAATCTTCTATATTTAAAATTTCCTGCGGAATATACAAACGTTCCGCCAGCAGCTGCTGAATCTGCTGCTGCTCTTCCGGCAGAAAATAGGATAGGAAATGCGCTAACGGAACTGGCTGCTGTCCGGCCTTGGTTTGCGGCAATTGCAACTTTGCCGCCTTTTGCAGCATAGCCTGATAAGCGGCGGTAAACAGCTCCACAGACACACTTTCAGCGGCACTGCTGCATACCCCTTCAAAAATGGCGATTCCTTCATAATCCAAATCACCCCAATAATAAAAACAATTATCCGGGCACAACAGGTAGGGTTCGCCGCCTACAGCAAACTCGGTGATGGTGCGCTGTATCTTCTTGCCGCCGCCATAAATCAACGTACCTGCCGCGAGACCTAAAATCTTCTCACCGCCAGCAAGCAAATAGCGGCGCAAGCTGTAAAAGGTATCTTTATTTTCCACAATCACCACAGCCTGCGGCGTTTGCTTATGATGACTGTAATAGGCCAACGGTTCGGTGGTGTCATACACATTCAGCTGCTGCAAGGACAGTCCCACCTGTTTTAAAATACGCATACCCGGCCCATCTTTCAAAAATTTCTCCTGCTGCCAGATCTGAAAGCTCCGCTCATTGACCGATACCGCCTGCATTAAATTGGAACGATGCCCTTTCCAAAATTGATTTAAAGCCAGCACATAAAACCGATCCTGCCTGTACTGTTCCAAATGCTGCAAATAATAATCCCGCTGCAAATCGGGATGCAGTTGGTATAACAGTTCTTCCCGATAGATTTCATTATCATCCATCGGCTGCTTTACCCAGTAACTCTGCCACAATGGAGGACGTTTACCGTTAGAACCACTGTTTTTTACCGGCTGCAGCCATGCTTCTTCTAAAAGTGTCTGCATAAGCTGAACCAACGCCGGATACTCTCTGATCTGATAAAGCGCCGCCAATTCTTGCAAAGTAATTTTCTTTTTAGGCCATTGCTTCAACGGTGTCTCCATGCTGTTCTCCTTTACTCGCCTACATCATAGTTACCAAAATTTCGTCAATCATGTAGCTATTATAGCATATTTCTTTCTCATTGCAGCACAAAAAAGTACAGCCCGCTTTCAGGCTGTACTCACATCTACAAAACCATATTAAACTGATTGCTGCTGTTTCAGCACTTTGCCGCGCAGCTGACCGCAGGCACCGTCAATATCAGTGCCTTTTTCTTCCCGCACGCTTGCTTTTAATCCGGCCTTCTGCAGCGCTTTGACAAATGCAGACACCTGTTTTTTATCCGGTCGGCTAAATTGCGCTGTGTTGGCCACCGGATTGACAGGAATGATATTCAAGTGACAATCCATTCCCTGCAACAGCTGTTTTAACTGCTGCACATGAACAGGCTGATCATTAAAACCGGCAATCAGCGCATATTCAAAAGAAATGCGGTTGCGATTGATCGCTTGATACTTGCGGCAGGCTGCCATCAGCTGCTCCAGAGGATACTGCCGGTTCACCGGCATCACGCTGGAACGCTGCTCATTATTGGGCGCATGCAAAGACACTGCCAAAACCAAATCCAGCTTTTGCTGCGCCAGTTCCTGCAGCTTTGGCACAATCCCGCAGGTAGAAACGGTGATGCGCCGAATACCAATCTGCTGCCCTTGCGGATGATTCAGCAAACCAATGGCTTGCAAAACGTGGTCCAGATTCAGCAACGGCTCACCCATACCCATAAACACCACATTGCCCACAGGCAACTCATCACCTTCTGCCTGCAAATGACGATTGACCTCATACACCTGACTCACAATTTCTCCCACAGTCAGATTGCGCACAAAACCGCCCTGTCCGGTAGCGCAAAAAGTACAGCCCATAGCGCAGCCCACCTGACTGGAAATGCACAATGTGTTACGCTGCTTGCTCAAATCACCCCGATAACGCATCAGCACACATTCGATATCATTGCCATCTGCCAAGCGAAATAAAAATTTTTCCGTACCGTCCCGGGACACCTGCTTGCGTTCCAATTCCATCACAGTAATGTGACAGTGCTGCTCTAAATAAGACAGCAGCGGCTTGCCCAGATTGTGCATCTGTTCCATATGGGCAACCTGCTTTTGATGAATCCAGCCAAAGAGCTGTTTGGCCCGAAAAGCAGGCTGTCCTGCCTCTGCCAGCAATGCTGCCATTTCTTCCAAATTCATGCTGCGTAAATCCTGCTGCACACCATCAGTCCTCTCTGCGTATCATACGTGCAATAAAAAATCCATCCATTTGATCGGCAAAAGGCAAAAACTGCACATACCCCTCTTGCCCTTTTTCTACATGCAGCCAACAGTCAGGCAGGGTTTCATCCAGATAAAACTCCGAATGCCGCTCCAAAAACTGCTGCACCATCTGCTGATTTTCCTCCGGTGTGATGGTACAGGTACTGTAAATCAGCGTTCCGCCCGGCGTTACCAACTGCGCTGCCTGTTCCAGAATCTGCTTTTGAACCTGGCACAGCGTTTCGATATCCGCCCCATCTTTAGACCAGCGGGCATCAGGCCGACGGCCCAGCACACCCAGCCCGGAGCAGGGCACATCGCACAGCACCACATCAAAGGGAGTCTGCCACCGCTTGGTTAACTGGGTGCCGTCCTGCAAATAGCAAGTCACTGATTCCATGCCCAACCGCCTACAGTTTTCCCGAATCAAGTCCAGCCGATGCTGATGAATATCACAGGCGCAAATAACACCATCATCCTTCATCAGCTGCGCCATATGGGTGGCTTTGCCGCCCGGCGCACTGCACACATCCAGCACCCGCTGTCCCGGCATTGGCTCAGCAGCCAGCGCTACCAGCATAGAGCTTTCGTCCTGCACAGTAAATAACCCCTGCTGAAATTCCTCCAGCTGATGCAGATTGACCGCAGAAAGAATTTTCAGACCCTCCGGCGTATAGCGGCTTTCTTCCACCGCAATGCCCTTTTGTTCCAGCTGTTCCTTCAATGCTTTGCGGGATATCATTAACGTATTGGTGCGAATCCACAAAGCCGCCGGCTGATTAAACCACTGACACAGCTGCTCGGCCTGCTCTGCGCCATACTGCTGCACAAATCGCTGCACCATCCATACAGGAAAGGAGTACTGCACTGCCAGATATTGTATGACATCCTGCTCCCGATCCGGCCATACAACCTGATCCTGTCCCCGCAAATAATTGCGCAGCACCGCATTTACAAATTTATCACTGTGGCCGTACCGTTTAGACAATTTTACCGCTTCATCGACGGCGGCAGAATCGGGTACTTTATCCAAAAACATAATTTGATACAGCGCCATCCGCAAAATATTGCGTGTCCAACGGTCCATTTTTTTTACTTTAATTTTGGCAAACTGGTTCAGCACATAGTCCAGTTTCCCTCTGTTTTTGACAGAGCCGTACACAATTTCTGTAATCAGACCCTTATCCCGCGGATCTAAATCCTGACACGAAAAAAGGGCTTTATCTAAAGCCAGATTAGCATAAGCCCCTTCTTCGTGAATCTGATATAAAATCTTCAGCGCAATTTCTCTGCTGTTTCTTTTACTCATCCCGTCCTCCTAAAATGCCTGAAATCAGTACAAGGCGCACCAGCTGCAATACAGCCATCAGCGCTGCTGCCACATAGGTCAGCGCAGCCGCTCTCAACACTTTACTGGTTCCTTTCAACTCAGAAGCATCCAAAATGCCTTCATTGCCCAATGTCCGCAATGCACGGGAACTGGCGTTAAATTCCACAGGCAGTGTTACCATCTGAAAAAACACAATGGCGCCAAACAATAAAACGCCCCATTTTACCAGCATCGGACTGCTCATAAACAAACCCAGAAAGAACAACGGTATGGCCAAGTAAGAACCAATCTGTGTAACAGGAATGATGGTGTTTCTGATATAAAGCGGCATATAGCCAGTATCATGCTGCACCGCATGGCCTACTTCGTGGGCTGCTACCCCCAGCGCTGCCAGCGAAGTACTGCCGTAAACATCAGCAGATAACCGCACAACACGGGTCTTTGGATCATAATGGTCGCTTAACTGGCCGCCGATCCGTTCAATGGGAACATCATACAGGCCGTTTTTATTCAGAATATAGCGGGCAACATCCGCTCCGGTCATCCCCCGATTGGAGGGCACCTGTGAATAGCGGTGAAAGGTACTGCTTATCTTCATCTGCGCATATAAGCTGATAATCACAGCCGGTATTAAAATAATCATGGTTGGATCCCAAAAAAACATACTAAAGAACCTCCTAGTTACTCTTTCATAAAATAATTAATTGCCTGCCTTACCTTGCAAAGCTGTACAGTGGTGTTATGGCACGGGCCATTAGGCCGCTCATTTAAAACACCAACCACGGGGATATGCTGCATGTGCATATCCTTAATACCGCTGGTCAGGTCCCGTTCACAGGCAATGGCCACAATGGCTTTTGGCTGATATTCCTGCGCAAACTTGCGGGCAAAAGTACCGCCGCTGGCCACTACAAAATGCACGCCGGTTTCTTCGGCAATGCACAGCAAACCATCCACACTGCACCGCCCGCAGCGATGGCAGTTATGTACATCCATGGTAATTTTATAAGGACAGTCCGCTCTTTGCAGACAATGGGGCGCCAACACCAATATTTCTTCCGGCTGATATTTCTGACCGGATGAAACCGTAATCTGATTGTTGATTTTGATGTAGGAATCCTCGATCTCCTCTTTGGAAATGCCAAAAAGCTGACCGATCCGCATTACCATTGGATAAAACAACTCGACAATATTACGGCCCAGTTTTTGCAGCGCAGGGGATTCGACCCCGCGCAGCAGACCAAATATCAGACAGCTCAATCCCAGCACCATTTGCAGCATCAGCACCACAAAGGCTGCCATCAGACCAATCAGAATAACATGACGCCAAAAAGCAGACTCGCTGGTCATAATCAGCCAGATTACAGCAAATACCAGACAGTAGAGCAGCACCGTAGCCATTCCCAGCAAAATAAAAAGCCGCTTTTTGCCTTTATTCATGGTCTTCTCCCAGGCAAATGCCTGCCGCAATACCGGTTCCGTTGCAGAATGCCTTTGCCGGCATGGCTTTTTTGCCTGCTGGCTGTAATTCGGTAATTTCCAGACAACCCTGCCCGGTCTGCACCAGCAAATACTCCTTGCCGATCTCAACAATGGTGCCCGGCTTTTGATCAGTATGAGTGTCATTCAGACGGCTCTTCCAGATTTTTAACCGCTGCCCGTTCCACATGGTATAAGCGCCGGGAGCAGGCGATAAAGCCCGAATCTGGCAAAAAATCTGATTGGCAGTCCAATCCCAGTGAATTTGCTCATCCTCTTTTAAAATTCTTGCCGCATAGGTTGCCGCTTCTTCCTGCTGTTTCTGCCGCTGGATAGTACCCTGCTGCAGCTGCTCCAACGCTTCTGTCAGCAACTGACCGCCCAGCACCGCCAGTTTTTCAAACATGGTGCCGCTGGTGTCCTCCGCTGTAATGGGCAGACTGCCCTGCAGCAGCATATCTCCGGTATCCATGCCGGCATCCATCTGCATAATGGTAACACCGCTCTGGGTGCAGCCGTCAAACACCGCCCGCTGAATCGGCGCCGCGCCTCGATAAGCCGGCAGCAAAGAACCATGCACGTTAATGCAGCCATAAGGCGGCAGTTCCAACACCGACTCCGGCAAAATGCGTCCGTAAGCCACCACCACAATCACATCCGGCGCATAGCCCCGCAGCAATTCCAAAAAGCTTTCATCCTTTACCTTCAGCGGCTGATGAACCGGCAGCCCCAATTCCAACGCTCTTGTTTTCACCTCAGGAAAGGCCAGCTTATTGCCCCGTCCTTTGGGGCGATCCGGCTGGGTAATCACCGCAGCCACATCATGACCGGCAGTCACCAGCGCATTCAGCGACTGTACGGCAAAATCCGGGGTTCCCATAAACACAATGCGCAATGGAACCACCTCCTACCGTTGATATTCTATATTGGTTGCAGTATCAATAAATAAAATACCGTCCAAATGATCGATTTCATGCTGCAATGCTCTGGCCAGATAATCTTCCCCTTCGATGATGATTTCCTGACCTTCCGGTGTCAACGCTTTTACTTTTACATATTTGCTGCGTTTTACATCACCCCACATACCCGGGCAGCTCAAACAGCCTTCCGGCCCATTCTGTTCACCGGAGCGTTCCAAAATTTCCGGATTAATCAGTTTTAATGGTCCGGGACCTTCTTCGCCGATGTCCACAACCACAACCCGTTTCAAAATGCCGACCTGCGGCGCAGCCAAACCCACGCCATTGGATTCATACATGGTTTCCAGCATATTGTCCAGCAGTTTTTTTACATTGGGAGTAATTTCCGGTACTGGCTTACAAACTTTACGCAACAGTTTATCTTCTTTGGTTACAATATTATAAATCGACATTGCTTCAACCTCCTAGGTATACTATAAAACACTTGACGGTTCTACATCAATAAGTATTCTCAAAGTTTTACTCTTTCTTGATAAATTCATGAACTTTTGTCCATATTCAGCGGCTTCCCGCACCAAATCCAGATAATTTCCTTTTAAAATCAGATGAAACCGATGCCGCCGTCGAATAACAGAAACCGGCGCTTCTGACGGCCCCAAAAGCTCTATGGTGGGATATTGTTCACAAATGGCATCTGCCATCTGCTGCATCAGCTCCGGCAGCCCATCGGGACGAAAATCAGAAACCAGTAGCCGCGCCAGATAGGTAAAGGGCGGATAGGCCATCAGTTTTCGCATTGCAATCTCTTTTTGATAGAAACTGCCGTAATCATGCTGCTGCGCCGCCAAAATGCTGTAATGCTCCGGATTATAGGTTTGTATCACCACACGTCCCTGCTTTTGCCCTCGCCCCGCCCGACCTGCTACCTGGGTCAGCAGCTGAAAAGTACGCTCTGCAGCAGTATAATCGGGCAGATTTAAAATCATATCGGCTGCCAGCACACCAACGGTGGTTACATTGGGAAAATCCAATCCTTTGGTCACCATCTGGGTGCCAATCAGCACTTGGGTTTCACCCCGGGCAAACCGCTCCAAAATCTGCTGATGAGCGCCTTTGTTCTGCGTGGTGTCCAAATCCATGCGGTCAGTCACCAGCCAGGGCCACAGCTTTTTCAGTTCTTCCTCCACCAGCTCTGTGCCCGAACCCATATAGCGGATAAATCGGCTGCCGCAATGGGGACAGCTGGTGGGCGCCGGTGTCATATAATCGCAGTAATGGCACTTGGCCAACTGCTGCTCTTTGTGATAGGTCAGCGCAATGGAGCATTTTTCACAGGTTAAGGTATAACCGCATTCCCGACAGACAATGGAGCTGGAAAATCCCCGCCGGTTTAAAAACAGGATAACCTGTTCACCGTTCTGTAAACTCTCCTCCATAGTTTGCCGCAAGCTCTGGCTAAACATACTCTTATTTCCCTGTTGGAACTCTTTGGCCATATTTACCACCTGCACAGCGGGCAAAGCCTGCTGCATGGCCCGCTGCTGCATAGTCAGCAAAGTACTTTGCCCTTCCGTGGCTTCATAATAACTCTGCACCGAAGGAGTAGCGCTGCCCAGCAGCAGCAGCCCATGATTGAGCTCCATGCGGCGGCGGGCCACCTCTCTGGTATGATAACGGGGTTCCGGCTCCGATTGCTTATAGGTTGTCTCATGCTCCTCATCCATGATGATCAGCTGCAAATTCTGCACCGGCGCAAACACGGCGCTGCGCACACCCACTGCAACCCGAGTCTGCCCGCTGCGCAGCCGCTGCCAGGCATCAAAACGCTCACCGTCGGACAAATTGCTGTGCAGCACCTCAATCTGTTCCCCTAACACCGCTCGAAACCGACCAATTAGCTGCGGCGTCAACGAAATTTCCGGCACCAGCACAATGGCGCCTTTACCCTGATCCAGCACATGACGCAAGGTGCGCAGATAGACCTCTGTCTTTCCACTGCCGGTTACACCATGCAGCAGCACGCACTCCATCTGCTCACTGTCAGCCAGACGCAAAATGCAATCTAAAGCAGCTTGCTGCTCTGCATTTAAGGTCAAACGCTGCCCATTGTGAAAAACCGGCTGATTTTCCGTATATCGCTGCACTTGCACCTTTTTGCGGATTACCAATTTCTTTTTCTGCAGCTCCTTCAGCAGAGAAAGATAACCGGGCCAATGGCTGCGCAGCACATGACCGGAACAAGGCCCCTGATAAGTCAAAAAACGCAGAATCTCCCATTGGCGTACCGCGCGGCCCAGCTGTTTTTGCGCCGTTTCCAGCTGCGCGGCGGCAATGCAGCTTTCATAAACATATTCTTCTCTGCTGCCGCCCTGCTGTCCATAAGCGATTTGCCGCCGCACCAACTGCGCCTGCTCCAACTGCTGCAGCAGCTGATCCGCCTGCGGCCATTGCTTTGTCACCGTTGCCAGCGGCATACTGCCCTTTTGCCGAATCTGTCGGGCCAAAGCCCCTGCCTGCCCGTCCAGCAGCAATAACTGGGCCTGCGCCAAATCCGAATCACCATTCCAGACAACAGTCTCCTTCTTTTTGCTGCGGGCAAATTTGGGCAGCATATATTCCAGCACATAATAACAGGGACAAACATAATACCGGCTGATCCACAAAGCCAGCTCCACCAGTTCTCTGGTCAGCAGTGTTGTTGGCTCAGGCACCGCCAGTATATCCTTATAGGCGCTGATATCCTTGCTGTCGTCGGTTTCCAGCCCGACCACATAGCCGTTTACCTGCTGATTGCCCCGCCCCATGGGCGCCAGCACCATACTGCCCCAGTCCACCGGCTGCAGTTGCTCCGGCACATGATAGGTCAAAATATCCTGATGGGCTGCCAACTTGCGCGCCACAGCCACCTGCACCAGCATCCGCTCACCTCCTGTCAGTCGCTGTTTATGCTTTAAACACATATGAAAATTATTATACCATATGAAGAATCAAGGAGCAAAGAAAATTGTTGCAGCCTGTCTGCCATCAGAGGTTCAGCATTTTTTATGCCTTTACCAAAATAGAATAATCGGTCTGTCGGCAGCGACAGCTCAACCAAGCGACAACTTTTTTATCATAACACCTGCCCATATGCTATAATGCTTTTATCGAAAGGAGCGATACTGCCATGATTTTACATACCGGTTTGCGGACCGACATTCCCGCTTTTTATGCCCCATGGTTTGCCAATCGGCTGAAAGCCCGGTTTGTCTGCGTGCGGAATCCATACAATCCCAGCGCTGTCACCCAATACAGCCTGAATCCGCAAGTGGTAGATTTAATTGCCTTTTGCACTAAAAATCCGGCGCCCATGTTCCCCTTTTTGGACTTATTGCAGCCCTACGGACAATATTGGTTTGTTACCATCACACCCTACGGCAAAGATATAGAGCCCAATGTTCCGGCAAAAGAAACTGTCATAGAAAGCTTTCAGCGGCTTTCCGGCATTGTCGGCACAAATGCCATCGGCTGGCGCTACGATCCCATACTGCTGACAGCCCAATACACCGCCGACTGGCACATTGCTGTATTTGAAACAATGGCAGCGGCTCTTGCCGATTACACCCACACCTGCGTTATCAGTTTTTTGGATTTATATCAAAAGGTGCGCCGCAATTTTCCGGAGGCCAAGGCAGTGCCTGCGGCAGAGCGGCACAAAATCGGCCGAGAATTTGCCCGCCTGGGCAAACAATACGGACTGACTGTCAAAGCCTGCGCAGAAGGACAAGATCTGGCTCCCTTGGGCGTGGATTGCAGCGGCTGCATGACAGCGCAAACCTACCAAACGGCTCTGCAATGCCAATTACAAATACCAAAACAAAAACCTGCCCGCCACCAATGCGCCTGCCTGCTGGGCAACGATATCGGCGCTTATGATACCTGCGCCCATCTCTGCCGCTATTGCTATGCCAACACCGATGCAGCCGCAGTACAGCGAAACATGCGCCGCCATGATCCCAATTCACCATTTTTGACAGGCAGCTATCAGCCGGGAGATGTCATCCATCAGGCCAAGCAAAAAAGCTGGAAAATCCAACAATTGCAGCTGTTCCCATAAACCGCAGCCCAACCGACAGCAACATCGTTTCTGCACAGGTAACCATGCGGCTGCCAACAAAAGCAAATATAGCCTGTTGGCCCAACACACCCAAGCGCCAACAAAATAAAACAGCGTACCTCTTGTTTGTAACAAAAGATACGCTGTTTACTATATCATCACATCATCAGTATCAATAATAGAATAGCAATTACTGTTCAAGCTGACGGGCAAGCTTGCGGTAAAGGAAATATGTCAGAATGCCTATCAGAATCCCTTTCAGCAAATTAAAGGGCGCAACTGCAAATAAAATCAAAGTTTTTAAATCTACAATGGCCGGATTGAGTACATTGCCCATCTGCACAAAAAACTCCAACGGCTGACCAAATACTGTGGCATACACCGGCAGCAAAATAAAATAATTGATTACCGAGCCCAGCAGCACCATCATGCAAGTACCGGCAGCCATGCCCATCACCATGCCTTTCGGCGTGCGGTTCTTGCGGTAAACCCAGGCAGCAGGCACCACAAAGGAGCAGCCGATCAAAAAGTTGCCCAACTCACCCACACCGCCTGTGATCGTGCCGTTTAATACAAAGTTCAGCAAAATTTTAATTCCCTCAATGGCAGCACCGGCCAAAGGTCCCATGGACAATGCGCCAATCATCACAGCCAACTCGCTGAAATCCAGCTTATAAAAGCTGGGCGCAAACCACAGCGGAAATTCAAACAGCATCAGCACACCGGCCACTGCCGCCAGCATGGCAACCTTGGTTAAGGTTTGAATTGACATTTTCTTTCTTGTGTGTTCCGGTTTCATTACCACATTGTTTCTTTCGATCTGTTCCATAGCAGATCCCTCCCAAAGTATAGATTTTGCAGAAGGCTCCTTTTTTGACATTCAAAAAATGCAAAACAAAAAGCCTCTGAAAACCTTCAGAGGCAGAATATCATTTGGTAAACAACAAAAGGAATTCCACAACGGCATCCTTTTGTTATCTGCATTATGATTCTTCTTCCATCCAGACTATACTGTCGGTATCGGAATTACACCGATTCAACCCCAAAAGGCTCGCGGACTGTCACCGCCGGTAGGGAATTGCACCCTGCCCCGAAGATTCTTGCTTGCGTTTATCATACTACAATTCAGGGCAGTTGTAAATATACTTTTTTTCATATTTTAGAAATCAATATCCTCTAAGGCTTGGAAAAACTACTATGGTTTTTCCTATCAGGATCTCGGCTGAAACAGTCTGACTGGCAGAGTGGTTATGTGGATAACTTTCAACAGTCTGTCATATTCCAATTGCTCTTGCACTATGGTTTTACAGCTGCGGGGCGCAGCCTCCCCCTCCTCTTTTTTATTTAACTCAGTATAACTTCTCTCAGTCTTATTACATTGTACTTTCTTCACTTCTGGAGTTGTACTTTTTACATGTCACCATACATAATGATTCCATGGTTTATTCCTGGCTATCTGCGACAGTCATATCAACTAAAAAGTAAAGGATACGCTTGATAAAAAGCATCTTCTTTTTCTGCCTTATAAGTTTTATTTAGTGCGAATCAGGGCAGAATTGCCTTTGCCTTTTCCTCCGTAGTCTGGACAGCGGCTGGTCTGTTCCTCTCGGCCGGACAGAGCTGTCCGCCTCGATGGGAACAGCCTGCGCCCCGGTCCATCCTAAGTCGGAAGGCGTGCAAAGGCAATTCTGCCCTGCTTTTCTTAGTAAACTATCGTTCTAATACAAAAACAGCCTTTGGCGCATGGAAACCAAAGACTGTTTGGATAAAAAAGATATTCTTTTTGTTTTACTTTTACGAAACAATTCTAGTTGTATTGACTTTCATCGCCAAAAATACTTGGGATGTTATCTATTTTTTCAAACTTTGCTGTCATATCCGAAACGGTGAGTTGAAACCCATTGTCCTGATAACCAATTACCTGATCCTTTATCAGCGCCCTGCTTTGGTCATGATCACATACAAGTTCATATTGGTTATCTGATATCGGCTGCACTGTACCCCTGATATACACATCTTTACTCTGATCGGTATAAAAGAAACTGTTATCTTTTACAGTATCGACTGAAAAATAAATGCTGTACGGACCCTGGCCCGCTGCATAGGTGCCGTGAAAATCGGCAGAAAGCTTGTCACCACTGAAAAATGTCACAAATAAAATCAGTGCCAGCACTGCCGCAACGCCAATGAACGGAATCGCTTTTTTGCGCAAATTCTGTTCCATAAAAAATTCCCCCTGTTCTGCAATAAAATAACAACCTGCTCCACTAATACAACATATTCTTTTTTATAATACCGAACCCATCATACTATAATGGTTCGTTCTCCATTGCATGCTTTATGTTTCAAAAACAAGCCTTCCTGACAACACAGCAATTGCAGTAAAGGACGGATCTCATCCGGCAAATGATACAATGTCACTGAAAATTCTCCACCGATTGTAATAAGAAATTGTGCTTCTGAAAAGAAGATATTCATATACCCAACCGGATTCAAAATAACTTCTTTTATAATGCAGGCCAATCGTTCCGGCGAATAATGCCGAATATCGGTAAAAGGTGCTATTCCATCAAGTTCAGCACGCTTAACCAATATTTCCGTCAAAAAAATGTGGCAAGGATAGTTCCATATCAATTTTAACATGATACGACTAATTTTTTCTGCAAACTCCGGCAGATACGTTTTTATAAAATATTCTTCCAATTCTAAATAATCAGGAGAGGTCGGGTTGTGCGGAATATAATCAATATAATCATATTCTTCGCTTTCCTGCAATTCATCAATAAGCGCCAGCATGTTTTTCCCTACTTTCTGAACCCACTGTTCCACACGAAACACTCTTATTAACCAAACGATATCCCAATGGACAGCATCAACGTTCTATTTCTGATATTGTTCTATTACACATTGATGATTTTTGCTGTCCTTGCCGTAATTCACACCCACCAACAAGATATCTCCTGTATAGTGTTCCAAAGCTTTCATAATACTGTTTTCCCAAATCAAACTATATTCATCCCGTGCACTGTAGTAAGCCAGCGAATTTTGTTTTGTTCCTAAACATTGATTTGTATCAGCAATCAATCCTGACTTATCTACATAGATTTCCGATGCCAATGACTCTCTGAAACCTTTATTCTTTGGGTTCAAATAACTTCCCATCATGCAACACCTCGTTTCAACTTCACAATCATATAATTTAATCTTAGCAAAGTTCGTAATGCAATGCAACTATAGTGTGAAAAATTGCGTGATCGGCTTGTCCTATCTTTGCCTATCTCTTGTTGAAGCAAGTGTGCGGTCGGCTGCCTATCTTTGCCTATCCTTCAGTTTACCCGACCAGAAAAGCGTCGGGCAGCGGACA
>CALXUG010000031.1 GCA_944391625.1 uncultured Clostridia bacterium
CAAAGTGAAGCAGACCGACAAGCAGATGTCCACTGCCCGACGCCTTTCTGGTCGGGTAGGAGGGCAGGCAACAAACAGTCTCCCGATAATGCAGCATCACAAATAAAATTCTTTCATTACCTGTTTGTGTTAGCCGCAAATAGTCTAACATGCGTGTTTCCCTTGCACCCTGCTTCACCCATACAAATTAAAAATGCCGCCAACCAAGCATTGGTCAGCGGCAAAAACGCATACTATTTTTTCTTTCAGAATGATTGATTCATTCTGCATATTTTTACTCTGCAACAGATTGTTTGAGCGCATCTACTTTGTTCAGCTGTTCCCAGGGCAAATCCAGATCGGTACGGCCAAAATGACCATATGCCGCAACCTGTTTATAAATCGGACGGCGCAGATCCAGTTCACGGATAATGCCCGCCGGACGCAAATCAAAATTATCCCGCACAGCTTTTACAATTTTTTCTTCCGGCACTTTATTGGTACCGAAGGTATCCACCAAAATAGACACCGGATAGGCAACACCAATGGCATAGGCCAGCTGCACTTCACAGCGGTCAGCCAAACCGGCTGCTACAATATTTTTGGCAACATAGCGGGCTGCATATGCGCCGGAACGGTCCACTTTTGTGCAGTCCTTACCGGAAAAAGCGCCGCCGCCATGGCGCGCCATACCGCCATAGGTATCTACAATGATTTTACGGCCGGTTAAGCCGGTATCACCCTGCGGACCGCCAATAACAAAACGGCCTGTCGGATTGATAAAATATTTAGTATTTTCATCAAGGAATTGGGCCGGAATCACCGGTTTGATGACTTTCTCAATCACATCGTGACGAATCTGTTCCAGAGAAGCTTCTCCTTTATGCTGTGTAGAAACCACCACTGCATCTACACGAACCGGCTTATCATTTTCATATTCCACAGTAACCTGTGATTTACCATCCGGCAGCAGATATGGAATCTCTCCGTTTTTCCGCATAGCTGTCAGCTGACGGGTCAAACCGTGCGCCAGATAAACAGGCAATGGCATGTAGCTGTCGGTTTCATTGGTTGCATAACCAAACATCATGCCCTGGTCCCCGGCGCCGATAGCGTCAGCTTCGTCAATCTCACCATTTTTAGCTTCCAGCGCTTTATCAACGCCCATGGCAATATCAGGAGACTGCTCGTCAATAGAAGTCAGCACCGCACTTGTATTGCAGTCAAAGCCATAGGTTGCATTGGTGTAACCGATTTCCTTGATGGTTTCACGAACAATCTTAGGCATATCTACATAACAGCTTGTACTAATTTCGCCTGCAATCAGAGCCATCCCTGTTGTCAGGAAGGTTTCACATGCTACACGGGCCATTGGGTCTTTTGCCACAATAGCGTCCAAAATGGCATCGGAAATCTGGTCAGCCATTTTGTCAGGATGTCCTTCTGTTACTGATTCAGAAGTGAATAATTTACGCATTTTCCACAACTCCTTGAGTAAAAATATCTTGTTTTATTTTATTTTTGTTCTGTTTTATTCTTAATTGTTTCTATTGTTTATTTTCTGTCTGTTTCACCATTCCGCATTTGATATACCTGCAATACCTGATCTAGAATTTTATCAGCAACCTGCTCCTTGCTCAAAACCGGCAAGGGAGTCACACTGCCGTCAGCGCTGTACAGAACAATGCGGTTGGTATCCTTGCCAAACCCGCTGTGCTGTTCGGTAAGATCATTGGCTGCGATAAAGTCTACCTGTTTTTGTTTTAACTTCCGCATTGCATTTTGCTGTATATCATTGGTTTCCGCAGCAAAGCCCACCAGGATCTGCTTTTCTTTATGGGCGCCCAGCCATGCTAAAATATCCGGATTGCGCTCCAATTCCAATACCATATCCCCGTCGGATTTTTTGATTTTCTGCGCAGCTGCATGCTTGGGCCGATAATCAGCCACTGCTGCTGATTTAATCACCACATCGGCGGCAGAAAACTGCTGCTGCACAGCTGCAAACATATCCTGCGCCGACACAACAGGCACAAACGCAACACCGGAAGGCACCATCTGGGCAGAAGGCCCGCTGATTAACACAACCTCCGCACCCCGGTTGACAGCCTGCCGTGCAAGGGCATAACCCATCTTTCCGCTGCTGTGATTGGTAATGTACCGCACCGGATCAATTACCTCACAGGTAGGGCCAGCTGTTACCACAATGCGCAGCCCCTGCAGATCCTGCTGCCGCAATCGACCGGTTACAGCAGCAATCTGCACAGGCTCCGCCATTCTACCCTTTCCCGATGTGCCGCAGGCCAGCTGACCTTCCTCAGGCTCTATCATATGATATCCTGCCTCTTTGAGCATAGCCATATTGCGCTGCACCAAAGCATTGGCATACATCTGATCATTCATGGCCGGTGCAAAATAAACCGGAGCAGCAGTAGCCAGCACACAGGTAGACAATAAATCATCCGCCAGTCCCTGCGCTACTTTCCCGATAAAGTTTGCTGTCGCCGGTGCAATCAAAAAACAATCAGCCCATCGCGCCAGCCCGATATGCTCTACCTGCCACTGCGGATTCTCCTGCAGCGCAAACATATCACAATATACCGGATTGCCCGACAGCGTCTGCAGCGTCAGCGGTGTAATAAACCGCTGCGCATGCTCTGTCATAATGCAGCGAACCTCATGCCCCTGTTTTACCAGCAACCGAACCAGCTCTGCCGACTTATATGCCGCAATACCGCCGGTAACACCTAAAATAATATTGGCCATTGTGCTTTCTCCCCATAATCTCCCTGCTAAAAGAGCTTATTTAATGCCTTCTGTCGTTTGCTCATAAGTAATTTTATTTTCACCAATTTCCTGCAAAGCCATTGTCACCGGTTTTTTTGCACCGCCGGTATTCAACGCTTCCGAACCGTCCACAATTTCTCTGGCCCGTTTTGCAGCAGCGCAAACCAAAGAATATTTACTGTCAGCCTTTGTTAATAATTCATCAATTGTTGGTTCTACCATACTAAAAACCTCCATACCTATTGATCTTCTGTTTTTTATTGCTCACTTTTTCATTACTTAGTATTACTTACTTGATGCGTCATCGCAATTGCGCCAGCTGCGGCATTTTTCTGCCACCAGAATGGCCTTCAATTTATTGGCAGCAGCGGCCACATCATCATTGACGATCACATAATCATATTTACTTCTCTGCTCCAGTTCTTCCAGCGCACAACTCAAACGTTTTTCCATTTCTTCCGCCGATTCCGTTCCTCTGCCGGACAGACGGCTGCGCAGTTCCTCCAAAGAAGGCGGCGCAATAAAAATCAAAATTGCTTCCGGCCAAGCTGCCCGCACCTGAAAAGCACCCTGCGGGTCTATCTCCAAAATGCAATCATTGCCCCGTTCCAGCACTTCTTCTACATATTGCCGCGGTGTACCGTAATAATTGTCGTACACCTGGGCCCATTCCAAAAATCCTCCCTGCTCCCGCAGCTGTTCAAAGGTTTCTTTGTCATAGAAAAAGTATTCCCGTCCGTGTACCTCTCCATTCCGCGGATTTCTGGTCGTAGCAGAAATGGAATATTCTATCGAAACATCTTCACTGTTGCGGACAGCCGCACACACAGTGCCCTTTCCTGTACCGGAAGGACCGGACAACACAATCAGAAGCCCTTTCTGTTTCTTCTGTTCCATATGGTCTCCCTCTCATTATTTCTATTCTACTCCGGATTTAACCTGCCGACTAATGTTTCCGGCTGAATTGCCGACAATATAATATAGGCGCTGTCGGTAAAAATCACCGATCTGGTTTTTCGGCCATGGGTAACGTCAATGACCGTTCCTGCTTCCTTCGCCTCCTGTATCTGCCGTTTAATCGGCGCACTTTCCGGCGACACCACCGCTATTATTTTTTGCACCTGCACCATATTGTCAAATCCAACATTCATAAATGCATCCATCAGATTCCCCCTTTCAGGAGATTATTCGATGTTCTGTACCTGCTCTCTCAGCTTTTCCAGCTCACTTTTCATTTCTACTACCAAACGGCCTGTTTCCAAATCATTGGCTTTAGAACCAATGGTGTTGGTTTCCCGGTTCATTTCCTGAATCAAAAAATCCAGCTTACGGCCAATGCTATTATTTTGCGCTGCAATCTGATAAAACTGTTCAAAATGGCTCTGCAGCCGCACCAGTTCTTCATCAATACAGCTTTTCTCCGCAAAATAGGCAACTTCCTGGGCCAGCCGTTCCTGATCCACTGCTGTGCTGTTCAGCAACTCAGCAATGCGATCTTCCAGCTTTTCTTTATATTCAGCCAACAACAACGGACTGCGGGTTTCTATTTGGGCGGTCAGCGTTTTCAATCCGGCAATTTTTTCTATCATATTTTGCTGAATATGAGCGCCTTCCTGCTCCCGCATGGCAATATGCTGCTCCATTGCCTGCCGCAATACCTGCTCCATCAACGGCCAGATTTCCTGCATATCCAATTCTTCCTCTTCTTTGCAGATAACATCCGGCAGCGTCACCAGCCGATAAGGATCCGGCTTGTAAACTGCACCGGGAATCAATGCTGCCAGCTGCGCCATCGCCTGATGGTACGCCAACGCACGCTGCTGATCAACCTGCACCGGCTTGGCCGCCTCGGTCATCTCCTGGGTGCGCACAAACACATCCACCTTGCCCCGTTCAATATACCCGTTGATCACTTTTTTCATTTTATCTTCCAGCGCCAGAAACTGTCTGGGCTGTTTGATGGTAATTTCACTATACCGATGATTGACAGCCTTTACTTCGACTACAATACGCAGCGCGCCATTATCGCCTTCGCCTCGTCCATATCCTGTCATACTTCTCATTGTTCTCAGGCCTCCAGAAAAATTCTACCTTATATTGTAACCGATTCATGTTTAAAAAGAAAGCTTATCTTTTCTTTTTAGACTTTCTTTTTTGTTTTTCTTCTTGCTTACGCTTATCCATGTTTCCTGCTTTTCCCTGCGGATATTGTTTGGACTTTCCCTTGCTCGGAGCGGCAGCCTTTTTACCCGCACCCGGTTTTCTGCGCTCCCTGCTGTCGGCTTCCGCCCGCTTACCTTTGCCGGGCCGAATCAGGCAGTTGGGGCCAAAACCAATCAAATCTTCCCGTCCGGCCTTCACCAGCGCTTCGTACACCAACTCGTAGTTTTTAGGGTTGCGGTACTGCATCAGCGCTCGCTGCATGGCTTTTTCGTGAGGATCGCGGGGCACATACACCGGCTCCATGGTGCGGGGATCATAACCGCTGTAATACATAGCGGTGGCCATACTGCCGGGCGTAGGAATAAAGTCCTGCACCTGCTCCGGATTATAGCCAATATCACGAATATACTCTGCCAAAATAACCGCATCCTGCAAGGTACAGCCGGGATGGCTGGACATAAAATAAGGCACCAGATACTGTTCCTTGCCCACCCGCTTGTTATAATCAAAATATCGTTTCACAAAACCGTCAAACACTTTGCGCTGCGGTTTTCCCATATAATACAGCGCATTGGGCGCCACATGCTCCGGCGCTACCTTCAGCAGACCGCTGATATGGAACTGGCACATTTCATCAAAAAAGGTAGGATCGGGATCTGCCATAATATAATCAAACCGGACGCCGGAGCGGATAAATACCTTTTTTACTTTTTCCAAATTCCGGACTGTGCGCAAAATGTCCAGATATTCTTTATGATCCACAATCAGATTGGGGCAAATGTCAGGAAACAGACACTGCCGTTCCTTGCAGGCGCCCACCTTCATCTGTTTCTTGCAGGACATATTGCGGAAATTGCCCGTCGGGCCTCCCACATCATGGATATAGCCCTTAAAATTAGGCAGCCTGGTCATTAATGCAGCTTCTTCCACAATAGACTCCTTGCTGCGGTTTTGGATAATCCGGCCCTGATGAAAATTAATGGCGCAGAAGGTACATCCGCCAAAGCAGCCTCTGTGATCGGTGATGCTGAACTCCACTTCCTGCAGCGCAGGAATGCCGCCTGCTTTTTCGTAGCGGGGATGATAGGTGCGCTGAAAAGGCAGCTGATAGATGGCGTCCATTTCTTTTTGCTCCAGCGGTTTGGCCGGCGGCATTTGAATCAGATACCGGTCTCCGTGGGGCTGCACCAAAATCTTGCCCAAAAACGGATTCTGTTCCCGGTTTTGAATGGCAAAAGCTTCCGCAAATTTCTTTTTGTCCCTGCCCACTTCCTCAAAGCTGGGCAAAACTATATAGTCTCCCTTTTGGGGCAAGGTATCGCTCCAATAACAAGTACCCTGCACATTGCGCATTTTATGCAAAGGCCATCCCTTGGCAAACCCATGACTCAAATATTGCAGCTGATGCTCGCTCATACCGTACATCAGCAAATCGGCGCCGGATGTCTGCATAATAGACGGACGCACATTGTCCTCCCAGTAATCATAATGGGCAAACCGGCGCAGACTGGCCTCCACACCGCCAATCATCAAAGGCACATCAGGATAAGCCTGCCGCACCAGCTGACAATACACATCAACAGCCCTGTCCGGCCGCAGCCCTTTTTGCCCGCCCGGCGAATAGGCATCGCTGCTGCGGGGCTTCTTAGCTGCAGTATAATGATTAACCATGGAATCAATATTGCCGCTGCCCACCAAAAAGGCATACCGGGGACAGCCAAAGGTTTTCATACTTTCACAGCGGGTCACATCGGGCTGGGCAATGATACCCACCCGAAACCCTTCCCGTTCCAGTAAACGGGCAATCAACGCCGTTCCAAAACTGGGATGGTCCACATAAGCATCTCCTGATACCACTACAAAATCCAGTTCATCCCATCCTCTGCTGCGGGCCTCTTTCATATTTACCGGTAAAAAAAGATGTTCATGCATGATTTCACTCCAATTCCTGTTCTATAAAAATTTTACCCGGATTCAAAATACCGGCTGGATCCAATCCATCCTTTACAGCCTTCTGCGCTTTATAACCGGCAGGCCCTAACTCCTGCAGCACATAGGGTGCCTTCATAAACCCAATGCCGTGCTCGCCGGACAATGTGCCGCCCAAAGCCAGCGCATTGCTGAACAATTCGCCGATGGCTGCTTCCACCCGTTCCATTTCCTCTGCATTTCGCTTATCGGTCATAATATTGGGATGCAGATTGCCGTCACCGGCATGACCAAATACCACCATGTTCAACTGATATTTACGGGCAATCTCTTTGACTGCCTGAATCATGGCCGGTATGGCAGCAGGCGGCACCGCAATATCCTCGCCGATTTTGGTAGGATTGATTTTGCCGCAGGCGCCGGAAATAGACTTGCGCGCTTTCCACAAAGCAGTCCGTTCTGCTTCTGTATGGGCAACTTCAATTTTCACAGCGCCATTGTCCCGACAGATGGCGATAATCTGCTCCAGCTGCTGCTCTACCTCCCACAGCTCGCCATCCACTTCCAGCAGCACAAAGGCTTCTTTGGTGGTATCCAGACCAATCTGCAAAAAGTTTTCTACGGCAGCAATGGTCATCTGATCCATAATTTCAATGGTAGTCGGCACAATCCCGGCGCTGATAATGGCGCTGACTGTCTGCGCTGCATCGCCCAAGTGATCATATTGGGCCAGCGCCGTTTTGATAGCCTGCGGTTTGGGCAGCAGCCGCACCGTAATTTTTGTGATAATGGCTAAAGTGCCTTCCGATCCGGTAAACAACATGGGCAAATCCAGCCATCCGGTCAACCCGTCTACCACATTGCCCACCGTGACAATTTCTCCGTCGGCCAAAACCAGCTCCAAGGCCAGCACATAATCCCGGGTAACGCCGTATTTTACCCCTCTGCCGCCGCCGGCGCACTCCGCCACATTGCCGCCCAGCGTGCTCATTCCGCTGCTGGACGGATCCGGCGGATAAAACAAGCCCTGCTTGGCAGCCTCGGCAATCAAAGTATTGGTGATGACACCCGGTTCTACCACCGCATACTGCTCATCGGCATTCAGTTCCACAATACGCCGAAACGCTGTCATTTCCAGCAAAATACCGCCCTGCAGCGCCACCGGACCACCGGACAGACAAGTGCCCGCGCCCCGCGCCGTCAACGGCACATGATGGGCAGCGGCAATTTTCACCACTGCAGCCACTTCCTTAGCCGTATGCGGCTTGACAACCACCTCCGGCTTATGCTCCTGAAAAGTGCTGTCAAAGGAATACACCATCAGCTTTTCTTCTGCATTGCTGACATATTGGGAACCCACAGCGGCTTTCAGTTCTTCTAACACTGCTGCTGTTATTGTCATGGCTGCACCTCCCTGTTCTGCTGATGCAGCCCGTAACTCTCTGCCAGCAATTCTACAATATGCTTTGTTTCCACTGCAATGCCATCCTGCGCCAGTCCATCTTTGATATGCATCAGACAGGCCGGACATCCCACTGCTACCACATCAGCGCTGGTCTGGGCAATATGCTCCGTTTTTTGCTGATTAATCTGGCGGGACAGCTGATAATATTTCAAATTAAAAGAACCGCCCGACCCGCAGCAGCCATCCGCCTTTTCCATTTCAAGATAGGTGCTTGCCGGAATGGCCTGCAAAACCTGCCGCGGCTGCTTGTTGATTTTCTGTCCCCGGTTTAAATGACAGGAATCGTGATAGGTGATTTTCAGCGGCAAAGGCTGCATCTGCTCGGTATTCAGACCGATCATCATCAAAAATTCACTAATATCTCTGGTTTTCTTACCCAATTCTACCGCAAGGGCATAATCGGGATGATCTTCGCCCAACACATGGGGAAACTCCTGTTTCCATGCCAATCCGCAGGAGCCGCAGCCGGTAATGATGTAATCCACGTCCAGCTTGCCAAACGCCTCCAGGTTACGATGGATTAAGTCTGAGGCAATTTCCGTTTCGCCGGAAGTAAACAGCGGCGTTCCGCAGCAATGCTGTTCTTTTGGGGTAACCACTGTAACACCGTGCAGATTTAATACGCCGATTAAATCCTGACCAATCTGCGGATACACATAATTCAACATACAGCCGGTAAAAAACGCCACCCGATACCGCTGTTCCCCTTTGGCAGCGGCAGTCAGCGGCACCATCTTTTTCAGATGCTTTTTGGGCAGATTGGGAATAATCCGACGCTGATTAAAACCGGCCATAGGCAGCGGCACCCGCGCCACCTGTCCATGCCCATCGGCAGCCGGTTTAAAAATCAGCCGCTGAAACAGCGAACCGCAGGTTAAGCCAAAATCAAAAAATTTTCTCCAGTGCAATGCTCGGAAAATAGACTGCTTGGTAAAGGATAATCCCCGTTCTTTGACAATTTCCTCCCGCATCTCCAAAAAAATCTGGTAGGTATTCACACCGGACGGGCAATTGGCAGTGCAAGCCTTGCACATAACACACTTGCTGAGCATTTCTACAAAACCATCGGTCAATAAAAAATCCCCATGGATAAACTTATCCACAATATGCAATTTGCCTCTGGCAGTATAGGATTCATCATCCAACACCTGATGAATGGGGCAAAATTGCCGACAGGTACCGCAGCGGATACATTTGGATAGTTCCCGCTCCCACCGTTCTATTTTACTTTGTTCCATGGAATCCGCCTCCTGTTTCCCGACAATTCAGCCGCTGTCCGCCGTCAAACTGCTGTTTTAAACTGCGCCACAATCGAGTTTCTGTTTCCGGCGCAAATCCGTAACCATCCATATAATACCAATTACCGGCACCACCCAAAGCCACAGCCTGATCATACAGCTGCTTGTACAGCTCTGCTGTCCCCTGCGGCGGAATCAATTGCAGGCTGCCCTGCATAGGATTATACCAGCAGCCAATCTGCTGTTCCTCCAAAGCCGTCAGCAGAGCAGGGCATTGCAGCGACGGCACCTTTAACCCATCCTGCCACACGGTATGGCTGCGCAGCGCAGCAATCGCCTGCCATATTTGCTCCGGCTGCTCGCAAACCTGCAGACCAATCTGCAGCCCATCGGCAATCTGGCTGAGCATTTGCAATTCTCGTTCCAACCGCTGCTTGCTGCCTGTACAAACCAGAATCAGTTTTCCTTGCTGCTCCGGCCGCTGCAGCAGCACAGAAGCTGCTTGATTCCAATATAAGCACACCTGCGGCACAATGCGCTGCCGGCGCAAAGCTTTGACCCAATCGCACAAAATTTCTGCATGGGGCAAATCAGCTTCCAGCATCAGCTGCATAGGCTCCGGCGATACCAGCTTGATAGTAAACACCAGCGGAATGGCAAACTGTTCCCGATTGCTGATATAAAACCGACACATGTCATAACCGGTAACATTTTTTACTGTCTTACCGGCCACAGACAGCAGTGTACCGTCAGCCAGCATCACTTCCAGGCCCAACACCTGAAACCGCGGCTGACTGTGATGCAAACTGGTAAGACAAAACATCTGCTCCGCAAAAAAATCACCAATGCTGACATGGCGCAAATCCTCTGTCACAGCGGCCATATGCAGCCCCTGCGCCTGCACCGCATCCTCCAGTTCACCCAAGGTTACAGCCCGTTCCACTGTAACGGTCAAATTCATCAAATCTATTTCCCGAATTTTATTCCAATTCTGAAAATCTATATGAAAACCAGAGCCCTGCCGGCCCCTGGTCATAACAGAAACGCCCTGCTTCTCTGCCTGCTGCAGCAGAGTCTGCAGTTCCTGCACGCCATAAGGCTTATACGTTGTCATCACAACGCCCCCAATATTGTTAAAATGTATGGATCCTATCTTTATTCATGACTTATTATTATAACATAATTGTTTCCGATAAAAAAGATGGGCACAGAAATATCATGGCAAACGATCGTACAAATTTACTACAGGAAAAAATGGCACTATCCGAAATACAATAACTTGTAATCACTTTGCCGAAACCCCTATGAGGGCAATCTCTTTGTAGAAAGTCCACCTCTGGATGGAGATTTCTGCTGACTGTCCAATCGTGGCAGACGCAGTCTGACTAAGATGGACAGGCTAAGAAATGTCCAGAGCAGCGTGTGGACGCTGCAACAGATATTGTCCGATAAGCCGTCATGTCTTTACACCATCAGCAGAAATATCACACAAACTGAAAAATGAACCGCCTTTACCAGAATATCCTCATCTCATTATAGAAATTGATATAAAAAAACTAACAAAAACAACTGACGTTAGTTTTTTGTTAGCTAAGAAAAACGGCTTAACCAATAGGGTTTTCAGAAAAAAACTAACAAACTAACAGAACTAACCAAATTTATAGGCTTCCTTATTAAAAAAAATAAATATTACTATCTCTTTCTAACTAACATAGTAGTTTGGTTATAAACCATATTAAAACGTTATATATAACAATAAAATAAAAATAAAATATAAATATAAATATAAAATACTGTAAATAAACGCTGGTACAAAAAATATAAAAATAACTATATATTCATTCTCTATTAACTATACTCTATTCTGCTATATTCTTTTTATTTTTTTATATAGAGCCTATCCCCTAGAAATTTTGTTAGTTTTGTTAGCTTTGGCTTAACCATGGGATTTTCACGTTAGTTTTTACGTTAGCTTCGCCGTTAGTTTTTTATTGATTGGGGCAAAAAAACAACACAGCCTCTGTTTTTATCTAAAAACAGAAACTGTGCCGTTCTTTTATAACGCCGCCATTAAATTTTTTATATTGGAATTCACTTCTAAATCAACATGAATACGCTGATCTTGCCAGGACACCTGCACCGGATAATCCAAAAACGCCGATAAATTTTCCGACGAAAATAAGTCCCTGGTCTGCCCGTTGGCATAAATGGTGCCATTTTGCAGCAGCAGACAATGAGAGAACACATCTAAAATTTCCTCTGTATGATGGGTCACAAAAATAATGGTGCTGTCGGTATCCTGGGCCAGATCCCGCACGGTACTGAGCAAATACTCCCGCGAAAAAACATCTAACCCGGTACACGGTTCGTCCAGTATCAAAATTTCCGGATTTGTCATCAATGCCCGGGCAATCAGCACATTTTGCCGCTCCCCTTTGGACAGAAAATCAAAGGGATAATTGGTCTTTTTGCCCAGCCGCAGCTCATGCAGCAGCCCTTTGGCCCGGCGCACATCCTGATCGGTGATATCATAATCCAGCCCCAGCGTGCCAAACTTCCCTGCCAACACAATGTCCAGCACACTTTCCCGAAAGATGTGCTTATCGTAAAAGGAACCGCTCACCCAGCCAATGCGGCGGCGAATATCTAAAATATTCTCATCTGTATAATGCTCACCCAGAATAGTCATATCACCATGGGTATAATCCATAAATCCCGCTGCAATACTGAGCAGCGTGGTTTTGCCGCTACCGTTCATGCCAAAAACTGCCCAATGCTCCCCTTTTTTTACCTGCCAGTCAATATCTTTTAAAATATAGCGATTTCCTGATTTAAATCCAAGCCCCTGCATTTCTAAAACATTCATAACGATGATCGCTCCCTTCCAAACTTATTCTTCATCATCAGGAGGAAGCTGCAGCTCAATATTAAACCCTTTTTTGGTCATAATGCCCCAATATTTAGCGCCCCAGCTCATAATTTCGCAAACCTTGGCAATGTTCAGCATGTAGGTACGTTCATTTTCTTCCAAATCTACAAAGTGATTAAACCCGGTGCTGTCCACAAAGGTTTTGGCTGCTTTATACACAGCAGGTTCCGTACCATATTCAATTTTTCGGCATTCGGGACAGTACAATTCTGTGCCCGATCCGCCATACTTATTATACACGATCATACGAAGTTCCAGAGGACCGCCGCACTGCTTGCAAACACAATGCTCAGAACGATACAGCAAATCCTCCATCCGATTTCTTTTCATAACTTATCTGCCTTCTTTCTTCACCATATCTATGATACCTACTATTATAAATAACAGTTGGTTTTACTGTCAAACAGTACTTCTTTTCATTCCTTGCTCAACTACAACAGAAAACTGTAGCAATTTCAAAACATGTGAAAGGCTGTCCAGATTTCGTAGTTTATGGTATACTTATATAAAATAACCATTATCTGCGAAGGGAGTTTCTTATGCGATTAGAATATTTGCAATATATCAAAGCCATTGCTGATGCCAATTCTATTTCCTTGGCCAGCAACCGCTTATTTATCAGCCAGCAGGCACTGAGCAAAGCCATCCAGATGTTTGAATCAGAATTAGATACCCAGCTGCTGATTCGTGTGCATCAAGGTGTCAAGCTCACCGAAGAAGGGGAATACGTGGTACAAAAGGCAGAACAGATTTTACAGCAGATTTCCGAACTGGAGCAGCATTTTTCACAGAAAAACACTGCCAAAATTACCGGACAGATTACCATCATGACTACCCCATTTTTGCTGGACCATATTCTGCCGCGGGCAATCGGTAACTTTTATAAAAAATATCCTCAGATCACATTAAACATTGCTACCGGAAATGAACAGAAAATTATAACAGCATTGCAGGAACGGACAGTCGATTTGGGCATTTTCTGCCGCTGTTATGTCAACAACGTACCCCACAGCGAAATAGAAAAGCCTTTGGTGTTTGTGCCCTTCTCCAAACATTATTTTCAGGCAATCATCAGCACCAATTCTTCGCTGGCCAAGCTGGACACCATATCCATGCAGCAGCTGGCCAAATTTCCGATACTGCTCACTGCCACCAGCAATTTGGAGGACTATAATCTGAACAAAGTATTTCAAACCTTCGGCGCCGACAATATTCAAGCTGTAAATGGGTATGGCCTGTTCACCCAGCTGATTTCTAATAATTTAGGGGTTTCCCTGACGCCTACCCTTTCTGAATATTTCTTCCTGGAAAAAGTAAACGGCATTGCCACCCGTCCCATCTCCAACAATATTTATGGCTACAACGGTTATCTATATAACGAGCAGCATTTTGACAACCCTTGCATTGAGTATTTTTTACAGGAATTATGCAACTACAACAGCAAGCCTGATAAAAAATAGCGTAACATCATGCTCTTAAAGCTGATTAAAATATCATGGCAGACAAATAAAAACCATCGATTTTTAGCGAAAAACTAGAAACCGATGGTTTTTATTTAAGTTTTCATTTAGTTTTTACTTTATATTTTTAGTACACAATAAATGCCCAAGCTAAACCGACAACTGCTGTAAATACAAATCCAAGCAATACGGTCAGCCAGCCATATTTATATAAATCACTGGCTTTACACCATTTGCTGTTAGCAAAACACATAGCTGCTGTCGGAGAAGCTGCCGGCGTAGCCAAAGCCAAGTTGCAGCAAACAATCAGTACAGCAACCATTGGCGTTACATCCATACCCATGATCCCATTGCCGATGGCAAAAATCAGAGTGGCAAACACAGCGCCTACTACCATGTTGTTGGCAATATTGGTCAATAACGTAGCGATTAATAAAGTGATCGCTAAGAATACAATTGGAGACATACCGGCTAAAATTGGCTGCAGCATCTGAACAATACATTCTTTAATGCCTGTTGCCTCTCCGGTAAAGATACCGGTAAAGGGAATGATAAAACCAAAGGTCAGCATAACTTCCCAGCTGATATGTTTGGTCATTTTAGGGAAGTCCAGCATCGGTTCTCCATCTACTTTTACCCAATACATCAAAACCAATAAAATCAACAGACAGCCGACAATGCCCAACTGTTTAATGGCAATTGTCACAATCCATTGGGCAGGCAGAATGCTGGGGGCAATCATCAGAAAAATAAACGCCGCCAGAAATGCCACTGCCACCTTCTGTTTTTTATTTAAAATCAACGCATCTTTATCAGCAAAATCCACACTGATATGCTTTAATTCTTTCATGTCCGGACGGAAAACGAACCGACAGATGAGTACATAAAAGACCATAACCAAAAAGGTAACCGGCAAAGAAAAACAAATATATTTAAAGAAATCCATGGAGGTGCCGGAAATGGTACTATATGCCTGCAAAATTACCAGTGGAACCGGTTTATACGGCATAATGCAGCCGCCGATGCTGCTGGCCAGAATAGTGCCCATGATCATCAGCATTGGCCATCTGTCCTGCGGTTTAAAGTCAAACCGTTCTGCAACAATATAGATAATACCCCATACAACCAAAATGGTAGCAAACATATTAATAAATGCGGAAGAAATGAATGCGCCAATTAATAAAAACGCCGAAAATAACCAAGGACGGCCGTTCAAAAATTTAAAGCTGATCATTTTATTGGCAATATATCCAATCAAACCAACTTCATCAATGACACCTGTGAATACAAATACAAAAATCATAAATACGATGGTTTCGTTCCCAAAACTCAGGTTGGCAAATTCTTTCATAGTTACAGCACCACTGAGCGCTACACCAATCATTCCTAACATACTTGGCCAAACCATACCGCAGGTGGTCCATCCATAAAGCATGGCTAAAAATACACCCAGCACTTTCATTCCTACTGGCGTAATGGTACTAACTGGCGGCACAAAATAAGCGCCAATCATCAAGATCAGCATTACTGCCACATGCACATATAGCATATCAAATTTTTTACTTTTTGTTGTCATATTGTCATTACAACTCCTTTATTGCTTTATATGTATATATTATCTATTGCATTTTCTTATAAATGAACGATTAAAAAAATGGCAGCATAACACGAAACAACAAAACTTCACTGTTTTTTATTATGCTGCTGTCCTTTTATCATCTAATTACAATAAAGTATACTTTTCTCTACAAATGTAACTATGGTATATTTAGTGGTTATGTAGTGTTGTGTACACTACATAACCACTTTTTTTATTTGTCATAAAAACTATAGAAACCTAGAATTAATTTTCTGCCAGTGCCTGATAAATTACGCCGCCTTCTACGTCTTTTGGCATTCTGTTGCCTACTAAGTGGCAGATGGTTGGCACAACGTCTACGTTACGAACAGGACGTTTCAGTACTTCGCCTTTTTTCAGACCGCCGCCGGCCATGATGCACAGGCAGCCTGCGGAATAACCATGGTTGTTTACATGACCTGGTGCATTGAAGTGTTCAAAACCAAAGTCTTTTCTCAGCTGGAAGAAGATATCGCCAACGTGTTCGCCGCCAACGCCCAGGGCTTCCATTTCATCTCTGGTGCAAGCAAAGGATACAACACGTTCACCGGATTTTGGATCACGATATGCATACAAATCGCTGATAATCTGCTGTACCAAATCATCATATTCTTCTGGTTCTACAATACCTTCTGGGTCACGGCCTTTCAGGTTTACATAGATGTAAGAGGTACGATGGTTGATGGCTCTTGTTTTGGTCCAGTCGATGGTCATAGCGCCATCGATATGTGGATCCGGAATCAGTACGGTATAACCCAGTTCACTCATAACACCAGCGTTGATACCGGACAGTTCGCCGATACCAGGGTTTTCATAACCAACGGAACGTGGAATAGCTGCATGGTCAGATGTGATAAATGCTGCTGTATCATCATCCACATATTCCAGTACCAGACCGATAAATTTATCGTTGATTTCGTAAATTCTGTCAATATTGTCAGCCAGTCTTTCGTATTCTGGGTGAGCGCCTGGAATAGCCTGGTTGATATACCAGTGGTTGCACAGGTCGATGCTGTGCAGATGGATGTAGAACAGCTGCCAGTCTGGGTTGGTTTCAAACAGGTAACGAGCAGCATCCATATGCCAGTCATTTACTTTATCAAAGGATTCCAGCGCAATGTCGTCGCCCACTTTGGTGTGACGGTCGAAGGAACCGAAGTAGCACATTGGACCTACGTTTTCCAGCATTTCTTTGTGCAGAGATTTTGGATAGTAGTATTCATCGTCATCCAAATCCATTACGTGACCGAAGTATACACGAGCTTCGGTGCCATCTTCATTGATGTCTACACCGCGCATATAGTATGCTACATTAACTGGTTCATCATCAATATTGAAGGTATCATAAATTGGTTTGGACCAGCTTGTTAAGGTACACTGACCTAATGGTTTGTCAGCTTTTTTGCTGGCATACAGAGTAAAGGTATCATAATGTACGCCATCAGATGCTGTGATTAACAGATAACGACGTACCAGAGAGTTGTTCATGGTTACCAGACATTCTTTTGCGTTTTCTGGTACTTCAAAGCCCCATTTGTCAGCTTTTTTGAATGGTGTATATAATTTGTCGATAGAGTCGGAGTTAGCCATTTCTTCTGCACTGAAGTTGTACAGTACAACTGCTGGGTGAGCACTGCCTTTTTTGAAGTGGGATTCTGCAATTTTGCCCATGAATTCTTCCTGGGTCATTTTTTTGTCTGCAGCTGCTTCATTTTTTTCTACCTGTTCTTTAAATACAACGCAGTCGCCGGAAGCCTGGTTCATGCTGTGTGGTACTTCTTTGGTTGCTGGATAGCTGTCTTTCATAATAACTAATTTCTGGAAACCAGCGGTACTTCTTAAGAATGGAACTACACCGGTACCATCAATGATGATGTTGTTGCTGCCTTCTACACGGTTTGGCCATGCTTCGCAGTAGTTCAGCATGATCGCTTTTTTGTTTTCATCATTGAATGCTTCCCATACCAGTTCACTTTCAATGTTCATAGAATCCCAGTTGCTTTCGATCATGCTCAGTGGCTGACCTAATGTATGGTTCTGGAAGCAGGTGATACCATGGGTTCTTGGGTAGTTACCGGTTGCCAGTGTGGTCCAGTTTGGTGGTGTACCTGCTGGCAATACGCCCAGCATATCCAGGTTTTCTGTGGCAATCCCTTTTTCCAGTAATTTTTTCATGTTTGGCATTCTGCCTTCTGCAATCAGTTTTTTTACACGGACTGGGTCAGCACCGTCTAAACCAATCATCATCGCACGTTTCATTTTTAATTCCTCCTTGGTGTATTTCAATCACAATTTGCATTTTTATCTTTGTATCAGGGTGATTGTCTGCGCGCTTGACAATCAAATTTTCTATGGTTTTATTATAACCAGTGAAGAACAAAAAGGAAAACAGTTGCTTTTTCAAAAAACAAGGCCGCCACAACGGCAGATTGTGGACACCGGTTACAAAAACGCTGCCCGCACAACTGCAAATTGTATTACTGGCTGAAATCGCTTAAAATAGTCCTTTTTTTGTTATAAGAGCATAAAAAAACAGACAAACCATCGGCTTGTCTGTAACGTGTAATAGAAACAACGATCTATTTTTCTTTAAAATTGATTAAAATACTCTACAACACCGTCATAAATACCCTGCGCCAGTTTTTGACGGTAGGCGTCGGTGGCTAATAATTGTTCATCAGCCGGGTTACTTAAATAACCGCATTCCACCAATACTGCCGGATGATTGTTCATGCGCAGAACATACAAATTCTTGGTTTTTGTTACAGATTTCTGCGCCGTACTGGTTTTTAAGCCATCTCGAATATGCTCTGCCAAATTCACTGACAAATACTGCTGACTGTAAACCTTGCCGTTATAGGTATAGGATTCTGCGCCTGTAGCAGTTGTCTCGTTTTCTGTAGAATTGGCATGGATGCTGATAAAAATATCCGGCTCCACTTGATTATTCATCTCGATTCGCTCTGTCATAAACACTTTCTGCGTGCGGGACAATTCTTCCCGTGTCATAATCACAGTAGCGCCGCTTTGCTCCAACAGGTCGCGCAAATACACTGCCACATCGTAACCAATGTCTGCATCTGTCACATCCGGCATAGTCCTGCCCTGGCCGCCCGGATCACTGCCGCCGTGGCCCGGATCCAGCACAATGGTGCGGCCGGTCAAACCAGAACCGGTTTGATAGCAGCTCAGTGTCAGCCAGTCTCCATCCTGCTCCACATCGGCGTAACTGCCCAAAGGGTAGCCTAGAGTGATACGCACTTGATTGTTGCCTGCATCGCTGGCCTCCAAGGTAAAACCATTACCCTGACACCGGGTCTGGCTGCCCAATGTCACATTATCCAGCAATAACTGCAAAGTAGTGCCATCTACCTTCTTTATCGAGTAAGCATTGTTTTCGCCGTTTTTTAATGAGATCACCGTTTTTTTGCCATTCTGCTGTACAGGCTGTAATTCCAGCTGGGTGCGCAAGCCTGTAGAGGTGTAATTGCTGCCGTCACCGATGGGTTTGCTGGCAGAAACCAGCCAGGAGGCAATCCAAACGGCGGCGCCATCTTCCATCTGCGTCTGATACCACACCTTACCATCGTTGTCTTTACTGCTGCCCATCACCTTCAAACTGTCTCCTCGAGCAACCTGACCCACTTGCTTGTGATTGGTGCCTGCACCGCTGCGCAAATTTACCACATCTCCAATTACATAAACAGTTGCCCCTGTTGAGATAGCAGCAGTTTCAGAATCGTTGCTTACGGTGCTGCCATTGCTGTTATCTGCACCGGTTGTCTGCGGTGTTACCAGCCAGGAGGCGATCCATGCCTTGATGCCACTGCTGCTCTGCACCTGATACCATAAAGCACCGTCCTGATCCAGACCGCTGTTCAGCACAGTCAGGGACGCGCCTTTTTGCACCTGGGTCACAATCTGGCTGTTGGTGCCTGCACTGCTGCGCAGATTAACGGTATCGCCGCTGACAATGACCACAGTTCCATTTACAGCACTACTTTCTGTTTGCGGCGCAGTGGTAGCTGCCGGCGTAATGACAAGGCCGGTTTGATTGTCAAAAGTATAGGTCCAGCCAAATTCATCCACCGCAAAACGCCAGGTCAGCGGAAAATAGGTGACATCGCGAAAAACCAGCAAGGGGTATTCCTCTTTGCTGTTATCAATCTTCTTTCCATTTACCGTTATGGCAAAATCCGGCTGAACAGCCTGATAACTGCCTGCATTTTTACTGCTGCTGACATAGGGCTGATACTGCTGCTGCGCCGTTTCTTTATCAGCCACAAAGGCAGCCTTATCAATGGTTAGCCCTTGCCCTTGCGACCAGACACTGGTCAAGCCCAACAGCTGGGCATCATAATAGGTCATGGGCACATAGGTAATATTTTTATACAGCAGTGACGGATATTGACTATATTCCTGGGAGATGGTCAAACCATGCAGCACCACAGGAAAAGTGGGTATGGTTACATCCACCTGCTTTTCAGCAGCGCTTGCACCGGCAGGAAATAACAAACAAGCAGATAAGCAGGCGATTACAAATTGTTTTTTCATAGCATTCATTCCTTGTATAATATTTTTCAAATAGTTTTGCAAATTATTTATGTACTCTCTCTATTATTCTACGCAGGAGAAACTATTGCAATACTTTTTTATCAATTTTTCTTTTTTATTGCAAATAAAACGGAGCAAGGCATATCTCCACCTTGCTCCGTTCAGACAGTTCAACCAACTGAAATTTATTCTGTTTCTTGATTTGCAGGAGTTCTCAATGTGATAGCATATACCGTATTAATCTGTAACGGATCGCTTTCTGCGATTTCTCCATTGTAATACACAACAACCTCATCACCCACAGATACATCCGTAAAACTGTCCGTATTCTCCACATCCAAAGAAACTTCACAATTTGCACCGTTAGGATAACCGTCGTTCTCTATATAAATGATTATAGAGCTATCATAGACTTCTTCCACAATCCCGACAATGCTCGGCTCATTCTCTATGATATAGTCCATACTTCTATTGTTACACCCAACCAATGCCAACACCAATGTCAGTGATAAAATGATTACAAATATCTTTTTCATAGTAGTTTCCTCCTTCTATGGTGTGGTTCTATTGGTATAGACACAAAATTTTGGAAAATGTTTCACATCTATACTATACAGTATTTTCTTGTCTATTTCAATGTAAGCATTAAAAACGAGTAAATCTGGTTTTTTACAGGCTTTTAGCCAGCAACACTTATCTTGAAATGGGACAAAAAGAACTGTGCCGCCTCAGCAACACAGTCCGTCTTTTTATAAACACAATATTCACAAATTATAATTGATAAAATGCCATACCGACCGCACCCATTCCGATATGCGTTCCTACAACGCTGCCAATTTGCAAATAAACAAATTCATCACAATCAACATGATTTTGCAAACGTTCCACGATATACTCTGCAACGTCTCGATTATCACAATATCCCATGGTACAATACAATTTCTTGGACGGATCGATTTTTTCAGCTAAGATCGCAATTAAACGCTCCAGGGCTTTATTGTCTTTATTGCCCCGCACTTTTTCATAGGCGCTGATTACACCATTGCTCAAATTCAAAACAGGCTTAATATTCAGTAAGGAGCCAAATAAATGACTGGCCTTACCGATTCGTCCTCCCTTATGCAGGTTGTCCAGAGAATCCAGTAAAAAATATAAATCCAGTTTTTGAATAATCACTTTAACGCTGTCCAAAATTTCTTCTACAGAATGACCTTCCTCAACCATCCTAGCTGCGGAAAGCACAACCAGACCCAAACCCATTGTTGCAGACCGACTGTCAAAATTATGCACGGCAACTTCCTGCTCCACCATACCGGCCGCCAACACACTGCTCTGGTAGGTACCGCTTAAATCGCTGGAAATGTGAATGGAAATAATATGCTCCGCACCTTCTGCCGCCAGTTCCCGATAAACATCGGCAAATACAGCCGGTGAAGGCTGAGATGTGGTGGGCAGGTCTTTCATTGACCGTAAAATTCCATAAAATTCTTCATTGGTCAGATCGATTTTATCTTTGTAGGCAGTTCCTTCTATTAATACATCCAAAGGCACTACCTTGATCTGGTAGCGCTCTACCAACTCCTGACTTAAATCAGCTGTACTGTCAGTCACAATTCTGATTTTTGACATTTTGCACCTCCCTCTTGATAAAATGTCGCTGATACACATCTATGATTCATCGCACTATTCAACAGAAATCAGATAAGAATATACTGCCTGAGCACCGTAATACAATTCAAATTCTGTATCACCGTAGATGGACTCCAGATGTTCCAGCAAATCATTGGCTGCCTGTTCTGTAACATCTGCGCCATAGTATAATGTTACCAGCTCAGCATCATCAATCTCCATAGCTACTAACACGTCGTCAATCAGCTGCTGCATATCATCGCCCACTGCTTTAATTTTTCCTTCTACGATGCCCAACAGCTGGCCTTCATGAATAGAAAATTCATCAATGGAAGTATCCCGCACTGCGTAGGTAACTTCAGCAGAGCGCACATACTGCATAGATTCAGCCATGGCTTCTGCGGTTTCTTCTATCTCGCCTTCACTGTCATAAGCCATCAGCGCAGCAATTCCCTGCGGAATGGTGCGGCTGGCTACTACTTGAACCTGCGCCTGCTTGCTCATTTTTGCAGCCTGATCAGCGGCCATAATAATGTTTTTGTTGTTTGGCAGCAAAATAACCTGGTCGGCATTTACTTTTTCGATTGCTTTGATAAAATCCTCGGTGCTGGGGTTCATCGTCTGTCCTCCGGTGATAACATAATCCACACCAAGGCTGGTGAAGATTTCCTGAATCCCTTCTCCGGCACTGACTGCAATGACTGCCAGATGCTTATGCTCAGCAACAGGTTCTTCCTCACTGGCTACGCCAAACCGTTCACTCTGTGCTTTCATATTCTCAATTTTAATATCATTCAAGTCCCCAAATGCTCCGAAATACTCCAGCACCTGTCCGGGATGATTGGTGTGCACATGTATTTTTGTAATATCTCCTGTGCTCACCACCAGGGTGCAGTCACCCAAACCTGCCAGATATGCACGGGCGGCTTCCACATCTACCTGTTGTTTCCCCCGCACGATCAATTCGGTACAATATTGAAATGTGATTTGATCGGGATGGATATGGTATTCCGGGTAATCATTTTCTACAACCGCTTCCTGTTTTGACTCAGCTGTAAAATCAGTCTGACCTGTCAAACCGGCCAACATGCCTTCCACTACAGTCAAAAGACCTTTTGCACCGGCATCCACAACACCGGCCTGTTTCAAAACAGGTAAAATTTCCGGTGTCCGCTCCAAACTGCGGTAGCCTTCTGCCAGATAGGCTTGCAAGCAGTCCTCAATGGTAAACTGCTCCTGGTATACAGCAGTCAGATGCTCACTTGCCTCTCTGCACACCGTCAAAATAGTCCCTTCCTGCGGTTTTACCACTGCCTTATAAGCAGATTCCACACCGCCGGCAAATCCTTCCACAAAACTTTTTGCATCAGCCGAATTGCCTTTTGTGATAAACACTTTGGCAATACCGCCCAAAATCTGCGACAAAATGACACCGGAATTTCCCCGCGCACCCATCAGCGCACCATATGCCATCTGTTCTGCAACTTTGGCCACTGTAACTTCATTTTCCGGAATCTGTCCCAAAAAACGAGCAACCGAATTTAATGTCAAAGACATATTGGTTCCTGTATCGCCATCGGGCACAGGGAACACATTTAAGCTGTCAATCGAAGCTTTATCTGCATTCAATTTATTTACACCGGCCAAAACCATATTCATAAATAATTTTCCATCAATATGCATATCATTCACTGCAAGATCCTCCTCGTTTTACCGATAAATCCATCTTATAATGATACATCATTATGAAGAACTTTGCAAATTTTATCTCTGATTTCCTGAAAAATTTTTCTATATCCACTATAACGATAAAAAAATACAGACGGTACACAAATTGCCCTGTACCGTCTTAAAACTATCCGTTTCCATATAAATCTGCCAACGGGAAAAGCATCCTGCATCTGCTGTTTTTAATAATATTCATTGATATAGGTGGATTTAAGCGGCCAAAGCTGCTCTAAAAGCTGCAATGCTGAATCATTTTCCACCTGCAGCAAATCCTGCCGCTGCAGCTGCCCGGCACTGCGAGTGCCCATCACCAATTGGCTTAACCCCTCAATGGTAATTGCCACATGGTGAACTTCCGGCATGTTCTCAGCTTCTACAATCTGCACCTTAGCGGTTCCCCCATCAAGACACAACAAAAAGCTATGATGATTCCATGAGGCAAAGCAATCGCTTACGGATAATATGAGCTGAGCCTGTAGCATTGGATAGGAAAGCTGCTCCAAACATTGGGCCACATCCACAATCCGCGCCATCAAAAAGGGATAAAGCCGCACTGCATCTTTCACCGCAGCCAGCTGATACACCAACGCATCATCCTGCGGCAGCTCCAGCCACAGCTGATGCTGCTCTGGCATCACATCCTGAAGAAACCACAATAACCCGGCTTTCGCCTGTTCCTGTATCCATGCCATTTCACGAATAAATATTTTCCCTTTTAACGGTGTCCACAGGCAATATCCCTGCGCCGCACCGTCTTTTTCCAGCAAAAAGCACTGGGTATTTTCCAGCGCTGCATCTTCCAACAATAAGCGCCATTGCTGCGCTGTCCGAATCACGGCGCCATGATACGGTGCTGCAAACCGGGCATAAATATCTGCCAGCTGCGCCTGCGCTTCAAATAAATCTATTTGCTTTATGGTTCCCCATTCTCTGGCAACACAGCGCAGCTCCTGCGGCTGCAATAATAACCGCTGATGAAAATAACAAAAAGACCAGCCATACCGATAATAAAACTGACCCTCAAAAGGCATCAGCAAACTGATTGGCTGTTTTCTGCGCCGCTGCTCCTCTAAACAAGCCAGCAATAATTTTTTGGCATAGCCCTTATGTCTGGCTTGCGGCGCAGTGTCTACTCCAACAATATAGGCACAATCCAGCTGGCTGTCCCGCACGCCAATGGTATACGGAATCATCTGCGCCGATGCCAGCAATGCGGCATCATCAAAAATCCCCAAGGTATGCTCAGCCCGATAATATCTGGAAAAATACCATTGCACAAAAGATGGAGTGTCATCAAAGCACTGCTGCCACAACGCCTGCACCTGCTGCAAATCTTTTGCTGTTGCCGGTCGGCAGAGAATTGTATCAGCCATGATAAACCCCTTTATATTTTTTTACCAAATCAACAGGATAATAGGACAGTTTGGCTTTGCGCAATCCTTCATCACCGGTATCTTCTTCTCGATTGACAAAAGCGACATCCGGCCACTGGTGCAGCAAAAATTCCTGATTAATGGCACCATACAATCCGTTAATCATTCCATTGGCCTTTTCCACATGAATGACTACCGTATCCTGATTGATTTTTTCACCCATAGTAAATGCTTCAATCTGACCATTGATACGAATGACTGCGCCGATAAAATCTAACTGGTCAAAATAATCCAGCGCTTCCCGAATGGCTTTTTTTTCGCAAATCAGCCCATCGCTGAAATTTCCGCTGCAAGCCTTCTGTTTGCACCATAACTCGATATATTGCCAAACTTCCTCCCGCATATCCGCAGTCATCACTTCATAACGATAGTCGGGATAATTTTTACGGAAATTACTCAAATGATTGCGTTTACTGTGATATTTGCGCCCTTTTAATTGCCGCAAATCCTCGCCGCTGTACAAATAATCTTCCAGATCCCGTTCTTCCTCCAGTGTAAACATACCGGGACATGTTTCCTCCAACACTTTGACAAAGGATTCAGTGACTGCCCGCAGCACCAATGGTTTTCCCAATGCAGAAAAATAATCTTTTAACTGCAGCAGAACGGATTTCAAATCACTTTTTTTATAATCGCCGTAGGGCGGCAGAATCCAGCTATCATCACTCTGTCCCGGTTTAATTACCAGCAGACCGTCTAATATGGTCCATTGTACAGCGTAGCAATCTCTCCATATAAACAGATTGGTAAAGGTACATTCTGAATTATTGTACTGCCCTTTTTCAAAATAGGCATCAATCATTTTCTTATCTTCTAATGTTAAGTTATGAAATTCTATCATTGTTTTCTCACCCATCTACATTATACACCAAATTGTCAACTGACAAACATTGGTTTATTTTTGGAATTCTGAACTTTTTTATATTCTGGCAGTAATCTGCTATTTCCTTTTTTTTATTCTCATTGTATGATAAAAGAAAAAAAGGATGTGCATAAAAATGGCGCAAACTCGCTATCAAAAAGCAACTGTACTTTCTATCAATGCTGCCAATTGTTTAAATATCATCAGTCCCGCCGCCGCATGTCACACCTGTCAGGATATCTGTCCGCAGCAGGCACTTAGCTGGCAAAACAATCAATGGCATACAGCAGACTGCACCCTCTGCGGTCTATGTACCAGTGTCTGTCCTACCCAGGTATTTCAGATCGATCAAAACAATCTGTTTCATCTGAAAACCAACGGCCCGCTTCACTTATGCTGTGCCCAGGACACCGACGCACCTGCAGAAGCAGTCGCACTCAATTGTCTGCAGCAATTAACGCCGTTACTGCTGATTCATTTGCTGTATCAGACGCAGCAGCAAATCATTCTGCATTTACCGGCAGCCCAGTGTCAGCAATGCGGACAGCAATGGTATCCGCAAGGACTGCAGCTGCAATTGGAGCAATATCAGCTTCCTTCTGAAAAACTGCAAATTGTTATACAGACAGAGCAACCATCAGGTCAAAACGCCGCATCCTCCAATCAGCGCCGTGAGTTCTTGCGCGATATATTTCATCGTACAGAAAGCCATTCCAAAAAGATGATCGTGCAAACAGCGGAACAACTTGCTGCTAACTTTGAATCGGTTCAAACACAAAATACAGAGCCGGCTGTCTTTCCTGTACGGCTGCCGCTTTACGCCCTGTATATCAAAAAGCAGCTGCCCATTTTCCCAGAGCGTACGCTGCCCTTTCATCAGCTCGGCTGCAGCAGCTGTACCTTTTGCGGCGCTTGTGTGCACGTTTGTCCGACTCAAGCCTTAACGATGCACGAAGATCAACAGGAAAAGCAATTGTTGTATCAGCCGGAGCTTTGCATCAACTGCAATCTTTGTCAGCAGATTTGTATGAAAAAAGGATTGTATTGGAATGACTTTATGACACAAAAACAATTTTTACAAACACCATGGCAATTGGCACACAGCAGTCAAAAAATTTGCAGCCAGTGCGGGCATGACTATTACCAATGGCCAGATACAGACCAAACACGCTGTTCCTTCTGCCAAAGGTGATGTCATTACTATTGTACCCAGTTTCACTGCAGCAAAATCACAACAGACGCCACTCTCATCTATATGGATTGCCGTCCTGCTTTCAGGCATAAAAATACCCTCAGGCAGATTTTGTATCATTCAGCTACAAGAACCTGCCTGAAGGCAATCATATCCAAAACGGATATGCAAAAATTCATTATATTTTCGTTTACTGCTTTCTTTATGCTTTACGGATAAGAAACAATCTGCAGTGTGACCTCGCCAATTCCGCGGCCTGTCATGCCTAACTCGGAGGCGGCAGCTGTGGATAAATCAATCACCCGGCCATAAGCATAAGGGCCTCTGTCATTAATCCGCACATCTACAGATTTCTGATTCCATTGCGCCGTTACCCGCACTACCGTTCCAAAAGGCAGCGTTTTGTGAGCCGCTGTGTAGGCGTATTGATTATAGGCCTCCCCGCTGGAAGTACGTCTTCCATGAAACTTTCCACCGTAATAAGAAGCAATTCCTCGCTCGTAAATTTTCCCATTGGCTGCTTTTGCTGTATCCCGGCTCTGTAAACCGGCAGAACGGCTTACTACCGGAGCTGATGTTTTTTGATAAGCTGGCAGATTCAATATTTTTTTATAACTGATTCCGCCATTTTTTTCATTAAAAATCGCAGCCTCTTTCTTCTTTTTGTCATCATTTAATGTTAGCATTTGCGTATCTCTGTTCCACACCATTGCACAGTTTGTAATATCTGCATAAAAATGTACAGGCAAATATAAAATACTGTCCTCGTGTTTCAAAGTATACGTTTTCTTGTTGGCGCCATACGCTTCACATTTTTTCAGGTCAACTACCAATTGATAGCGTTCCTTTCCAGCAGTGACAATCACTTTGTCCTCTGCTTCCCCTACAGCCCAGCTTACACTGGCACCGTAAGCAGCCAATACCTCCCGCAATGGCAGATAGGTAACATCTCCGCTTGTAATTGCTGCATTTTCGCATTTTACTGTCTGTGTCCCGTATTCAATTGTTAAGCTGTCTTCTTCTGCGTCATAAAATGCACCTGCATCACTGGTGGATACAGGCTCTCCTTCGGTGGCAGCATATACCGGCATAGCCAGTAACAACAGAGAAAGTGTCAAAAAAGTTATACACCATAACTTTTTCATTGGCAACTCTCCTTTCCATCTGAATTGGTTTTATTATACCAAAAATATCGTTTGCCGTAAAGTTTTTATCCTAAGTCAATACAAAACTGTAAATTTTTATCATTCGGCTGTATTATTTTAACCAGCATTGGCAAAAATAATACACAAGAAAAAACATTCATTTTTTCAGCAAACTATTTTATATGAACATAAGAAAAATCAAGTGATAAAGCTGGTTTCAGCCATGTAAACAATTTTTAAAATCACACATTATTTTTTCTAATCAAACCTATAAATCCAATTATTTTATTATTTCAAAATCAATCCGTTCAGGCATAAAAAATAGCCCTGAACAGTCGCTCAGAGCTATTAATTCTACAATATTTTAATTACAAAATGGTTACAATTACGTAAAATCTCACAAAAGGAGTTGTGTTTTTTGGAAAAAAGAGTTCATTTTTTACAAATTTGCTTTATCTGTTTGTTTCTCATTTTACTGGGAAAACTGGCCTACGAACAATTATATCGCAGCGCTTTGCTGACCGGTACTTTATCAGCCGATTCCTCCTTTATACAAGGGATTCAGTACCTGATAAACCGCATCCAGTCTATGTTCAACGCTGTTTGGTTCCCCAGTAAATAGTCGCCGCGCCAAAACCGACCCCTTTATATTCAGCACCCCGCATACCGGCATTCAAAAACATCTGCTTAATTTCCTCCTGAGGCGGCAATGTCCGCAAAGATTCTGCCAGCCAGGTATAAGCCGGAAATTTACTGCCAATCTTTTTGTTTCGGTCAACCTGATGCCCCATAATCGGCACTAACTTATAATAATAAATATTAAAGAACCAACGAAATAAGAAAAACTGCGGTACAGAAACATCAATGCAAACAACTCGTCCGCCCGGTGCCGTTACCCTTGCCATTTCCGATATAGTCTTTTGAATATCCACCACATTGCGCAGTGCAAAACCATTGGTAACCGCCTGAAAGGTATTATCCTCAAAAGGCAGATCCATGGCATCCCCCTGCACAAAAGATACATTTTGGTAACGTAATTTTTCCAGCTTCTGATTGGCCACATCCAACATATGCTGCGTAAAATCCAAACCGATAACCTGACCGGCCGGCCCTACAATTTCTCTCTGTTGAAAGGCCATTTCACCAGTGCCGCAGCAAACATCCAATCCTTTATCCCCGGTTTTCAGCTGCGTCTTCTGCATAACAATTTTCTGCCAACCCTTCAGCATCCCCCAAGTCATTTTATTATTCATCTGATCATAATCGTCAGCAATTTCTGTAAAAACTTCCTGTACGTATTCCGATTTTCCTTCCATTTATGCCACCTCAATTTATTTCAATCTCACAGTTACAACATCGTGTTATTATAACACAGGCAGTCTCTTTTGTAAAAAAGAAACTGCCCGTATCAGCATGATTTTCATCAGCGCGACGGTGCCTGTATATAAATATTTTCCACTATATCGTCAGTTGGACTGATATCAATATCAATAAAGTAATCACCCGGTAACAATAGCAACAACATTTTACTCTCCAACATTGTGTGATCCTCATCCAAATAACTGGAAACCAGATACGCCTTTGCTTCCTCCACCAAACCTTTGCCTAAACCATCTGGCAAAATACCCTGCACAACTTCTATCTCTTCCGGCACTGCTGGACACTTGTTCAACACATCAGCCAAAGAACTGCCAATCTGTATCTTATTCTTCAGGGCAGGCGCATCGACACCTGTAAGTTCAATTCCATTACAAGTTTCATTATAAAAATGGACAGAAAAACCATTATAGCGAAATGTATGAAACTCCTTATACTCTGTAATCTTCTGCGGTTCCCCCAAAGCAGCTTTCACTGTATCTAAATCATCCTGACCAATCACAATCCCTTGATAAATTACCCATGGTTCTGCTTCTTGTGTGATTGCGGCCTTATCTGCCCCACACCCCCATAATAATAGCAGACAACAACACAATAGCAGAATGCCGATCACACTTTTACAATATCTCATCAACAAGCCTCCTCTGCTAACTCAGATTCCTACTGTTATTTAAATTATATATGATTCTACAACATTCCACAATTTTTATTTTATTTTATAACCACAAAACGGTTCTTTTTCAATAGTTGTCTGATATCAAGCAAAAATCCTACATAACAAAAAAAGCAGATCCCATCAGGAATCTGCTTTAACTGGAGCGGAAGACGAGATTCGAACTCGCGACCCTCGCCTTGGCAAGGCGATGCTCTACCACTGAGCCACTTCCGCATATTTAAAATAGACATGCCTCGAACCGGAATCGAACCAGTGACACGAGGATTTTCAGTCCTCTGCTCTACCGACTGAGCTATCGAGGCTCAAAAAAATACGACGCAGATGGGACTCGAACCCACGACCTCCAGCGTGACAGGCTGGCATTCTAACCGGCTGAACTACTGCGCCATATAAAAAGTGGGCGTTGACGGGATCGAACCGCCGACATTCTGCTTGTAAGGCAGACGCTCTCCCAGCTGAGCTAAACGCCCTCATCTCTTGCCGCTTTTGTGTGTTGCTCACCAGCGACATTGATTATTATATATGCATCATCCTTTTCTGTCAACACTTTTTTTAAAAATTTTTCCACTATTTTTCAGGCGTTGTGTAAAATATAATAAAATCCGCTTAACAAAGCCATTTACAACACAATAAAAAGTTTTAAAATGGCTATTGTTTTTCCACATTTTTTTATAGCAGTAAATAACTTTTTGAAAAAATCGAAAAAATCTGTAAGAAAAAAAGATAAAAAATTGGGCAAAAATTTTCATTTAACAAATAGTTTCAACCTTTTCACCCACGCAAAAAGGGTTTCTCAAATCAATTTAAGATTCAGAATAGATTTTATAAGCATAATTGATGTATTTTCTTTTACTAATTCACGGCTTTTTTATAAAATTTTATGCGCACATCGGTAAAAAACAGGATTGGATTCCTCTCCAATTATATAACGGTATTTATCTTATATACGATCTATATAAAATATAGAAACAAAAAATTTTCCGAAACGTGATAAAAGAAGGCTCTGCCTGAACGGACAGAACCTTCTTTCTCACTAATAAATATTATACTTTTTTAATGGGATGGCGAATCACCGTTTTCCATTTTTCAGGAGCAACCTTTCTGGCATCGGACATATAAATTTCATGATGCAGCCGCTTTTCTGTGATATCCGTTACATATCCCTGTTCTTCCAAATATTGCTCCATCAGGGCAACTGTCTGCGGTTCCTCATCAAAGGGTCCCAGATGCATCATCTGCACACACAGACCTTCCTCTATGGTCAAAAATTCAGCGCAAGAGCAATCTAATTTTTTCTTCTTTGCTGCCGTTTGCACTGCCCAGTCAAAATCGTCTCTGGTCACAAAGTCCGGCAAACGAATAACCGAAATCCAGCAAAAAGAGCTTTTGTCGCTGTAATCAACACCGCATACGTCATTCTGCCACCAAAAGCCCTCAAGGGGCGGCACTACATACTCAAAGAACCCTTCAATTTTGTGATCAGTCTTATAACTCATTTTTAAGGTGTAGGCAACAGCATACAAAACGCCAATGGCCTGTTGATAAGCGCCGCCCTCCACATTGGGATCTCCTTTGCCCCGCACTGCAATATAGTTAGCCTCTGGAACTGTTACGATCTGCGGCCGATTTTTCGGCATATAAAACTCTTTATATTCTTTCTTAAAGTCAAACGCCATGTTGTCCTCCCCCAAAGATTTTCAAGTCAGGAATCATTCGTTACAGTCTGCCGGCAATTTCCTGCGCCATTTCCATAGTGCTTACCACTTTACTGGTTTCATCAGCCAAATCCGGTGTTTTAATGTTATCAGCCAGTACCCCATTCACTGCTGCTTCAATTGCCCGCGCTGCCGCTTCATTTTTGGCAGAGAACCGCAGCAGCATAGCCGCAGATAAAATGGTCGCGATTGGATTAGCAATGCCCTGACCAGCAATATCCGGCGCAGAACCATGAGATGGTTCAAACAGACTGATTTTGTCGCCCAGGCTGGCAGATGGCAGCATACCCAAAGAACCGCCCAAAGCCGCTGATTCATCGCTTAAAATATCGCCAAACATATTTTCTGTCACAATCACATCAAACTGGGTTGGATTTACAATTAGCTGCATCGCTGCGTTATCCACATACAAATGATGCAGTTCTACCTCTGGATATTCTTGGGCAATTTGGTTGACAACCTTTCTCCACAAACGGGAGCTGTCTAATACATTGGCTTTATCAATGGAATGCAAAATTTTGCGGTCACGGTTTTTGGCCATTTCAAAGGCATCCCGCACAATGCGTTCAATTTCCGGACGGCTGTAGGAAATGGTGTCATAAGCGCTGTTTTCATCATGTCCCCGTTCCCCAAAATAGGCACCGCCGGTCAGTTCCCGACAGATAACAATGTCCAGTCCGTCCAGCAGACCTTTTTTCCAAACCACACGGTCAGCCAGAAAATCATAATATTTAATGGGACGAATGTTGCAATACAATCCCAAGGATTTGCGAATGGCCAGCAGGCCACTTTCCGGACGCAATGTGCTTGGCTCAATTTTATCATATTTGGGCGCACCCACTGCGCCCAGCAGAATGGCATCACAGCCTTCTACAATTTTTTGAGATTCTTCTGGATATGGATTGCCGTATACATCATAAGCGGAACCGCCGAATAATGCTTCTGCGTACTCAATACCCAGATTAAATTTTTCACTTGCCTTATTTAAAACAACCTGCGCAGCCTCTACAATTTCCGGGCCGATACCGTCGCCTTTTAACACTGCAATTTTCATTTTGCTTCCACCTTTGCTTTCACATAGTTTAACAGATTCCCAGCAGCCATCAGTTCCTGAATAAATGGTGGGAAGGTTTCTCCCTGATATTCTTTGCCCTGAGTCAGATTTTTAATGATACCCTGTTCCACATCCACTTCCAGCTGGTCGCCGGCTTTGATTTCTGCAGATGCTTCCGGACTGGCGATAATGGGCAGCCCAATATTGATGGCATTGCGATAGAAAATACGGGCAAAACTTTCTGCAATCACGCAGCTGATACCAGCCACTTTGATAGAAATAGGCGCATGCTCTCTGGAGCTGCCGCAGCCAAAATTTTTGCCAGCTACCAGAATATCCCCTGGCGCAATTACTTCGCTGAAATTTGGAATGGCGTCTTCCAAACAATGTTTTCTCATATTTTCATCACTGGCATCGTTCAAATAACGAGCTGCGATAATCACGTCGGTATCCACATCATTGCCGACAGTCCATACTTTCCCCTTATACATTAGCGGTTACCTCCTCAGGCGCTGAAATTTTTCCTGTAATTGCAGATGCTGCTGCAACTGCAGGATTACACAAATACACTTCACTTTCTGGATGGCCCATACGACCGATAAAATTACGATTGGTGGTGGCCAATGCCCGTTCGCCTTTGGCCAGAATACCCATATAACCGCCCAGGCAAGGCCCGCAGGTTGGTGTGCTGACCACACCGCCAGCTTCCATAAAGATATCGATCAGCCCTTCTTCCATACACTGCCGATAAATATCCGGCGTGCCAGGAATCACAATTAAGCGCAGATATGGCGCAACCTTCTGACCTTTTAAGATTTTAGCAGCTGTCTGCATATCTTCCATGCGGCCATTGGTGCAGGAGCCAATCACGACTTGATCAATGGCAACATCGCCAAAGGTACCGATTTCTTTTGTATTAGACGGCAGATGCGGGAATGCAACCTGCGGCTGTAACGTAGCCAAATCGACTACAATCTCGCTGCTGTATTCGGCATCTTCATCACTGAAATATTCCACAGCTTCCCGCTGGAACCGGCCTGTTACATATTCACGGGTAATATCATCTACTGCAATGATACCGTTTTTGGCACCAGCTTCAATGGCCATATTACAGATACTCATACGGCTGTCCATTGATAAATATTGCAAACCATCACCGACAAACTCTAAAGATTTATATAAGGCACCGTCTACACCAATCTGTCCAATAACGTACAATATCACATCTTTCCCGCTAATCCATGGATTCTGCGGTTTTCCGGTCACAATTACTTTGATGGCTTCAGGAACACGCAGCCAGGTTTCACCGCTAATCATTGCAGCAGCAATATCGGTACTACCCATCCCTGTAGCAAACGCACCCAAAGCACCATAGGTACAAGTATGAGAATCAGCGCCGATAATCAAATCACCAGGGCCTACAATCCCCTGCTCCGGCAGCAAACAATGCTCCACGCCCATTTTACCAACTTCATAATAATGCTTGATGTTATGTTCCTTGGCAAAATCACGAATCACTTTACATTGTTCCGCCGATTTAATATCCTTTGTCGGAGAAAAATGGTCTGGAATCATGGCAATTCTCTCTTTATCAAAAACATCTGTAATGCCTACTTTTTGCATTTCCCGAATTGCTACAGGTCCGGTAATATCGTTACTGAGTACGATATCTGTTTTTGCCGTAATTAACTGACCAGCTTTTACCTCTGTCAGACCGGCATGAGCCGCTAAAATCTTTTGCGTAATGGTCATTCCCATTCTTACATCATCCCTTCTCTTTTTCACAAAATTCAGTTATATAAAAACAGCTGTTATCCACCATCCAAGTTTGTGAAACGCTGCTTCTGGCAATGATAAACTTCCTACATTTCATAAAACAAAAAATCCTTTTCATCTCTCAGAGACGAAAAGGATTCCGCGATACCACTCCATTTGACAGAATGCCTTAATCCTGTCCACTCAAACTCGATAACGGCGAGACCGGTTTTTCCTACTAAGTTAAAACCCGTTCAGAAAAACAACTCCGAGGCCAGTTCATCTGCCGCAAACACTGTCTTGCACCCACCGACAGCTCTCTGCTGGTTCACTGACAGATTACTCTTCCTCATCTACATTTTTCGCTTATATTTTATATATTATAATCAATCAAAAAATAGTTGTCAATAAGGTTTCATCGTTTTTCTTTACCTCAATTACTAGCAAAAGATGAAATAAAGACTCTAAAAAATCTAATCAATAAGGTTTCATCGTTTTTCTTTACCTCAATTACTAGCAAAAGATGAAATAAAGACTCTAAAAAATCTAATGAAGAAAGAGAAAAGGTATAGAAACAAATAATGTTTCTATACCTTTTAAATATATCCCGGCAATGACCTACTCTT
>CALXUG010000032.1 GCA_944391625.1 uncultured Clostridia bacterium
GTGATTTTGCGCTTGCCTTTGGCCGGATAGTTGGGATCCAGCACGTTATCTGCCACTTCCATCATGGCCTGCTCCAGCTTTTCTGCCAGAGCGCCGTTCATGAATTTGTTTAAATCCCGCATTGTTTATCACTCCCCGTAAAAGTTATTCAATATGCGCTCTTTCTTTTCCCGATTGCGCTCATATTCATGTTGTTCTAATGTTTCCAGCGAATCAACGCCATTCTTTTCCCAGTTGTTATAAATGCCTGCGATATAATTCCACGGTGTACCACCATTGGAACCATCTGCTGCCAACTCAAAGGCCACTGCCAACAACTCCGCTTTGTGTGCATCATACACGCCAATGGCTTCACCGGATGGTAATTCCTCCCGCCGATATACACGCTTAAACGCTTTTTTCACATCATTTTCAGACGGGGTTGGATTTTTGCGATATTGCTGAAATAACGATGTTATCAGCGTTTGTGCTTTCTGCAGCTCTGCTGCCGTTGTCGGTATCTCATCACAATAAATCAACTGCCGGCTGTGTGTTGGATGGTTGTCCGCTGCTTTTGCAGCCCCAACTTCAAGGGACATTGCCTGCTGTTGTTTTTCGCCTGCGCTGATGACGATGAATACATCATCACTATCTGGGTTACTATATGGTTTACTATCTGGTATAGGTTTCACAATTTTGTCAATTGGATTTAACAAATTTGTCGATTCCATTTCACAATTTTGTTGAATGGAGTTTACATTTTTGTTATCTCCATTTGACAATTCTGTTTTATCCATTTCACAATTTTGTAAAATGGAATAGCCAAAATCCGTTAATGCATACCACAATGTTCTGTCGTATCCACTTTCGTTATAATTTCCTGTAATCACAATACCGTCTTCTACAAGTTTTTTCATTGCATAATCAATCTGGCGAGCGGTTAGATAAGGGAATGATTCGGCAAGCGCTTTTTTGCTGTTGTATGTCCAGTACCTACCTTCACGAAAATTTCTACCATTCTCTTTATTTTTTTGAATCCAAAAATACAGATTATCCAAAATAATAGCTGCATGAACCCCATACTTTACAGCGATTTCTGTATGAAAACCATGTCGCACCTGCCTCACCATCCTTATTGCATAATATTTCAATGTACACCACAACCCACTTCGTGTACCTGCTTGCCATCCCAACTGATCCAAACTGGCAAGTCCCATCTCACCTAAAACGGCAAATCGTTATCATCAAACATCACTTCCTGGCCTAATCCCGCGTAAGGATTGTTGCCGCTGCTGCTACCAGAAGAACTGTTAGTATTGCCATTTCTACCATTACTGTTATTGCTTCCATCATTTTTGCTCCCTACAAATTCAATCTGTTCTGCTACTACTTCTGTCACCCAGCGTTTTTGCCCATCGTTGCCGTCATAGCTGCGCACCTGCAATCTGCCTTCCAGCGCCATCTGCTTGCCCTTGTGGAAATACTCCGATACAAATTCTGCTGCCTTATTCCACGCCACGCAGTTGACAAAATCAGCTTCCCGCTCTCCGCTTTGATTGGAGAAACGACGGTCAACTGCCAGTGTAAAACCGGCTACTGCTGTACCCGATTGGGTGTATCGCAACTCCGAATCCTTAGTCAGCCGGCCGATTAATATAACTTTGTTCATGCTTTATCCTCCTGCTCAGTTTGTTTCCACTGCATCCCCTAGCTTTGAATAAAACACATGAAGACAATCAGTACACAGAAAGATAGAAGACCAGCCATTTCCATCGGTGGAACAGCTTAACCGTGTCAACGGAAATCCACTATCTCCTGCATTTACTCCACAGCTGGTACAAGTTCCATGTTTTGTTTTTTCAATTTTAATCATCACGCTCTCCCATCTCTTTTATAAAATCTATCATAATCCGTTCCGCTTCATGGTTTGTCACATGCCACATGGTTTCTACTTGGGAAATTGCTTTTGCAATTGCTCTGTCCCAACCATCTGACCAACTGCCCGGCTTTGCATCGCAACCGCCCAACGCATGTAAAATCTGGCACACTTCTTTTCGGCTGATCAAGTCTTTTTCCTTGATAGCGTTCTCCAATATCTCAAACCGCTCCAACTGCTCTACTGCAAATGTTCTGGCCTGCAACTCCTGTACTGCGTCAGCCAAGCTGCAATCCAAATGAATATTGGTACTCAAAATTTCAATTGCTTCCCGATAGTTCATACTTCACGCTCCTGTCTAAACTTCCGATCCAGCATCCGAACAACATATTCAGGACTGTACTTCCATACGCTGTGGTATCCTTGCCCCCGTATGTGTATTCCATCTTCATACACAAATAAAACACACGGAACCATATGGTTTACCCAAATCATTGATTCAAAAGAATTACTCAGAGAATCAAACTCTGTATAATCAATACAGGCTTCGTACAGCAGCCGTTTCAACCTATTCCGATTGTCCATGCGTTGGCTCCTTTTTCTCTACTGTCAAACCCTCAACTTCCATGGTCCAGGTATCCGTATCAATGTAAATACCGCATTCTTCTGCCAGCTGTTCAGCAATGTCTTTTAAACTGATGCCGGAAAATTCTCCTTCTTTCGGCTGTTGCAGCCCATCCTCACCGGGGCCGATATATTCCAGACAAAAATCATTGATTTTGCGCATAAAGATTGCCAGCCGTTTCTTGCCAAAGCTATGCTCTGTATGCAGCAGCCAAAACATCACCAATACTGCAATGCCATACCCATTGCCCAAGCCTTTATTGTAAGCATTTTGCAAATCCATGCCCAATGCATTTTTAAATAGCTTTTCCTGTAACATCGCTTTATTTCTGGCTGCTGCATTGCTTGTTTTCTTCTTATTTTTTGCCATATGCCCCACCTTTCTCGCCCACAATCACATGATACATACAGCGTGTCAGGCTGGTTTCATGATTGAGCATCCAACACGCTAAATGGCACTTCTGGCATACATGGCCGCCCACCATGGGGCAGCTCACTGTATGCTGTAAGACTCTGCCGCAGATGGGACAGTTATTGGCCATCTGCTTCATCCCCCATCATGCCATCTTCAAATATAATTTCTTCCGGCATAGTCGGGATATCAATCACATCTTCTTCGGCGGCGGTTAATTCCACAAAGGCGCGGTTCAGGTCGGACATGATATCATCATAGTCACCGTTGAGAACGGCTTTACAAGAAGAATACCCATAGCCTTGCAATACCTTCTTCGCTGCCTCCACCCGTTCCGGCTCTCTGCCAATCAGGTCATTCATGGCCTTTTTCTTTGCCCCGTTGATTGGCTGCTGCTCTGGATTCTGCGGAATATCATTTTCCGGCAGGTCTCCATCGGTTCCCATTTCCGATTGGTCATACATCCCCTGGAACTTATCCGGAAAGGCTTCACGCAGTCCCTGCACCAATGCAACCTTCCGAATCATCGTAGCGGGCATTTTGTTCCACATGCTATTGCCGCCGTTGTATTCGCTCAAATTTACCGCAGTCTTAAACGGCTTTTCCCAGCCATCCCGCAGCACAACACACCAACCGCCTACCAGTTTCTCATCCGGCAGCACGATGGTACCTTCCCGTTCCAGATATTCATTCTTTTTGGTGACTACTGCCACACCGGCCTGCCAACCTTTGCATTCTTCAATCTGCGCTGCCCTTCTGGTGAAAGCATCTTTCCCCACAACGGTGCTGGCCGGTGCTTTTTCACTGTACTTAATCAGATATGCTTCACGCAAAAACGGATTCAATCCCTGATACTGACACAGCTTAATAAACATTGCCACTTCCTGATCACTGGGCTTGCCATTACCGTTGGTTAAATAATCCCTCACAGTCTGAGCATCCAGCTCTACCAGTTCTCCGTTTGCTTCATATTTTGCCATCAATGCGTTCATGTTCTCTGCCCCCTATCGAATTACCAAATGCTCACCCTGCGGTGCCAGATGGGCAAATTCGCAGGAATCTTCGCCGCTATCCTTCAAATATGCGCGGATGGCATCATTGTTTGCGGCTACTGTCACCATCTGCAATTCGGGCGGCAGCTTGTCCACACCGCAATCTAACACCAGCGCACGTTTGCCGCCATTTTTCTGGATACCAAAGCTGAATAATGTGGTCTTGAATTTCGGTTTGCCAACAGCTTTCATGCTTTCGTACAGATTGGCTTTCAACCGTTTTGCCTTGTTTTCTAACGCCATTCTGCGACTTGCCAGCCGTTCTTCTTCCGCTTTCAGCTTTGCGGCATCGCTTTCCAGTTCACGCATAATCATGGCGTAACCATCCGCTTTATCTTCGATAGCGCCTTCAATACTATCCAATGTGTCAATGACGGTTTGTTCGTCATATTCTTCATCGTAGAGCATCTGTAATACATGCTCATAATCCGCTGTCATGCTGTATAAACTGCTCATGCCTGCACCTCATCTCCCCAGCCTACATGAACAACTGGCAGATACAGAACACCCCGCCGCTGTTCTTCTACAATTTTTTCTAACGCCATTACTGCACCATTTAAAATGCTGGCTTCTCTGGCCCTGCAATTTTCTGCAATCAATTCCAATGCACCAATAACCTCCTGGCAATCCGCAGCGGTAATATCACCTTTCCGGATTGCATTAGCAGCCTGATTCAGATATCTGGCTACCGTCATATTGGGTGCTGCCGCTGCCATCACACGCAGCTGGCCCACTAATTTATCTTGATACATAGTTGCCGCCTCCCAGACTTCCAATAATCAATTTCAATAACATCAGCAATTCTCCAAAATCCATAGCTGCAATTGGCACAAAATCATCCTCTGTTTCCTGTACAATCAGGATTGGACCGGCAATAGGGCAACCATGCTGATCAGTCTTATACAGATAGCTGCCAAGGGGATTGAATGGTAAATCTTTCAGTAATCCTTCCTCATCCACCAACATACAATAGTGCTCCGGAAGGTTTCTCTTTTTCAACCATTCATACAACCGAACCGGCCGCACATGCTCAATATGACCGCCAATCTGCTCTTGCAAAAATTTGTAGCCCGCACCTTCCGGCCATTCCACCACCGAAACTTCCAAGTCCGGCGTAATTTTTATAAGCTTACCCATTTGACATTTCTCCTTTTTTCGCTTACAATTCAAGTGTTGATTTTTGTTTCTCGTCCCTTGCCTGGAGTTGCCGCTCCGGCAGGGACATTTTTGTTGGTCCATCCCACCAATCGGTCATGGTAAAACTCCATGCAGCCAACGGACCGCTGATAAGAACAATTCCGGCAGCTTGTCCTGCGGATAGCGCTCCACCGGCTAAGGCTGCATCTGTGATTGCTAATACTACAATACTGGCGATACATAACGGTTTGGGATTCATGATTCTTCACCGCCATTGTTGCCATTGTTTTTGATTGACACTAAAAACGCTGCTTCTGCCTCTATCGCACCAATTAAGGCATCTTCTAATTTTTGATACGGTTCAAATAATGCCTTATGCGGCAGCGCCTCTTTAAACAATGATTCCCTGCTACTTATAAGCGCTTTTATTCTTTCGATGCAGAATGTTTTTGCTACACTATTTGATAATTGCTTTTCCATTGTTTTCACGCTCCTTATAACAAGCTAGTCCACCTTTTAGGCATTTCAAATCACACCATCTCACCTTCTTTCTTCATCGCGCTACCCATTAAAAACAACTCTTTGGCTAACTCACTCTGACTGCCATAACCAATGACATACAACCGATACAAATGTGGAAATACTACATAGCCTGCACGGTTCCGCTCATCTTTCCGGTTAGTTGGCCGCATAAATGGCAGCAACCCTTGGTCAGCCATATTACGTACTGTTATCTCAGCAATCCCCAAAGCCTCTGCTACATCCGAAACTGTAATCTTTTCCATCCCTCTCACTCCCTTGTTAGTATTTTTATGGTATAATCACCTCGGAAGGAGGTGATTCCTCATGAATGAAGTAGAAGCATTAACTCTGCTCTATTTGTCTAAGCAAGACTTGCCGAATGCCACTCCGAAAGAATTTGCTGACAAATACGCAGAAGCATATCTTTCTATTCAATCTGCTTTAGAACAGTCTCGCCTTGGTCATGTTCGGCAACAGCTGAAACAGGTGCATCGTTAAAAACAGATTGCAATAGTGCGTTTTCACATTTTTTTAGAATTGCGGTTGCGCCAATAATGCTGAATCCCTGTAATGCGTTCAGTATTGTGGTCGCTACCGCAATTTCTTCTTCTGTTTTGAACATCATACCGAATGTTCCTTGTAGCTGCTCCGTTTCATCAAAGCATACATAATGCAGCTCGTTTAACTTCACACCATCACCCCCTGTACAGATTACTCATTTGTTTTGAATTTCCGACATTTCAGATAAAAAATTTAAGTCCATCTGCAAAACATTAGCAATTTTACTTAAGGTTTTCACACTTGGAACATATCTATCATTCTCTAAATCAGAAATATAATTCCTAGAAACCCCTATTTTATCGGCAAGTTCGTCCTGCGTTAAACCATTTACATTGCGTTTTCTTTTTATTTCCTTTCCGATACTCAATTTTCTCACCTCATTTCCATGCTTATAATGTATATTATTTCCGACACTTTGTCAATAGATTTTTCATTGTTTTTCCGACTTTTTTAATGTATAGTTAATATAAAGAGTTGGTATATCCGACATTTTAAACGAAAGATGGTGAAAATAATTATGGCAACCGTTGGAGAACGCATAAAAATCTATCGAAAAGAAAAGGGATTCACGCAAAAAGAACTTGCTGAAAAAGCAAATCTTTCGCGCTCTCACATTGCTTCCATTGAAGGGAATCAATATACACCTAGTTTAGCTACTTTAAATGAAATTGCTGATGCTCTTGGTGTAGATTCCACATTATTAATTTCAGATAAACCGGAAACACCCCCTGTTACACTCACTAAAAAAGATAAAATGGAGATTGATGAATATTTGAATAACTTTGAAAATGAATTATTATCCCAAACTGGTTTGATGTTTGACGGCGAACCAATGACCCAAGAATCCAAAGAAAAACTAATTGCCGCCATGCGCATTGGTGCCGAGATGGCAAAAAAAGAAGCAAAAGAAAAATATACCCCCAAAAAATTTCGTAAATAAAAAGGGGGAAACATAATGTATGTAGCGGAACAAGTTCAAAAATTAATCAAACAATACAAAACCAAAGACCCGTTTTCTATTTGCGAACAAAAAAACATTGCAATTATCTATGATGATCTTGAACTTGATGTTCGGGGTTTTTATCAATACTATAAACGAAAAAGTATGATACACCTAAATCAAAATATTAGTCCAGAAGAACAACGTATTGTTCTTGCTCATGAACTTGGTCACGCTGTCATGCATAAAGATTATAACTGTATTTTTTTATCCAGACATACATACATGACAAAAAATATCTATGAGCACCAAGCTAACTTGTTTGCAGCAGAATTGCTACTTCCTGATGCTGTGCCAGTGGACTTTTATAATATGAGCTATCAGCAGCTGGCGGCGCTGTATCATGTGCCAGCTGTGTTTGTGGAAATGAAATGGGGAAAGTAATCGATGATGCGCTATTCAAAAATTATAGTATTATTGCTACTTTTGTTTATTCCATTTACTGCTCATGCGCATCCTGGTGGAACTGATGCAAACGGTGGTCATTATAATAGATCTACTGGCGAATATCATTATCATCATGGCTATCCTGAACATCAGCATGAAAATGGTGAATGCCCCTATGATTTTGATGATAAAACTGGAATAAACAGTGGCGGTAATGCTTCTTCAGAAATAAATGAAAATGATTCAAACAGTGTAACAAACAGCAGCAGTCAAAATAATACCAAAGTATCTTTTGCTGAAAAACATCCTATAATCACTATATTTATTAATTTTATAGGTATCCTTTTCATAATAATTCTTGCACTATCTTTTATAGTTGTACTTATTCAATTAGGGTGGTATATAGTCGAAGAATTAATGCATACACCTTTCTTTAGAAAATGTAGAGCAAAATACAGGAACTCAAAATCTAAAGATGCTTTTCATACTAATTTCCCATTAAAAGTTTACAAAGACTGTTATTCTAAACCAATTGGACCAGAACCATATCAAGAAAAAGTTTTCATCACTAGGAGTGGAACAAAGTACCACAATAAAAACTGCACAATGTTAAAAAGAAACTATCTAGAACTTACTTTAACGGAAGCAAAACGAAGAGGCTATACACCTTGTTCAAAATGTAATCCACCTAAACAATAACCATTTTCGTGAGGTCAGGAAAATGATACACACCTAATGGCAATACTATTAAAAAGGAGCGTGATACGGTGGAAATACGATATAGTAAACAAGCCTCAAAGTTTTTGCAAAAACAATCTAAGCAAGTGCAGCTTAGAATTATCAAAGCAATCAATAAACTCCCTGCTGGTGATGTAAAGAAAATGCAGGGAATGAATTACTATAGACTTCGCGTTGGTGACTTTCGTGTTATATTTAGTAATGACGGTACTGTTTTAATGGTTGAAAAAATCGGCAATCGCGGAGAGGTTTATAAAGACTAGGAGGGATTTATGATGAGTATTGTTAAAAGCAAACTTCTTATGATGATTGAATTGTTACAGGAAGAAGATGCACAAAGTTTACTAAATTACATGACTTCCCATTACTCCTTAACAAAAAACGCTACTTGGGATCAGGTTGAAGAAGTTACTCCCGATGAATGGGACTTGGCGATGATAAAAGAAATTGAAGAAAATCCAGAAGAACATCGTCCTTATCTAAGCCAAGAACAGTTGATGGCTGAGTTAGGGCTGTAATTCAACTAAAAGGAGCGTGATTGATATGAACATAGCGAAACCTTTAGAGAGGAAAAACTTTGCCGAATTTGAAGCCATGCCAAAAGAAGAAGGCTGGAACTATGAACTGATTGACGGTATTGTGCTGATGTCACCCCGCCCATCTTCCACACATCAGATGATTAGCGGAAATCTCTATTTTGAACTACGAACCGCATTGAAAGGTAAAAACTGCATACCAATTCAAGAGATTGATTTAGTATTAAAAGGTGAAAATTTCATTCCTGATCTAATGGTAATCTGCAATGAAAATATCAAAGATATAAAGCGGTACGAAAAACCGCCAATGATTGCCATTGAAATCGTCAGCCTGTCCAGTTCATCGCGTGACCATATCACCAAACGGCGCAAATATGAGCAGTTAGGTATCCAAGAATACTGGATCGTGTCTCCGGAAGAAAAGTGCATCACTGTCTTTGACTTTGTCAGCCAAAATGAAGAGATGTACTGCGAAGGAACTGTAAAATCCTTTGTGCTGCCGGAGATTGAAATCAATTTGGAAAATATCTTTGTGTAAAATAAAAAGCCCTCTGTGCTACCAACACAGAGAGCTGCATTGAGCGCTACCAACGCTCGAATATAAAGTACCGATAGGACGTGCCTATACTAATACTCGCAAGTAAAGTATAACACAGCCTACAGATTATTATCAATCGAAAGGATGTGCTTTTTATGACAAAGCCACTAAGAAGACCGAATGGTTACGGAACCATTATAAAGCGCAATGGTCGGCGCAGAAATCCTTATGAAATCCGCATAACCGCAGGCTTTGAAACTTATATAGATGCCGCCGGCCAATTGAAAACAAAGCAGATTCAAAAAACATTAGAATCCTTTCCGGATTATAACTCTGCTGCACTAGCATTGGCATTATACAATGAAAATCCTTACGACCCGGCCTTAAAAAATATTACTTTTGCACAAGCGTATGATAGCTTCTTGAAAGACAACCCTTCCTTTTCTGAAAAAAATCTCTCAAAATATCGAACCGTTTTCAAAAAAACGGCTTCCATTCATAAAAAACAAATTGTAAAAATAACAAAACAGCAGCTACAGAGCCTTGTTGAAAAAGAAAAAACTGAAACAACACAAAATCAAATGATTCATGTATTCAGCCCAATCTTCAAATGGTGCGTTGAAAAAGGAATCCTAAAAACTAATCCTGCGCAAGGGTTATATACCACTGCCGAGAAAACAACTACCATAAGAACACCCTATTCCGCTGATGAATTAAAAAGTTTATGGAGAGCTCTTCCCACTATGCATTATATAGATGCTATTTTAATTCAAATCTACACCGGAATGCGCGCCAATGAACTATTGACCTTGCAAAAAGATTTTATCCATTTAGATGAACGCTGGGCTCATGTATTCGGCACTAAAAATGAGAATGCTGATAGAGATATCCCGCTCAGAAAAGAAATTATTCCGTTATTACGCCGTAGAATGCAAGACAACGATTCTATGTATCTATTTCCTTCAAAAACAAAAAAAGAGGCACCTATCACTTATGAAGGGTACGTAAATCAGTTCAAAAAAATTATGGTCGCACTTAACTTCCGACACCATGTTACACATGATGCACGACATACCTTTATTACGAACGCTGATGATTCTAATATCAATAAAACATCCTGCAAAATGATTGTTGGTCATGCCAGGGATGGTGTCACAGAAAAAGTTTACACGCATAAAACAATGGAAAATTTAATTAGTGAAGTGGATAAAATCAAATTTTTCTGAATAGAAAATTGGCACTTACGTGGTACTTATACACAATATACAACTTGTTCTTGACTTATTGATACCAGTATAGTAAAATAACAAATAGCTTAACCAAGCCTTTTGCAAGGTTTGGTTGAAGAATTTATGATTTGAGGTGGGAAGATGAAGTAAGATTTCTTGCAGATAAAAACAGCATTTTGTACGTTTACGAGACTTTTTGAAGTCTTTGTTTGCTGTTGTTTTGCAGGAAAGTTACGGATTCTTTCGATTTTCTGACTTGAATAGGAAAGACAGGGAGATGACTGTTTTATATCATTTTCTGTTTTTTTGTATGATTGTCTGTAGGCCGTAGGAATTTTCTTTCCTGCGGCTATTTTTGTCGGCCGATTTTTTGTATTGATATGCAAAAACGCTGGCAAAAGATCTATCACAAGGAGGAATGCCTTATGTCGCAGATTAAAATAAACCAATTATCTTTTACCCATGAAAACAGCTATACCCCTGTATTTGAACAGGTTTCTTTACAATTGGACACCAACTGGAAGCTGGGCTTTACTGGCCGCAACGGTCGAGGGAAGACCACATTTCTCAAATTACTAACCGGTAAATATACCTATAGCGGTACAATTTCCGCTTCTGTACAATTTGATTACTTCCCATTTTCAGTGGAACATCCAGACTGGCTGGTGCTGGATTTACTGGAAGAACTGGCGCCGCAAGCAGAACAATGGCAAATTCGCAAAGAACTTTCTTTATTGGCAATCGATGAAGATATATTTTACCGCCCCTTTGATACCTTATCCAGCGGCCAGCAAACCAAGGTCTTACTGGCCGCTTTATTTCTGAGAGAAAACCATTTTTTGCTGATTGATGAACCTACCAATCATCTGGATCAGGAAGGCCGACGTATTGTCAGCCAATATTTAAACAGCAAGAAAGGATTTATTCTGGTTTCCCATGATCGTCGTTTTTTAGATGATTGTGTAGACCACATTCTCTCTATTAACAAAACAAATTTGGAACTACAAGAAGGGAATTTTTCTTCCTGGTATACCAATAAACAACGACAGGACCAATTTGAGCAAACACAAAACGAACGGCTAAAAAAAGAGATTCAGCAACTGCAGCAGGCTGCCCAACGTACTTCCGACTGGTCCGATCAGGTAGAAGCTACCAAAACCGGCACACGCATCGGCGGTCTGCGGCCAGACAGAGGCTATATCGGCCATAAAGCAGCCAAAATGATGAAACGTTCCAAATCTTTAGAAAGCCGCCAACAAAAAGCCATTGATGAAAAATCCAGTTTATTAAAAAATATTGAACGGGCAGATGCCTTAAAAATTTCAACTTTGCCAGCTCCGGCAGAACGATTGCTGTCCATACGGAATCTAGCTGTTATTTACGGTCAAACTCCTGTCAATCAACCGGTTACCTTTGATATTATGGCAGGTGATCGCATTGCTCTGCAAGGTATCAACGGCTCTGGTAAATCCAGCCTCATAAAACTGATTCTTGGCAATCCGCTGCAGTACACCGGTACCATAGAACGCAACAGCCGTTTACAAATTTCTTACATCAGCCAAACGGTCAATCATCTTTCCGGCACATTACAGCAATACGCCCAAGAACAGCAAATTGAGCTGAGCCAGTTTATGACTATTTTGAACAAACTGGATTTCTCCCGCACACAAATGGAACAACCTATGGAACGCTTTAGTATGGGGCAACGCAAAAAAGTGCTGCTTGCCGCCAGTCTTTGCCAACAGGCCCACCTTTATATCTGGGATGAACCTTTAAACTATATCGACATTTACTCCCGGTTTCAGTTGGAAGATGTATTACTGCAATATCAGCCTACATTATTATTCGTAGAACATGATCAGCTGTTTACTGATAAAATTGCAACTAAAGTTATCAAATTACAAACACCATGATGCACAAAAGGGATTGCCAACACACTGCGGCAATCCCTTTTTTCATGTTTATTCCATCAACCATTGTTTCACTTGCTGTCGTCCCTGCAAACATTCACGATCCTGCGGCTGAATCTGCAAAATAAAATTTATTTTTCCTAATAATGTGTGCAAATACCCTTTTACTTGTCCATCCTCTATGACATTCTCCGGCAGCTGCAGCTGATGGGCCAGATGCGACCTTACACCATACCGCTGACAATAGTAGAGCGCCTGCCGCACTGCCCGCCGATATGCTCGCGGTACCTGTAATTTTTTATTCACCACAACACCAGTCACAAGCTGCTGCTGTCCCGCCCGCAACAATCTGGTTTTCTTATGATTTAGTAAAAAACCTCGTGCCTGCAATGCGGCCTCCACCCTGCACCGCACCAAACCAGCATCAAAGTCGCCGGAAAATATCAAATCATCACTATAACGGGTATAGGTAATCTGCTGCTCTTTGCACCAATCCCCTAACCATGCATCAAAAGAAGCCATTACCAGATTGGAAATTGCCGGCGATGTAGGCGCACCCTGTGGCAAATATCCCCGATAACAACATAAACCAGCTAACAGCATACCTGCCTGCGGCAAAAAATTCCCACTGGGAAAACAGGCAGACAACACATCAGATATGAGTACAGAAGAAAAGAAATTAGCAATATCCAGCTTTAACACCATAGACTTTCCCTGATGAACCACAGCGTTTTTTCTGATGGCGGCACCTTTATGGTACGCCATCGCATAGGGAGAAACAGGCTGCCGTTCTAACACATTTCGCAAAATAGCCTGCTGTATCCCTTTTAACAAAGGATCCGGCACCAGCAGTTTGCGGCGTCCACCGTTTTGTTTGGCAATGGTCAGCGGATAATAATGCGCTTCCGGCGCATTGCTGCAGCTGTACAGGCAAGCAATCTGCTGTTCCGCGGACCACCCTTTCTCTGCCAGTAATCCCAATGCCAAAATCTGCTCCATATAGTCTGTCAACTGCATTGCATATCACACCTTTTTTGTTCCTTTATCATGATATATAAACTGTTATCAATTTTCCTTTATATACTTAACACCATCAGCTTTACATATGAAATCTTAAATCAATCGTATTTTACGGTCTTGCCCATTCACCGGTTTCTGTATCCTTTTGCAGAACAAGCTCATATCCGCCATTGGCGCGATTAAAATATATTTCTGTGTCATTCTCATCTACTTCTAAAGTGAACTGATTTTTTGCCCCAAACGAGCTATTAAAACCACCGAAAGTTGCATAAAAAGTAAGGTAATGCGGCTTAACACCGCCACCCTTATCTGTAAATCCCCGTATGTACCCCATAGACGAGCTTACGTGCGCATAAAAGGTCAATTCTTTCCCATTCTCCGATAGAGAGTAATCATATAATGCCACATCGGTCCGTTTCTGAAATCCGCTTCCAATAAAAAAGGATACTAGCAACGCAAAGAGCACTGCTATCGTAACAAGTACGATTGTTTTCTTCTTCATATGAGAAGACCTCCTAGCTTAAATTTTCGTTACAAACAACAAAACAGGAACAATACGAAAAAGAAGATACCAGACGCTGCGCAAAGGCAGCTAAAAGACACATGAAGTGTGCAGTACTGCCTTGCAGCAGCGGATGGTCTGTATTTAACTGCATACTGCTCCGCAGCGGCGACTCGCCGCCGGGCCGAAAACATCGGTTTTGCTATCGTTCCTGTTTTGTTGTTCCTTATTGTAGCACAAATATTGGGATAATTCCATACTGATTCCACAAAAAACATATAAAACCGCAATGAATTGTCTTTCCTGTACCAACCTGTCAAAACCTTTCTGCAGTCAAACATACAGCTTTAAATTATTGCTATTATCCTTATTGTTTGTTCAACGGATTTCAGCGCACAAAAAAACAGGAGCAGCCGCCCAATTTGCACTGACAGCTACTCCCGTTTTTGAACAACTGATTTTATTTCTGTTACTTTCAGTCAATATTGTTACAGTACAGCTCCTACGGCCAAAAATGCCATCGTCAGCACTAAAATAATTGCCACCAATCCCACCATGTAACGCAGCCATCGATCATAAGGAATATGAGCCACGGCCAAACCGCCCATTACTACAGCACTGGTGGGGGCCAGCAAATTCACCAGACCAGAAGCAGACTGAAATGCCGTAATAATCAACGCACTGCTAATATTAGTAAATTCGCCCAATGGCACCATAATCGGAATGGACAAAGTAGCCAAACCGGAGCTGGAAGGAATCAAGAACGATAACGGCAAATAAAGCAAATAGGTAAGAATAATAAACAAAATAGAGTGACTACCTGCCAGTGCCTGCTCGCCCCAGTTCAAAATGGTATCAGTAATAAATCCTGAATTCATAATCACAGTAATCCCGCGGGAAATGGCAATGATAAAGGCAACGCCCAGCAATTCAGACGCACCTTGCACAAATCCCTCTATCAGCTCCTGTTCCTTCATGCGTACCGCAAACCCTATAACAATACCTGCTACTAGGAATAATGCGGAAAGCTCAGTAAAATACCAACCCAGTGTCGGCAAAAAGGTGATGCCCAGATCACTGAAAGGAATTACCGAATAAATCATCAGTATAAAGGTCAGCGCAAATATCACCAACGCCAGCTTACGCTTACCGGTTAGTTCCATACCGGCCTGGTCATCCCAGTTAATGGCGAATCGCTTTCGGTTTTCTTCATACTGGCTGGCTACGATAGAAGCCTGCGGATTTGCCCGCACCTTTGCCGCATAGCGCATCACATAAGTAATGGCCACCGTTTCCAATACCACCAACATAAACAGACGCAAAAATAACCCGTCGCCTAAAGAAACACCGGCAAACCCGGAAGCAATCCCTGTAGCAAAGGGATTCACCGTGGAACAGAGTGTACCAATTCCGGCACCCAGCATAATCACCGATACCGCTGTAATGGAATCATATCCTGCGGCAATAAATACTGGCAGCAATAATGGATAAAAGGCTATGGTTTCCTCCCACATACCAAAGCTGGTGCCGCCCAAACCAAATAATGTCATCAGGATGGGAATCATAAATTTTTCCCGGCCATTCATCAAACGGATTACGTTGGCAATACCGGCATTGATAGCGCCGGTTTTCATCACCACGCCCAAAAATCCGCCTACCATCAATATAAACAACGCAATTTCTACCGCTTCATAAAAACCTTGGAATGAAGCCAGAATCACGTCAAAAATATTTTGTTCATTTGAGGTTACTTGATGATACGTACCAGCAATGGGTTGCTCCACATCGCCATTTTGCACATACTCATACTGTCCGGCCGGGACAATCCAGGTCAATATCATCATAACGATGATAATGGAAAACAGAATGGTATATGCGCTCGGCATCCGAAACGTTCTGCTTTTCATACCATCACCCCACAATCACAGTGCCTGTATGGCCAGCCAGCGCATCCTCTGCTTTATACAGAGATGTAATTATCGCTTTTCGTCCCGGCCTAGAAGCGGCAAAACGAATGGCAGCCTGCATTTTGGGCAGCATACTGCCAGGTGCAAAATGACCTTCTTCTACATATTGTTTGGCCTGGGTAACGGTAATCTCACCCAGAGCTTTCTGCTCAGGCTGATTAAAATGCAGATAAACCTGTTCTACCTCTGTCAGAATCATAAGGATATCTGCCTCCATCCCTTCTGCCAACCGTTCTGCAGCCAAGTCCTTGTCAATCACTGCCGCCACGCCCCGCAGCGAACCATCCTGATTGCGCACCACCGGAACACCGCCGCCACCGCAAGTTACGGTAATAGTCGTATTCCACAAGGTTTTAATGGTGTCAATTTCTACAATCTCCAGCGGTTCCGGCGAAGCTACCATCCGCCGCCAGCCGCGACCGGCATCTTCTTTCATAACATAGCCTTTTTCCTGTTCCAATGCCATGGCTTCCTCTTTTGTATAAAAAGGTCCAATTGGCTTGGTTGGATTCTGAAAAGCAGGGTCCTGCTCATCTACCACTACCTGAGTAATCACCGTTACTACCGGCAGATGGCGATTTCGTTTTTCCAATGATTTGCGCAGCGCCTGCTGAATATGATAGCCAATATAACCCTGGCTCATAGCACCGCAAACATCAAAAGGCAGCGCTGGTGTTACATGGTTTGCCGCTTCTGTGGCCAGCAAAATACGGCCTACCTGCGGACCATTGCCATGCACCACTGCCAGTTCATATCCATTACTGCTCAACTGCGCAATATATTCGCTGGTTTTGGCAACCACATTCATCTGTGACTGAGAAGTAGGCGGCAGCCCTTTCTCCTCCAGTGCATTGCCGCCCAAAGCAATCACTACTTTTGTAGGTTGTGTCATATAGATTCACACTCCTTTATGCCAAATTCTAATATTGTGCTGCTGTGGCATCCTTTGCCATTCCTCAGTAAATTGGCCAGCGGCTTATTTGTTTCCTTCGGTCTGGACTATGTCCGCCGCAGTTGAAACAAATGACACTGCAATCCACTTTCATTCGGAATTTAAGGAAAAGATACCACTTCCGCACAATTTATGATTCAAAAATTTTCGTAGAGCAAAGCGGCTTGGGATTTTTCACAGCGCTTTATTCTACAAAGAATGTTAAATGTTTTCTTCTGGCAAAGCACATTTTAAAAAGCACAACGACGTGTACATGGACGTACATAAGAAATGCTTTTTAAAAAGCGGCATAGCCAAGAGAAAAAAGATACATTCTTATAAAGTGGCTACCATAACCGCCTTAATCGTATGCATCCGATTCTCCGCTTCATCAAACACCACCGAATGAGGACCGCGGAATACTTCGTCGGTAACCTCCCGAATATCTACGCCTTTTTCCTTCCACTGGGCAGCCAATTTAGTATTGAAATCATGGAAGGATGGCAAACAATGCAGATAAAGTACATTAGGGTTGTTGGTCATTTTCAGCATTTCTTCTGTCACCCGGTATGGAGTCAATAGTTTTACCCGTTCCGGAATCAAATCTTCTTCCCCCATAGAGGCCCAGATATCGCCATAAATGACATCAGCGCCTTCTACAGCTTTTACATCATCGGTAATTTCAATTTTAGCGCCGGTTTTAGCAGCGATTTGCTGCACATCCTGCAATACCTTTTGGTCGATGCCGTCAATCAGACTCTTTGGACCAATACCAACAAAATGCATGCCCATTTTGGCACAGCCATACATCCAGGCATAACACATATTGTTCCGCACATCGCCGGGGAATACTACCTTAACCTTATTCAGCGGCAAAGCCAGATGTTCTTCAATGGTAAGCATATCGGCTAAAATTTGGGTAGGATGGTCTGCATCCGTCAGACCATTAAAAACAGGTACACCGGAATAACGAGCCAGATCTTCTACCACTTTCTGATCAAAGCCACGGTATTCAATGCCGTCAAAGAAACGGCCCAATACTTTAGCGGTATCCTCCAGCGACTCTTTTTTGCCCATTTGTGAGCTGTTAGAGTCTAAAAATGTAACATGGGCGCCTTCATCATGGGCAGCCACTTCAAAGGCACAGCGGGTTCTGGTAGATGTTTTTTCAAACAGCAGAACAATATTTTTGCCCTTTAAATTCTGTTCACAAATTCCTGCTCTCTTTTTGGATTTCAGATCATGGGACAAATCTAATAAATAGCGAATCTCACAGGGAGTTAAGTCCATCAATGTTAAAAAACTTTTTCCTTTTAAATTTACCGGCATGGTTTTCCTCCATTCTATCGTATCAACTGCATTACAAAACGAACGATATAAACACACTAACGTACTAAATCTTCCCGAATCAACGGCATGCTCATGCAGCGCGGACCGCCGCGGCCTCTGGATAATTCCGAGCTGGGCATTACATAGGTTTTAATGCCATGCTCCTGTAAAATTTCATTGGTCACATAGTTACGGGAATACACAATCACTTCCCCAGGAGCAATGGCCAACGTATTAGAACCATCATTCCACTGCTCACGGGCAGAATCGATCACGCTGTTACTACCGCATTTGATCAAATCCACTTTATCCAGATGCAGATGTCGTTTTAAAATGTCTTCCAGCGAACTGGTTTCCTGAGCAATTTTAATTTTATTATCTCTGTCCCGTTCAATGACAAACACATCCATATCACGGATAATATTAGGATGAATGGTAAATTTATCATAGTCCACCATGGTGAATACCGTATCCAAGTGCATAAAGGTGCGCTGTTTTGGAATATTAATAGCCAATATCTTTTTAAAATGGCTTTCCTCGGTCAGGATTTTTTGTGCAAATTTTTCAATAGCATTTTCATGGGTACGCTGAGAAATCCCGATGGCGATAGTTTCTGGATTTAAAATTAAAATATCGCCGCCTTCCAAAGAGAAGTTTTCATTTCTGTCATACCAAACCTGAGTGTCTTTATACAGCGGATGATATTCAAAAATAAATTTAGCAAACAGCGTTTCACGATGTCGGGTTTCTGTAGACATTTTGTGAATGGATACCCCATTGCCGATTGAAGCAAAAGGATCGCGGGTAAAATACAAATTGGGCATTGGGTCTAAAATAAACGGATAGTCATTGTTCAGATTGCGGAGAAAGTCGCCCAGACTCTTATCCTCAAACTGCTGAATTTCTGTTTTGCGGATGCCTGCCATCATTTGGGCAATCATCTTCTTTTTGTCCAGAGAAGAAAAATACTCTGTCAAAATTTCCCGTTCCCGGCTTGTTTTTATACCGGCATCATCAATCAACTCTGCAATCAGCTGATCTCTTACATCCTGGTTAACAATCGATTCTTCCACCAGATCACTTAGATAAACCACTTCTACGTCATTCTGACGCAAAATATCGGCAAAACTGTCATGTTCCTCTTGAGCAATACGCAGATAAGGAATGTCGTCAAATAACAACCGATCCAGGTATTCTGGCATCAGGTTTTCCAATTCCTTGCCCGGTTTGTGGAGCATCACTTTTTTTAACTTGCCGATTTCTGAATTTACATTAATTGCTGGTATCTGCAAGATAACACCTCATTTCAAAATTCAATCTTCAACTACACCGTTAGCTTGCACCGCCATTTGAAACGATATACTGTCAAATAAAGCCTGTTCAGGCAGAAGTAAACTTCTGCAAATCAATCACAATAAAAAAAGTGGACACAATTTATCTTGTATCCACTCTCGTTCATAAGCCAGGTAACCATTTTTGTTACTGTACTGATTATGATATTTATTTTTTTATTAATCGGTATGCACCCGACGGCGCAGCACCACATCGCCCATTTTTTCTGTTTTTTCAGATGTACTCTTATCCTCACTGGTATTGAGCGAGCGCAAATATTCTTCCATCTCATCACAAAACCACAAAGCATCGCTTTCAAATTCATCATATCCATCGGCATGAATATCAGACCAATCATAAGCATTTAAAAAATACTGTTTAATCAGCTGCACATACATCACAGCGGATGGATCCTTTTGTTTGGCAATCTGCTGAAAAAATTTTACCAGCTTAACAGCGCCGGCATTAATACCCAAATCACGCACCGCCATAGAATCATAGCTCATTTTCGTCTGTTCTGTTTCCAGCGGCCGGAACTTGATATAATCTACCAGCCGAGATAATGTATCCAATGCTTCTCCTACAGAAACAATATTCTTTAAGCCCTGCATAAATTTAAAGGCCATCTCACACCACTCCTTTGTTGTGCAACTGCACATTTGTCTATCATTAACATTATTTTGTCAAAATAGTATCCATAAACGACAAATTTATTATTCAAATAAAAAAATGTCCCGTTTTTTTGGGCGCTTACGCTGATTTATCTGTAGTTACAGTTTTGTATATTAGCACTTGCCCATTCCTTAGTCAAGCAATTATAGCCACTTTTTTATAGTGTTGCAGCACATTGTTTAATTGCTGCATCCAAACCATTTTTAGTATTCCTACAACCAGTTTCCCTTGTTTTTATACTAGGAGACAATTGACAAAGAATCAACCGCAGGATTCAAGTTATTTATTGAAAGATAGGGTTGTTTATGCCTCAAATGCGCAACAGAATACAACGTAAACAAGAAAAAGCCTATGGCTTCTCTTTTTGCAAAGAAAAACCATAGACTTTTCCACCACTCCTTACAGCATGGTCAAACCCCAATTTTGGGACATAAGTCAATTAAACAGCAGCGATCACAATAAGGCGCTGTTCTGGCAGTGCAAACTGCTCTGCCATGCTCTACCAACCGATGACAGAAATCATTGCTTTCTTCCGGCGGAATCAGCTTCCAAAGGGCCATCTCCACCTTTTTAGGTTCTTTCACACCATCTACCAACCCCATTCGATTGACCAGACGAATACAATGGGTATCGGTAACAATGGCAGGTTGACCAAACACATCGCCCATAATTAAATTGGCACTTTTGCGTCCCACACCAGGTAGTTTCAGCAATGCCTGAAAATCATTGGGAACATTGCCATTGTATTGCGACTGCAGTTGTTTCATACAGGCGCTGATATCTCTTGCCTTGCTGGGCCCCAATCCGCAGGGCCGCACAATCTGCTCAATCTCTTCCACCGAAGCGGCGGCCAGCGCCTCCTGAGTAGGAAACTTCCGGTACAAATCCTGCACCACCACATTGACTCTGGCATCAGTACACTGGGCGGCCAAACGTACGCTTACCAACAACTTCCATGCCTGATCGCATTCCAGCGTACAATCTACATCGGGATAGGCTTTTTTTAGCCTTGCAACAATTTTTAATGCCAGCTCTTCTTTTTCCACAATTGTTTACTCCCTTCATTCTCACTCTTATCTAACCGTTTTACAAAGGCTGGACGATGCATCAAACCGTACTGACCCATCATCCAGTCCTTCTTCCATGCTGTTTAAGCATAAAAACATTGCCATTCGGCTACTGCTGATCAGACTTGTCTGAACCTTCCGGCAAAATAGATGCCTTTTTCTTTCCCTGAAACAGAACCGCACAAATCAACGATGTAAACGGCAGCGTCATCAGAATCCCCAAACTGCCTACCAGAGCCTGCAAACATTCTACCACAATCACTTCACGATTAAACAAATCCAGCATGGAGCTATTATAAGCCACCATCAACAGCACACTGGCCATAAATCCGCCAATATAAGCTAATATCAGCGTATTAGACATCGTACCCATAATATCCCGACTGATAGTCATTCCCGACTGCATTAACTCTTTGGCCGTGATATCCGGCACTTTTTCCTGCAATTCAGCCAGTGCCGCAGCAATAGAGATGGAAACATCCATAATAGCCCCCACTGCACCGATAATAATGGACGCAAATATAATGGCCCGCAAATTGAGCGGATCTTCCGGCCGCAACCCATGCAAAATAACCGAGTTTTCATCCAGCACGCCGGTCAGCAGCATAGTCTTGTCCATTACCAAAGTCAACACACCGGCCACCAACACACCGGCCAGACAGCCCAAAATGGCGGCAATACTCTTACGGTTAACGCCATTGACAATAAACAGCGTCATAAAAGTCATATAAATGCAGGTGGCGATAGACCACACATAAATATTTTCCCCTGCCAGCACTGCAGGAATAAATACATAAAATACCGACAGACAGGTTAAAGTCAACGATACAATGGTGTTAAAGCCCTGCCAGTGTCCAAATACCAGCAGCAGTACCAAAAAGATAACCAACAGCACCAAAATCTGATCCGAGCGCTGATAATCACTAAGTACCCATTGATTTTCAGCCATACCGCCGGGAATGGTATACAACAGAACCTTATCGCCGGGTTCCACCGCCCGCAAATTAATGGCCGTAAAATAATCCAGAGTCTGCGCCGCTTCTACCACCTGGCCTTTTTCTTCCCCGCTGCGAATCTTGGCAGTAAACAAAATGGTCTCATTTTCGGCATATTCCGTTTCGCTGATCTGATAGCTCTCACTGTAGCGGTCTTTGATTTCCTGTACAGTAGCCGTTACCACCACCGACTGGTCATCTTCATTAAAGGGCTGATAATTGGTCATGGCAATTTCATGTCCTACAATGATGTAGAGAATCGATATCACCAAAACGACCAGATACACCAGATAAGGCTTATAATCTTTTTTGTCCATTTGTTTCACCCTGCACACCTCGTTTTCTAAATAATTGTTTAAATCGTTTCGCTTTTCTACCAGGATATCTGATGAAACACCTGTTTATCTTTCCCTGATAAAAAAACAGTGTCTCAAAAAACAGACAAAGGCTGTTTTTCAAGACACAGTATGTAACGTATTGGTTGACTAAGCCGTAAGCCGGGTTCTGTCGTTGAATGGTCATCTATCTCGAATCCCAGTTGCCTGGAATCTCCAGCGACCTACCCGAGAACGGAGCGGGCCACTCCATCTATTCTCCTATTAGGTCTTGCACCAGATGGGGTTTACCAAGCCGACAAGTCACCTTGCCGCTGGTGCGCTCTTACCGCACCGTTTCATCCTTACCTGCAAGCAGGCGGTTTGTTTTCTGTGGCACTTTCCTTAAGGTCACCCTCACTGGCCGTTAGCCAGCATCCTGCCCTGTGGAGCCCGGACTTTCCTCAGCCTTGCGGCCGCGACCATTTCACTTACTCATCCCAACACAATTACGTATTATATCATAAAATATCGTAAAGTTCCACTAAAAATATGAATTTCAGCGATTCTTTTTTACTAATATTTGCTGAATCGCTCAAAGCACTGCCATGTTAGTTCCAATTCAACCTTTATCATATTTTGTGGCTTTCAAAAACACCAACACCAGGAATAAATTCTAACATAACATCCTGGCATTTTTTGTTACATAAATTTTCAACCAACCAGCTCTGCCATTTGCTGTGGCGATATGGACAAAATTTCATCTATTTGCCCAAACAAATTGCGCTTTACATACAAACACAAACCAGTTTCTGCCCCACTCTCATAATAGGTGTAGCTGCCGTCACAGTCCAGCAACTGATACACCGGCTTGCCCTGCCACTGAGCGCTGCCGTCTCCCAGTTCTAACAACCCCCATGCCTGATACTGCCGTTGCCGCTTTTCCCAAGTTTGCTCCGACCACAGAGCAGACAGCAGAGAATCTTGTTCCGCCATAATAATATCCGCCTCTTCCTCGGCAGTGGTGGCAGTTTGCAACATGGTTGTGCCATCCTGCTCCTGCAGCGGATTTGACACAAAAGCCGACTCATCAGCACTGTATGCCACCGCTGCCGCTTCTACTGCCTGACCACCGGACAATGGAGAAGGCAACAGCAATATGAAAACCACCAACAGCACCATAGCCGCCGCTATCTGTTTTTTCATCACCGGAATATGCTGACTGACAGGTGTGTTTCCCACAAAAGTCAGCATTCCGCTAACTATGCCCGCAACAGTCAGGCACAACCCCAACAAACACAATACGGCTCTTTGCTGCACTGCAGTCGGCAAAAGAAAAAACAATGGCTCGCCAGCGCTGTCTGTCGGCACCTGCGCCACCCCCTGCAGATAAAACTGCTGCCCTGTCAAATCCCAGCCTGTAAATGGCGCCAATCCATTACTACACAACAGGTAAAACATAAATCCATACAGCAAAGCCGGATGCACTGTACCAAGCAGAAGGCTCATACCCAACACAAACAGCATAGCCGGCAGCAGACTGAACAAAACAGGAACCAACAGCTGCAATCCATCCCCTGCTGCAAAGCAGCGCTGGCAGAACAATACCTGCAGCCCCCAAACCAATAATGCTGTCAAACACACTGCAAATATAACTACCCCACAACGCAGCAAGCCATAACCCAGGGCAGAATATGGGGCAGCCTGGCGCAGTTGGGCTATTTGCTGTTCTTTAACACCAAACCACTGGCTGATAAAAAACGCCTCCATCATCAAAAGCAGCGGCAAAATTTTGCTAAAACAAGCGCCAGTGCTCCAGCCGGAAAACGGCGCTGCGCCACCGATCCCCAGCACCATCTCGCTGCCCATGGTCAACCAGCAAAACACTGCCGTCAAAAACAACAGCGCCAAAAAAATTTTGTTCCGCAGTAAACGTTTCCCTTCATAATAAAATAGCCTGGTCAAGATCAAACGCCTCCTCTGTCAAACCACTGACCTGTAAAAAATCCTGCCAGGTAAGATAACCCGGCATCTGCTGTCCACCGTCGGCAAATAACTGTGACAATACCGCATCCATAGCCTCTTCGCCGCCTAGCAGCTGTTCTGCCTGCAGCAGCAATAAAGGCATCACCGCATAACGGCTGATAGATTCCTGCTCAGCCACCAAATTGGCCCGATAAGCCTCCGGCAGCTGCTCCAATAATTCTGGATGGCGGTAATAATACGACTTTTGCAGCTGTCTGGCGTCCTGTTTCCATTGCTCCACATAATGTTGCTGGGCATAATCGGTGCCATATTGCTCCTTCATCATACGGTAGGTGGTGTAGCAGGTCATGCCCTCACTGCTCCAGGGGCCTTCATCCCAAAACATCCAGCTCAGCCCCCACCACTGATGCACAATTTCATGGGCCAGTACCTCTGCGCTGCTGGCACCCCGGGCTGCATCATTCAAACTTTGCGGGCTAAAAATGGTTTCGCCCATCACGCTGAAATTGCCAAATGCACCACCGCCCATGGCATAGGCGCTTTCTTCCACCAGTTGCAGCGGATTGTCCCGATCAAAAGGCAGCGGCCCATAATGAGCAGCGCAATAATTAAGCGTGTGGGCAATCTGTTCCAATGCGCCCATCTGCTGCAAACTTTGCTGCTGCTGTCTGGGATAATAAAAATTGACATACATACCTGCCTCCTCCATGGTCTGCTTTACATACTCCGCTGCATACAAATTAACGCGGGCCTCCTGACTGACCGATCGCCACAGCGTACTGCCCTGCCGCTGTTCCATCCGTTCCAACTGCTGCCCGTTGGTAACAGGCACCAGATGATCGGGCAATGTAAAATAAAATTCGGTTTGATCGTCCGCTTCTCGCTGCAAGTAAAATTTGGGACCCAGTTTACTATTAGATAATTCCACATACCTATTGCTAATGCTGCCGCCCATCAGACTGTCCCGCAGAATGGACCAGATTTTGGGCTGCCCACTGTACAAAACAGTCAATCTCCGCCCCTCTCCGGCAGGCAGTAAAAACTCAATGGTTTTGGCATTATCCACATCATTGTGCAAATCAGTAAATGTCAAAGACTGCCCATCCAGCAGCATGGCACTGATTGTATAACCAGGATCTATTTGAAAACTGCACAATTCAGCATCAGTTCCCCGGTTATGCAGCACATATTCGGCCGTTCCCTCTAAACTTCCGGCCCAGCCATCAATGGCAACCTCCAAACGGCTGTGCTGCAAAAAGATATCTTCCGGTGCAACCTGTTCCGCAAAAACCGGCTCCAAAGGACTATCATCAATAAAAGGCTCCTGCACCATGCACAGCGCTGCGCCGCTCAAACACAACAACGCCGTCAGCAAGACCTTTTTATTTTGTTGCACCTGATATTGAACTGAACCCAGCAAGCCCAACTGATATCGGCGCAAAGCCAGCAGGCTCACCAACCACAATCCCACTGCCAGCAAAAACCAGCACAATCGGTTGTAGCACGCCAGCGACAGGGCCGGTCGATTGCTGAATGCATCGGACATCACCGGCACCAACGGATTGATCCAGCGCAGCAGATACTGCCCGTCAGCCCAGGTGCTGCAGCTAAAAAACACCAGCATGGCGCAGAGCAGCGCCGCCAGCAGCAGCCGATTGGTCAGCTGATAACAGCTAACCGCCAGTAAAATCGCCAGCAGCCAACAGGGCAACAGCAAAACTACACCGCTGAGCCCATACAGCCCAATGGAAAAGGATGGTATCTGCGCCATGGTCCAGGGAAGCCACAACAGCAACAACACCAGCCAAACCTGCAATGCTGTTTGCAGCAACGCCGCTGTTTTAGCCACCTGCAGCTCTGTCAGAGATAGGGCCGCCTCAGTCAGCGGCTCCATATGTTGTTTTTGCACCCGATCCAGTTCCAACAAGGTCAGCACCATCCAGACCAAGGCACCGCCCAAACCGGCAGCCAGCTGGGGATTAGCCAAATACAGAGAAGTGGCAGTCAAATTGGTAGCTGGCTGATACCAGTACAATCCCAGCACAGGCATACACAAACAAATCAACGCGCCAAGCCGCACCCATTTTTGAGCGCGCAGCCGTTTTTTCTCTAACCGATACAAACGCCATCGTCTGCGCCAAAGTTGTTTTGTTTCCTCACTCATTTTGACTACCTCCCTGATGCAATACATACAGATAGCCATCTTCCAAAGTTGGCTCGGCAGGCTGGGCAAAATCAGGCAGCTGCTGGCATACCACACGGCAGCGCACACCCTGCGCCCTGTCCTGACGGCCCGTCACCCAGTACGGTTCCGATAAATAGGCCAGCATGCTTTCATCCATCAGCGCCACATGACCATCTGCCTGCTGCTGCAGCTGCCATGGCGCACCGTCAAACAAAATCCTGCCTTCATACAGCACAATCAACCGGTTGCAAATAGACTGCACATCCTCAATAATATGGGTGGACAGCAGTACAATCTTATCAGTCGCCTGCCCGGCAAATAAGTTACGAAATCGGATGCGCTCCTCCGGATCCAACCCCACCGTCGGCTCATCCAAAATCAACAACCGGGGACTGCCCAGCAATGCCTGTGCGATTCCTACCCGCTGCCGCTGCCCGCCGGATAAAGCGCTGATTTTCTTTTTTCGCTGTTCAGTCAAACCAGTCTGTTCCAATATCTGCCGCAGTTGCTCTCCATTACCGGTACAATTCTTTAGCGCAGCCATATAATCCAGAAACTGCTCCACCGTTAGTTCCTCATATAAACCAAACCGCTGCGGCAAATAGCCCAACGCTGCTTTCAATTGCCGCTGCTGTTGACGCAGTGGGATTCCATCCAGCCTGATTTCACCGCTGCTGGGCAGCAAACCGGCCACCAAAAGCTGCATCATGGTACTTTTACCCGCCCCGTTGGGCCCCAGCAGACCAATCATACCCGGCGACTGCAGTTCCAGACAAATATCCTGCAGCGCCACCTTGCCGGAAGTATATTGCTTTGTAATGTGTTCCAATGTAAGATTCACCGTTTTTCACTCCTTTTTGTTGATGCAGTCAGTATAACAGAGGGCTGTGGAGCTGCTGTGAATCCTTTATGGAGTTTGTGTGAAATCTTCTTGCCCCGTTCCTGAAAGTATGCTAGTATAAAGCTGAAAATTTTGACAAAACAAAGGAGTTCTCAAGTATGATTCGATTTGAATGCGATTATGGCGAAGGTTGTCATCCCGCCATTTTACAGCGAATGCTGGAAACCAACATGGAACAGACGCCGGGCTATGGACAGGATATTCACTGTCAGCAGGCAGCGGCTCTGATCAAACAATTCTGCGGCAGCGATGCCATTGATGTTCATTTTCTGGTGGGCGGTACACAGGCCAACACCACCGTTATAGCTTCTGTGCTTCGTCCCCATCAGGGCGTTATCGCCGCTGTAACCGGCCATATCAATGCCCATGAAACAGGAGCCATTGAAGCAACCGGCCACAAAGTGCTGCCGTTACTCAGTGCAGACGGAAAAATTACCGCTGCCCAGGTAGCAGACTATTGCCGCACCCATTGGGAGGACAGCACCTTTGAACATATGGTGCAGCCTGGCATGGTGTATATCTCCCAGCCTACCGAAAACGGTACCCTGTACAGCAAGGCAGAATTGCAGCAGCTTCATGCAGTCTGCCGGCAATATCATCTGCCTCTGTTCTTAGACGGCGCCCGTTTGGGCTATGGGCTGGCATCTCCGGCCAACGATGCTTCTATTCAGGATATTGTGTCCTGCTGCGATGTGTTTTATATCGGCGGCACCAAAGTGGGCACTTTATTCGGTGAGGCAGTGGTCATCGTGCAGGATGAACTGAAAAAGGATTTCCGTTATCATATCAAACAGCATGGTGGCATGCTGGCCAAAGGACGGCTGCTGGGCATTCAGTTTAAAACATTATTTCAGGATCAGCTCTATCTGCAGATTTCCCGTCATGCAGTAGATTTGGCGCTGCAAATCAAACAGGCTTTTGCCGAAAAGCAAATTCCTTTCTTGTATGAGTCTGATACCAATCAGCAGTTCCCCATTTTGGAGGATCAGCAGCTGGCCAAACTGCAGGAAACCTACGCCGTTTCCTTTTGGAGCAAAACCGATGCAACCCACACCGCCGTGCGGTTCTGCACCAGCTGGGCCACCGACCCTGCTGCTGTCAAACAGTTGATTAGCGATATTCAGGCGCTGTAACCATTCCCATAACAGCACCCTGACCATTATCCTTTGCACAAAAAAAGACGCATTCTCAACTCTGACCGACAATGGACGATGATGTCCTTGCCAGACAGATTGAAAATGCGTCTTTTTATTTTTATATTTTGACAATGCGCCCGCAAACAAACTATGTTGCAGCAAGGTTTCCTCCTTACATGTCAGCTGTACCATTCCAACACAAACAGCAGCCGTCTGTACTCCTGCCCATCGCCCAGGGTTACCTGCGGCAGAAACAGCAACAACAATTGATCATCGGTATTTCCGTCAATATCGGTTTTCTGCCAGTAAGAAAACCCTCGCTGCCATTCCGGCGACAATGGAACATACGCTTGCTCCACTTCCAAAAAAGTTAATACATCCTGATAAAGTTCATTGCCAAGCGGTTTATCGGCACGCCAATATCCCTGGGCAAAAAACTGCTTCATATCGCCGGTATATTGCCAGATGGAATAACTCTGTCCATCGCCAAGCCAACCGCGGCCTGTTTGGCAATACAACAGTGTGAGATCTTCCTCCGGCAGCCAATGCACACCAAACACCTCCTGCAAATTAGAAAAATCAGGCTGCTCCTGCGCTCCCACATCCTCTGTCTGCATCAGCCAGAGAACACCCAGTAAAAACACCAAAACAACAATTGGTTTGCCATAAGCTTTCATGGTTTATCATCCCCCTGTCAGCTGTACCTTTCTATCACAAACAACAGATTCTTATATTGCAGTCCATCTCCCAGCTTTCCCTGCGGTAAAAAGATTAGCAGCAGCTGGTCATCGCCATATCCGTCAGCATCTATAGTCTGATAATAATAGCCCGCCTGCTCCCAATCCTGCGGCAGATAATATCGGTCTACATCCAGAGATTCCGATTGGGCCACCTCCTGAAACAACTGCTGCTGGAAAGGCTGCCCATCCTCTGCCCAATCAATGTCCTGCAAAAGCTGCTGACTATCTTTTATTTGCCATACGCTGTAAACTTCACCATCACCAAACCAGCCCCGATTTTCTTTCTGATACAGGCAGTTCATTGATTCGTCAGACAACACGACCGCAAAATTTTCCTGCAAAGCAGAACCCAGCTGGGCTGCCTGTTTCTCGTTGGGTGTCAACTGCGCTGCAATAAACAAAATAACACATACTTCTATCAAAATAAGCAGCCACACTTTTTTATTCCTGCCTATCCGCGTTTTCTTTTCCATGAATATCCCCCGCTTCCTCTACAGATTCATTACGTCCATCTGTATGAATGTCTGTAGTACACTTTTATCATAGCAAATTTTTCATTTTTGTCAAGTGTAAAACAAAAGTGAAACAGTACCCACTCCAACCTGGCTCCTATTCAAAAATCCCATAAAAATATCCTCCTTACTGATTTTTACTCAGCAAAGAGGATACTTATCATGTTCTATTTCACTGTAAAAGATCTACCTTTTTGGGCGAATATCATTTCTTCTGCAATTATTTTCAGACAGTTTTATCACCATACCGCCCTATCAGCAGCTTTCTTTGTGTTTCAGATGCAGAATGGGAAAGGGATTGCCCTGCTCGTCCAGCGCAGAACGGCCAACAACTTCAAATCCCAGATGCTGATAAAATCCAACGCCCTGTTCATTTTGTTCATTGACATCTACCATAGTACAGCCCCACTGCTCCATGGCAAACTGCATCATCTGCCGTCCCCGGCCGCAGCCACGCTGATCAGGAGCGATAAACAGCATTTCCACTTTGCCTTCCGCCGCACCGATAAATCCCACCGGCTGCTGCTGCATCAGCACAACAGCCAGCTTAGGCACTTGCTCCAGTCCTTGCTGCACCGCAGGACGCAATCCTACAATATCCGCCTCCTGCAAAAAATGATGGGTAGCTCGCACCGATGATTCCCACACCGCCTGCAACGGCTCGATCCATCCAGCCCTTTCTTCTGTTAATTCCAGCAGTTCCATTGGTTTTGCCTCCTTGTTGTTTGAAAGGCAGGCTTGCACAACTTCCCCTATGCCAGCGTTCTATTCTACCACAACGCGGCGGAAGTTTTTCTTGCCCCGTTTTACAACCAGACCTTCTCCGGCAAACTGTGCGGCAGCAAAGGTCTGCTTGATATCCTCAATTTTTTCACCGTCTACTGTTACGCCGCCCTGTTCTACAGCCCGTCTGCCTTCTGATTTGGAGTTGACCAGACCGGATTTGGCTACCAGCGTTACCACATCAATCACGCCATCGGTAAAGTCATCGGCAGTTAAGGCAGCGGTAGGCATTTCTGCTGCTACACCGCTGCTGAACAATGCCCGGGCGCTTTCCTGCGCTTTTACGGCTTCTTCTTCACTATGCACCAGCTTGGTCAACTCATACGCCAGAATTTCTTTGGCCTGATTGAGCTGGCTGCCCTCCCATTGTTCCATGGCATCAATTTGTTCCAGCGGCAGGAAGGTCAGCATGCGCAAACATTTAAGCACATCGGCATCGTTGACATTTCTCCAGTACTGATAAAAATCAAAAGGACTGGTTTTTTCCGGATCCAGCCATACAGCGCCGGACTGGGTTTTGCCCATTTTTTTGCCCTCTGAATTAAGCAACAGCGTGATGGTCATGGCATAAGCGTCAGCACCGTCCTTACGGCGAATCAGTTCAGTGCCGCCCAGCATATTGCTCCACTGGTCATCGCCGCCCAGCTGCATGTTGCAGCCGTATTTTTGATGCAGCACATAAAAGTCATAACTCTGCATGATCATGTAGTTAAATTCCAAAAAGCTCAGGCCCCGCTCCATCCGGTTTTTGTAGCATTCTGCCCGCAGCATGTTGTTCACGCTGAAATGTGGGCCTACTTCCCGCAGCAGTTCCACATAGTTAAGCTGCATCAGCCAGTCAGCGTTGTTAAGAAACAGCGCCTTATCATCGGAAAAATCGATAAATTTACTGATTTGCTTTTTAAAGCAGTCGCAGTTATGCTGAATGGTTTCCACCGTCATCATCTGCCGCATATCGGTACGGCCCGATGGATCGCCGATCATGCCGGTGCCGCCGCCAACCAGCGCAATAGGTTTGTTGCCTGCCATCTGCAGCCGTTTCATCAGACACAGCGCCATAAAGTGACCCACATGCAGGCTGTCCGCCGTCGGGTCAAAGCCAATATAAAATGTCGCTTTCCCATTGTTAATCAGCTCTTTGATTTCTTCCTCATCGGTAATCTGGGCAATCAGTCCCCGCGCTACCAGTTCATCATAAATTGTCATGTTTGTGTTTGCCATCTTTCTGCTCCTTTTCTAAACTACCATATCGGTTTGGGCTTTTCGCCCTGCAAAATAAAAAAGCCCCCGTCCATCAAAGGACGAGAGCCAACTCCCGTGTTACCACCTTACTTCGCCGACCTGCAATCGGTCAGCCTCCATCGGTATTGCTACCGCAGCAGAATAACGACTGCCATCCGGCGCAGCCTATCGGCAAATGCTGCCTTCGGTGCGCGGCTCCAAGATGTATTCCCATACAGCGCTGCCTGGCCCTCTCAGCAACCGGTCCCTCTCTGTCGGTGCCACTGTATGCTACTTGTTCTTTTCATAGCCATTTCATATTATATGCTAGTATACCCAAGGAACCGGTCCTTGTCAAATAAAATCTGTAAAAATAACGCAATTTTTACTGCCAGCAACGCCGATAAAAACAGTCCTGTGAACTTCTATGATTCTACTATCGGATAGAATCGGGATAGGCCATCCCTTCAGGAAGCGCGTCCCACTCATTCAGTCCCATACGTTGTTTGAACTTGGCCTGTTCCATTGTCACTTTAGGCAAATCATCTTCTAAATAGGCGAGCAGCTCCTGAATACCTTCTCCGGTTGCATTATTCACCAAAAAGATACGTTCACAGCCGGCCTCCCGCATCCATTGTTCCACCATAGGAATGTTGGCATAGGGCGAATCAATCTTGGTGATAACGCCGATCAGCGGGCGCTGTATAAAGGAGCGCAAGCTGGCGCTGAACAAATCATAAGGCTCATCAGCAGCCTGCACAATGGCAACCACATCTGCCTCAAAAGAAAAACAGGCCAGCGCCACACCGCAAACCTTTGACTCGGCATACTCCCCCGGCGTGTCAATGGTATCTTCGTTGGTGTTTGTATATTGGGTTTTGACATAATGCAGACTTTCCCCTTTCAAAGCCTGCGTCAGAGAAGTCTTTCCTGCTTCACTTCTACCCATGAGAAATAATTTTTTCATCTATCATCATACCTTATTTTTAACTTTTATGAATATCACAGACTCTGAAATTTAAAACATCGCGGAAAAAACGCACCACTTCCTCCACAGCCACCTGCACATCCATCAGCTCACCGGTGATAATCAAAGCGCCGCAAAAACGGTCCATAAATCCAATCTCCACATGGGCGCTTTTCATCGCTACATCAGCAGCCACCAAAATAGATTCCCACGGCGTCACCCGAATCAGACCAATGGCTTCTCCTGTATGATCCTCCCCTGCATGCACACCAATGTGCAGCCCCAGATTTTCATAAATACAGGACTGGGTCGGTGTTAAAATATGAGCCAGACAAACCTCGCGCCCGGCCACCCGCATACGAGTCATACGCAGCTGTTTTCCTTTTAAATTTTCATAACGGTCCTGAAATATCCGTTCCAGCAATTCTTGTTGATTCATTGAAGCCATCTTTACACTTCCCTACCGTTTGGTCACCTGGCAGACAACATACCCCATACTATCCCGGAAATAATTCACAATCTCCGTCAGCGCAGTGGTAACGTCGGCAATTTCGCCAGTAATAATCAAAGTACCGGTAAAACGATCCGCAAACCCCAAATAAATATCGCCGCTTTTTACAGCAATGTCTGAGGCAATTACTGCAGATTCCGGCGGTGTCATATTCATAACGCCGATAGCAGAAGCGCTGTAATCGACTTGCGGATTCAATCCCAATTTTTGATAAATGACCGGCGCAGGACCGCCCATTACGTGTGCAAAAGTAATTTCCTTACCTGCTACCGTTTCCTGTACAATTCTAACCTGCTCTTGCTGTTCATAAGCCACGCTCGTTTCCTCACTTTCTAAAACATGCAGTATTATCTTTGCTTCTAATTAGTAATCATACTCAGAAAAAATTTTTTTGTCAAGTAGCCTGAAAAATTTATAATGGTGTAAATTTACTGTAGGAAAAAAGATAGCGCTATCCGAAATACAATATGTTTGCTCCGCTTTTCATGACATTTCTGTAATCCGTGAGAGGGCAATCTCTTTGCAGAAAGTCCACCTCTGGATGGAAATTTCTGCAAGCTGTCCAATCGTGGCAGACGCAGTCTGACTAAGATGGACAGGCAAGGAAATGTCCAGAGCAGCGTGTGGACGCTGCAACAGATATTGCCCGATAAGCCTTCCTGTTCTCTGCATTTAACCGAATTCATGTATCACGATTTTCTACAAAAACTTTACGCTATCAAAAATTTATACGTGTACCAAAAGAAAGATGTGCAATGATTATCACAAAATGATTCAGCATCTTATGCGAAAAAACACATTTTTAATTAAAAAAAGAGCTGTCCTGGCGAGACAGCTCTTTACAAGGGGGATAAAAGAGATTGTGGAGCGGCATTCCGGATTTGAACCGGCTGTTGAAAGGAAGGGCGTCTTTCCAACAGTCACCGCTTGCCGCATAACTTGTGGTCTTTCCTGACCACGCATTTAGTATAACACCAGATTTATCGCCAATGGTTAAGAAAATGTCAAGGTAATTTACTAATAATGTTGTCATGATGTCAGGATATCTCCACATTGTCCCGTTTTCATAACCCAAATCAGCTTGGCTACAGCCCATATTCCATTAGCACAAAGCTGCCTTCCATATCGCCATAGCGCAGCATAACCTGCCCCATCTGCCGAAAACCCACAGCCTGATACAGCCCAATGGCCGGCAGATTGTCTGCCACCACATCCAGGCGGATGGCTGCATCACCGCGCAGCCTGCAATGCTGTATTATAAACTGCAGCATCGCTTTCCCCACACCGCGGCCGCGAAAAACAGGAGAAGTAGCCAGTGTATGCAATACCGCCACGTCCTGCTCTGCACAAGCAACCTGCCACCGTACCTGCCGATAGCCTTCGTTGGCCTGCCGGTTCAGTATCAAGGCTCCCGCAAGCTGCCCGTCCGCCACTGCCAGATAAAGCTGCCGGGCAGCAGCGGCCTGTTCAAGAAAATCTGCCGTAGGATAAACACCCTGCGCCCAACCAATATCAATATGATCCTGCTCCATCTGCGCAATGACCGCTTCATATAACGCCATAACAGCAGGGATGTCGTCCGCTGTCGCTGTTCTCATCTGCATTGTCATTCTCCTTTCTCCACCTTCATATAAAAAGGGTTCTTTGTCAATAGTTGGGGTAAAGAAAAAAGTTGAGAATAAGAGGCAGAGGAAAAAACATCTGCCTCTTAACA
>CALXUG010000033.1 GCA_944391625.1 uncultured Clostridia bacterium
AATCGGGAAACTCCCGATAAATGCGCCTTTTCCAACCATGTCCGCCACTGATGGATATTCAAAACTCATGAGTTTTGGGTAAAATTGGAGGTTTATCACTTGAAAGTTAAAATAAGAAATTTTCTCAATAAATGGAATAGACAAATGAACTGGAAAGGCAAAGTGGGATTGAAAAACGTGTGGTTGTTTATCTAATAGCTTGATGAATATTTTTCATAAATAATTGTATATAAATACAAGGCCATGACAATCATTCATGGATGAGGTACTCTGGTTTTATTGCTTGGTGTATGTGAGGAAATATTTTTAATTTTTCTTTAATTTGAATTTTTAGATTTTGATTGCACCAATTTATTTGAGAATATTTAGTTAAACGATAGAACCGTAAACGTATGGTTTGATATGTTGGTTGTCAGGAAACAGAATGTATAAATTCTTATTAACCAATGATTTTACCATTGCAATTATGCGAAAATTTAGGCATAATAAATATGATATAATTTTGTCTGGAAAGATATATCATGAAACCTGACGTTTCTAAGGAGGAAAAACCATGTTGATTGTGACAACAGATATGATTGCCGGCAAAGAAATTGTAGAGGTAAAGGGTTTGTGCAAAGGCAGTACCGTGCGCAGCAAGAATGTGGGCAGTGATATTGGGGCATCGTTAAAAGGGCTGGTTGGAGGAGAATTGAACAGCTACAACGATATGCTGACAGAAGCGCGGCAGATTGCTGTTGGCCGTATGGTAGAAGATGCAGCTGCTATGGGTGCAAATGCCATCGTTGGCATGAGATTGGGATCGGCAGCAGTTATGGCCGGAGCGGCAGAGATTGTTGCTTATGGCACTGCTGTGGTAATAAAATAAATTCTTTTGGGGAGTGAATGTAGTTATGATAGAATCAGTAGAATTTCTAATTTCTCTTATTTTGTGTTTGGTTTATATTGCGGTTCCGGTTGGTTTGATTGGCGGGGTCTGCTATTTCTTCGGGCAACGGCGGCAGGAGAAACGGTTGGAAGCAAAAAAAGATTACAGCAGGTATTAATTGATGGATACTATGCCACAACGACCAGATTGGGATCAGTATTTTATGGAAATCACATCGGTGGTTGCCAAACGGTCTACTTGCCTGCGCCGTCAAGTTGGGGCAATTCTGGTCAAAGATAAGCATATTTTAACCACTGGCTACAATGGAGCACCTAAGCGATTGGCCCATTGCGCTGAAACTGGGTGTTTGCGGCAGCAGATGGGGATTCCGTCCGGCGAGCGGCATGAGCTGTGCCGGGCGTTGCATGCGGAGCAAAATGCTATGATTCAGGCTGCCAATTTGGGAATCTCTATTGAGGGTAGTACGTTGTACTCTACAACGGCACCATGTTCTTTATGCGCAAAAATGCTGATTAATGCGGGTGTTGTCCGTGTGGTGTTTGCGGGAGATTATCCTGATGAACGGGCCATGGAGTTTTTTCAGCAGGCTGGGGTAGAGGTGCAGCAGCTGAAACTGCAAAATAATACTTTATAGGATGAGCAATTATGAAAAAAATAATGTGTGTATTTGGCACCAGACCGGAGGCCATTAAGATGGCGCCGGTGGTGAAGGCTATTGAACAAAATGAAAATTTGCAAAGTGTAGTGGCTGTAACTGCGCAGCATCGTGAGATGTTGGATCAGGTACTGGAATTATTTCGTATTAAACCGGATTTTGATTTAAACTTGATGAAAAAGAATCAAACGCTGACTGACATTACAGCTGGTGTTTTGCACGGTTTAGAGCAGATTTTGCAGCAGGAGAAGCCGGATCTGGTGTTGGTTCATGGTGATACAACGACAACATTTGCTGCAACTTTGGCGGCATTTTATCAGCAGATTCCGGTTGGACATGTAGAAGCGGGGCTACGTTCTGGCAATATGTATTCTCCATATCCGGAAGAAGCAAATCGCAAATTGACCGGTGTTATGGCTACGCTGCATTTTTCACCGACACCGGAGGCGCGGCAGAATCTTTTAAAAGAAAATGGAAAAGATGATGCTATTTTTGTTACCGGTAATACAGTCATTGATGCGTTGTTGGCTACTGTAAAAAATGAGTATCAGTTTATTGATGAGGGTTTGCAGCAGTTGATGGAGAGTCCGGCTAAGAAAGTATTGATTACCGCTCATCGTCGTGAAAATCAGGGCGCGCCGATGGCGCACATTTTTCAGGCTGTGCGCAGGTTGCATGAAACATTGCCGGAAGTGCAGTTTATTTTTCCAATTCATAAAAATCCTAAGGTGCGTGAATTGGCGGCGCAGATTTTGGGGGATTTGGAACGGATTCATATTATTGAGCCGTTGGATTATGAGCCTTTTGCCAATGCGATGGCCCGTGTGGATTTGATTTTGACCGATTCGGGCGGCTTGCAGGAAGAGGCGCCGGCATTGGGTAAACCTGTGCTTGTGCTGCGGGATACTACGGAACGGCCGGAGGCTGTTACTGCCGGAACAGTGCAGCTGGTGGGCACTGATGAAGATTTGATTTATGATACAGCGCTGCAGTTGCTGACTGATGAGGCAGCTTATCATAAGATGGCGAATGCGGTAAATCCTTATGGGGATGGAAAAGCTTGCGGACGCATTACGGACGCAATTGAATATTATTTTGGTATTAGAGAAATGCGTCCGGAAAATTGGATGTAAAGGTTTGTTTTAGCAATGATAGATGGACTGTTTAGTGTGAATGCAAGGTAAAATCTAATGAATGTGGTAGGTTTTTCTGTGGTGTTTGCAGTATGACAGCGCCATCTTTTTTTGTGCATTTTTGTTTGTTAGCTGCGATATAACGGCGGAAAAGTAATTTGGCTATTAGTGACGTATGGTTGTGCTTTATGTAGAAGAATAAATTATAGTTAGATAAAAAGGAGAATTTCGGCTTGCTTTCTCTTTTTTATTGTATTATAGTTTATATTGCAGCTATATTCTGCAGCTTGCACAAATTTTCTTAAGTGGGACTTTCAATAAAATAATAAATATTTATTAAGTTTTGGCAATCCTGTGAAGATTTTGTGTTGTGTTGACAGGCCACATCTAGTAAAATAAATAAGGTAGGAGTTATGAAATGAGAGGTGCAGCTATGCCCGGTAATTTTAGAAAACCTTCCAGTGCGGGTCAATATATTGGTCTTGGCCTCAGTTTTGGAGTTACGATGTTGGTAAATGTGGCGATTGCAGCGATGGCCGGCCGTTGGTTGGACAGTAAGCTGGGAACGCCGGATATATTTTGGCTGTTTGGGGTACTGATTGGTATCTGCGCAGGGTTTCGTCTGTTTATCGAGCAGGTGGATCAGCTGCAGCATCCAAAAGATCCAAATGAAAGAGAATAATTCAATAATAAGGATATAGAATGCAAGGTATAAGAAATATGAAGTAGCTAGAAAGGAAGAAATATGCTAGAATCTGTATTGTTTCCGGTTATTGTGGGATTTATATGGGGACTGGCTGTCAGCTTGTTCAATAATTTCTGGACTTGGCGGGCATTCAATAGTCCTGGTGGCAAAATGAGCACTGTTGTTTTTATTTTCCGGCAGGGAATTAATGTATTGGCAATGGCGCTTGTGTATAAAAATGTAGTGATGTTAATTGGAACAGCTTTAGGTTTGTTGGCTGTTAAAAATTATATTTTTTTGAAAAACTTAAATACTTTATTCCGTGAACGAAAGGGGTGAATTGAATGTTTCTGACAAATGTTGCTTATGCTAGTGCTGAACATGGTGCTTCTGCTCCACTGTTTTACATTGGGCCATTAGAAGTAACAAGCGAAATTACTACCATGTGGGGCGTTATGCTGTTAATCGCAGTGGTATGTTTTCTGGGAACAAGAAATATGCAGCGGATTCCTTCTGGCGTGCAGAATGTTCTGGAATATGGTATTGAAATGTATGAAAATTTCTTCTCTGACATTTTAGGGAGAAAAAGAGCTAGACAGTTTATGCCGCTTTTGGCGACTTTCTTCATTTTGATTTTATGTTCCAACTATTCTGGTATGCTGCCAATGGCTGGTACACTGCCAGGGTTGAAACCGCCAACCAGTAACGTAAGTACGACTGCTGGTTTAGCAATCTGCGTATTCTTCTTGGTATTGTATTATAATATCAAAACAAACGGTATTATTGGTTATTGCAAACACTTAGTTGGGCCAATGCCGGCAATCGCAATTTTGATGGTTCCGCTGAACATTTTGGAACAGTTTACCAGACCATTATCTCTGGCGCTTCGTCTTTATGGGGCTATCTATGGGGAAGAAATGGTAGTAGTAAGTTTGGCTGCGTTATGTCCATTATTGTTACCGCTGTCAATGCAGTTCTTAGGTGTCTTATTTGGTGCTATCCAGGCTTTTGTATTTACTCTGTTAACCGCAATCTATTTAGAAGAGGCAACAGCAGTACATCATTAAGTCTTGATATATTAGGTTAATCTTATTTCAAAACTGGTATAATTAAGCGTATATTTGTTTTGAAGATTCCCAATAAAGTATTGGAAGGAGGGGGAACTTAAATGGAATTAATCGCAATTGCAGCTGCATTAGCTGTTGCTATCGCTACAATCGGCCCTGGTATTGGTCAGGGTTTAGCTGCCAGCAAAGCTATGGAAGCTATCGCTCGTCAGCCGGAAGCATCTGGTGATATTCGTACATCTTTGATTTTGGCTCTGGCATTTATGGAAGCATTAACAATTTACGGCTTATTGATTGCCTTCATGATTTTAGGTAACATGTAATGAACGCTTATTGATCAAGCAAGTAATCACAAACAAGGTAATGTAAGGGTCTAAGTAGGCGATTGGGACTTGGTCCAATCGCCTATATTAATATTACCGATAATTAAGAAATACGAATAAAAACACAATGTTTTGACAAATATGTATGAAAAATGACCCCGCATGAGAGGAGGTTGTATACGTGGATATTAATCCATCTACAGCTATTTTTGCGATTATTAACTTCATTGTTTTGGTAGTTGTACTGAAAGTCTTTTTGTATAAACCTGTCTGCAACATGCTGGACAGCCGTAAACAGGAAGTTGTTAATAATTTGAATTCTGCCGAAGAAGCAAAACTGGAAGCTCAGAAACTGAGAGATGAATATGCAGCTCAGATTCAGAATGCCAGAGCTGAAGCGCAGGAGATTATTAATCAGGCTGCAAAAATCGGTGAACAAACAAAAGCCGATATTGTAACCGAAGCGAGAGAAGAAGCTGCAAGACTGACTGCAAAAGCGCAGGATGAAATTGCACGTGAAAAAACAGAAGCTTTAAATGAAATCAGAAATGAAATTGCTGACCTGGCAGTGTTGGCTGCATCTAAAGTTGTTGGTAAAACAATTGATGTTGCAGATCATCAGAACATGGTCAATAACTTTGTGAAAGAGGTAGGGGAAGCGAAATGATGAATTCGGCAGTAGCGAAACGTTACGGGCAGGCTCTCTTACAGATTGGTCAGGAAAAAAATAGTATCGACCGGTATCAGGATGATCTGAAAGCTGTTGTTGATACAATTGAAAATAATGCTGAATTAAAAGAAATTTTAATCAGCCAGACCGTCAGCAATGATACAAAAAAAGCAATTGTAAAACAGGTATTTGCCAGTCAGGTAGATGCCAATATCATCAATCTTCTTTGTGTAATCATTGATAAAGCCAGAGAAGAATTTATTGCTGATATTTACAATGCTTATCGCGATTATGCTGATGAAGTCCGCAACATTGCTTATGCTGATGTCGTTTCTGCATATCCGTTAACTGCAGAGCAGGAAGCTGCTCTCAGTGCCCAGTTGGCAAGTATGTCTGGGAAAACCGTAAAACTGAACGTCAGTGTTGATGCAAGTTTGTTGGCGGGAATGATTGTAACATTTGGTGACAAGGTTTATGACGGCACTGTAGGTGCCCGCCTTGCTGGTATGAAAAATAAATTACATGAAGTACAGTTTTAAAAGATTGGGGTGAGGGACTAAAATGAATATCAGACCAGAGGAAATTAGTTCCATTCTGAAAAATCAAATCGAAAACTATGATAAAAACATAGAAGCTAGTGATATTGGTACCGTAATTGAAGTAGGTGACGGTATTGCTCGTGTTTATGGCTTAAAAGATGCGATGGTAAATGAACTTCTGGAATTCCCAGGCGGCGTGCAAGGTATGGCACAGAACTTGGAAGAAGACAACATTGGTTGCGTTATCTTAGGCCCATACAAACATATTAAAGAGGGTGACCCTGTTAAAAGAACAGGTCGTATCGTTGAAGTTCCGGTAGGTGAAGCTTTGTTGGGGCGTGTTGTTGACGCCACTGGTAAAGCCATTGACGGGAAAGGTCCAATTGTAACAGATAAATACAGACCTGTAGAATCTGTTGCGCCTGGTGTAATTACTCGTAAAGGGGTACATCAGCCATTACAGACTGGGATTAAATGTATTGATGCTTTGGTGCCAATTGGTAAAGGTCAGCGTGAATTGATTATCGGTGACCGTCAGACTGGTAAAACTGCTGTAGCAATTGATACAATTATTAACCAGAAGGGTAAAGATGTAATTTGTATCTATGTTGCTGTAGGGCAGAAAGCATCTACTGTAGCTAACGTAGTAAGCAAATTGGAAGAGTTTGGTGCAATGGAATACAGTATCGTAGTTGCTGCGACTGCATCCGAACCAGCTCCAATGTTATACATTGCTCCATATGCAGGTGCTGCTATGGGTGAAGAATTTATGTTCAACGGTAAAGATGTTCTGATTGTATATGATGACCTGTCCAAACAGGCTGTTGCATATCGTGAATTGTCTCTGCTGTTAAAACGTCCTCCAGGACGTGAAGCTTATCCTGGTGACGTATTCTATCTGCATTCTCGTTTATTGGAACGTGCTGCAAAACTGGAAGATGAACTGGGCGGCGGTTCTATGACTGCTCTGCCAATCATTGAAACCCAGGCGGGTGATATTAGTGCGTATATTCCAACAAACGTAATTTCTATTACAGATGGTCAGATCTTCCTGGAAGCCGACTTGTTTAATGCCGGCGTTCGTCCAGCTATCAATGCTGGGGTATCTGTATCCCGTGTAGGTGGTTCTGCACAGATTAAAGCCATGAAGAAAATTTCTGGTAACCTGCGTTTGGACCTGGCACAGTACAACGAACTGAAAGCATTTACACAGTTTGGTTCCGATTTGGATGCTGCTACAAAAGCAACTCTGGATCGTGGTGCCCGCGTAATGGAAATTCTGAAACAGGGTCAGTATGTACCAATGCCTGTTGAAGATCAGGTTGTAGTAATTTATGCGATTTCTAAAGGCTTTACAGATGATGTGGCTGTTAATCAGATTGGCGCATTTGAAAAAGGTTTGTTGAACTTTATGAAATCCTCCAGCTATAAAGCCAGTGTATTGGACGTAATTGCATCTACAGGAAAACTGGAAGGTGCTGCTGACGAAGCGCTGGTAAAAGCCATCAACGAATTCAAAGCAAGTTTCCAGGCGTAAGCTACGAAGTAGTTTGATTCTTTGAGAGGGTGGTGAATAAGGTTTGGCTAGTGGTAAGGAAATAAAACGGCGGATTCGCAGTGTCCAGAATACCGGTAAAATCACAAAGGCGATGAAACTGGTATCTGCATCAAAACTGCGTCGTGCGCAGGGGTCTGTAGTATCCGCCCGTCCCTATAAAGATAAATTGAAAGAAGTACTTTCTCGACTTGTAGCATCTGCTGGTGCAAGTGCTACTGACCCATTGCTGGAAGTTCGAGAAGTAAAACGAGTTGGTTTCGTTATTTTTGCCTCCAACAAAGGATTGGCCGGTGGTTATAATGCTAACATCATGAAGGAAGCGCTTATGCAGGTAGAAAATACTGTAGCAAGCGGCTATGAGGTTGGTATCGTAGCAGTTGGTAAAAAAGCCAGAGATTTCTTCCAGAAACGTGGTTATACCATCGACGAAGAATTTTTGAATGTCAATGATATTCCATCTGCTGTTGACGCGGATGCCATCACAAAAATGATAAAAACCGCTTATGTTACAGGGAAATATGATGAAGTTCACATTGTATATGCGGAATTCCGCAGTGCTATGTCACAGATTCCAAAAGCTGTGAAAGTACTCCCGATTGAAACACCGGAAAGTGAAGCTGGTGATGGTTTGGATTATATTTTTGAACCATCTCCGGATGTCGTGTTAAGTCAAATTCTGCCTTTATATTTAGCAAACCAGGTATTCAGTGCATTAACAGAAGCAAAAGCAGGGGAACATGGCGCTCGTATGACTGCAATGTCTGCTGCCAGCGATAATGCCAGTGCTCTGGTTGGTCGGTTGGATCTGGAATATAACCGTGCACGTCAGGCTGCAATTACTAACGAAATTACTGAAATTGTCGGCGGTGCAAATGCGCTGAACTAATATAGAAGGCGATTATGAGATAAAGGAGGTTTACCAATCTTGAATAAGGGTAAAATTATTAGAATCGTTGGTCCAGTTGTAGACGTTGAGTTTACCGCTGATAATCTGCCTGCTATTTACAATGCGGTTGTAGTGCGGACAGCAGACCAGGATGATAAAAATTTTGAAGTTAATCTGACATTGGAAGTGGAACAGCATCTGGGTAATAATACTGTAAGATGCGTAGCCATGTCTTCCACAGATGGTCTGATTCGCGGCATGGTTGCTGTAGACACTGGTTCTGCTATTACAGTTCCGGTAGGGGATGCAACTCTGGGCCGTTTATTAAATGTAGTTGGTGACACCATTGATAATAACGGAGCAATTGAAGGCGGAGAAAGATGGGGAATCCATAGAGAAGCTCCTACTTTTGCTGAACAGAACTCTGCAAAAGAAATTCTGGAAACCGGGATTAAAGTTATTGACTTGATTTGTCCATATGTAAAAGGTGGTAAAATCGGTCTGTTCGGTGGTGCTGGTGTAGGTAAAACTGTATTGATTCAGGAATTGATTCGTAACATTGCGTACGAACATGGTGGATATTCTGTATTTGCCGGTGTAGGGGAACGTACCCGTGAAGGGAAAGACTTATTGGTAGAAATGACAGAGTCCGGCGTTATCAACAAAACTGCCATGGTATTCGGTCAGATGAACGAACCACCTGGAGCACGTATGCGTATTGCGCTGACTGGTTTGACCATTGCTGAATATTTCCGTGATGTTCAGGGTCAGGACGTATTGCTGTTTATTGATAACATTTTCCGTTTCACCCAGGCTGGTTCTGAAGTATCTGCGCTGTTAGGCCGTATGCCATCTGCTGTAGGTTATCAGCCAACTCTGGCAACTGAAATGGGTGCCATGCAGGAACGTATTACATCTACTAATAAAGGTTCTATCACATCTGTACAGGCCGTATATGTGCCTGCCGATGACTTGACTGACCCTGCTCCTGCTACAACATTTGCTCACTTGGATGCGAAAACTGTATTAAACCGTGACATTTCTGCAAAAGGTATTTACCCTGCAGTAGACCCACTGGATTCTACTTCTCGTATTTTGGACCCTCAGATTGTAGGGGAAGAACATTACGAAGTAGCTCGTGGCGTACAGCAGGTTCTGCAGGAATATAAAGAACTGCAGGATATCATCTCTATTTTGGGTATGGACGAATTGACTGATGAACAGAAACTGACAGTAGCTCGTGCTCGTAAAGTAGAACGTTTCCTGTCTCAGTGCTTCTTCGTTGCAGAACAGTTTACAGGTAACCCAGGTCAGTACATCCCATTAAAAGATACCATTCGTGGTTTTAAGGAAATTCTGGAAGGTAAATATGATGATCTGCCAGAAGGTGCATTCCTGATGGTAGGTACTATTGAAGATGCCGTAGAAAAAGCCAAAAGTATGATGGCGTAAGGGGGATTGGCAAATGGCTGATAAGACCCTGAAATTAGAAGTTATTACACCGGAACAGATTGCGCTGCAGGATGTAAGTACATCTGTAGTTGTTCCAGCAGTAGATGGTGATCTTGGTATTTGGCCAAATCATGCACCATTGCTGGCAGGTTTGAAACCAGGTGTAATTACTTATAAAACAGCATCTGGCACAGAAAAACTGGTTGTGTCCGGCGGATTTATTGAAGTCTCCAATAACGTAATCAGTATTATTGCGCCAGCAGCTGAAAAAAGTACAGATATTGATTTTGCAAGAGCGGAAGCGGCCAAAAAACGGGCGCAGGAACGAATTGCAAAAAAAGAAAATATTGACATTGCCAGAGCGCAGGCTGCCTTGGCAAGAGCAAATGCTCGCTTGAGTGTTCGCTAATAATGAGAGTTGCTTCCTTACGGAGGCAGCTCTTTTTTTATTAAATTTTGTGAAGAGAGGATTTTATTATAACGATTAAATATAGATGTAGTATAATTTAGAAACGATGTTTACAAGTTTTTTACCATGAATTACAGGAGAAACAGAGTATTAAAATTTTTATTATCAGACGAAATATTTTGAATAAAGCGCAGACTCAGGTATAAAAATAGCGCAGGGCAGCCCATACTAGAAGTGAGAAGGCGACGGAAGGGATGAGCTGTTATGAGAAAAAAAGCGGCGTTATTGACAACATTAGGTCTTATGGTAAATTTATTATTACCTCAACCAGTTAGTGCGGATTATCTTACAGGGGATTTACAACGACTGCATTGGCTATGTAATGATTATCAACTGCCAATTAAGGGTTATGTGATAGAAGGATGGTTTTCTTTATATAATCGTCCGGGATTGCAAAATACACTGGAAGAACGGTTGCAGATAAAAGCTGGGCAATATCAGGGAAGCTTACTGGATGGCAGCACGTTAAACAGCAGTATGCTGCAGCGAGAACGTAAGCTATATGTTGAATTACAGTTGATTACAGAAGATTTTCAGACCGCACAGCATTACTATGCATTGTGGCAAGGCTTTGCAGATACTTATAAAGAATGCCAGCCTGTAGGTGTTACCATCATTACTGAATTTCCTGAATGTTTAACTATGCACACCAGAGAGCAGTTGCTTGGAGAACTACAGCAAGGATTGGGTGTAAACGAAGCAGAACTGTACCATCTTGATTCTATACAACAGGCATCAGGATATTCCCCGCAATTGCGCCATGGCCTTAAAATAGGAGGGGAAATGATAAACTATAATTTTGCTTTTGCTGAGAGAGATTCGCGAACAATTTTGTATTTAGCTACTCCGGTCATTTATCAGCAATATTAACTGCATTGTTACCAAATTTTTGTTTGACCAATGGACAAAAATGCGGTATCATTAAAAAATAGTGTGTAAATATACGTGATGAATAGCTGTTACGAACATTATAAAAAAATTTGCATATATTATACTCATAAGGTACAAGAACACATATACTTATTGATAGGATCGTAAATATGTATTCTTGTATATTATGCGTAAATAGAACTACTCCTAGAGGGAGGTCAACAGACTTGGATAAAATTATCGTAACAGGCGGAAATACCATCCGCGGAGAAGTTACAATCAGTGGAGCGAAAAACGCTGTATTGCCTATTATTGTAGGTGCATTATTAGCAGAAGATATTACTGTATTACATGATGTGCCTAAACTGTCCGATGTAGCGACTATAAAAGAAGTGCTGGAAATTTTGGGCGCTAAGGTTACCATTGAAGACCATACAATGACAATTGATAGCCGTAATCTGAATAATTACAATGCCCCATATAATTATATTCAAAAAATGAGGGCCAGTGTATTAATTATGGGGCCGTTGCTGGCCCGATTGGGCAAAGCTAAAATTTCTATGCCTGGCGGCTGTGCGATTGGTACGCGGCCTATTGATTTGCATTTAAAAGGATTGGAAGCATTGGGTGCCGATATTCAGATCAATCACGGTGATATGAATGCAACTGTGATTGACGGAAAACTCAAAGGCGCCAGAATTTATCTGGATTTCCCCAGTGTGGGTGCAACCGAGCATATTATGATGGCAGCTGCAACAGCAGAAGGCACTACAATTATTGAAAATGCAGCAGAGGAACCGGAAATTGTTGATTTAGCCAATTACCTCAACAGTATGGGCGCGATGATTCGTGGCGCAGGCACCAATGTAATCAAAGTAGAAGGCGTTGAAAAATTGCATGGTACTAATTACACAATTATACCTGACCGCATTGAGGCCGGAAGTTATATGATTGCCGCTGCCATTACCGGGGGCGATCTGACTGTCAAAAATGTGATTGTTGATCATATCAAACCGTTGATTGCTAAATTGGTAGAGTGCGGGATGGAAATTCATGAGGAAGGCAATAATTTGCGTATTATCGGAAAACAGCCATTAAAAGCTGTGGATATTAAAACGATGCCTTATCCTGGTTTTCCAACGGATATGCAGGCGCAGTTTATGGCTTTGATGACCGTGGCAGAAGGAACCAGCGTTTTCACAGAAACGGTGTTTGAAAACCGTTTTATGCATGCAGATGAGTTGCGGCGTATGGGCGCTAATATCAAAATTGATGGGCGCAGTGCCATTGTAGAAGGCGTTTCCAGACTAACGGGCTGCAAAGTGAAAGCTACCGATTTGCGGGCGGGAGCAGCGTTGATTATTGCTGCTCTGGCAGCAGAAGGACAGACAGAAATTACAGAACTGCAGCATATTGACCGCGGATATGAAGATTTAATTAAAAAGTTCCAAACCATTGGTGCAGATATTGTGCGCATCAATGAAGAAGAAAAAATGGATTATCGTAACTAGATATGAAAAAAAGCTGGGCATATGCTGCTCAGCTTTTTTGTTTGATAAGAGTTGTTTTGAATGAACGAAAAAGAGCTGTACAGGTGTCTTGCACAGCCCCTTTTTCTTATGAGTTAAAGAATTCTATTTGGTCAGCAGACTGCAAACGGCATTGGCATAGGCCACAGGGTCTTCAATGGTTAACCCTTCAATCAATAATGCCTGGTTGTATAAGACATTGATATAAGCTGTTGCTTTTTGTTCATCTGCTGGATATACATTGCACAATGTCTGGAAGATTGGATGGTTGGCATTGATTTCCAAAATTCGTTCTGCTTTATGATAATTTGGCTCAGGCATGGTATCCAATACCCGTTCCATTTCGATGGAAATTGGACCTTCGCTGGACAAGCAAACTGGATGGGTTTTTAATCTGGTGGAAAGCTTTACTGCCTTTACCTTGCCTTCCAGTGTTTTTGTGCAGAATTCCAATAAAGATTTGTTATCTTCGGCTTTTTGTGCAGCAGCTTCTTTTTCTTCAGCACTTTCTAAATCAATATCGCCATCGGCAATGGATTTGAATGGTTTTTCTTTATAATCACGAATTACTTTTAAAGCAAATTCATCTACATCATCGGTTAAATACAATACTTCATAGCCTTTTTCCTGGAACATTTCAATTTGCGGCAGCAGATTAATCTGGTCAATAGTTTTGCCGCAAGCGTAATAGATGCTGGTTTGGTCTTCTTTCATTCGTTCTACATATTCGTTTAAAGTAACCAGTTTTTTCTCGGTGGAAGAGTAGAACATAATCAAATCCTGCAGCATTTCTTTATGGGTGCCGTAGTCGCTGTAAATACCAAATTTCAGCTGCAAGCCAAAGGTTTCAAAGAATGCTTCATATTTCTCCCGATCATTTTTCTGCAGTTTGAGCAATTCAGATTTGATTTTCTTTTCTAAGCTGGTAGCAATTAATTTTAATTGACGGTCATGCTGCAGCATTTCTCTGGAAATATTTAAGGATAAATCCTGAGAGTCTACCAATCCACGAACAAAGGCGAAATAATCCGGCAGTAAATCGGCGCATTTATCCATAATCAGGACACCGCTGGCATATAGCTGTAATCCTTTTTCAAAATTTTTGCTGTAAAAATCATATGGCGGATGGGCCGGTACAAACAATAAAGCATTATAGGTAGCGGATCCTTCTGTATTGCTGTGAATGGTCAGCATAGGATCTTCATAATCAATAAATTTTTCTTTATAGAATTTTTGATATTCTTCTTCTGAAATTTGAGCAGGCATCTTTTTCCATAATGGTGTCATGCTGTTTACGGTCTGAATTTCGATATATGTTTCAAACTCAGGATTTTCAGGATCAGAGCCTTCTTTTACTTTGCGTTGTTCGATTGGTAAATGGATTGGATACCGAATGTAATCGGAATATTTTTTGATAATACCGCGAATATGATATGGATCCAGATAGGAATCATAGTCGTCATCTGGTGTATTATCTTTAATGGACATGATGATTTCTGTACCAACAGTATCTTTTTGGCATGGTGTGATGGTGTAACCGTCAGCGCCGTCCGATTCCCATACATAACCCTGGGCAGAGTCTTCACTGCGCGTAATGACTTTTACGTTTTTGCTGACCATAAAGGCAGAATAGAAACCAACCCCAAATTGCCCGATAATATCAATGTCGTCACTTTTTTCCTGATTGGTTTTAAAATCCAGTGAACCGCTTTTGGCAATGGTGCCCAAATTGGTGTTCAATTCTTCTTCAGACATGCCGCAGCCATGGTCTGTAACAGTTAAAATACGATTTTCTTTATCAATGGTTACATCAATGGAGAGTTCATCTCTGTTTAAACCAGTTTCGCCTTTTACCATAGCATTATAATAGCGTTTGTCTGTTGCATCGCTGGCATTGGAAATAATTTCTCTTAAAAAGATTTCCTTATGTGTGTAGATAGAGTTGATCATCAGATCCAACAAACGTTTTGATTCTGCTTTAAATTCAGTTTTTTCCATTTAAAATCGATCCTTTCCTGAAAAGTTTTATACAAATAAAATAATTAACTAAAAATTTGTTAGCACTCGGACTTGTTGAGTGCTAACAAAACATATAATATACCTGTCATGTAAAAAAAGCAAGTAGAAATCATAGATTTTTTATGAAAAAAATGTGAAGATTTTCTTGCAATTTTCTTACAAAAAATATTCTTGACCGGATTCTTACTTGTATTATGGAGTACTATCCGTTATACTTTTTGATGTATGGCTTTTTTGAAAAGCAGAGAGAGAATTCTTTTGCAGAGCGTTGGCGCGTCTGTAAACTGATTTACCGATTAAAAGATAAGATAGTGTCAAGTAACGTATGAAAAAAGAGGGAATCAAAAAAAGATAATCAGGAGGATTTCACATGAACAAGCGAGTGATTGCGCTGGTACTGCTTTGTTGTTTTTTATTAACAGCTTGCGGTGGTACTGGTACAGTTGTGGAAGAGGTAATCTGGCATAACGAAACATTTAACGAAGACGCATATGATGTGATTGTAGTGGGTACTGAGCCGGAAGGGATTGCGGCTGCGGTTTCTGCTGCCCGCAATGGGATGAAAACATTACTGTTGGGTGAAGATGAAGCACTGGGCGGTCTGATGACCATTGGAGAGTTAAATTTTATTGACATGTGCGAAAGTCGTGACAGTACCTTGCTGACCCAAGGTTTCTTTAAAGAGTTTTATGATGCAGTGGGCGGCAGCGCCTTTGATATTACAGAGGCCCGCAATTTCTTTTTATCTGTTGTGACTGCTGAACCGTTACTGACCTTGCGGACGCAAAATCAGTTTGTAGAACCGATTATGAACGGCAACACGATTGTTGGTGTCCGCATGGATGAAAATGGTGTGGAACGTGCTTATTATGGTTCTCGCCTGATTGATGCCACCGTTGATGCTGATGTGGCTGCGGCGGCTGGTGTGCCTTATACCTATGCCGGGGAGGATATTGGTGAGAAAGACCGGCAGATGGGTGTGACACTGGTATTTGAGTTGTCGGGTGTCAATTGGACAAAGGTTTCTCTGCATTTAAACTGGCAGCGGTTTAAAGCAGAGGTCTTAAAACAAGGCGCAGCAGATATGGGAGCGACCAAAAAAACTGCATGGGGTTATACCGAAGAAGGTTATGCATATGAGCCGCACGATTCTATGATGCGTTTGCGCGGGTTTAATATTGCAAGACAGAATAATGGCAATGTGCTTATCAATGCGCTGATTATTTTTGGCGTAGATCCGCTTAGTGATGAAAGCAAAGCAGAAGGCATTGCACGAGCACAAGCAGAGATGGAATATTTGATTCCTTATATTCAGGAAAACTTTACTGGGTTTGAAAACGCAGAGTTGGTGGCAACAGCAGAGCAATTGTATGTACGGGAAAGTCGGCACATAATCGGTGAATACCAGTTAACTATTGATGATGTGTTGGAGAATCGCGACCAATGGGACAAAATTGCCATTGGGGCTTATCCGGTAGATGTGCAGCCAACAGCGACACAAACCTATGGTACTGTCATCGGCAGTCCGGATCGATACGCAATTCCGTTCCGATGCTTGGTGCCTAAAATTGTAGATAATTTATTGGTTGTAGGCCGCAGCGCTTCTTATAAATCGTTGGCGGCGGGCAGTGCCCGTGTTATCCCTATTGGTATGGCAGAAGGGGAAGCAGCCGGTGTGGCTGCTGCTTACTCAGTCAATAATCAGACAGATTTCCGTACAATGAGCCAAGATAAGAATGCAATCAGCAGAGTGCAAGACACGCTAAAAAAACAGGGCGCCTATTTAGATGATTTTACAGTGCATGAGGACTTTATGGATCATTGGGCATATCCCGGTGTAAAGGTACTGCGCAGTCTGGGTATTTTGGATGGCGGTTACAGCAATGATTACAAACTGGATGAACCAATCAGCCGCTGGCGCTATCAAAACATGATCAATAATGTTTTGAAGAAAGCAGGCATTACACAGGATTATATTGAAGTGAATGATAATCCGCCAAATCGGCAGATTATTGGCACCACAGCCAGAGCCATTGCTGCTGCAGAAGGTATGAAATACGAAAATGATTATGAGGTTTATATGAAGGCGTTGGAAGAACGCGGCATCATGACTGAGGAATTAAAAGGATATTTTTCTGACGGAGAGAAAAATCCAAATGTAGCTGAAGTGGTGCAGCTGATGGCCAATACGTATCAATATTTACAGCAGAGTAACCAACAATAGCAGCCAGGAGCCAGGTATTTTTGCCTGGCTCTTTCAGGATACTGATCAAAAATAGGATAGGAATAAAGGGTTTATGAATTTGTTTACAAATTTTATGATACAAGGAGATTCGCAATGAAACGAAGATGGATAACAGTGCTGTTGCTTATTGTGCTGGGATTGGGGACCTGGGGCTGCAGTAATGGCGAAAAGTATGATGTAATTGTGGTCGGTGGAGATCCGGAAGGGATTTCGGCAGCGGTAACAGCTGCTCGCAATGGGATGAAAACATTATTGGTAGAGGATGACCAAGCTTTAGGCGGCTTGATGACATTGGGCGGTCTGAACTTTATTGATATGTGCAATGGTCGGGATGGTACATTATTGACTCGGGGTACTTTTGAGGAATTTTACAATGCAGTAGGCGGTACCGCTTTTGATATTGAACTGGCCAAAGATGTGTTTATGCAGATGGTAACACAGGAAGAAAATTTGACCTTAAAGCTAAATACCCAGTTTATAGAGCCTGTGATGAAGGATAATGAAATACAGGGTGTGGTTTTACAGCAGGATGGAACGAATGTGACCTACAAGGCCAAAAGCATCATTGATGCTACGGTAGATGCAGATGTAGCCGCAGCGGCAGGCGCACAATATACGTATCTGGGAGAAGATTACGGACAAAAAAAGGATGTTACCGGTGTAACCTTGGTATTTGAACTATCCGGTATTGATTGGCAGCAGGTTGTACAATATTTGAACGAAGATGATAATCCAAATACCGGAGCAACGGAGAAAGCAGCTTGGGGCTATAATGAAGAAAGCTTTGCTTATGTGCCGCAGGATAAAGAGACTCGTTTGCGGGGATTAAATATCGCCTTACAGGATGATGGCAATGTATTGGTAAACGGATTTATTATTTTTGGAGTGAATCCTTTGGACAAGGCCAGCAAAGCAGCCGGTATGGAACGGGGAAAGGCTGAATTGGAATATATTGTGCCTTATCTGCAGGAAAATTTCGTTGGATTTGCCAATGCCGAACTGGTGGGTACGGCTGAGCAGCTCTATGTGCGGGAAAGCCGCCATATTTTAGGGGAATATCAATTGACATTGGATGATGTATTGGAGAATCGTAACTTTGAGGATGTCATTGCCCTGGGTTCTTATCCGGTAGATGTGCCGCCCAATGAACGGCGTACTGTTGGGATTATTTTAGGCAATCCGGACAGATACGGTGTACCATTTCGCTGCCTTGTTCCTGTAGATATCGATGGTATGCTGGTAGTGGGCCGCAGTGCTTCTTACACTTCGTTGGCGGCAGGCAGCGCCAGAGTAATTCCGTTAGGTATGGCAGAAGGTGATGCTGCCGGTGTGGCTGCTGCTTATGGAATAAATAATAAGATGAGTTTCCGACAGATTAGTCAGGATAAGGAGGCCATTGCTTCTATTCAGCAAACGCTGAAAGAACAGGGAGCTTATTTGGAAAGCTGGCCGCCGGTACAAGAGGCAGTGGAACAGCACTGGGCTTATCCAGGTGTAAAAACGCTGCGCAGTCTGGCGTTAGTATATGGCGGATATCAAAATGATTATCGGTTGGAGGAAGCCATTACAGCGCAGGAATTAACGGAAATTGTCATGGGCCTTTGGCAGTATCATGATGTAGAAGGTGTTATCTATTTTTCTCATACACCGTCTTGTGAAGATGTACTGAGAGAAGCGGCCAGAACAGCCGGTCTGGATATCAATACAGCCCAGCAGTCATTGATAAAAGCCAATATTTTAACAGCGCAGCTGCAGCCTTATTTTACAGATTTAACAAAAGTACCGCAGCGAGCAGAAGTTATTATGCTGCTGGCCAATGTACATCAATATTTGCAGAAATAATGCAATCCTGAAAAGCATGGGGACTTTCTATGAGGGACAGAAATAGAACTTGTTTCGTTTGAAAGATATGCAATTTGAATAAAAAGGAGACGACTATGAAAAAACTGATTTGTATTTTATTTTGCTGCTGCCTGTTGTTGACCGGCTGCGGTAATGATACGGCTGATACTCCAAAAGAAGCAGGTGTGGATTATGATGTGATTGTAGTAGGTGGAGATCCGGAGGGTGTTTGTGCAGCAGTATCTTCTGCCCGCAATGGTTTAAAAACACTGTTAATTGAAGATGACGAAGCACTGGGCGGTTTGATGACATTGGGCAAATTAAACTTTATTGACATTTGCGAGAGCCGTGATGGCAGCATTCTGACCCAGGGATTATTTATGGAATTCTATAATGCAGTAGGCGGCACTGCCTTTGATGTAGAAACTGCAAAACAATTTTTTTATGATTGGGTAGCCAATGAACCCAATGCAACCTTAAAATTGAACACTGCTTTTGTTGCACCTGTCATGGATGGTTCTCAGATTACCGGTGTGGTTGTGGAAGAAGATGGCCAACAGGTAACCTATACAGCCAGTCGTGTCATTGATGCCACTGTAGATGCAGATGTGGCCGCTGCTGCTGGTGCGCCCTATACCATCGCCGGTGAGGATATTGGAGAAAAAGAACGGCATATGGGCGTGACGTTGGTTTTTGAATTGTCTGGTGTAGATTGGGATAAAGTTGTAAACTATCTGGAAAATGATGATAATGAAGGCACCGGCGCCACTGAAAAAACAGCCTGGGGCTACACCCGAGAAGGATATGCCTATGAACCGCAGGACGAATTGATGCGGCTGCGCGGCTTTAATGTAGCCAGACAGGATAACGGTAATGTATTGGTTAATGCGCTGATTATTTTCGGTGTAGATGCGATGAGTGAAGAAAGCAAGGAAAAGGGCATTGCCCGTGCGCAAAAAGAGTTAGAATACATTGTACCGTATGTACAGCAGAATTTTATAGGCTTTGAAAATGCGCAGCTGGTTGGCACTGCCAGTCAGTTGTATGTGCGGGAGAGCCGTCATATCATTGGTGAGTACCAGCTGACCATTGATGATGTATTAGAAAATCGTGATCACTGGGACAAGATTGCCATTGTTGCCTATCCGGCTGATATTCAGCCTACCGCCGGACAAACCTATGGCACTGTCATCGGCAGTCCGGACCGTTATGCCATACCGTTTCGCTGTTTAGTGCCGTTAGAAGTAGAGAACATGCTGGTAATTGGCCGCAGTGCTTCTTATACTTCTTTAGCAGCAGGCAGTGCCCGTGTGATTCCAGTGGGCATGGCCGAAGGGGAAGCTGCTGGTGTGGCAGCTGCATATTCTCTGGAAGAACAACAAAGTTTCCGTGATATGAGTGCAGATGAAGCAGCCATTTCCAGTATACAAAAACAGCTGAAAAAACAAGGCGCTTATTTAGATGACTTTGAGGTGCATGAACCATTTATGGATCATTGGGCTTATTCCGGTGTGAAAGTAATTCGCAGTTTAGGTCTGCTGGACGGCGGCTACAGCAATGATTATCGTTTAGATGAAGCCGTTGGCAAATGGCGGCTGCAGAATATGATTAATAATGCAATGAAAAAGACTGGCAAAACAGTGCCGACGGTGGAAGTGGGCGATCCGCCAACCAATGGTGAAATGATTGCTGCCATAGCGAAAGCAGCCGGAATTAGTGCATCAGGTTATACAGAGCAATTGGAACAATTGCAGCAGCTGGGCATTATGACCGATGAAATTATGAATCATATGGGAACTGAGCAGGAGCAGCCTTTGGCAGCAGAAGCCATTATGCTGACTGCCAATTTGTATACGTTTATAGCACAATAAAATGAAAAACCTTTTATGGAAAACGCAGGTCTTGTTACTTGCGTTTTTTGATTGGGTATGCTATGATTTGCAACGATATTACGATATAAAGAAAATAAAAGAAAATTTTGCTGTAGTGGGAGAAAGCAGATGCTTCCCTGTAGAAAAGACAAAAAAGTTATGATACAATTAAGTATTCGTATCAGTGTTGAAATAAGTATTGATGGAGGATTGGTTTATGTTAGAGCGTTTGCAGATATTAGAGGATAAATACGAAGAATTGAATCAGAAGATGGTTGATCCCGATGTGTTGAACAATCCTGCTGAATTGCACAAATGTGCCAAAGCGCAGGCCGATTTAGAAGATGTGGTAATTGCGTTTCGCCAGTATAAAAAAGTACAAAGTGAATTGGATGATTCTAAAGCAATGCTGCAGGAAAAATTAGATCCGGAAATGGATGAAATGGTGAAGGCTGAGATAAAAGAATTATCTGAGCAAAAGGAAACCTTAGAACATGAGCTGACCATTCTTTTATTGCCGAAGGACCCAAATGACAGTAAAAACGTTATTATGGAAATTCGTGCAGGCACCGGTGGTGATGAAGCAGCTTTGTTTGCAGCCGACTTGTTTCGTATGTATACCCGTTATGCAGAAATGCAGGGTTGGAAAACAGAAGTAATGAACACCAACTATACAGACGTTGGCGGCTATAAAGAAATCACTTTTATGATTGAAGGGAAAGGCGCATACAGTAAATTAAAATTTGAAGGCGGCGTACATCGTGTACAGCGTGTGCCGGCCACAGAATCCAGTGGACGAATCCATACTTCTGCAGCTACAGTAGCGGTATTGCCGGAAGCGGAAGAAGTAGAAGTGGAAATCAATATGAATGATTTGCGGATTGATGTATTCTGTTCCAGCGGCCCTGGCGGTCAGTCTGTGAATACCACCCAGTCTGCAGTGCGTGTAACCCATTTGCCGACCGGGTTAGTAGTATCATGTCAGGATGAAAAATCACAGCAGATGAACAAAGAAAAAGCCATTAAAGTATTGCGTTCCCGCTTGTTAGAAAAATATCAGCAGGAAGCCCAGGGTGAATTATCTGCACAACGGAAAGGCATGATTGGCAGCGGCGACCGCAGCGAACGAATCCGAACCTATAACTTTCCGCAAGGCCGTGTAAGTGACCATCGCATCAATCTGACAGTGCATAATTTAGACAAAGTATTGCTGGGCAATTTGGATGAAATTATTGATGCTTTGATTACAACCGATCAGGCAGAAAAGTTAAAGAATGCGGATGAGGCTTAATGAACGGAAGAATTTTATTACAATGGGCTACTGAAAAATTAGGGAGCGAGAAGCGACTTGAAGCAGAATTACTATTGTGCCATGTATTAAATACCAATCGGGCGTTGTTATTAGCCCATGATGCCGATGAACTCAGTGACGAACAGGCAGCTGCTTTTCAGCAAATGGTGCAGCAGCGTATGCAGGATGTGCCGCTGCAGTATTTGCTAGGCACAGTGGATTTTATGGGATTAACTTTACAGGTTAGTCCTGCCGTATTAATTCCCCGATTTGACACAGAGCGGTTGGTAGAACAGGCATTAAAGCTATTGGAAGAAACAGAGCAACCAACTGTATTGGATGTGTGTACCGGCAGCGGCGCTATTGCATTGGCTATCAGCCATTACAAACCACAGGCAACCGTATGGGCAGGGGATTTATCGGCAGAGGCTTTGGCGGTGGCCGCGCAGAACAATGAACAATGCAATACCCATGTGCAGTTTCGGCAGGGGGATTTGTTAACTCCATTTTCGCATTTGGAAGGCGAGTTGGACCTGTTGACAGCAAATCCGCCTTATATCACCACCAGTGAAATCAATGAGCTGCCTGGCGATGTGTTGCAAGAGCCTCGCTTGGCATTATGGGGCGGCAATGATGGATTATATTTTTATCGAAAGTTAAGTGCTGCCGCGCTCAAGATGCTGCGCTCTGGCGGCTGGATCGTGTTAGAAGTGGGCTATCAGCAGGGCAAAGCGGTACAGCAGTTATTATTAGATGCAGGGCTGGTTCAGGTAGATATTTTACAGGACTGGCAAGGGTTAGATCGTGTTGTGTATGGTAGAAAACCGTAAAGCTATTTTACAATGAATGTATAAATCAGACAGGATACTTTGAGGATTTTTAGAGTATTTTGTCTGATTTTTTATTTGCTGAAAGGGCTTTTATAAAAAATAAGCGAACGAATCTATATTATTTTACTACATGTCGTATTAGTATTTGTTCTTGCGATAATTGGGGTGTCCATGCTATACTGATTACATCAAAAGAGAGGAGGGATTTTATGACAAATGAAGAAAAAATCTTAGAATTGCTGATTGTGATGCAGAAGGACATTTCCGGTCTGAAAGAAGATGTAGCAGAATTGAAAGAAGATGTAGCAGAATTGAAAGAAGATGTAGCAGAATTGAAAGAAGATGTAGCAGAATTGAAGGAAGATGTAGCAGTTCTGAAAGAAGATATAGCTGGTCTAAAAGAGGATGTAGCTGGTTTGAGACGGGATGTGGATGGTTTGCAGCAGGATGTTGTATCTTTGAAAGCAGGTCAGGAAGAAATCAAAACAGAACTCAAAGAAATGAAGACAGAAGTAAAATATTTATGGGGCGATATTGGTCGGCATGAAAAGCGAATTGAAAAGCTGGAAGCCAAAGTCGGATAAATACTGCGGTTCGCTTTGTAAAAAGGAGTTACTCTATTCCAAAACTTGTGAATTGCTTTGTATCATTTGTATGTTCATCATAGCTTTATCATAGTAAGATACGTACATAACATATACATTAAGTAAAAGATACTTTTACAGGAGTTCTAATAAAATACGATGATTTAGGGTAAATTAACAAGTAGGAAAATTTACGGCAAAGTAACGATGATCGTAAATTTTATCATATTTTTATCAGGAGTGAGTGATATGGAAACAAAATTTTTTGTGTGCGAAACGTGCGGTAATATTGCTACCAAGCTGAAAGATTCCGGTGTTCCTTTGGTATGTTGCGGACGCCCTATGAAAGAGTTGGCGGCAAATAGTACCGAAGCTGCCGGAGAAAAGCATGTGCCTGTGGTTGAAGTCAACGGCACCAAAGTATTGGTGACAGTAGGGTCAGTAGAGCATCCAATGACAGAAGAACACCTCATTACATGGATTTATTTAGAAACACAGCAGGGCTGTCAGAAAAAAATGCTGACTGCAGGCGATGCGCCAAAGGCTTCTTTTGCTTTGGTAGAAGGTGATGCAGTAAAAGCTGCATACGCTTATTGTAATCTGCATGGTTTATGGAAAGCTGTTGTGCAGTAAATAGTCTAAACCTTTTTTATGGTGCATACAATAAAATGGAATCATGATTAAAGGGGTCGATGGCCATGGTTACACGAATCAGGTCGCCCCATACAGCACGGCTACGTCAAAGAAAAAAACGACGTAGCCGTCTTACGTGGGTGATGGTATTATTATGCGGTGTATTTCTTTATGGAATATCTGGAGTGGTTGAGCGGTTGCCAGAAAGCGGAGAACCGGAGTTGTATTCGGGCAGAACTGTACAGGTTTATAACATGGAGACTGCGCAGTTGATGACATTGGATTTGGAACAATATCTGACCGGCGTTGTAGCAGCAGAAATGCCGGCCAGTTTTGATGTGGAAGCATTAAAAGCGCAAGCTGTGGCAGCCAGAACCTTTACAGTCAGCCGCATGGCCAATCCCAATCCTCATGTAACAGCCTTGGATTCACGTGCGCAGCTCAGTACCAATCCGCAAACCTGTCAGGCATGGATTAGTGATGCTGAACAAAAAAAACGTTGGGATAAAAAGTATAAAGAGTATCATCGTAAAATTGTGCAAGCAGTATCTGAAACAGCCGGGGAGGTATTGCGTTATGATGGGACGCTGATTGAACCTTTATATCATGCCAGCTGCGGCGGTGGCCGTACAGAAGATGCAGAGGAAGTATGGGGAAATGCCAAACCCTATTTGGTGAGTGTAGCCTGCAACCATTCAACCGACCCTCACACTGGTGCGCAGGCAACCATGTCTTTACAGCAAATGGGACAAAAACTGGGTGTTGACGGAGCGGCTGCTGTGGGAAATTTTGGCGACTTTATGCAGCTGTTATCCAGCACAGCTTCTGACCGAGTAAAAATATTGCGTATTGGCAATGAAACTTTTTCGGGGACACAATTACGCAGTGCATTGGGATTAAAATCATCGTTAGTCAGTTGGGAAATAGATGGCGATGAGATTACGTTTACCACCAATGGTTATGGGCATGGCGTGGGTTTATGTCAATATGGCGCCAATTATTATGCGGAACAGAACAATTCGTATCAACAGATATTATCCCGTTACTATCCGGGTACACAATTGTCAAAAGAATGAAAAAAATTGCAATGATTGTGAGAAACGATAAAAACGATTTGAATAATAGGCCTCCTGATTTGGCAATACTATTGTCACAGGAGGTTTTTATTATGGGACGAAAAGATTTTGATTTAGATTATTTGCAGCGGCTGCAGCGAAATGCTCGTGTTTATCTGACTGGATTGGCAATTCTGTCATTTTTGATTGCACTTTCATTTTGGATGTTTTCTTCTAATCCCTGGCAGCCGCAAAAAGAAAATGGCATAGCATTTTTGGCTGATCGTGAGACAGATGAAGCGGTAGCAGAACAAGATGTACCAGAACAAAATAAAGAAACAAAGCAGAGTAATGTGAAAAACCAATCACAAAAATTGACAGCAGTACAGGAAGAAATGGTTACGGAAAAAGATACTGCGACGGATACGGTAACACAGACAGAAGGAATCGAGCCGATAGAAAAAATCGAACCGACAGTAATTACTGTTGATCCTACGCAATGGGCGGGATTTACAGCGCCATGTAATGGACAATTGCTGTATGGTTATGGTTTTGGTTATGACCCGGTTCATGAGGATTATCGTTTTCATGACAGGCTGTGCTATTCCTCTGATGATGGTTTGGCAATTGCTGCCCAGTCAGGCATTGTGCAGAAAGTGGCATTAGAGCAACAGAACCAATTGGAGATTCGGTATGACGGTTATACCTTAATCTACAGTGGATTACAATCCTGTGACATTAGTGCAGGGCAGAGTGTGGTATCTGGGCAGCCATTAGGTACAGTGGAGAAATATTTGTATATACAGGCAATCAAACAGCAGTGATAATAGGATGGATATAAGAAAAGACAATTAAAAATGCAAAATGAAACGATATATTCCTCATGGTTTTAACCAATGAAATATATCGTTTCTATTTTTATTGTAGTGCTATTTTTTAGTTGTTTTTGTTTAGTACCAGAGTTTTTTGTATAACTCGATGACATTTGCACGAGTAACTTTACGCGGATTATTTTTTGTGCAATTGTCAGCCAAAGCTTCATCAGCCATATGTGGAATTGCAGCAAAATAATCTTCTTTAGAAATAGTGCCAATTTGAGAAATGGATAACGGCATATCTAATTCTTTTAACATAAATTGTACCCAGTTTGCTAAAGAACGGACAGTCATAATTTCATTATAGCTGTTTAATCCCAAGTTTCTTGCGATTGTGGAATAACGTTCTACAACCTGTGGGTATGAACGCTGACTTTTACTGTGTTCATTGATGTTAGAATTGTATTGAATGATGTGCGGCAGTAACATTGCATTTGCGCGACCATGTGGAATATGGAATGTTGCGCCTAATGCGTGCGCCATACCATGGTTTAAACCTAAACCAGCCGAATTAAATGCCAAACCTGCCAGGCAGGATGCAGAGTGCATTTTTTTTCTGGCATCCATATCATTGCCATCATAATAGGTACGTAACAAATGGGAGCCGACAATCTGAATGGCTTTTTCCGCCAATGCAGACGAAAATTCATTTTCGTTTGTGCTTACAAAAGCTTCTAATGCGTGTGTAAAAACGTCCATTCCGGTGTCCGCCGTGATATGCGGTGGTACACTGCGAACCAATTCTGCATCTAAAATTGCTTCATCTGGAAGCAAACTAGGTGAGATTAATGGGTATTTTATATGACGTTCAGGATCTGTGATTACGGCAAAAGAAGTAACCTCGGAACCGGTTCCGCTTGTAGTAGGAATTGCAATCAAAGGAATCTTAGGATATCCTTCTGTTGTCATTGCAAATTCACGAATTGCCTTTGAAGCATCAATAGCAGAACCGCCGCCAACAGCGATTAAAACTTCTGGCTGATAATCCAGCAATGCTTTTACGCCTAAAACAATTTTTCCAATTGGTGGGTCTGGAACAACATCACTGAAAATCTTGAATTCGGTTTTTCCATTTTCTAACGGATGTACAATCATATCCAAAAGACCACTTGTTACAATAAATGGGTCGGTAACGATCAAAGCTTTTTTGCAGTGTAATTCACTTAAATGATCTAAAACATCATCGCCAAAGTATATTTTGGTTTGAATAGAGAAATTATCCATTTTGCATTCCTTCCTAAAAAATAATTTTGTTGAGATATACGAGAAAGTACTTATTGCAAGCTAATTTCTTTCAAATGATTAAACAAATCGCCATCTAAATCTTCTGTTCCCAGAGGATAGTCACGGCCAATGAATTCATATTTTGTAGAACCGTAACGGTGATAACGTAAAACTTCATAAGTTGTATTTGGGAACTGTTTTACGAAATCGCGGATTGCAATAATATCTTCTTCTGTATCATTAAATCCTGGGATGATTGGTGTTCTGGCGACACATGGTGTATTAGGATGGGCTTCGCGCATTTTGCGGAAAGTATCCAAAATAACTTCATTGCCTTGGCCAGTCCACTCTTTATGTTTTTCTGAATTAAGGTGTTTAATATCAAAATGGATGTAATCTAAATAATCATAAACTTCATGGCATTTTTCCCATGGAATAGCGCCGCAAGTTTCGATAGCAGTAGTAATACCTCTTTCTTTTGCATCTTTTAACAACTCAATTGCAAATTCTGTCTGCATGGTAGGTTCCCCGCCGCTTAAAGTTAAGCCGCCTTCGGAACGAGAGTAGAAGATAGAGTCTTCTTCAACTTTATCAATAAAATATTGGGCATTGTGATGTTCCCCATATAAACTGATTGCTTTTGCAGGACAAGCTTTTGCACATGCAAGACAATGAATACAATTTTGGTGGTTAATCCACACTTTGTTTGTATCTAGCAACGACATATTTTTTTGCGGACATACCTGAGCGCACAACATGCATACATCACCAATACATTTTTCAGGATTGTAAGCAATTTGCGGTTTGGCTAGTTGTGATTCTGGATTACAACACCATTTGCAATGTAACGGACAGCCTTTTAAAAACACAATAGTACGAATTCCCGGACCGTCATGTACGGAATATTTTTGTACATTAAATACGCAACCTTCCATGGCTGCACCTCCTTGTAAATTAAAAACATATGAAATAATATTTGATATTATTTATTGTACAGGATATTGGAATATAGAACAATACTAAAATTGTATCCAAAAATAAATCAAAAGAAAAGGGACAGAACCTTAAAATGGGCGGGTCTATCGCCCGCCCATCTCAAAAACTAATTATAAAATTGTTCAACAATTAGATTGTTGTCTGCTGTGTACGAGCAATCAGGTCATCCTGCAGAGCTGGGGACAGGTCGCAGAAGTATGCACTGTAACCAGCAATACGAACGATTAATCCTCTGTATCTGTCTGGATCCTGCTGAGCAGCAACTAATGTTTCTTTGTTGATTACGTTAAACTGTACATGCCACAGTTTCAGGTCGCACCATGTTCTGATGAAGGAAGCCAGTTTTTTGGTACCTTCTTCGCCAGCAACTGTACTTGGGTCGAATTTGATGTTCAACAGACGAGCTGCTCTGTCATGGAAACCTGGGTTTTTGGTATGATAGTTACTTAACAGAACTGCTGTTGGACCGTGAGTATCGCAACCATGGGATGCGGAAGAACCATCAGACAGTGGGAAGTAAGCAACACGGCCGTTAGGTGTAGCACCTACAACTTTACCAAATGGTACGTGAGATGTAAATGGTACATAACGTAAGCAGTATTCAATACCCAGAGATTTGGAATATTTATCTGTAAATTCGGAGCATACTAAGTCGCAAGCTTTACCGATTTCGTCAGCATATGGATCGTTGTTACCATATTTAGGAGCGTTCAGTAAACGCTGTCTCAATACTTCGTAACCTTCGAAGTTAGCTTTCATAGCTTCTCTGATTTCTACCAGAGTGGTAACTTTTTCGTCAAATACTAATTTTTTGATAGCAGCCAGGGAGTCAACTACAGTACCGAAGCCCATGGATTCGAAGTAACCGATATCAACGCCGCCTGGGATAAATTCTGTATGCAGATCCAGACCTTCTTTCATGCACAGGTCATGCATAGCGGACAGCAGTGGAGCTGCAAAGTGCTTTTCACGCAGTCTGTCGATGTTTTTCTGCTGAATGAAAGCATGTCTCAACAGGTTTCTAGCCTGAGCAACGTATGCATTCCATACATCATCCCAAGTTTTGAATGTTTCAACTTCGCCTGTTTCCAGACCCAGTAATTCATCACCAGTTTTGAAAGTTCTACCGTTGTACATCATCATTTCGATTGCGGATGCAAAGTTGATGTATACACCACCGGAAGTAAAGGTGTCACGGTTCGGCATTCTGGCTTCAGCACAACCGGATACAGCATAGTCAAATGCTTCTTCAATGGTAGCACCGTTGGATACTAACTGCAGAACGATTTCTTCGTCGTTTAACAGTTTAGGGAAACCGGAACCTTCTTTAACTGTTTTAGCGCATTCTTCAATGTATCTCTGTGGAGAACGAGCATGAATACGAGCAGCTAAGTCTGGGTAGTGCAGTGGGAATTCCTGTTTGGATCTCAAGAACAGGTAGGTCAGTTCATTGGTAGCATCCTGACCCTGAGGTGTCTGACCACCAATTGTAACAGCTTCCCAGTGAGCATAACCTTCGTTGAATGCACCGCCGGTTACGGACATGTACAGGTCGATGAACTGAGCCATAGCAACCCACATGCATTCCAATAATTCCATAGCCTGTTCGTCTGTTAATTTACCAGCTTCTTTGTCAGCTTTGTAGAATGGGTACAGATACTGGTCCATACGACCGTTGGATACGATTGTACCAGTTTTCTGTTCCAAACGGGAGAACAGCTGTGTAAACCACTGAGACTGTAAAGCTTCACGGAAGTCACGAGCTGGGTTTTCTGGTACCCAACGGCAACGAGCAGCGATATCAACCATTTCCTGTTTACGAACTGGATCAGCTTCTTTTTCAGCTTCTTTTTCATACAGGTCAGCGTAACGGTTAGCCCACAGTACGATAGCGTCGCACAGAATTACGATTGCTTCGTAGAATGGTTTCTGGTTTACGTTGTCCAGTGGATCAAATGGATCCAGAGCAGCTAATTTAGCCTGAGCTTCTTCTTTCAGACCTTTGAAACCTCTTTTCAGAACTTTTTCATAGTCTGGAACCCACTGGTTGGAGGAACGGAAAGAAGCAGTTTCATTTACGATAAATCTGGAAGTAGATTTTTCGGATGGTTCATAAGTTACTTTTAAAGTATCTTCTGGCAGTGCATCATATAAGTCATTGAAGAATGTTTTGCCTCTGCCTGTTTTAGCGTCCCAATATGGAGCAATGTCATTCAGAATTGTGTCAACAGTTTCCTGAGTCATGTTGAATGGAGATGTAACACGAGTTGGCAACAATTTGATAGCTTCTTCGAAGATATCGCCATCCAGTTCAGGATACAGAATACCATAACGACCCTGGCAGCCGATACGACCAGCCAGTAAGTTATCTTCTTCTACATAAACTGTGATGTTTTTAGCGATGTTCATCATAGCTTTTGCCCATCTCAGTGTCAGGTGTTCGCCTTCAGTCTGAGCCATGGATTCTGTGAAGTATTTTGCACGTTCAGCATCGATAACTGGTTTCAAGTTCTGGTTACGGTCTAAAATTTTGTAAATTCTTTCTCTGCCTTTTTTGTAGTTTGTGTCCCCAGCAGCAGCGTCCATAATGTGCTGTTCATGTGGAGAGTAACAACATTGGATTGGTTGTGTCATGGTGAAAAATCATCCTTTCTTAAATGAATATAAATTTAGTGTATATTTTTTATTGAGGAAGGTCCTCAATCCTTAACCTGGTTTTATTATAGCGAATGGGAAGCATATATACAACACATTAGTATCTCTTATTAATTTCATGCATACTTTGATTGTTACAATAAGTTGCAAGAAGAAATTGAAGATTCAAAAGAAAATGCTTAATAGAGCCAATTTGCTCCGTTAGGCTTAAGAAATACACCTGATAAAAATTGAGCGAAGAAAAAAATTTACCAAACCTGAAGAGTAAAAGTATGGTAGAAAATTGTCAATATCATTGAATCATTGCAATAAAAAGCTGAAACAAAATAGTTTGAGTTGGCCGAATATGGATAACAAAAAATTAATACATAAAAAAATCACAATTTATATATAGGCTAATAATTTATAAAAATTGAGATGCATAATATGTATAATCGCGTTGCTTTAATATGCCCAAAATCAGTATGTTACCGCTGGTACTCTGTTAAATAATGTGGTAAACTATACAAAGATAGCAACTGTAAAATTTATATAAAATATTGGATATACAAAATAAAATATAAATAAAATATGCGTAAAAACGATTTTGCAAAAAGGAGAAATTTGTTTATGAAGACAACAGCAATTATTCTGGCGGCAGGGCAAGGTACCAGAATGAAATCAAAATTACCCAAAGTGTTGCATAAAGCACTGGGAAAACCAATGGTGCAATGGGTGATAGATTGTTTAGAAACAGCTGGCGTAGAGGATAAAATTATTGTATTGGGGCATGGTGGCGATCAGGTTGCGCAGGTAGTAGAAAACCAGGCTGTTGCAGTTTATCAGACAGAACAATTGGGCACAGGACATGCAGTCATGCAGGCAGCCAAAGTACTACCGGAACAAAATCAATGTGTATTGGTAATTTGCGGCGACACACCGTTGCTGCGCGCAGAAACCATTCAGCGGTTAATTGAACAGCATCAGAAAGAGAACAATGCGGTTACTGTATTAACTGCATTGGCAGAAAATCCAACCGGGTATGGACGCATCATGCGGCAGGGCGCACATATCTTTTCCATTGTAGAGCAGAAGGATGCTACCGATGAGCAAAAAAAGGTGAAAGAGATTAACACAGGAACCTACTGTTTTGACCAAGCGTTTTTACAGAAGCATTTGGGAGATTTAAACACAAATAATGCACAGAAAGAATACTATCTGACAGATCTAATTAAAATTGCCAATGAACAGCAATTACCGGTAGGCGGTTATATTCTTGAGGATTTCAGCGAAAGTCTGGGCGTCAATAATCGGGTGCAGTTATCACAGGCAGAACAGCTTTTGCGTCAGCGTAAATGCACACAGGTTATGATGGAAGGCGTTACGTTAATGGATCCAATGCACACCTATATCGGTGCCGATGTAGTAATTGGAAATGATACCATTATTTATCCCAATGTGATTCTGGAAGGCAGTACGGTGATTGGCAGCGATAATATCATCGGCGCTAATTGTCGATTTGCAGACAGTGTGATTGGCGATGGCAACGATATTCAAAGTACGGTTATTGTGGAAAGTACAGTGGGTAATTTCTGTAAAATTGGTCCAATGGCTTATCTGCGTCCCGGCACAAAACTGGCTGATCACGTAAAAATCGGCGACTTTGTAGAAGTAAAAAAAGCGCAGGTAGGAGAGGGCAGCAAAATTCCTCATCTTTCTTACGTTGGCGACGCTGTTGTCGGCAGCGGAGTCAATATTGGCTGCGGAACCATTACCTGCAATTACGATGGTGTCAATAAACATCAAACGATTATTGAAGATGGGGCTTTTGTTGGAAGCAACACAAACCTGGTTGCTCCGGTAACTGTAGAAGAAAATGCTTTCATTGGCGCCGGTTCCACCATTACAAAAAATGTTCCCGCTGAAAGTTTGGCAGTTGTGAGAGCGGAATTGCGTTTGAAAGAAAACTGGAGAAAGAAAAAATAGGTTTTTGTCGTTTTTTCTAAAGATATCGGGAAATAAAGGTTGAGTTTGCAGCGTAGATTAGTTATTATAGATATAATACAGTTTAAGATTCTGTTAGGGGGAGAACAACCAAATGACTACAAGGAAAGAAGTAAGAAATTTGAAATTGTTTACTGGAAATGCCAACCCAGAATTAGCGCAGGAAATTGCCGATTATTTGGGTGTCAAATTGGGCGCAGCCAAAGTAAAACATTTTAGCGATGGAGAAATCAGCTTAATCATTGACGAAAGTGTACGCGGCAGTGATGCATATATTATTCAGCCGACCTGCACTCCGGTAAACGACAATCTGATGGAATTATTAATTATGATTGATGCGTTGCGCCGTGCTTCTGCAAAACGCATTACCGCAGTGCTGCCTTACTATGGATATGCAAGACAGGACAGAAAATCCCGCGGCCGTGAACCAATCACTGCCAAATTAGTAGCAAATTTAATCACAAAAGCCGGCGCTCGCCGTGTTTTGGCTATGGACTTACATGCTATGCAGATTCAGGGCTTTTTTGATGTTCCGGTGGACAACCTGTTTGGCCTGCCGATTCTGGCCGATTACTATAAACATAAAGACACAGAAAATCTGGTAGTGGTATCTCCGGATATGGGCGGGGTAACTCGGGCAAGAAATCTGGCAGAACAGATCGGTGTTCCATTGGCTATCATTGATAAAAGAAGACCAATGCCAAATGTATCCGAAGTTATGAACATTATTGGCGATATTAAAGACAAAGAAGTTATCTTAGTTGACGATATGATTGATACCGCCGGCACCATTACCAATGGCGCACAGGCTTTGATTGACAGAGGTGCAAAATGCGTAGATGCTTGCTGCACCCACGCAGTATTGTCCGGTCCTGCCATTGAACGGATTGAAAACTCTCCGATTCAGGAACTGGTTACAACCAATACCATTCCAATGGGAGATAAAAAGAGCGACAAAATTAAAGTATTATCCGTTGCACCAATTATCGGTGAAGCAATCTTGCGGATTCATTTAGATAATTCTGTCAGCGAATTGTTTGAATAGTTAAAATTGAATCGTGTGCTTTCTTACGCCAGTCTCCTTTGCAGAGGCTGGCGTTTTTGGGTTCTATAATAAATGTTGGGGTAGCGATTTCCCGACATTTATTATTTTAGAAAAAATAATAAAAAAAGAGAGCA
>CALXUG010000034.1 GCA_944391625.1 uncultured Clostridia bacterium
CAATCTGGCCGGAATTCTGGTGGTGCTGTTTACCTCCATCATGGGGCTTCCGCTGCCGTTTACGGCGGTGCAGCTGCTGTTTATCAATCTGCTGACCGACAGCCTGCCCGCTCTGGCCATCAATATGGAGCAGCCCACCAACGACTTGCTCAAACAAAAGCCGCGAAATCCCCGCGAAAGCATTCTGACCGGCGACTTTATACAGCGGGTAGGCGTGCAGGGCGGTTTGATTGCCGTTGTCACCATACTGGCCTTTTATTCCGGTCTGCGTGTCAGCAGCGCAATGGCCTGCACCATGGCATTCTCTACCCTATGTCTGGCGCGGTTATTCCATGGATTCAACTGCCGCGGCACTCGTTCTGTATTCCGACTGCCCAAAAACCTTTACAGCATCGGTGCCTTTGCGCTGGGCGCTCTGTTATTAATGGCAGTGCTGCTGATTCCTGCGCTGCACAGTCTGTTTGACATCAGCAATGCGCTGACCGGCCTGCAGATTCAGGAAATCATCTGCTACGCCATACTGCCTACTGTGATTATCCAGCTGGGCCGCATGATGACCGGCAAATAACCCTTGCACATCACCGCCGTTTCCATTACAATGCTACTGAATACTATATAGATAAACAACCCTATCAATAAACATCATTGGAAACGGCGGTGACAACCTATGCAGATTACAGGTATTGTAGCAGAATACAATCCCTTTCATAACGGACATCAATATCATATTGGCCAGACCAAAGCGCTGCAGGAAAGCGACGGCATTATCGCTGTCATGAGCGGCAACTTTACCCAACGGGGCGAGGCAGCCGTATTTGACAAATGGACGCGGGCAGAGATGGCGCTGCGCTGCGGCGTGGATTTGGTGCTGGAGCTGCCTGTGGCTTTTGCTGTTCGCAGCGCCGGATATTTTGCCAAAGGCGCTGTATTATCTCTGGCTGCCACCGGCGTGGTCAGCCATTTGTCCTGCGGCGTGGAAAGCCAATCCACTAACCAATTGCAGCAGCTGGCGCAGTTTTTAAGCGACGAAACGCCCCAGTATCAGCAGGTATTACAGCAATATCTGCAGCAGGGATTATCCTATCCGTCGGCGCGGCAAAAGGCATTATCGGCCTTGCATATCGACGGGGCAGAACAATTGCAGACACCCAATAATATTTTGGCCCTGCATTACTTGCAGACCATTCAGCAGGAATCGCTGCCCATCACGCCTGTGTTCATTTCCAGGCTGGGTGATTACAACGACACCGCCATACCGCAAATATCCCAAGGGTTTGCCAGCGCCTCGGCCATTCGCCGACTGCTCTGTCAGGAAAATTCTCTCTGGCAGGAGCAAGTACCCCGACCGGTAGCACAGCTGATTCATGAGCAGCTGCAGCAGGGCTATCTGCCTATGCAGAATCAAAACTTTGAACAGATACTCTTTGCTCTTTTGCGCCGCAGCACACCGGATTTGCTGTCCGACATTATTGAAACGGCAGAAGGATTAGAAAACCGCATCTACACTGCCGCCCATCAAACCCATACGCTGGAGGATCTGTGCAGCGCCATCAAATCCAAACGCTACACCTACACCCGCATACAGCGTATACTGATTCATCTGCTGCTCAACTTTACCGCCCAGTATGCCGCCGAGCAGCCGGCATATCTGCGCGTGCTGGGCTTTAACCAAACGGGACAAAAAATCCTGAAAGAAATGAAAAAGCATTGCACACTGCCCATCATTATCCGTCCCGCACGGCAGCGGCATCAGCTGGACCAGCAGGCGCAGCTGATGTTGGCTTTGGACTGCCGCGCCACCAATCTGTACGATCTGGGCTATGCACTGCCCTCTTTGCGAACCTACAATCGGGATTTGTTAAAAATGCCGGTTCAGGTCTAAACTGCATCATATTCTCATAAAATAAGCCAGGTGATTCTTATGAAACGATTCTCTGCGCTTATTTTTTTATTGCTGATTTTATGTACCACAGCCATGATGCTGCTGTATCCCCAGGCGGCTTATCAAGGCGCCTGCCGGGGGCTGGAAACCTGGAGTGTCCATCTGGTTCCTTCGCTGCTGCCGTTCTTTATTATTGCCGATTTATTATTATCCCTGGGCTTTGTGCGCTTTTTGGGCGTGCTGCTGGAACCAATCATGCGGCCGTTGTTCCGACTGCCCGGTGAAGCCGGCTTTGCGGTGGCTTTGGGATTTACCTCCGGTTTTCCCATGGGGGCTATTTTGACAGCTTCCTTAAAAGAGCAGCAGTTATGCACCGCACAAGAAGCCGCTCGGCTGGCAGCGTTTACCAACAATTCCAGCCCCTTGTTCCTACTCATTGCTGTGCCGGTATCCATGCTCCATTGTCCCCAGCTGGGGGTTTTGCTGCTGCTGGCCCATTATCTGGCCAATTTTACCGTTGGCATTTTGCTGCGGTTTACTGCGCCCCGCGCCATTCATCAGGTAGTGCCGTCCGGCTTATTGCGCATTGCCGTTGGGCAAATGCTGCAATATCAGGCACAGCACAAGCAATCCATCGGCGCCATGCTGGGGCAGGCAGTGCAAAAAGGCATCCGCAGCATTGTCAATATCGGCGGCTTTGTGCTGATGTTCTCCGTATTATTACAGCTGCTGCAGGCCAGTCAATTATTACAGCTTTTGCAGCAAAGCTTTGCCTGTTTATTGCATATATTGCAGCTGGACACCCAGTTAGCAGCAGCATTATCCGCCGGATTGTTTGAAATGACCCTGGGCGCGCAGACAGCGGCAGAAAGCCGGGCACCTTTGCTGCAACAATTGATGATCATCAGTTTTATTTTAGGCTGGAGCGGCCTTTCCATTCAGGCGCAGGTCAGCAGCATTTTATCGGGGCAAAAAATATCATCCCGCTTATACTGCCTTTGCCGCCCATTGCAGGGGCTTTTGGCCGCTGCCTACATTCCTTTGCTGACGGTGTTGTTTCCGCAAATACTTTCTGTAGATGTGTTCCGTTCAACCGAACCCACACCCGCCGCCATGCCCTACCTGTCCTTATATCTGTTTCCTTTGGCTGCCTTGCTGTTGCTGCTGCTTTTGGCCGCCGTCAGCCGATTCTATCATATTTACAGAACGCGAACCCATCTGTCATAAAACAGATGCAGCATCACGCAGCAAAATAAAATAAGTAAATAAAACAAAAAGGGAATCTATGGTTTTGTCATCTTCAACCATAGATTCCCCCGACCCAGCTGCATACAGGTCTTATTATCTTGCTATTTTCCTCTCAGGCGTTCCCACAGATGTTCCGCTTTTCGTTCTGCCGCCTTCATCATGCGGCGCATTTTTCTGGTGTTCATTTCCATGTTTGTTGCCTCCTATCCCTTTAAACTCACAGTTTCTGCTTCAGTCAGGGAGCCGTCCTCCACAATACGAAAGCGCTGAATGCCTTGCTTCTGCACTGCAAATTCATAATAGCAGCTCCAGCAATAATACTGACTGGTTCCCACTTTTCCAATGGTTGTACTGTTGCAGTAAGGACATCGAACCATCTGCTCTCACTTCCCTCTTTGTTAGAATAACCCGAATCCAGCAGATTACCCATCCATGTGCTGGAAATTGGAGAAATGCTCAAACATTTTAAAAAATTTCGGTAAAAACCGCTGTTTCCGTTTTCTTTTCTGTCAATAGTATGGACAACCACAAGAAAAAATATACAGCTTAGTTTGGTAAAATTTTGCTATTTGTTAAATTTGGTTAATAACTATGTTTCACGTGAAACAATTTTGTTTTGAGATGCCCCATCGTCGGGAGATTGTTTGTTGCTTGCCCTCGTTCACCGGACATTTGCTTGTCGGTCTGCCTCACTTTGAACTGCGTCCAGTTCAGCAAGACAGACTGCGCATCTGTCCGTTTCAATCTCGACAACGGCAACAAAACATCTCCCTAAGTTGCGCATATAAGGCTGGCCTATCCTTTGCCAAAATTCCGAATTGGGATGGTCAGCAACGCAGATTGTTTTATCCGAGCTGGACGCAGTCCATGGCGAGGAAAACAACCAAGTTGATGTCCAGCACCACTGAGGGATCGGCAAAGGTAGGACAAGCCGACGAACATGATCGTAAGCAAAGATAAGACAAGCCGACCACAAACATTCACACCAAGCCGCAGTCCTGTCGCCATTATAGTTTTAGCTATTTTTAAAACATTGCTAATACACAGTGGAAAATTCATCCGGGAAAGATACTCATATAGCGAATTACTCTTTATTTCACGTTCTGTGCATACAACTAGCTTTAAGCCAATAAAAAATTACCGCAACAGACATTTACTCTGCTGCGGTATAAAAATCTACGCAATTTTGTTTTAACAAAAGCTACCGTTTTAATAATTGTTGCGGTACTTTTGGTTGATAATATGGTCCATCACACGCCAAGTTTGCTGAAGCTTTCCCAACTACCAGCGCCGCAGATAATAACATAGCACTATGCCGAATAATAAATTTTTTTAACATTGTTCATATCTCCTCTCAAATTTTCCAATTACTAAAGAACATCCTGCACAAAATAAACCAAATGCAATTGCGGTTGAAAACTCTATTTCATACATTGCCATTATAATAAAAACCATAGCCATTCCGCTAACAAGCAAACGGCTTTGCCGCTTATATCTCACTTTCGATTCTGGTGAAAAAACATGATTTTTATGATCCACCGGCGCAGCCCAAAAAACCATGAGAATTGCACAGATTGTGCAGCCAGCCCCAAAAAACTGTTTGTAGGCTTCAGGAATCAATACAAGTATTACCATTGATATCAAATAAACTGCAATGCTTAACACAAAACAACTTTTATGAGAACTCGTGTGCATTCCACCAGCGGTATACCGTATTGGCAAAAAACCTAAATAATAAGCCACTGTTTTTAATAAAGTTCCACTGCTAATCGCTAAAATTATGATTGTGCCATATACAATGCTTTGAAACAACATCGTTTGAAAACAGTAAACATACACCTCCTTCTCCTGCTCAACAATGATATTTTCCTGCAGTAATACCTGCACAATCCAATGAACCCATTTTTCTATCATCCTGCTTCCTCGTTTTCCAACACAATATTTAACACAAACAGCTTGTCCGAACACTGCATATCAAAGGTGCCGCGGTATTTTTTGGTAATGGTTTTCATATTGGAAATACCAAAGCCATGCATCTCCTGCTCTTTTTTGCCGGAAACAATGGTCTGGTTCTGAATCAGTACTTTTTTCATCACCGGATTTTTCACCTGGATATGCAAAATATCCTGCTGCAGCTTCATTGTCAGCCAAATTTTCTTTTCCGTTGTCTGCGTAACCGCCTCGGCCGCCTCAATGGCATTATCCAATGCATTGCCTAAAATCAGCGCCAAATCAATAATTTTTATTTTTACATCGCCATACAAAGCAATGGCCGGTATCAAAGTAATATTTTTACTCTGCGCAATATGGATTTTATTGGACAATACCGTATCCAGAACAATATTTCCGGTGCATTCTATCAAGTCCATCTGCAGCGTTTTTAACATTTGCTGCAATTCCTCCAGCGCGACGTTGGATTTCCCCTCCTGAATATACCCTTGCAGTGCCAAAAGAAAATTTTTTGTATCATGGACATATTTCTTTACCGTGTGATTTTTTTGCACCAGTTCGGCATAATGCGCTTCCTGAATCAGCAGCCGCTGTTCGGATAACTCTGCCTCCAACTTGATTGCCTGCAAACGCTGCATTTCATCTAATATCTTAAAAATCACCAAGTTGGACAGCATCAGCAAAATACTGGTGCATATAAAGCTATCCAATGATGCAGAATCGGCGGTTTCTAAAATAAAATAATAGTTTTGCATCAGTATGATAATTGTGACAATGGGATAAATCAAGAATGCTGCATACCACTTATAGCTCAGTTCCTGTCTTGCAGCATGCCTGTCCCGCTGGTAAAAGTACAAAAAAGAATACAGCACCATCACAATAAATTTAGATAAAAATAAACCTATTGCGTAATCATTTAACTGATGTTTTCCTGTAGCATAGACTTTTCCTGCCAGTATCATTAACGCAGCATGTACACCATACTCGGCAATTACATTTACCAATAAAAAGAACAGTGTCATAATTACCTTTCTGAAAATATTCCCTTTATAACAGCAGGCCAACAGCGAGTAGTAGATAAAACTCAGCGCAGTCTTCTGCCAAACATTGGCTAAATAGTAGGAACTGCTTAACTTGAGAAAGAATATGCCGATGAAAAAAAACAAAACTACTTTTTTAGAAAATCGCCAGCGCTCAAAAAAGATTCTAAAAAATAAATATGCCAATAATAGTTCAAAAGCCACGCCAATAAAATCAAGAATTAATTTCATAATGGCTCCTATCCTTCAAATCTCGCATAATAATATTGGTGATATTGTTCTTTGGCCTTTTCTTTACATCTTCGGCTAATGGGCAAAACAATCAATTCATCTTTAGGAAGATAACCCAATGAAACAGTTTCATCTTTCATTTTTTTGATGTATCGACAGTTGACCAGATAACTTTTGTGAATCCGCACAAAATGATGTACCAATAAAACCGCCTCCTGCTCACTGATTTTCCCATACATTTCATATTTTTTTTTATTTTTCAGATGAATCATCAATTTACGCTTGTTTGATTCTATATACATAATATCCTTCATTTCCACTTCGATTATTTCTCCACCCTGTGGAATCCGAAAAATATCATGGGCTATGCGATAGCTCTCCACACACCGTTTAAATTCTTCCGCAAATAAATCTGCATCCAACGGCTTTAATAAAAATTGAAAGGTATGCAGATGAAAGGCGGAAGATACATATTTGGTATAGGCTGAAATAAAAACCAGAATCAAGTCGGGATTTTTTATTTGCAGCTGCTGGGCAAGCTCCAAACCGGTCATTGCGCCATCCAGTTCAATATCCAAAAACACCAGATCAAACAACTGGTTACTGGCCATCATGGCCTCTGCAGAACCAAATTCATAAATTTGCATGGCAAGCTGCTCTTGCTGCTTTTCTATCTCCTGCCGCAATTCTTCACGAATTGGTACATTGTCTTCACAAATTCCAATTATCACAACGCTCCCTCCTATCGTTGTTTTTATAGTACATATCGTCTTAAAAAAAATCAACCATATAGAAAAAATAACCGGAAAATTTGCATTTTCCGGTTACAATTTATTTTATTATTTACATTAAATAGTAAATTATCTTTTTAGATACATTTTTTAACGTTACCACTTCCTGATTAATTTCCAACAAGTATTCGCTTTTTTCTGTTTTATATTGATAGGTTCCGTAGATATGTTTTTTGCATAACGCAATGATTTCATCTATAACTTCACCTTTATTTAAGTACTTTTGTTTTTGTTCTGTTTTCCAGATAATAATTTTTTGCAGATTTTTTTTGGAACATTTCACATACTGCGCTTCCTTGTTCCAGATAGAACGAAACATATCTTTTGTAATTCCGCACAAATTTAAAATCTGCTGAAACATTGCCGCATAGGTTTCATAACACAGTCCAAATTCTACATAAGCAACCACTTTTGCAAGCATAGCCTGTTTTTGCTGTACATCCCACCCTTCTCTTTTTTGTGTTAATAGATCCTGTTTTATTTCTAAAATAATAGATTCTTCAATGGACCGTTCATCTACAGAATACAGCTGCAATTTTTTATAATTTTCTACCAACATTCTAATTTCCATACCATTCATTTCATTTTCACATCCAATATTTAAAATTCAACATTTAATGTTTATTTTACAACATTTAAAGCCATACTTCTATCATAAAAAAACTTTTACAATATTTATAAGGGAGGTTTTTTTATTGAGTAAAGAAAAATATGAAAAGCAATTTATGGAATTATGTTTAAATATAAAATATTATCGTAATAAAAAAGGACTTACACAAGCCCAACTGGCAGAACGGATCAATATTTCACCACAACAAATCAGCAGAATTGAATCCATCAACTGCCCTGGCAGCACTTCTATCTACACACTTTTTGCTATTGCAGAAGCATTAGAAATTGAAGTAGCACAATTATTTACAACCCACAGTTAAATTGTATTTTTTGTAAACTATCTGGAGAACCATTCTTCAGATAGTTTTTTTATTATAAATCATTTTACTCATCAAAAACCTAAATTACATTAAAAATGTTATAAATAACAGAAAAAATTGTATCAATCAGTGTATTTTTACGGTTATGACCAATTTTTTAGCTAATTATTACAAAATCATAGCTAAAATTTTTAAATATTTTATACTGCTTTTATTGAGAGAGGACTTTTCTATTTTATAGTTTACAAATCCAATTCTTTTTTCTTTTTAACTTAAAAAAGAAAAAAGAAGGGATTCACTATGAAACAAGAATCGATCAGTACCTTGCGTCAATTAGCCTCAGATGGTTCTGAAGAAGATCTCTTAAATTTATTAACCCGTTTTACACCCTTACTCAATAAATATGCACGTAAATTTGAATATGAAGATACCTTTTCCGAACTGCAATTATACTTTATCCAATTAATAAAACACTTTCCACCAGCAGCAGAACATTGGAACGACGGACAAACAGTATCTTATATTGCCAAAGCCATTTACACCTATTACATTAAACTTTCAAAACAAAATACATTTCAGGAAAATAATATTCTTGAATTTAATCCAGAAATCATGGATAAAACCATTGTACAAGACATAGAACAAACAGTTATGCTGCAAGATATATTTTCTTATTTGACAGAATGGCAAAAAACAGTATTACTTTTGCACTATATCGATGGATATTCAATTCAAGAAATTGCCTCTCGATATCACAAAACCAGACAGGCAATCAACAAGACTAAAAACCAGGCATTATCAATTTTGCAAAAACAATATAAATAAGTTAATAAGAACAAACGAACTCTCAAACACTATTACAATAAAAAATAGCACTCTCTTACTACCATTTATTACATTTTTATTTTATTTTACTTGAGCAAAATGATTTTTCAGTATATTATTAAAATATATACTGATAGTTTTTTATTTTTATTAGCTAATAAAATACATGCTCTACTCTTTACTAAAAATAAACATCCTACCAGATATATATGGCAGGATGTTTATTTTTATATTTAATTGTTTGGACACAAATTTAATTTTACTCTTGATTGGCATCGACATACCAAGATGATAACAAGCATACAAAAGCGCACGCGCACTTATGAGGAATACGAGCAATACTCACCGATATACAATGGAGGATTTATCTATGAAACAGGCTCACAGAAAATCAATTGTTTTACTTTGCCTGCTTGCAGCTTTGAGCAGTTGTCTGCTGGTTTATTATGCGGGCGGCATTATCCAAAGCGCAGAATCTGCTGTTGCCGGATTTATGGCGTTGCACTGGAATCGGCTCAGCCTTGGGTTCTTTTTGTTATGGTTTATCGGCACGTTGCTGCTGCTGGCCCACACCATTGTCCAAAGTAAAAAAGAGCAGCTAACTTGCACAACAAAAGGGATTTTATTAACTGTCGGTAAAAAATCTTGGCGTTTATGCCTTCTTCTATGCTCTATTTACGCTTATGGTTTCCTGTATACGTATATGCTTATGTTGCTGCTTAAAGTTAAACAATATTATAATCCGGCTACCATGGTTTATGTATATGGCACCATCGCCTTTCTTTTAACAACAGCTCTGATTGGCTCTTTCTTTCGGTACAGTCCATTCTTTTCCAAACAAGATCATTGCAAAGATATCTTTTTAAATGCAGAAAACTTTGCACTTTATCATTGCGCTTGTGTAATTGTGCTTGTCATGCTGCTATATGGGAAAAATCTATTTTTTACTTGATGGACAAAAAAGAAGGGCAAACCTTAAAAATCAAATTTGCCCTTTCTTCACGATTCAACTGCTACTGCCAAATTGCTTTTGCTTTATACAACATCATAAGTATTGCTAACTTGGTAGTTACAAGAATGATTTCCACTGCCAGAAACCCATTCAGAGTAGGTTGTAACAACTTTGATTTTAGCGTTAGGATCGGTACTAGCCGCTAAATCCCGAACGGCCCTTTCTAATGCATCTGTCTCAGATTCCATTATGTCTTTCAATTCATTAAAAAAGACAACACCATTATACAAACCATTTATTGCATTTCTAACCACTTTTGTAAGAAGCATTTATCCACTCAATTGTAAACCTGCTATCTCTAAATAATAAAAAAACACCTTCGGCAACAAAGCAATCTTGTTGTGGAAGGCGTTTTTATCATTTTAGTTCAGCTATATCTTTTTAACAAAGCCATGTAATCCATCTTTAATTTCTGCCAAATCATCTTTGATAGAATCTAACGTGTCCAGCTTTTCTGTCAATGCCAAAATAATGTCCTGAAAACTCTGTTCTCGTTTGCTGTTTTCATTTAATACATAAAATAGCAAACAAACAAATAATACAGCCCATATTCCTTGACTAGCTATTAATTTAAAAACTTCACTTTCCATCTTAGTTGCCTCCTTTCCACTTTGAATAACGGCGCCTCAATGGATAAAAAGAATTCTATCAAAAAAGTGTAAACAGTTCTTACATTTATCTTGTTTATTACCAATTATATCATTTTTATCCCATTTGACTTGAATAAATTACTTTTTTATGCTATTCTTCAGTCACAAAAATAAATATCAAAATTGTAGCACTATTAAGGAGGAAATTATTTATGAAACCTTCATTTAAAAAAATTTTTTATTTTATAAGTATTTTCATCTCACTTTTCTTGATTTTTCTTTCTTTTTTTATAAATCAGACTAAACAAGCAATAAATTCAAATCCAGATACCTTAATTAATACACTTAAATGGTTCCAATTAGCCAATATTTTTTATGCTATAGGAATTGTTATTCTGTGTATTGTTCTTATTCATTATTTATATACACACTTATCAAAATAAACTTTCTACCTATTATTTATAAATTAGTTCAATAAAAAAATGAAACTATGAAAAGACTTTTGAACTGCTTCCCGTCAAGTAGACAATAAAAACTGCCACCAGATACGAAAAGCTGGTGGCAGTTTTTATGCTACCAACATATATTGTTCGTGTTTTTCAAAAGGAGTTAATCCCCCTAGTTTCTTTATTATAACACTCCACACCCTTTAGACTGCGCCCATGCTGGACGCACCAAAAAAGGACTTCCTGCTCATTTTTTTGAACAAGAAGTCCTTTTTCTTTTTCGGGCTTTTTTCACAGCCACATTTTTATTGAACTAATTTACCAACCTTAGATAGCTCTATAAGTTGTTTCAGAATAATAGCCGGTATGATTACCACTACCAGACAACCATTCGTAAAAAGATGTTGTTACTTCCAAAGTACCATTGGCACCTACCTTTTCCAATACAGGAGCCAATTTCGCTTCATCCATACCACTTTCCACTACATCAATAACTGTGCTAATACCCAAAGCTAAACCCAAGGCAGTAGCTATCTGAGCGGCTAAAGGACCAATCAAAATTGCACCTGCAACACTAGCACCTACACCAAGTAAAGCTGCAGGCAAATCTTTATAATTTGTACCTTTCTCCTCATTCAGATACTTCGTTAAAGTTGCCCCAGAAAAGGTTTCTGTTTCTTTTTTCAATAAATGACTAGTTGCCATAATAAATTCCTCCTAAATAAATTTAATTTTTTGCAATCACTGCTTGGCCAATTTGTAATTACATCTATTAAGAAGCATTTACCAGTTTAATTGTAAACTTATTTTTCTAAAATAAAAACACTTTCAACAATAAACTAATCTCGTTGTCAAAAGTGTTTTCAATAATCTAAATTAATTATGTCTTTTTAACAAAACCATGTAACCCATCTTTTATTTCTGCTAAATCATCCTTGATAGAATCCAATGTGTCCAGCTTTTCTGTCAACGCTAAAATAATGTCCTGAAAACTCTGTTCTCGTTTGCTGTTTTCATTTAATACATAAAATAGCAAACAAACAAATAATACAGCCCATATTCCTTGACTAGCTACTAACTTAAAAACTTCACTTTCCATCTTAGTTGCCTCCTTTCCACTTTGAATAACGGCGCCTCAATAGATAAAAAGAAATCTATCAAAAAAGTGTAAACAGTTCTTCGGTTCATCTTGTTGACTGCCGGTTATATCATTTAAAAAATCACTTATTTTATTTGAACAAAATATACATCAGTGTTATACTATATTTATAAAATTATTCTAAGGAGATGATGTTTTTTGAAAATTAAAAAAGTATATTATTTCTACAGTATGATCACATGTTTGATTATCATCAGTGCCGTCCTGTGCAGCTATTCTAATTTTGCAGCGGTTCAAAAAGACGGCATGAGATTTATCGCACACAGTGAGCAATATCAAATAACCGAACGTCCTTTTCGGGAACCCGTTTCATTTACACTTGATTGGAACAATATAGAAGCATCTATCGGTAAAGAAATTTTTCGAGATGATGACTGTGTCATTTCTATCCAGACAATCCAAGATGATAACAACGGCGGATACAAAATCTTTTTTGATGCAAAAGGCTCTTATCATCAAGACGGCGCTAGATTGATAACGCTGTTATCGCATAGGCAAGAAAACGCAGACGGCTATCTGCGCACAACTGTAAGCGATTATCAATATGAAACGAAACAGTGTTACACAAAAGCCCCAATCTATTATTTAGATGGGGATACATTTGCCTATTCTGTTTTTCCGTTAGAATGTTATCTCCATGGGCAACTGCTGACCACAGAGCAAATCAGAAATAATAATCACACAGTGGAAATAGAGCTGGTGGGATTAAAGGAAGTTGTTTGGACACAAATTTAAGTTTGCTCTTGATTGGCATCGACAAACCAAGATGATAACAAGTATACAAAATCCAAAGGAGTGATGGCTCATGCCAAAACACAACAACTCTATTTTTCTAACCGTCTTACTGCTGCTTGCTCTCGGTCTGTTTACTGCCTGCGGCACCAAGGAAGAACCCTACGATACCGATCCGCCGCAGTTAAGTCAGCTTAGCGCCGACTATTACAACCAACTGGGCATCACCGAACAAGCGCGGCAGCAGGCAAAGGCTGTGTTCTTAACCTGTCCTACCATAGAAGGCGGTGAGCTACAGCTCCGCTTGCCGGACTACTGGACAAAACTCTATCTATTTGAGATACGAAATGTTGATGATAATATTATTATTTCTTTGTATGACCGTTACAGCGCTGAAATCTCATATAGAAGCGGAGATTTGTGGAGCATTACAAGACACACCTATGAAGATTATGATGCAACCTTTGCCCAAAAATTACCTGAAGCGTACAGCCAGATTATCGGCGCCAACAGTGCTATTATCGGTACTGATGAGAAATATATCTATCTGATCTCGTTGCCTACCGATGTGCGCTTTGATCATGAAGATGAACTAGCCACCGACATTTACCGCACCAGTATGCAGGCGCAGCGCAAAATCGTCACCGATTTTCTGGAAATCAATCACATTACCGTCAATGAAGATGCACCGGAGTTAAATTGACTATCCAATTCATGCACCGATACACAATGGAGGATTTATCTATGAAACAGGCTCACAGGAAAAAACCTGTTTTTTACTTAATATAAGCAAAAACATTGCCACTAAAAAGGCTCTATCACCATTGTCAGAGGATTCACGCCCGCACTGATGATAGAGCTTTTTCTTGTTATATATACTTCTTATTTCATCACCTATACTTTTAACAATAGGGTTACAGCTTGGTTACAACATCGCCTTTTTGGATGCGGCCGCCATGAATCACCTTGCAGAACACTCCTTCCGATGGCAGCAAGCTCACACCAAAGGTGCGGGTTACCACACTGGGGTGATCGGGTTTGCCAATTTGGCTTACCTGCAGCACTACCTCTGCTCCCAGCTGAAACTGATCGCCCGGTTGCAGCGCCAGGGTGTCCATCTCCTCGATGAGGATATTTTCGGCAAAATCTCCGGGCCCCATCTGTAATTGATGGGCTTGGTTGGATGCTGTCACACTATTCCAATTTAAGCAGGTCACCTGCCGGTCCCAGTCACCGCCGTGTCCGTCGCCTTCAATGCCAAACCCTTCTATGATGTTGGCAACGGCAATTTCTTTTTTTAGTTCGCCTCTTTTTTCGCTGATACAAATGGAATATACCTTTGCAGTCATTGTATGGCCTCCTGTCTTGTTGTTTCTGTCATAAGCGCATAAACCAGTATACACGAAACACTGTTATTTTTCTTTGTCGTTTGTTTGTTGGTTGTCGATTGCAGTCTGGTTTGCCTTAGCAGCCTCTGTCTGTGCTGTGTTTGCTTTGTTATTTTCTGCTGCTTCCTTCTTGGCTTCTTCTGCTTTGATCGCCGCTGTCTGCGCTGCCCAGCCTGCTTTAAAGCTGTTTAAGGTCTGCTCTGTTTCGTTTACCCAATAAGGACGGGCCTGCACTTCACCGGGCACAGCCCAGTCGCAGCCATTCCACCAGATAGCCACCTTAATGGCCGGATATTTGGGCAGCTGTTTAAACATGTCGGTAATCCAGGCTGCTTTGTCGCCGCCGATGCTGCTGCTGGCAAATTCGGTAATCATAAGGGGCTGGCTGAACATAGCGGTATATTTGGCATACAGCTTGCTGTAAATGGTATCAAAACTGCGCCAGCTTTCACCTTTATAGTAAGTGCCGGTGTTATAACCGGTTAGACCGACAATATCTACATACTCATTCCCCGGATAGTACATCTCCATGGCATTCCAGGTAAAATCAGGGAAGGATTTCTCGTTGGGATTCCATACCCACAGCACATTGTTGGCGCCCTGCTCTGTAAAGATATCATGAATGTACCGATAACATTTTTTATAAATTTCGGTATCTTTCCCGGTATGGTAAGCGGAGTAAATGCACCAGTCCCCGTTCATCTCATTGGCAAACCGCATCAGCACCGGATGTTCAAATTTGGCCACCGCCTGGGCGTAGCGTTTAAAGTAATCGTCATACTCCCCATTTAAAATATCATACATGGCGTTGTCCTGATTGTAATCTCCGGTCTGCAAGGTCAGCTCCATAATATATCCATTGTTATAGGCGTTCTGTAGCTCTTTTGCTACAGTATCAATGGGAACCTGACCGAATAAATGATGATAATATAAAATAAATTTAAACCGCTGGCCCATCTGGTTTTCCAGCTTCATCAGTTTGGACAGATCGCTGGGCGCTACCGGCTCAAAAATCCCCCAGGTTAATGGGGCATCCTGGCTGAAATACTGCTCCAGCAGATATTTTGTTTCCAGATTCAATCGGCTCAGGCGCTGCTCGGTTTCGGCAGCAGTTTCCTGAAAAGAAACAGCTTTGGCTGCTCCCTGCGCTTGTTTGCACTGGAAACTTTTAAGCACAGACATATATTTGTTATCGCCGGAGATATCTCTGTTGGATTTGAAAAAGATGCTGTACGCCTCAGTGGCGCTTTTGCGGATATCCGCTGTATAGTAGTAATTAAAATCATTTTCTACATTTTTTAGTTTGGTGCGATTCCATTTGGTAATATAGACGGTACGCCCATTGATAGTCTGCTTGCTGCAGCGGTAATTCTGATGGTCAACACCATTGGAGGAAAATCCGCTGTTGGAATAATTGACATAGCTCATATAGCTGCTTGTCTTTAATGGCTGATAGTACACCTCAATCTGGCATTCATCGTTGCGGAATATGGTGCATACATCACCCAGGCCGGTGTCCACCTGCATATCTGCCGGATAAGACAGACTGTATCCCAGCGCATCGTTGCTGTAAGAATTGGTGCCTGCATATGCGGCTGCCGCCCCCACTGCATAAAACAGGAAACAAAAAATCATCACGCAAATTATTTTATGTCGTTTCATATTGGCTACCTCTCTCTGTTATATTTCATTCCCTGTTTGGATAATAACACAATTTTCTCCATGAATCAACTTTATTTCCTGTTTTGACTGTGTAAATTTACTGTAGGAAAGAAAAAAACAGCCCAATCCCAAAGTGCAATCGTTTCTATCGGTGTATCACCAAAGGGCAATATCTGTTGCAGTATCCACACGCGACTCTGGACAGTAGTTTTGCAGCATAAATTACAAGCCACAAATAAAATACTAAACATCGAACAAACTATATAACTCGTGTATAACATTTTCTGGCCAAAAAACACTTTTCAATAGAACAAACGTGTGGTAAACTATCATACAAAGAGTAGTCACGCTGTTTTGCACAGCGCATGACGGCAATAGACGGCTTGCCCTGTAGTAAGGGGGTGGTCTTACCCCACCAGAAAAGCGTGGGGCATGGTTACATGGGATGCTTTGACGTGTTTATTTACGTTCGGCATGCTGTTGGTGGCTGTGATCACCTATTGCACGCGCAAGAAGTAGCTTTTTGAGTAAATAAAAAAGTTACCCCGTCTGACCTAGAAAATCGTGACGGGGCAACTCAAAACGTATTCTAAGGGTAAGCCGTTTGGCTACTCTTTTTATATGTATATCCTAGCATAGCAAAAATTATTCGTCAACCGCAAATTTTTTGATAAATCGTGTAAATTTATTGCTGGATAGAAAAACGGACCAACCCAAAGTGCAATCGGTTCTATTGGTGTATCAACATCGGGCAATATCTGTTGCAGCGTCCACCTCTGGATGGACTTTCTGCAAAGATATTGCCCTTTTAACAAATTTGAGAACTATGATTACAAATTAACGCACAATTATTCACCGGCAGCATCCAGCAAATACAATGCATCGTTTCGGCCCTGACCGCCAAACAGATAGTTATACTGCACAGTTTTATAATCCTCGATCCACTGCTGCTCTGCCGTTTCCTCGGTGAATTCATGGTATTGTCCTGTTTTATCAGTATAGCCCAGGGTGTTAATCATAGGCACTTGCTGCTGCAGCCGAGCCAAATATTGGTGATAGGGTGTCATTTCCAGTCCTGCTGTTTGCAGAACCAGAGTGGACAAATAGTTTAAACTGATCTGGTCATAGGTCGCTTCGGCAATATCGTAATTGGCCCAGATGAAAAACGGCACGGTATATCGTTTTTGCAGCTGCTCCATAGATAATTGATCCAGAGGTGCGCCCAACAATTCTTCTACCAATTCTTCTTCAATGGCAGGCTGATGGTCGCCAAAAAATACAAGAATGGTTGGCTCGTCCACCTGTTCAAAATAGGCAATCAGCCGTTCCAGCGCCTGGTCGGAGGTACGCAGCACCGACAGATATTCGGCAGTGCCCGGACAATAGGTATCCACTCCCTGCACCGAAACCCACTTAGGAATGCCGTCGGTTCCCAGACAATAGCTGCCGTGATTCTGAATGGTTACATTGAACAGAAACAGCTTATCATCGCCCTTTTCTTCAAACAACTGAATCACCGTATCATAGCTGCTGTCATCGGACACAAACATATTGCGCACATACCGGGGATTTTCCATATCCTCTGTGGTCAAATATCTGTCAAAACCCAGATAAGGATACACAATATTCCGCCGCCAGCTGGTAAGCTTGCCCGGATGAAAGGCCACTGTCTGATAACCTTGCGCTTTTAAGGTGGTGGCCAGACTGGGCAGATCTCTGGTGATAAACTGCTGATACACACTGCCGCCCGGCGGCAAAAAGGCCATGGACATGCCTGTCAAAAATTCAAATTCGCTGTTGCAGGTGCCGCCGCCCACCACACTGACTGACAAATCACCTCGTATGGTATTTTCCTGCAGCGATTCCATGTACTCCATGTAGGGCACACTGGTCTGAAATTCTCCCAGCACCCGCAAATCCGAATAGGATTCATTCATAATGGTAATGATATTTGGCTTTTCCTGCTCTGCATTGACAGCTACCACTGCCTGCTGCCCGGACCGCGCCGTTGGCCCCTGAGGCTGATAGGAAATCAAGGCAGTGCGGGCAGGACTGGCAGATGCAGTCTGCACGTCACCGGCCTGCACAATAGATTGCACCTGCTGCGGTGAATATGCCTCCGGTTTTTCCGGCTTCAGGTAATGACCATTCAAAGCAATAGAAAGCACTGTGCCATTGGCAATGTAGCACTGCAGCGGATTCCAGAAATTCATGGTCAGCTCCTGTTCTTCCCAGAACGAATCGCTGTAAAAATAACTGACCGATCCGCCGACAAAACACAGCAACACTACATTCAGAATCAACGTGCGCCATCTTTGCCGCTGAAACCGAAATTCTGCCACAGCTGCCATACACAATGCAAAAAACAAACCACTGCCGGTCAGCAACAACTCGTAATCCAACGCAATGGTATAATGCTCCGCCACATTGGCTGCTGTGCCCACTGACATGATATCAGCCAGCTGCAGCGGAATGTTACGAAACAGCAGCACAAAATGATTGACCACTGCAACCAGATAGATAAACAACGAACCACCGATTATGCTGAACCGATAATGGCTGGTGCACACAAAAAGCACCACATAAATAATCAGACACCAAAAATAGTTCATCCAAAACAAATTGGTTTCTATCAGCGCCGCATTCTGTCCGGCCAGTATTTCCACCAAATACACCATCATATAGGGCAGCACCAGCAAGGAAGCCAACATCCAAACCCAATTCAGCCACGTCGGCAATTTCATTTTTACCGAACACAAATAACAGCCGCCAATGAGCCCAAACAACACCAGCGCCAGCTGCTCTCCCTGCAATACGCCGTTTTCCATAAAGATCGGCAGCTGCCACAACATCAGCAGCAAACAGCCGATAAATAACATCGCCGTACCTTGCACCCGTCTTTTTGATACAGAACAATACAAACCATTACCCCCAACTCATTGATACTTGCTCAAACAGCACCGGCTATGACAGTGCCATTTATCCGTTTTTGACATTTTATAACGATACAATTTGATGTCAATTCTCAACTGTCCAGATATCTTGACAATTTCCTACAAAACACTATAATATACTATAAAAAACAAATAGTCAAAAATTTATTTTTTTATAGATTTTCCGCACTGTTTGTTATGTACATAATTTCGTATCAAATTTTCAGCTATACGGTAGAAACTCCTACCGTATAGCTGTTTTTTAGTTTCCTATTAAATTCAATTTTGTCAGCAGTAATCGTTGCGTTATTGCTAAACTGACAAATATAGTTTCGACCACTTCTGCTTTTTTCCACAAAAAAAACAGGCCGGAAAAAGAATACCTTTTTCTGACCTGTGCAATTCTATTGTAAGCTAATGTAATGATACCACCCAAAACAATCCGGATTTCTCTATTGACACGCCGCTTGCTTTACTCACTGTCATAATTGACTGCATACAGCTCATTCAAACGATTATGACCGCCAAACAAGTAGTTATACTGCACCACTTTGTATTGCTCAAGCAGTTCAGTTTCCGGCGTTTCTTCGCTAAAGTAGTGATATTGTCCGGCAGCATCAGCATAGCCCAGAGCGTTAATCATAGGCAGCGACGGCTGTAACCGGGACAGATACTGATTATAGGCAGGCAGCTCCACGCCTGCAGCTTCCAACGCCAGTGTAGACAAATAATTGGCGCTGATGTTTTCATAATAGGCTGGTTCTATATCATAGTTGGCCCAGATAAAGAACGGAACCTGATACCGTTTCTGCACCGTTTCCATATCCAGTTTATCCAAAGGCTGTCCCAGCAGTTTTTCCACAAAGGCGCTTTCTACGCTGGGCTGATGATCGCCGAAAAATACAATCATGGTTGGTTCGTCAACGCCTTCAAAATAGGTGATTAGTTCCTTTAACGCCTGGTCGGAGGCATGCATGATAGACAAATACTGCTCTGTTTCCGGATAACGTCCGATACCACCCCGCAGCGACACCCATTTGGGAATATCTACTGTATTTAGCTGATAACCGCCATGGTTCTGAATGGTGACGTTAAATAAAAACAGCTTGCTGTCGCCTTTTTCTTCAAACAGCCTGATAACTTCCTGATAGTTGCTGCTGTCGGTTACATAAGCTTCCCGCATATAGGTGGGATCTTCCATATCTTTCTCTGTCAAAAAGGTGTCAAAACCCAACAACGGATATATCTTGTCACGACGCCAGCTGTCAGGCTTGCCCGGATGAAAGGCCATAGTCTTGTAGCCCTGTTGTTTTAAAATGGTAGCTATGCTGTCCAGGGGATCATTGATGTATTGCTGATACACCATAACACCACTGGGCAAAAAGGCAGTGGTCAATCCGGTTAAAAATTCAAACTCCGAATTACAGGTTCCCCCACCCAGCACACTGACCGACAAATTGCCATGAATGGTATCCGGTATCAGCGACTGATAAAAAGACATATAGGGTACGCTGGTTTTAAAATCGCCCAGGATACTTAAATCGGCATAGGATTCATTCATAATGGCGATGATATTAGGCTTTTCCGGCGTTGCTGCCAATGGTTCTTCCGTCTCGTTGGTGCTGACAGCTGCAACCGGCGCAGCATCAGTCGGCTTCGCCGCAGCGCCCATGATAATTTCCTCGGTATACGGTACTGAATAATTCGCCGGTTTTTCCGGACGCAGATATTTGCCTTCCATGGCCAGCGACAATACAGTACCATTTTCCTGATAACCCTGCAATGGGTTCCAGAAATTAAGTTCCAAGTGGTTATCTTTCCATACCTGATCATCGTAAAACTGGTTGACCGATACCACAGTCACTGCCAGCAGGACAGCCGTTCCCACAAACTGATACCATTGTCTGCGTTTTTGGCTAAATTGGGCAACGCAAGCAGCGCACACCGCCAAAAATACAACACTGCCGGCCAAAAGCAGCGTTCTGTCAATGGCGATGACATAATTGCCTGCCACATCGGCGGCGGTTCCGATGGACATGACATCGGTAAGCTGCAATGGACTGCTGCGGAACAATAACACAAAATAATTTACAACGCCCACCACATAACAAAACACCGAACCGGCAATCACACTGCCCCGGTAATGATTGGTAAGCACAAATACTACGGCATAGACTGCCAGACACCAGAAATAGTTTAACGCAAAAATATTGCTGCTCAGCAGAGAGGCGCTTTGTCCGGCCAGATATTCTACTATGTAGACCATCACATAAGGCAGCAGCAAAAAGCTTGCCAACATCCACAGCTTATTGACCAGCGGATGCAGTTCCGCTTTTACTGACTGGATATAGCATCCGCCTAACAAAAGCGCCATAACCAGAGCCAGACTGTTGCCGTCCAACTTCCGGTCTGCCATAAATAGATCCACATGCGTTGCCAGCAGCAAGATGCAGCATGCCGCCAATATGGCTATGGCTTGTACTCGTTTTTTTGATACACTTAACTTCAATGAAATGCCCCCAATTGAATGAACTTTACTTTATTTCTATCTACTTTATTTTCGATAAACTTTACAATTCGCCCTCTATTATACTGAATGTTTGGCAAATTAGGCAAGTAAAAAAATAATTCTGTCACTTTCTCCAAAAAAGTCTTGCATGTATACAAAGAAGTTTGCCTGCAACTACTTTCCAAGCCAGCATAAATAATGTACAATAATGAATATTATGATTGTGTTTTCCATTTATTTTACAGGAGGTATACACCGTGAATTATACAACACAGATGGATGCTGCGCGCAAAGGCATCATCACCACACAAATGGAAATTGTAGCAGCCAAGGAAAATATGGACGTAGAGCTGCTGCGGGAACGCATTGCCGACGGCAGCGTGGTTATTCCTGCCAATAAAAAGCATACCAGTCTCAGTCCGGAAGGCATCGGACTGGGGTTAAAAACAAAAATCAATGTCAATTTGGGTATTTCAAGAGATTGCTGCGACATTGATCTGGAGCTGGAAAAGGTGCGCACTGCCATTGATATGAAGGCAGAAGCCATTATGGATTTGAGTAATTACGGCAAAACCCGCGAATTCCGCGAAAAGCTGGTAGAAATGAGTCCGGCTATGATCGGGTCGGTACCGATGTACGATGCAGTCGGTTATTTAGAAAAAGAATTAAAGGATATCAGTGAAGAAGAATTTATCCGTGTTGTACGGCAGCATGCCATTGATGGGGTAGACTTTGTAACCGTTCACTGCGGTCTGGTAAAACGCATTGCCGATAAAATCAAAAATAATCAGCGGCTGACTCATATTGTATCCCGCGGCGGTTCTTTGTTATTTGCCTGGATGGAATTAAACAACAAAGAAAATCCAATGTTTACTTACTTTGACCAGATTTTAGATATTTGTGAGGAGTTTGACGTAACATTAAGTCTGGGAGATGCCTGCCGTCCCGGCAGCATTCATGATGCCACCGATAATATCCAAATTGAGGAACTGATGATTTTGGGCGAATTGACCAAACGGGCCTGGGAACGCAATGTACAGGTTATGATCGAAGGCCCCGGGCACATGGCCATCAATGAAATTGAAGCCAATGTGGTTCTGGAAAAGAAATTGTGCCACAATGCGCCATTTTATGTGTTGGGGCCATTGGTTACTGATATTGCGCCGGGCTATGACCACATTACTTCCGCAATCGGCGGCGCGCTGGCAGCCTCTAAAGGGGTGGATTTTCTGTGCTATGTAACACCGGCAGAGCATTTGCGGCTGCCTAATCTGGAAGATATGAAGGAAGGCATTATTGCTGCCAAAATTGCAGCCCATGCCGGCGATATCGGCAAAAATATTCCGGGTGCCCGCGACTGGGACAACGCCATGAGCAAAGCCAGAGCAGCGCTGGATTGGGAAACCCAGTTTGAACTGGCGCTGGATAGCGAAAAAGCTCGCCGCTATCGCGCTGAATCTACACCGGAACATCAGGACAGCTGCACCATGTGCGGTAAAATGTGCTCCATGCGCACAGTGAAAAAAGTGATTAATAACGAAGACATCAATCTGATTTAACCCAATTGATTTCTACATTGCCGGAAGATTGTTTGTTTATTAAATTTGGTTAATAACGATGTTTCACGTGAAACAATTTTATTTGTGATGCTGCATTGTCGGGAGACTGTTTGTTGCCTGGTTTGCGCACAGAAGGCTGGCCTATCCTTTGCCAAAATTCCGAATTGCGGCGGTCAACAACACAGTTTGTTTTCATTGAGCTGGACGCAGTCCATAGCGAAAAAACAAACAAGTTGGTGTCCGCTGCCCCACGCCTTTCTGGTGGGGTAAACTGAGTGAGCGGCAAAGATAGGATAGCCGACCGTACACTTGCTTCAACAGAAGATGGGCAAAGATAGGATAACCGCCGCATAATCTTTCATATGAAACAATAAATAACAGGACGTATTCTGCAAATTGTGCGGAACACGTCCTGTTATTTATTATGCTATCATCATAGAAACTGATCTAGCGCAGCTTCCACCTGCGCCATTTTTTTCACCTTTGGATCGGCATAAATGGTGCCTCTTGCCACCACCATGGTTACATGGCGTAAGGCTTGCAGGTTTTCTAGCGGATTTTCTTTGGTCACGATCATATCGGCGCATTTGCCAGGCTCAATAGAACCGATTTGCTCTCCCAGCCCTGCCAGCTGGGCATTTCGTTTGGTAGCGGTATATAAGGCAAAGGTATTGGATACATTGCAGAATTTGTGGAAATAATTCACTTCCCGCCACATATCATACTGGGTGGTGAAGGGACAACCGGTATCAGTACCCAATCCTACCGGAATATTATGCTCCAGGCAAGTTTTAGCGCAGCTGATAATGCCTTCAAATACTACATTGCCGTTATATTGCTCCATCTCGGACACATGGCTGACAGAACGGTCAAACAGCGCATAAGGCAGTGCCGGAGATAAGGTGGCAACATGGCAGGAGCCTGTTTCCTGAAATAACTGTATGGCAGCAGCATCCAGCACTGCGCCATGCTCTATGGTATCCACGCCATTTTCCAATGCAACACGGACACCTTCCGAACTTTCCACATGAGCAGCCACTTTTAACCCTCTGCTATGCGCTTCCTCACAGGCAGCTTTCACATACGCAGGCGGCATTTTCAGCTCACCCGGCTCGCCTTTTACTTTGGCATCTAACACACCGCCGGTAATCATCAGCTTAATCAAATCAGGCCCATCATCGGCAATCTGCCGCACATAGCTTCCGGCTTGGGCAGCGCTGGTGGCGCTGTAAGCCAGCGATCCGGCCATGTGACCATCCGGCACCGACACCGCCATATTGGCAGCCAAAATGCGCGGCCCCACTGTCTTGCCTGACAAAATGCGATCCCGAATCACAGAGTCAAAATCCAGAATCCCGCCCATGGTACGAATGGTAGTAACACCGCTCATCAGCTGCATGCGGGCATAATGCTCACACAGCCGCCGGGCAATGCTGCGGGTAACTCTGTTGCGTGTCACCAGGTTCACCAGCTTTACATTGTCCTGCTGCTTTTTCTGCGGCTTGCCGCTGGCGGGCAGATGCACATGCAGATTGACCAGCCCCGGCATAATATACTGCCGCTTTAAATCAATCACCTGATAGCCCCGCAGGCTGGTGCCGTCTGGTACAATTGCTTCAATTTTCTCTCCATCGGTCAAAATTACCTGATGCTCCTGCGGCACCATGGTTTCTGAACCGTCCAGGATAATTCCGTTTACATAAGCATATTTCATGCAGATTCCTCCTCGCCTAAGTCATCCCACTGGCAGTCCTTTTCTTATATTATAATACCGATCCGGCTGATGAACAACCAAACATGCACAATCTACAGCATCTTTTGATACAATGTTGATACAATATTGATGCAATCTGTCAATAACGCAATCACAGATTGATTAAAACAGCCGTTGTTTGTTACCGATATAAATGTTAGCAATCTCCGGCTGTACCATGTTCTTTACCGTTACAAACTGATAATTTTTTTCTATCTGATTATCATAGTTCCCCTTTGTTTTTCTTATTGCTAAATTACCAGGAAATGCACTATAATGGTACTAATTTTCAGTTGCAATCTCTTTCGGAAATAGTATAAGGAGCAATTCTATTATGAAATCATTTTTTTTGCGGACACGCAGACAATGTTATCATTCTATTATAGTTTTTACTTTATTCTTGCTGTGCATTTTTGCATGTTCCAATACTGCCTTTGCGGCAGAACCGCAAAATGCTATTAAACAAGCAGGACTGATGGACTATGTGGCTACCATTTACGATGAAAGCAACGGGCTGCCTACCAGCGAGGTTAACACCATTTTGCAGGATGAACATGGCTATATCTGGATCGGCAGCTATGGCGGGCTCAGCCGTTATGCAGGCCATGAATTTGAAAATCTGAGTTTACTACGAGAAAACGCACCGCAAAACGGCATTCGCGTGTTGTTTCAGGACTCCAAAAAACGCATCTGGATCGGCACCAATGACTCCGGCCTTTATGTATTTGAAAACGAAACCTTTCAGCAAATCACCAAAGTAAGTACTCCCGGCACTGCCGACATCAAAAAATTATCTGTCCGCTCTATTGCAGAAAACAAAGCGGGACACATTTATATTGGTACAACACAAGGGCTTTTCTTTATTGACGATACCAACGAAATGAAGCAATTTGTCGGGGATAGTTTGGAGGAAAAAACTATTGAAAATCTGCTTTGTGACGAAAGCGGCTACATCTGGGCCACTACTTCGGACAACGAATTATTCATTTTGAAGGATGCGCGGATAAAACTGTTTTTTGAACAGGAATATTTTCCGGTGGCGCTGAGTGAAGGCATCTGCCTGACAAATGACGGCAAGGTCTATATTGGTACCAGAACCAATCAGATCATGCGCATCAGTATGACAAGAGATTATTACAACAAAAACGCTTTTACCTTCGATTTCCTCTCTCTGGGCAGCAAAGAAACGGTAAATGACATTTATCAGGATACAGAAGGCCGCATTTGGGTCTGCACCGATAATGGCCTCGGCTATTTTGAAGAAGACGACACCTTTTATGAAGTGCATGGTTTGGCGGATGACACCATTATGACCCAAATGTGCGAAGATTATGAGGGAAACCTTTGGGTGGCATCGTCCCGCAAAGGATTTATTGAGCTGATCCGCAGTAAATTCAAAAATATTTCTTTTGAAGCTAACATTACAGGGCAGACTGTCAATGCCACTATATTATACAATCGCGACCTGTATATCGGTACAGACCGCGGCCTGTCCATCATGGATGAATACGGAAATCCGGTGCAGAATAAACTGACCGAACTGACCGAAGGCATTCGTATTCGTAATTTTATGGCAGATTCCAAAGGAAACCTGTGGATTTCTACCTATAAAAAATATGGTCTGCTTTGTTATAACAACCGCACCGATACACTGAAATCTATTTCTGTCAAGGAAGGCATGCCCCATGAGCAGGTGCGCACAACCATGGAGCTTTCTAACGGAGATATTGCTGCTGCCACCAACGGCGGCATCGCTATTCTGCGGGACGAAAAGGTTGTTACCACATATACAGCGGACGATGCTCTTACCAACGAAGTCATTCTCTGCCTGGCGCAGGACGACCAGGGACGGCTGCTGGCAGGCAGTGACGGAAACGGTATTTATGTGATCGATTTGGATACCGGCGCTGTCTCCAATATGACAACCGATGATAATTTGCAGTCGGGCGTCATCTTGCGCATGGTTGCGGACCCTGCTGCTGGTGGTATCTGGATCAGCAATGGCGCATCACTGGCATTCTGGCAAAATGGAGAGATCCATGCTGTGCCGGATGTATCCGCAGGCACTGGAAGTATCTTTGATATCAAAGTGACAGAAGATTTTCTCTGGCTTTTAAAATCCTTTGGTATGATTAAAATTGACAGAGAGGATTTAAAAAACGGTGTTGCCAATTACACCCTTTTTACACGAAAAGACGGTCTGACCAGTAATATTATCGCAAATTCCTGGAATTATCTGAGCAAAGACGGCATGTTATTTTTATGTACCGGAAACGGCGTTTACTATATCAATACCGCTGCGATTTATAAAAACACCACAGTGCCCAAAGTGGCAATCAGCAGCGTCACTGCTGATGATACTGTTTATTACGGTTTACAGGACTTAACGCTGCATCCGGATGTACAGCGTATTGTTCTGCATCTGGATTTGTTGAGTTTTGGGTTCTCCGACGGCATGCTGGAATATTATATGGAAGGCTTCGATAAAGCGCCCATACAGGTAAAAAGCGGTACAGAAAATATGGTTACCTACACCAATCTCCCCGGCGGCGATTATGTGTTTCATTTTAAAGGATACAATACCGATGGAACAGCCAGTCAGGAAATGACTATGAAAATAAAAAAAGAAAAAAGCTTTTTTGAACAGCAGACCTTTTATATCGTCCTCACCATGGCCGGTTTATTGCTACTGTTGATTATCATCGTTATTATCCAGCATCTGAATAAACAACGGATTCTCAAACGGCAAAAAGAATACAAAAATATGACAGAGCAAACCATTCAGATTGTAGCCAAAACCATAGATGCCAAGGACAAATATACCATCGGTCATTCCAACCGCGTAGCCGCTTATGCTGCCGAAATCGGCCGACGATATGGTTTATCCGAAGAAGAACTGGAGCAGCTGCATTACAGTGCCCTGCTGCATGATATTGGCAAAATCGGTATTCCCGATAATATTTTAAACAAAACAGGAAAATTGACCGATGAAGAATTTTCCACCATCAAGCAGCATCCTGCCATCGGCGGCGAAATTTTAAAAGACTTTACGCTGGTTCCCTGGATTTCGGCAGGCGCCCAATACCATCATGAACGCTATGACGGCAAAGGCTATAATCAAGGATTGCTGGGCAACGACATTCCTTTATATGCTCGAATTATTTCTGTGGCAGACGCTTACGACAGCATGAATTCTACCAGAGTTTACCGTCCATCTATGACGCCGGAAGTCATTTATAACGAACTGAAAAAAGGAAAAGGCACCCAATTTGACGCAGACTTTGCGCAAATCATGATGGAAATGATGGAAGATCATTTTGAGGTAGAATAAAATTGGGCACGCAAAAAACAATGTGAGAAGTGCAAAACGATTCTCCATTTTTTACTGACAACGGCAGTTTGTCCAAATACTGCTGTAGCACATAAAAATAACGCATTCCCAGGCAAACTGCCGGAATGCGTTATTTTTTGTTATCGTAACAATATTTCATATGGATTATCAACAACAGACGATCCAAGTTATCCACAAGTTTATTCCGTATCAGTTTCTCTGTTCGATAGTACTGCAACTAGCCATATATCCACTGTTTTTGAACTTATCCACAGAATTATCCACATATATTCACTGTTTTTACCCATTTAACAACAGCGTATCCACATTATATCGGTAACTTATGCACACAAAATAATTATCTTATCCACAAGTTATCCACACTAAATTCCTATTGTTCGATAGGTTTTTGCTCGTTCAAGTAAATGCTTCTGCCATATCCGTTCCACTGCACCTGATAACCAAAGCTTTCAAAGACAACTCTGGCCGGAATATAGGTGCGGCCTTCTATTACTTGCGGCGCACAATCCAGCTGCTGTACAGTATCATTGATTTGTACCTGGGCAGCGCCGATTTGCAGCGTCACCTTCTGCCGATCATTGTACAGAGCAATGGTTTGCGCTGCCGAATCATAATCCACTGTTACACCAATCGCCTGCGCCACTTTACGCAGCGGAACCAGCGTACGCCCATTGTTATCAATAAACGGCTGGCCCATTTGGTCATCTACTGTAAAGACCAGTGGATGATTGTTTAAATACATCCAAACCTGCTGTTCAAAGGACTGCTTGCCCACAGCTTTGTATTGCTGCACCAGCTCATCCACCATGGAAACAGCGCTCAGCTCACCGTCCATATCTTCGTTAATGTCAAAAAACATAATGCCGCCCGTTTGTTTTAACGCATACACCGCTTTGTCGTGCAGCAGCGGCAGTCCGTTGTAGCTGGAATCCAGCTTGGACACCGGCCCGGCCTCCACATAATTGATATAGGCATATTCGGGATCGGCCTGCACCAGATGGCGGTACTGCACCCAGCTGGGGCGGGCATACAGCGGCACGCCCAACACCACTTTGTCGGCAGGCAGCTGATTACACCAGTATTCAACGGAGGTGCGGGCAAACCACAAGGGACTGTGCTCGGTGGTGTGCAGATCATAGGCCATAATTTCTATAAAATCCAGAGCTTCCAACGCAGCAGGCGTGATCATTTTGGAAACAGCGGCGCTTTCGTTGGCAGCAGTGGCGCCGGCTACCGCCGCTGATAATTCCTTGCCTCTGCTGTGCATGGCCTGAGCCAGTTCCAGTACCAACGCCTCATAATCTGCTTCGGTTTCCTGTTTTGGATATTCCCAGTCCAGCTCGATACCATCCAAATCGTAGGTTGTCACCACATCGGTCATGGCCTGCACAAAACGGGCTCTGCTTTCCTCATTGGCCGCCATTGCCGCAAAGGTAGGCTCCAGCGGTTTGTTTTCATAGGAAAATCCCCCAACAGCAGCAAACACCTTTACACCATGGGCATAAGCTTCTGCTACCATCTGCTGCAGCAGTTCTGGTTTTGGCACCGGCAAAATGGAGCCGTCAGTCTGCGGTTTTAAAAAGCCATACATGATATGGGTATACTTGTCCATCTGCACCCGTTCCAGCGGCTCGTCAAAGGATGTGGCCGAATAATAGCCGATTACCCGAAACTCCTCCTCTGCCATGGCAGGCGCTGCCAGCAGCAGCAATGCCAACAAGATAAGACATAACATAGATACCTTGGTTTTCATTTGTACTTTCATCATTATTACCCCCTCGAATCGTTTTATTACTTTTATCATTATACTACAGTTATGGAAAATCAGCAATCATTGGTATATTCCATCTTAGGCAGTATACATTTTACAGCGCAACTGGCAGAATCAGCCACAAACGAAAGCCCATCAACCGTTGCATTGCCGCTCGTTATCCAAAAATCAGCCTGGCAATCTCCCATTAATCTACCGTCTTTTCTTGGCCTGGTCATGGCGTACCAGTTTTTCATAATACAAATCCATAGTCAACGGTGCATTGTACAAGATTGTCAGCAAATAGCCGTACACATTTTGTACCTTGCTGGTGTTGTACTGCAAATA
>CALXUG010000035.1 GCA_944391625.1 uncultured Clostridia bacterium
CTCCGGGAGCATACCGCCGTTTGTTGTCAGCAGCCCGTTTCACGGTCTGCGTGTAGTTCCTTGTAAACTGACCTAAAACACATTAGAAACTACAGAAACGGTTATATCGGCAGATGACTGGAACTGGACAGTGCAAAACTCGCAAATTGAAATTGATTATCTCAGCGCACAGCAAGTTGTAAACCTGACCGCCTCGCCGGAATTGCATTCCCTTTATCAGCAACTTGCAGCAGGAGAAAATATTGTTACAGATCTGGGACAGCCTCAGTTTACCAATACGCCTTCCCAGTTGGCTCTGCTGTATCCGGTATTGCAAAACGGCAGTCTGACCGGTGTGCTGCGTGCCCGGATGAACGCTGCAGTGTTGCTTGGAGAAAGTAACCATCCCGATTCCTTTTTTCAGAAAATCTATATCATACTTACCAAACCGGACGGCAGTGTTATCTATGCGGATACCGCCTACCCCAACGAGGGAAATTTATTTACAGCCACACTGCAAGGCGGAATCAACCCTGATGATGTGGAAACTATCCGGCAGACTTTTGCACAAAATGAAACAATGACTGTTTCGTTTTCCGGCAAAGGAAATCAGTATTATATGTCCTGGCAACCACTGGGACTGCACGACTGGCGCATGGTAATGTTTGCCCGCTCACCGGATGTGGTGTTCCAGACTACTACCATTTTGGTGGGGATGATTACCACAGGAATCATTCTGATTTTGTTAACCGTTATTTTCTGTATCGTGCTGATCCAGCTGCTGCTCCGCCAGAAGCACTATCTGGAAACACAACAACGGCGCTACGATGCACTGGCGCAGTTTAATGATACATTGCTGTTTGAATATGATGTTCGGCGAAACAGCGTAGTGTTCGCACCCAATGCACTGGAACGATTGGATTTGGATGAGCAATGTCTGGAAGGCATGCCAATAGAATATTATGTACAGCGCCTGCTTCATCCCGATGACCAAAAATTGATTCAGGAAAAACTGCAGCGACCCAATATTGTCCTGGGCCAAACCTATTATATGGAGATTCGTTTTCGGTGTAAAAACGGCGCATACAATTGGTTTGGATGCCAATTTAAATCAATTGAAAATCAAGACAACGCACCTCGCCAGCTTGTGGGAAAATTGGTGGATATCAATGATCAGCGCAAACGGGAGCAAGTTTTACAGCGAGCAACGCTGCAGGATGCCCTCACCGGCGTTTATAACCGCGGAGCAGAAACACTTATCAATAACTTGTTAAAAGAAGATGAGCGGGGACTTTTCTTTATGCTGGATTTAGATGACTTCAAAATCATCAATGATACCTATGGTCACGCTGTCGGCGACGCACTGTTGACCGGTATCGCGCAAATTCTCAAAGAAGTGTTCCGGCCGGACGATATCATCGCCAGAGTAGGCGGAGATGAATTTGTCGCATTTCTTTCCGGCATCAATGATGCGAAAGTTGCAGAAAATAAAGCAGCCTTAATTCAAAACCGTATGGAGCAACTGGATATTCCCGGAATGGAACATGCCATTTCTGCCAGCATCGGAGCTGCCAGCGCCCCGCAAAGCGGTTCCGACTATGACGCACTGGTTCGCGCTGCCGACCAGGCCATGTACACCATCAAGCAGCAGTCCAAAAAAGGATTTGCTTTTCACACGCAAAACAATTAACAAATACACACAAAAAAGCAAAAAGCGCCGTCGGCTGCTACCGATTTTTTACCCTTTAACAAAACAAGCATATCCCCTAGAGTGCGGAACCTTTCAGCAAAGGTCTTCTCTGTCGGATCTGCTTGTTTTTGTTTACATGCTAAGCCATTATATCTAGTATGATTGGCTTACATCTGTTTTTTGCAGTAAATAATACAAGGGAAGGTACAACTCCTACGAGTTATATCCTCCCCTGTTTAGACTGTCGATTCTCCAACAGCCTTTTCTTTGCTTTAGTCTTTTAATCATATGTGTACTACAATTTTCATAATTCCATTGCACATGTTTCAACAAAATCTAATTGTATAAAACTATACATTTATCATACAAATTATTTTTCTTTTAAATGATATGTTGGTTTTCCCCATGCTTTAAATATTTTCAAAACAACTAAACAAATAATTACCGTAACAATACAAACACCTAAATTACCTACTCCGAAACCTGCTCCTTCTGCTATAAATTTAGCTATAGATGGTACTGCTACATATACACCTAACGAAAGTACCATTGCCACTACATTCATTGCCCCTAGTTCTGTAGCTGCTGTCGTTTCTAAGTTAGGATCTACAATACGGATTAACGCAATTCCTGTAGGACAGGTGCCCGTAGCACAACCCCATATTCCCAATGTACGCTCGAAATCACAAGGACCGCCAATACGAGAACCAAAATAATAACTGGCACCGAAAGTTACTACGGCAGCTACAAATGTAACAATTAAAATTGGAATTAACCATTTTCCAATGATAGAAATTTGTATTGCCATAAAAGCGCTGCAAACCAGCATATCTGTGCATGTACCTGTAATCCTAGCCTGTAATGTATCATTTTTATACTGCGCTACATTTAGTTTCTCCATAATCCAACGAACAATGTAAGCAACAATCAATCCATGCATAAACATTAAAGAAGATACAATCTCTCCCCAAGAACCTGGAATTAATGCACATAATGCTGATAAATATTTAGCACCTATAAAGCATGCTCCAACCAATGCCAAATGAAAGGCTAATGTGTCAATATTTCCACTATAACAAGTTGCCATCCCTAATGATTCATGTTGTTCTTGCTTTCTATAAAGACCTCTTGCAATCGTATTGTCAATCGCTGTAACATTTTTTGCAAGTCCTTTTTTCACACCCCATTTTGCGAGTGGAACACCTACACCAAATGCGTAGAAAAATCCTATTACAGCAAATGTAACTGCAATCTGACTAGCATTCTCCCAACCATAACTTTCAAACATATTACCAAATACAATGGCTGTTCCCGGGCCATCACAAAAAGCGGTTGGAATCAAAAGACCATACACTGCATGCATGTCGGTTACCGTATTCAGTAATTTTAAAACCAAATAACCCAACAATGGTGTAACACTCCAAAGCAACACCCATACAGCGCCAATTGCAATGCTACCTTTCAACATATTTTTTACGCTGGAACCTGTTTCTTCTGATTTACTTACACTCGTTAAACCTATAGATATAAAAGAGAGTGTGAATAAATGAGCTGTCAGGTCGTTATAAATATTTCCATCTACACCTTGAAGAATTCCCATATTCAATAAAAGAAAGCCCAAACATCCTGCAATTACACTCGCCGGCATCAAAATATTACGAAACAATTTTATTTTCGCTCTACAAACAATACCAATCAGTAACATAATACTTAACCATCCAAAGGCAGTCATCAGTTCCATAAACTCACCCCATTTTTTAATTAAATATACTTCAATTGCTCGATAATAATTTAACTACCATTAACATATAGATCTTAATAAAATCTATATATTCTTGAATCAGTAAATGTTCATTTGGACTTGTTGTTTCTTCGATATCTAACCCAGGACCAAAGTTGGGCATACACAAACCATATTTCTCTACAATTTTAGCTGAATCTGACCCACCAGGACGTCGATACAATTCTGTTTCTTTATGATGTACTTCATTGTAAGCTTCTAATGCAGCATCTATCAACGGACTATTGACTTCAACTTTTAGTGCTGGCATGCGACTTAACAATTCTATTTCATAATCCATATCTTTATAACTATCTTTAAGCTGATTTAATACATCCCGTATTTCCTGCTCCGCCTGCTGAGGCGTTTCTCCTGGAATAATACGTCTGTCAATTGTAAAGGTACAGGACGCCGGATGAACATTCATCGCCTCCCCTGCTGACATTTCTGTTATTGATAAAAATGCGCCCCCATTAAAAGGTTCATAATACCTTTCCTTCCGTAATTTTTTATCAAGTTCATATAATTTTTGTACCGCTCTCACCGCTTTTTCCAAGGCATCAGTTATATCTTTCTGCACACCACCATGCCAGGTTTCTGAGTTATACGTAACCTTTAAAAAGATTCCGCCGCCACCTTCAACTTGGACTTTAGATTTTGTAGGTTCCATACATACACCAAAATCTCCATTTAACAAACCTTGATCCAATAAATATTCTACACCATATTTTCCGCCATCTTCTTCATCGCTATCACAACTTATGATGATCTCACCCTGTGGTTCAAAGCCCATATTTTTCAAAAACTCTACAGCCAAAACTGCAGCACATAAACCGCTTTTCATATCCACGGAACCTCGGCCATATATATATCCATCTTTTATTTTTCCCGACCAAGGACCATACATACCTGGATTATCCTTAATTGGTGGAAATACATCATAATGCCCGTTAAATATGAAACAAGGTCCATTTTCCCCTTTCCAGCTTGCAATCAAATTTGGCCTATTACTATCTAGCGCGTACATCGAAACACACAAGCCTATTTTTTCAATCCGCTCTTTAAAAAAATTACTAATGGCGAGTTCATCACCAGTCACACTTGGTATTTGTATAGCTTCAACTAAAAAATTTATAGCTTCTTCCTTATGTTTTTCCACATATTGGCTAATCAATTTTGAATTCATGCTCTACATCTCCCTCTTAGTAAATTCGAATCGATTCATAATTCTATTTTACAGTATGAATAAAAAAAATAAATCAATAAAATCGTGACCAGTATCACCAAATAATTGAGTATAAAAAAATAGTCATTATATTGCTATTTCATTTCAAATTATTTAGAATAGTTCAAATAAAGAGTAAATACAAACTGGAGCGAACTCTATGAATACAAAAGATTTGATTGTTTTTCTTAAAGTTTATGAATATAAAAATATGACGAAAGCTGCTCAGGAGTTATTTCTAACGACTCAGGGGGTTAGCAAAACTATCATGCGCCTTGAAAACGAATTTCAGGTAATATTCTTTCAACGTACTTCTTCTGGATTAATTCCAACAACAGAAGCACATCAATTCAAAATAAATGCGCAGAAACTAATAGATGATTTTTCCAGTCTACAACAGACATTTTCTAGCCAACATACAAAAACCAATAAACGAATTTTGAAAATTGCTACAACTACTGGTGTTTTTCGTTATGTGACACTCAAATTTATAAATGATTTTCAAAAACAATACCCATACATCAGTTTAGAAATTATCGAGCAATTAGATCCTACCGTAAACGAATTAGTATGGAATGAAATTGTCGATATTGCATTTAATTCAGCACCGATTAATCTGTTAAAATATGACGCAGATCTTTTTTCTTCACACCATTATTGTCTTTTAATAAATAAATCTCACCCTTTAAGTACAAAAGAATTTGTCTCCTATGCCGATTTAAAGGACTATCCATTAGCCATTATCCGTTCTTTTAACTATTACATAAATGAACTTTATCAAGCTAATATCACGCCTAACATCGTTTATGAAACTATGGATATTAATTTTCTTAACGAAATTGTTGAACAAAATCATGCAATTGGTATCTCTGTTGATTTTGCTGCGTTTTCAAACCTTGGCCCAAATTCTGTCATAAAACCTTTTACCAATTCTCACTGTACTTGGGATAGTTATCTCATTACAAAAAAAAATAAGAAACTTTCTTCCGAAACAGTTCTTTTTAAAGACTTTGCTTTATCCTGGTTAAACCAAAATAGACACAACCTCTATCCCAGCTTATAGCAATTTTTTCTAAGCTCACCGCTTACGTTGTTTCCTTCCGTCTCTTTTTGCAGATACTGCTGCAAAAATGTGCGCCAATGCAATGGGCGTTCCCAAAACCAGCCCTGTCCCTGCTCTACGGATAAATCTGCCAGTATGGTTGCCTGGGCAGCGCTTTCTACCCCTTCGCACACAAGCTCCAGTTCGGCGGATTGCACCAGTTTAATCACTTGACTGATATATTGATAATGTTTTCTCTCTGTGATATCTCTTTCCAAAAAGCTTTTATCCAGCTTGACAATATCTACCGGAAGCTGCAGCAGCATAGACAAGGAGGAACTGCCGATGCCAAAATCGTCCATGGCAATGTCCAGCCCGTTTTTTCGCAATGCAGTCAAAATAGGAATCAATGGCTGTTGTTGTTCCATCAGGCAATGCTCGGTCAATTCCAGTTCAATTTGCCCCTTTTTCAATCCATGATGGGACAGGCAACGTTCTATCCGCTGCACTGCACCATGGGCAAGCAATGTTTCGGCTGCAAAGTTTACCGAGATTGGAAAGGCATCTGCTTGCTGCATCCAACATCGCTGCAGGTTGGCTACCTGCTCCAGCATATAAAAATCCAGCAAGGGCATTAATCCGGTCTGTTTTAAGGCCGGCAAAAAATGCTGGGGCAAACTCCATCGTCCATCGGGCCACTGCCAACGAGCCAAAGCCTCTGCCGCGCAAACTTTTCCGCTTTTTAAATCAATCCGAGGCTGTAAAAACACCTGAATCTGCCCTGTTTCCAGCGCCTGAGTCAATTGCCGGGTAATACGCTTCTGAACACCGGCATTGACAATCTGCGGAAAATAAATATATCGGGTTTTATGAAACTGTACACTTTGCGGTTCCCGCACCATACTATGCAGTTCTCGTTCTTTTCCATAAAAACAGGATTTCATCATCATCGCCCCTTCATAGTATAAAAACCCATCTCTCACAAGATGACAGAATATTTTATATCACATTGGTAAAAAATGTAATATTTACATCATACTTGTCCTCTGACAGATTTGTCAACAACAACCATTCGACAAACCATATTGGTATTTCAAGGAATGGGATTTGCCCGCTACGATTTCGACAGAAACAAACATGTCACTTTAACAAATGACAAAGCGGTTTCACGCTTCATAAAATTGCAAAACCGCTATGATTCAAGGAATATTTAAAACAAGACAAATTTTGTGTTTGATTCCTGCTCAATCAAAAATTATATTTTTTTATTAGCAATGCATACATTTCTCTATCCAAGGGTTTATACCGCTTTTGTTACAATCACATCATTTTTACAGACAACGCCTCTGCCGCAGCAAATTTTTTGCATAAAAAACGCTACCAAAACAGCCAAATTTTTTATTGGCTTGTTCTGATAGCGTTTTTATTTTCTGACTTTTCGCTTTCATTTATAATGAAAACTACGTCAAATATCACTGCTTGCTTTCTTCGGTATCCAGAATCAGCATGGCATCACCGAAGGAAAAGAACCGATATTGTTCCTTTACCGCTTCCTCGTAAGCATATAAGATATGTTCTCTGCCAGCCAAAGCACTGACCAGCATGACCAAGGTAGATTTGGGCAGATGGAAATTGGTAATCAATCCGCTCAACACCTGAAATTGATAACCCGGATAAATAAAAATGTCGGTTTCCCCTTCTCCGGCCACCACACGGCCATCTTTCGCCGCGCTTTCCAGTGTTCTTGTAGAGGTGGTGCCCACTGCAATCACACGGCGTCCTTCGTCCAGCGCCCGATTGATGCTGGCTGCCGCCGCTTCTGTAATCCGATAATATTCGCTGTGCATTTTATGTTCCAGAATATCGTCTGCTTTTACCGGACGGAAGGTTCCCAGTCCCACATGCAGCAGCACTTCTACAACCTCTACCCCTTTTTCTTTGACTCGTTCCAGCAGCTCGTTGGTAAAGTGCAGTCCGGCGGTAGGCGCAGCAGCTGATCCCCGTTCTTTGGCATATACAGTCTGATACCGTTCCTGATCCTCCAGCTTTTCTTTGATATAGGGCGGCAGCGGCATGGTGCCCAATTGATCCAGAATTTCCTGGAAAATACCTTCATAAGCAAACTGCATAATGCGGCCGCTGTCGGTTTCTTCCAAAATAGTACCAATCATGCGGCCATCGCCAAATTCCACCTGCGCACCTTTTTTCACCCGTTTGCCGGGGCGCACCAAAACTTCCCAGCAATCGGTGCGATTTTCCACAGGCTTTAACAGCAATACCTCAACGTGGGCAGTGCCGCCTTTTTTTACACCAAACAACCGCGCCGGAATAACGCGGGTATTGTTTACCACCAGCACATCACCGGGCCGAAGATATTCTAACACATCATCAAAACGGCGATGTACAATAGAACCGGTGTGCTTATCCAGCACCAGCAGTCTGGAATGATCCCGCTGTGCCAATGGATGCTGGGCAATCAGTTCCTCCGGCAAATAAAAATCAAAATCTTCTGTACGCATATACGTTGTTATCTCCAATCTGTACATTCTTCAGTTTTTTTATCATTGGGCTTTACAGTATACCACACCAGGGCAATCTTTTCCACTTTTTATACAGCAGTATGATTGCTTCACCGTTGTACTTTTACAATAACTGGTCAACGATGAAACAAATTCAGCAAAATACTGACCACAACGCTGATAATCACACAGCTCACAATGGGGAAATAAAAGCTTCCATGCTCGCCTTTTATAAAAATATCTCCCGGCAAATGCCCCAAACTGATAAATTTGCTCAGCGCCATAATCACCAATCCCAGCAAAATGGCGCCCAGACCCAGTATCACCAGCATCTTTCCCAAATCGGCTCCATTCATGCCTCATCCCCCCATAAGGTGTCCATCACTGGCGAAACAGAGGATTGCACCGGAATGCCCAAATGGCTATACGCCAAGGCTGTGCAGACTCTGCCCCTTGGTGTGCGGCTCAAAAATCCTTTTTGCAGCAAATAAGGCTCGCAGACATCTTCAATGGTGCCGCTGTCTTCATTGATGGTGGCAGCCAGAGTTTCCAACCCCACCGGACCGCCGTTGAAATTGCGAATAATGGTTGTCAGCACACGGTGGTCAATTTTATCCAGACCTTCTGCATCAATTTCCAGCTGATTTAACGCCATATCGGCAATTTCTTTGGTAATCAGCCCGTCCCCTTTTACCTGGGCAAAATCACGCACCCGACGCAGCAGACGATTGGCTACACGAGGCGTCCCTCGGGAACGGCGGGCAATTTCCAATGCACCAGCCTCCTCAATAGGCATGGCCAGAATATCGGCGCTGCGGGTCACAATCTGTTGCAATTCTTCTACTGTGTAAAATTCCAGCCGCTCAATCACGCCAAACCGATCCCGCAGCGGCCCGGTGAGCATACCCGCTTTTGTAGTTGCGCCAATCAGCGTAAAAGGCGGCAGATCAATGCGCAGAGAGCGGGCGCTGGGGCCCTTGCCAATCATAATATCCAGCGCAAAATCTTCAATGGCCGGATACAGCACTTCTTCCACTGTCCGGTTAATGCGGTGAATTTCATCAATAAACAATACATCATGGGGCTCCAGATTGGTTAAAATGGCGGCCAAATCACCGGCTCGCTCAATAGCCGGTCCCGATGTAATTTTAATTTGTACATTCATTTCATTGGCAATAATATTGGCCAATGTGGTTTTCCCCAATCCCGGCGGCCCGTACAGCAATACATGGTCTAACGCCTCGCCCCTGGCCTTGGCCGCTTCCACATAAATGGACAGATTTTCCTTTACTTTTGTCTGTCCAATATAATCGGATAATACCTTGGGGCGCACTTTATTGCCTTCCGAAAAATCGTCCAGCATGGCATGAGGCGTAATCAGCCGTTCATCTTCAAAATCCATAGCAGCCTCCTAGATTCGCGCCAATAACTGCAGCGCTTTTTTTATAATGGTCTGTTCGTCCTGCCCCTGCATCTTTTTCAGTTCAGGATAAATTTTGCGCACTTCGCTTTCATGGTAACCCAAACTCAGCAGCACATCTGTGATATCATCTTTCATAAGCGGCGCAGCAGCCGGCTCCGGCAATTCCAAACCGGCGGCAGTAAATTCCTCCAATGCGGAAACCGGCAGCTTATCTTTCAACTCCAACACCAAACGCTGGGCAGTTTTTTTACCAATACCCGGCACTTTTGTCAAAAATTCCACGTTTTCACCGGCAATAGCCTGATACAATCCGCCCAGGGTGCTTTGTCCGATGATAGCCAGCGCCCCTTTTGGGCCAATGCCGGACACATTCAGCAAGGTCATAAAAAATTCCCGCTCTGCCCAGCTGTCAAAACCAAACAACTGCACCGCATCTTCCCGCTGATGATAATAAATATAAAATTCACATGGCTGCTGCTGATTATATTGCAGCAGCCGATTAGCCGGCAGCTGTATCTCATAGCCAATAGCGCCGCAAAGCAGCATTACACTGCTGGCAGTCTTATGCAGTATCGTTCCTTTTAAATAACTGATCATCGTTTCAAACTCCTCATTTTGGTCTGATAATAATGGGTATGACAGATGGCAATGGCCAACGCATCGGCAGCATCATCCGGTTTAGGTGTTTCCCGCAAACCCAGAAAAGTCTTTACCATAAACTGCACCTGTTTTTTTTCGGCCCGTCCATTGCCCACCAGCGCCTGCTTCACCTCCAAAGGGGTGTATTCATGCACCTTCAGTCCTTTCTGCGCACAGGCTAACAACAGCACACCTCTGGCTTGTCCTACTGTAATACCGGTTGTAATATTCCGATTAAAAAACAATTCTTCAATGGCTACCTGCTCCGGCTTCCATTGCTCGATAATCTGACCAATCTGCTCATAAATCATCACCAACCGCTGTTCCATAGGTACGCCGGCGGGCGTGTTGATGGTGCCGTAATCCACAGGTTTAATCGAGTTTCCAACCACACGAATCACCCCAAACCCTGTCGTCGCAGTTCCGGGGTCCAGTCCCAGTATAATCATGCCAACCTGTTCTCCTTTTATGTTTCATAATCAATTTTTGTCTTTGTTTTCTGTTTTTATTTCTGTAAGTTTATTGAAACCAAAAATATTTTCTGAGAATTCATTTCATTATACCATAAATCATCGGGAAAAAAAGTTTTATCCACAAAATCCAGCATCAAAACGAACATAGTTTCTTATGATTTTTTTATATTTGAAATTTGTAAATGTATACAGTATTATCCGTTGGCTTTTCCAGTTAATTTCCTTGGTTGCTATTGCCAAAGTCTTCTTTTTATGCTATCTTTTCAATAATATAAACTTTTAGGGGGACTCTAAGATGAAAATGAAAAAATTATTGGCAACTGCAATGGTAGGCGCTATGGCCTTCGGTCTTTTCGGCTGCGGCGGAAATGATGCTGCCGACACAACAGAACAGGATGGACAGGCTGAAAGCAATCAGCTGAGAATTGGTATGGAATGCGGCTATGCGCCATTTAACTGGCTGCAGCAGGATGATTCCAACGGCGCTGTAGCCATTGAAGGCGGCGGTGGCTATGCCAACGGCTATGATGTGCAGATTGCAAAACGGATTGCCGAAGATATGGGCAAAGAACTGGTAATTGTAAAAACAGAATGGACCGGTTTGATTCCATCTGTTGACAGCGGCGTGATCGATGGTATCATCGCTGGTATGTCTCCAACAGATGAAAGAAAAGAAAGTATTGATTTCTCTGACAACTACTACAAATCCAACCTGGTAATGGTTGTACGCGCTGACGGCGAATACACCGATGCTACTTCTATTCAGGATTTCTCCGGCGCAACCATCACCGGTCAGTTAAATACATTCCATGACACTGTAGTAGACCAGATTGAAGGCGTAAACCATGCAGAAGCAATGGAAGATTTCCCTGCTATGCGTGTAGCACTGGAAAGCGGCATCATTGACGGTTATGTATCCGAAAAACCAGAAGGTTTATCCGCCAGCGCTGCCAACAGCAACTTTGCTTTTGTTGAATTCGCAGAAGGTCAGGGCTTTGAATATAAACCAGACGATGCAGCTTTGGCTGTTGGTCTGAAAAAAGGTTCTGAACTGGCTGAACCAATCAATGCTGCTATCGCTAAAATCAGCGTAGAAGAACAGCAGACATTAATGGACGAAGCAATTGCAAATCAGCCTTCTGCTGAATAATGACTGTCACTAATAACTTATTTTAATAGGCATTTTAAAATAAATATATAAAAGAAATTGTCGAAAACGGCAATTTCTTTTTTTCTGTTGTTGTATCTGTGCGCATAATTGTATTATAATAGTGCTATTGAGTATTTTGAAAGGAGGAAGTATTTTGGAATTTTGGTCATGGGTATCCCGTATTTTAGAACAATATGGTTCCTTGATTTTAGAAGGTACTGGTATTACTGTTTTACTGGCAATTGTCGGTACAGCAATTGGTTTTGCCATTGGTCTTTTAATCGGTATTTACAAAACAATTCCCATTAAAAGTTCTACACCAATGCCTTTAAAAATCCTATACAAAATTTTTAACTTTTTGTTATCTGCCTACATCGAACTGTTCCGCAGCACACCAATGATGGTGCAGGCTATGGTTATTTTTTATGGGGTAGCGTATGCTTTTGGGATAACATTAAATCGACTGATTGCCGGTTTGTTCATTATCTCCATCAATACCGGGGCATATATGGCAGAAATTGTCCGCGGCGGCATCATTTCTGTTGACAAAGGACAGGCAGAAGCAACCCATTCTATTGGTATGACTCATTTGCAATCTATGTCCTACATCATTTTGCCGCAGGCAATCCGTAATATTATGCCTGCTGTTGGGAATCAGTTCATTATCAATATCAAAGACAGCTGCGTACTGAGTGTTATCGGTGTCAGCGAGTTGTTCTTTGTTTCCAAATCGGCCGCAGGTGCGACATTTCAGTTTTTCCCTGCATTTTTTATTCCTTGTGTTATTTACTTTGTATTATGTTTCAGTATTACACAAATATTGCGTTACCTGGAAAGAAGAATGGACGGCGCCGACACTTATACCATTTATGGCACAGAACCGGTCATCAATGGTGCTGACACACTGAAACGAGGTGACGTAAAGTAATGGATCAGAAACCTGTTATTCAAATTCAAAACTTAAAAAAATCCTTTGGACAGCGGGAAGTACTGAAAGACATCAACTTTGACGTTCACAAAGGGGAAGTTGTTTGTATCATTGGTTCCAGCGGCTCCGGCAAATCTACTTTGCTGCGGTGCATCAATCTGCTGGAAACACCAACTGCCGGTGCTATTTTATACAACGGCAGCAATATTCTGTCTTCCGGCAATACTCACAAGTATTGCGCCAAAGTTGGCATGGTATTTCAGCAGTTTAATCTGTTCAATAATCTAAACGTATTGGAAAACTGCGTGGTCGGTCAGGTTAAGGTTTTAAAGCAAAACCGAAAGGAAGCCGAAGAACGGGCCAAACGCTATTTAGAGCAGGTAGGCATGCTGCAGTTTATCAATGCCCGTCCCCGTCAATTATCCGGCGGTCAGAAACAGCGTGTGGCCATTGCCCGCGCCTTAGCCATGGAGCCGGACGCTTTATTATTTGACGAACCAACCTCCGCCCTTGACCCTGAAATGGTAGGCGAAGTATTAAAGGTTATGAAAAGTCTGGCTGAAAGCGGACTGACCATGTTGGTAGTAACCCATGAAATGGGCTTTGCCCGCGATATCTCCGACCGTATTGTATTTATGGACGGCGGTATTATTTTGGAAGATGGCACACCAGATGAAATCTTCAATCATCCAAAGCATGAAAGAACCAAAGCGTTCTTAACCAGAGCTATGGATAAATAAGTTACAGATATTCCAAAGACCTTGCCCAGCGCAGGGTCTTTTTTTAGTTCATTACATACTTTCATTACAACTGCTGTATTTTGTTAATTCCTCAATACTCAGCCCTATCTAAATCTTACGTGCTGACAATATCTACACATTTTCGTTATCAAATTAAAATTGACAATGCCATCTAAAACTGATATCATTTCTTTTCGCTATCTGCAAATAAAATTACACGGATATAAAAACCTGAAAGGAATGAATCTCTATGACGCTATACGAGCAATTACAGTTGAACCAGTCCGGTTCTCAGCTTTACATCAAAGAAAGCCCTACTATACAGGAAAAACGAAAGCGAATGGCTGTTTATGTATTTAAGGTACTACTAACTGTGCTGTTTTGTGTTAGCTTTGTAACCGCTTTCACCCACCTGTTTGGAGCAGAAAACGGCACAGCTGGCGTTGTCGTTCTATTATTTTTAATGGCCTTCCGTCAGGTGGATTTTGCCATCAAACCAACCCATGGCGCTGTGGTTATGCTGCTGATTGGTCTGATCTTAACCTTTGTGCCCCACTGGGCAGCAGGCTTATCGCCACTGGCAGCTTTTCCGGTTCATGCCGTTGCCATTCTTCTGTTAATGGTGCTGGGCTGTCATCAGCCGCAATTTTACAACCAGGCCACCATTGTATTGTCCTACCTCTTACTATTTGGGTACGATGTATCTGGCCCCGCTTATCAGCAACGTGTCATAGGCCTATTGCTGGGCTTTGGCTGGACTGCCTGGCTGCTCTATCGTGTCCATGGTCATAAACAATATGAGGAAGGATTTTGGGACTTGTTTCGCCAGTTCCATATAAAGACTGATCGTTCCCGCTGGCAATTAGGACTTTCTGTTACCGTAGCCTTATCCCTGCTTGCGGGTGAATTGCTGGGACTGCCTCGTGTGATGTGGATTGGTCTGGCTGCATTATCCGTCATCCAGCCAACCAAAAAGGAACGGCTCTGGCGCGCTAAAAATCGTTGTATAGGCGTTATTTGCGGCGTACTCTGCTTTTCCGTTCTATTATATTTGCTTCCTCCGGATTTATATGGTATGTTGGGAATTTTAGGCGGCATTTGCGTTGGTTTTACAGCCCACTACGGGCAACAGTCCGCTTTTAACTGTTTTGGCGCCATCGCCATTGCTGCATCCATTCTGGGTACCGGCAGCGCCATGCTGTTCCGTATTGTAGATACTGTTTTTGGTGTAGGATTTGCTCTGTGTTTTTACGCTTTGTTTGATCATCTTTGCAAACAATACGTTGCCAAAACCGCTGTATCTTCCTAAAAGAATGATTGCTCTAAACTGTAAGTTACCGAAAATATACAGCTAGATTTTCATTGTTTTGCAATACTCCATTGTCGGGAGATTGTTTGTTGCCTGTCCTGCTGCCATGGATAAAAACTTGCTGTTTGTTAAATTTGGTTAATAACGATGTTTCACGTGAAACAATTTTGTTTGCGATATCGCATTATCGGGAGACTGTTTGTTGCCTGCCCTCGTTCACTGGACATTTGCTTGTATGTCTGCCTCACTTTGGACTGCGTCCAGTTCGGCTAGACAGACTGCGCATCTGTCCGTTTCAATCTCGACAACGGCAACAAAACATCTCCCTTATTTGTGCACAGAAGGCTGCCTATCCTTTGCCAAAATTCCGACTTAGAGCGAACAATCTTGCCGTATGTCTAAGCTGAGGTGGATGAAATCCAAACCGAAGCAGACATACAAAAGATTGTCCGATGCCCGACGCTTTTCTGGTCGGGTATACGGAGGGATGGGCAAAGATAGGATAACGGCTACACAATCTTTCACACGAAACAATGGAAAAAGCCTGATGAACACCATGCCAAAATGGTATTCATCAGGCTTTTTTCCTGCAATCCACTGTACCAGTTGCATTATATTGTGATATCAAAAACTGCAATTTCTGGAACAACGCCAAATCGAACAGGCAAATGAGAGGTTCCCAAGCCGGTATTGACGTATAGCTGCTGTCCCGTTTCTTCGTTCAAGGTATAAAAATGTCTGGTATACTGCTCTGCCAAAACGGTACGCAAACCAGCCCAAAAAGGCAACCGCACCTGCCCGCCATGGCTGTGTCCGGCCAAAATCAACTGAAAATCAGACTGAACCCATCGCTGCGCCAGATCCGGTTCATGAAGCAGCAAAATGCGATAGGCAAATCCATCCATCTGCTGCGGAAACTGGGCATCATTGGGCGCACCAAATAAACCGTCGTCCAAACCGCACAAAAGCACCTGTTTTCCTTCCGCAGCAGTAATTTGCGCACTGCTGTTGCAAAGCAGTTCAAATCCCGCTTTATCTAAAATACGGCGATAGGCACGCGCTGCACCGCCGCCATAATCCCTGTTTCCCCAAACAGCATACTTACCCAAAGGCGCCTCTAACCTGCCCAACAAAGCAGTTACTTCAGCTTCTACCTCTGCACCGCAAACTGCGTAATTTTCAAATAAATCGCCTGTAAATAAAATTATGTCCGGCTGTTGCTTTTCTATCTTTTTTACCACCCGCTGCAATTGTTTCATGGAATAATTCTCACCAATTTGAATATCAGAAATCTGTGCCAGACGAATGGTTTCTGTACCGGCAGCTTCCCCTTGCAGCTGATAGTGCCGCACAAGCAGCAAATTGGGTTCTATTTTTACACTATAAACAAACAACAGGCCTAACAGCACCAAAAGCCACCCTGCTGTACGAATCAAGTGCTTTGGCCTGCTCCTGCGCTTTTTAATCCGCCTGATTTTCATTCATGACACCTACTTTTCACTTCTATGTACCATTTTATTTGCAAACTACCCCTGCCAGTAATTTTTCTCCACCAAAGAACTGAATCCTTTCCCAAACAGCCAATTAATTTTTTATTGTATAGATTGCACAACCGCTTTCTGGATACTGCTTTGTTCCCAGCCAATGCAATGAAACACAAAAAAGCAAGGAAACAATGTATCATCATCGCTCCCTTGCTCTCATTGCGCTTCAAGTAAGCTATTCTATTATCGTTTAGCCTACTACAATATTAATCAATTTATTTGGTACTACAATCACTTTCTTAATGGCTTTGCCTGCAATCATTTCTGCGATTTTTGGCTGAGATAAAGCAATTTTTTCTGCTTCTGCCTGATCTACATTAACAGGCATCACAATTTTATCCCGCACCTTGCCATTGATCTGTACAATCACAGTAGCCTCTTCTGCTGCCATAGCTTTTTCATCTACAACAGGCCATTGCTGTTTATGCACACTGCCTGTATGACCCAGCTCCTGCCACAGTTCTTCTGTTACATGCGGAATGAATGGAGCCAGCAGCAACACCAGTGTGTCTACCGCTTCTGCCATAACAGCCTGATTGTATGCCTGTTCTTTGTATTGATACAGCCCATTTACCAGCTCCATAATCGCGCTGATGGCTGTGTTAAAGTTAAACCGTGTACCGGCATCATCACTAACCCGTTTGATGGTGGTATGCACCAGACGGCGCATATCTTTATCAGCGCTGTTCAAATCGCCGAAGCTGCTGTAGTCTGTCAAAACACCATTGCTGCTCTGTACATAACTGTATACAAAACGCCATACCCGGTTGATAAACCGATAGCAGCCTTCTACCGCAGAATCATTCCATTCCAGGTCACGTTCCGGCGGCGCAGCAAACAAAATAAACAGACGGGCAGTATCAGCCCCAAATTTGCCGATAATCGCTTCCGGACTGACGATATTGCCTTTGGATTTAGACATTTTGCTGCCGTCCATCAGTACCATACCCTGTGTCAGCAGATTTTCAAATGGTTCATCCACACTGACCAGTCCCATATCATACAGCACTTTGGTGAAGAAACGGGCATACAGCAAATGCAGGATGGCGTGTTCTACACCGCCGATGTACTGATCCACGTTCATCCAGTGATCTGCTTTCTCTTTGGCAAAAGCAGCCTTGTCGTTCAACGCATCGGTATAACGCAGATAATACCAGCTGGAGCACACAAAGGTATCCATGGTGTCGGTTTCCCGACGGGCCGGTTTACCGCAGATCGGACAAGTAGTGTTTACAAACTCATCCATATATTTTAACGGAGATTCACCGGTTGGTTTAAAATCTACATCCTGCGGCAGCAATACCGGCAGCTGATCTTCCGGAACAGGCACAGTACCGCAATGATCGCAATAAATAATTGGGATCGGCGCGCCCCAGAACCGCTGACGGGAAATCAGCCAGTCACGCAGACGGAAGTTTACTTTTAATTCACCGTTACCCTGTTCAGCCAGAAAATCTACAATGGCTTTCTTGGCGTCGGTATTTTTCATGCCGTCAAATTTACCCGAATTGACCATAACACCGCTTTCGGTATAGGCCGCTTCCATATCTTCTACTTTCAAATCCTTGCCTTCCGGTGTTACTACCACAGTGATTGGCAGATCATATTTTTTGGCAAAGAAAAAGTCTCTTTCATCGTGCGCAGGCACACCCATAACAGCACCGGTACCATATTCATAAATAACATAGTTCCCAATCAGAATCGGCACTGCCTGCCCATTAGCCGGATTAACAGCATGAGCGCCGATATAAATCCCTTTTTTCTCTAATTCGCTGGAGGAGCGTTCCACCTCAGTCATCTGCTGTACATCTTTGATAAAGGCTTTTACATCTGCTTCATATTCAGTACCGGCAATCAGTTTGGCTACCAGCGGATGTTCCGGCGCCAGCACCATATAGCTTACCCCAAACACCGTGTCCGGACGGGTAGTGAACACTTCTACACTGTCGCCTGTTTCCTGTACGGTAAAGCGCAGCAAAGCGCCTTCACTGCGGCCAATCCAGTTTTCCTGCATGATGCGCACTTTGTTTGGCCAACCGCCCAGTTTATCCAAATCTTTCAGCAAACGATCTGCATAATCGGTAATTTTAAAGAACCACTGTTCCAGAGATTTCTTTTCTACCACACTGTCGCAGCGTTCGCATTGACCTTCTACCACCTGTTCATTGGCCAATACCGTCTGGCAGCCCGGACACCAGTTTACCGATGCGCCTTTTTTATAAGCCAGACCTTTTTTATAAAACTGCAAAAAGAACCACTGGGTCCATTTATAGTATTCGGGCAGGCAGGTAGTTACCTCTCTGTCCCAATCATAGCTCAGCCCCATTGCATGCAGCTGGCGGTTCATATTGGCAATATTTTCTTTTGTCCATTTTGCCGGCGGTGTTTTGTGTTTGATAGCTGCGTTTTCCGCAGGTAAACCAAAAGAGTCCCAGCCAATTGGATGCAGCACATTAAAACCGTGCATGGTTTTAAACCGCGCAATGACATCCCCGATAGAATAATTTCGTACATGTCCCATATGTAAATTACCAGATGGGTACGGGAACATTTCCAAACAATAATACTTTGGTTTGGTTTCATCTTCCGTTACCTTATAGGTTTTTTCTTCAGCCCATTTTGTCTGCCATTTTGTTTCAATACTGGCAAAATCATAGCGTTCATTCATGGTTTTTCCCCCTATCATATGACAGTTATTATAGTACAAACTAATTTGTCAAGTCAAACAAAAAAGACGAATTCCCCGTAGCCTTCGCCTCTTTTTTTCAAAAATTTTAAAAATCCCATTGTTCTTCCTGTTCCTGCACAATTACATCAGAAAAACTAAACTGCAGCTGCTCCACACGGTCGGCATTTCCAAACAGCGCATGCAGCACATAACGCCCTTCCCGTCCTTCTTCGTCGGCCAAAATTTCATCTACCAGCCACCAGTTGGCATCATCAGGATGGAATCTGCCCATCCAGCTATCCTTGACCTGCTGAAACTGTAAGATAATCCGTTTGCCCAAATCCCATTGGGGATAAAGCATAATCTGCACATTGGCAGTGTCAATCCCTTTGACAGCAATCAGTTCACTGTCAGCCAGCTCCAAACTTAACAACTGACGCAGCGCAGGCGATGCAGTCTTCCAAATCTGCTGTTTTTCCTGCTGCACCTTTGCCAAAGCCTTGCTCCACTGCTGCTCTGTCTGCTGACGGAACTGCGCTATCTGCTGCCACAAAGCATCATCCACCTGCTGAAAACAAACCTCGCCATGCGGATCAAACAGTTTATCATGCAAATACTCCGGCAGATACGCATCATACCATTCATCGCGGGCCAGCAGCTCCTGCAGCAAAAATTCATCAGCTTCAATACCAAAGGCATCTTCTATATCCTGCAAAGACACGCCTTCTTCTAATGGCAATTGAAACAACTGCATCTTTTTATATAACTCCTCAGTGAAATGTTTCATTGCCCTTCAGCCTCTTTTAACAGACGTTTGATCCCCTGAAACGTGCTGTCGCTGATGACATGCTCAATGCGGCAAGCATCGTGATCCGCTGTTTCCGCATCCACTTTCAGCACATCGGTCAGAAAACCGGAAATAACTTCGTGACGCTCATAAATTTCCAACGCTTTTTTTTCTCCCTTTTCTGTCAGGAAAATCATTTTGTTGGGATCCAAATAGATATAGTCAGCATCCTTCAAAATCTTCACAGCCCGACTGATACTGGCTTTGGTATAGTTCATGGCGTTGGCAATATCGGTTGAACGGACATAGCCCTGTTTGCGATACAGCAACAAAATTGTCTCTAAGTAATCTTCACCAGATTCCTGTGTTCTCATATAAACAACCTCCTAAAAACGAGTAATACAAAATAATTCTCTCTATTTTTTATGAATACCTTATTTTATTTTTGGTTCATCTTCCATTATAAAGCTTTCTAAAAGAAAAACAAGTTTTTCTTATCAGAAACTCTGTTTTCATAGTGAAACAATTGTTTATTTTTGCAGTTTCTCCAAACTTAATCGTTTTTGCCGTAAAATCAATAAAACCAACTATTATTGAACCCGACCAATGCAAGCTATCTCCGGAAAGCAAATTGTCACAATCACGCCGCAATAACACCCAACCATATAATCCTGTATAAAAAAAGAACCAGCCAAAAAGCTGATTCTCAAATATCGTAATTACAGAAATCTCCTACACTATCGTATCGTTCACAAAATCCGCTGTGATACCTTCTCCGCAACAACCTTTTTGCATTGACTAAACTGGAATAGATTCTGTATAGTAAATTATTTAACTTTTGTTTTCAGCAGGGCGATATCATATAGCATATGTTCAGAAACTTCCCGGTTGTCTTTGTTGTCTTTTTGCGTTTCTTCAATTTTGGCGGACAAATTATCTTTAACTTCTGCAATAGCGTTTGTTAAAACAGTTTGCCCTTTTACAAGAGCAGTAAGTTGGGCATCCTGCTTATCAAATCGTTGTTCAAAATCAGATTTCATTTGTGACATTTCAGAACGCATCTCCCGCATTTCAGAGAGAATCAAAGAAAGCATAGTTTGCATATCCTCAGCCATAATATAACCACCTTTCCATCTCAAATTGGAATATATAAATATTATACCATATGGTATTCAATAATGGTTTTATTTTTTTAACCGATTTTTATAAAAAACAATGCCGAGTAAACAATTCAAGAAGATAATTTGGGGCTAAGATATTAAGCTATCTAAAAATAAACTATAAGTTTAAAAAATGGCACCGGGCTAATCAAAAAATATTGACAGACCAAACCTGTTTTGATATACTACTATCAGCAATAAAGAACGCTCGACGTTTAGTTGATGTAGTCGAGTGACGTGTTTGCAAAAAGCTGTTGCAGACAGCATTCATGGGGGTATAGCTCAGCTGGGAGAGCGCTTGAATGGCATTCAAGAGGCCAGCGGTTCGATCCCGCTTATCTCCATCTAATTAGGAAAAACCGCTTAACCAATTTGGTTGAGCGGTTTTTTTTGCACAAAAAACAATTGATATTTTTACACAATCTTATGCCTAATTAGAACAAGAACAATCTGTAGCATACTCCCAACTTATTTATTGCAAAAACCGATTGATAATCTCTAAAACCATACGCAAATCTTTCTCACGCAACTGTTTTAATCCCACAAGTGCCTGTTGGAACAACTCCGGATCTTTTATATCACTATCAAAAAATTGTTGCGGTGTTATATCAAAATAATCACAGATCGCAATAAATTCCTTCAAAGAAGGTAACGATTTACCAGAAGATATATTGTTCACATACCCCCTGCTATGCCCCAAGTCATAACTCATCTGATATTCAGAAACACCTTTTTTAATCCGCAGCTGCGTAATTCTTTCACGGATAAACTGTTCATACATAGTCCCATCTCCTCACCACCAGATATAGAGAACGTCATACTGTTATACTTTACATTAGAATAGCAAATTGTTGATCTATACCCAATCAAAAATAGGCGGTCACATTTGAAAATTTTGTGACCGCCTATTTTTACAAAAATTAAATTACAAATATTGATCCATCGCTATTTTAGCACTTTTAATAATTTCTGCTATTACTTTTGCTTCTTGTGGGGAACAAGCATCTAACACTTCTGACAACTCATTCAATGCAACACTTTTTTGATTAGCGGGAGCAGAAAACAACAAATCATCTGCGCTTACCTGTAAAGCTGTGGCAATATTAACAAAAACAGCAAGACTTAACTTGGTATTGCCTGTTTCAATATGGCTCATGTGTACTGTGGAAATTCCTATTTTTTCGGCTAATTGTTCCTGTGAAAGATTCTGCGCCTTTCTAAATTTTCTTATTTTTTGACCGATTCCATAATAATCCAACATCATCGCCGCCTATACAATTAAAGTTACTTGAATTATATAGGCATAAATGCTAGAATCTTATTAACTATATAGGCTATTTTGTGTTCATATAGTTAATTATTAGAAAGTGTGGTGAAACAAGCCTTCACGATTTAGAAATCGTGAGATAACTTTTTCCAGCAGAAAAAATATACTTGGAGGGATATTTATGCGAAAGTTTAAAATAATTTTATTCGCAACCTGCCTATTTTTCTTACTGAGTTGCAGCAGTACATTGGCAGCAACTGATGTAATTGCAAGCGGCGATTGTGGCGTAAATGGAAATAATGTAACCTGGGAATTGACAGCCGATGGTGTGTTGACCATTAGTGGGAGTGGAGAAATGGCTAGCTATTCTTATAGTGGTATGAAACAAGACGAGAACGGAAACATTATAAGCGTGAACGCAAATACGCCCTGGAATGAATATGCTTTGCAAATACATTCCATTATTATAGGCGATGGAATCACATCTATAGGCGGTTTTGCTGGATCTATTAATTTAACTGAAGTAACAATACCAAATAGTGTGACGAAAATAGAACGTCAATCTTTTATTGAATGTTATAGTTTGACGAAACTTATACTGCCGGATAGTGTAAAGAGTATAGGATCTGATGCTTTTAATGAATGTAGCAGTTTGAAAGAAATTACAATACCAGATGGTGTTACTGGTATTGAACAGGGAACTTTTGCTAATTGTACTAATTTAACAGAAATAATACTACCAAATAGTATAACCTATATAGAAGATTATGCTTTTCTTAGATGTAACAATTTAATAGAGATTATAATACCCTGTAATGTTACTAATATTTCTAAAGAAGTTTTTACTGATAACGGCTTAACAAACATTCATGTTGATGAGAAAAACAAAATTTTTTATTCAGAAGATGGGGTTCTATTTGAAAAAAGGAATGAAGAAATTATCTTGAAATCGTATCCCAGTGGTCGACAATCTAAAATGTATACAATTCCAGCAGGTGTGACTATTATAGGAGGTAGCGCTTTCGAAGATTGTAAAAGTTTAACTAATATTATAATGCCTCAAAGTGTACGCATTATAGAGGATGAAGCGTTTTTGGGCTGTAAAGGATTAATAGAAATCACATTGTCTGATAATATAGAAATTATAGAAAGAAGTGCTTTTGGTTTTTGCACAAATCTGAAAGAAATTAAAATTCCTCGAAATATATCCAACGTTGCTGATAGTTCTTTTGCGTATTGCAGAAGTTTAACTAATATTTTTGTTGCAAATGAAAATGAAAAATATCAATCCATAGATGGTGTTTTATTTGAAAATACCTGTCAGGGTATGATCCTAATACAATATCCAATTGGACGTTTGGATAAAACCTATATTGTACCAGATAATGTAATTAATATGAGAGCAGCATTTCAAGGTTGTAAAAATTTACAAGAAGTTATACTGCCAGACAATCTAACAAGTATAGAATCTTATTCTTTTAATGCATGTACTAATCTAAGAAAAATTTTTATACCAGAGCAACTGGTAACTATAAAATCATCCGCTTTCGATAGTTGTTTTAATTTGAAATCAGTTATTCTATCAAATAATATTAAAATAATAGAAGACTATGTTTTTGCAAATTGTAGTAGTTTAACCGATGTTTATTACACAGGTACAGAAGAAGAATGGCGTACTATTAATATAGATCGCCTTGGCAACGATCCATTACTTAATGCTACCATTCATTACAACTATGTGCCTTCTGATACCATCGACCCGCAAAATAGCGCTGTTGCATTTGAAAGTGCTAATATGGCTGTAGAAGAAAATACTCCTGTTGATATTCACTTCAATTTTGACCAATCTTCTGCAACCACGACAGCTTATGTCTGGTTTACAAAAGCAGATGCCAATGTTGCTGTTGATTTGGTTACTGCAGAAGATGCTGTAATTAATCAAACTAATAACAACGGTGTATTTACCATTGAGAACGCAGCAGCAGGAAATACCTATGCCTTCTCTTTCCCCAGCGCGGGTGAATATGTGGTAAGAGCCGCATTTAACGATCCAATGGAACTATTGGAAAATGGAACAGTAGGTACTGTGAATGACGCATTTGCCAAGGTAAAAAATGTGCTGAGCCGTCCGGCAAATCAAGGGGATGTTATCTCTGTTATTCATACCATGCATCCAGAAAATTGGACTATGCGTGTTATGGCAGATGGCAAAGAATTGTCCGGTTCTGATACTGTAAAAGTGAAGAAAAACGATAAAAAAGGAACAGACGTCACCGTCCAGCTTTTGAGCGAAGATGGAAAAGTGATTAAAGGACACACTTTGATGATAACAGATGATTCTGTCAATATCGTTACTAATAAACAAACCGCAATCACCAACAATAAAGGCCAAGTAATATTCACGATAACAGGAACGCAGGTTGGAAATTATAAAATCTTTGTCACCTGGGGAAATGGCAACACGATTACCATCCCTGTAACCGTTGAAAAATCTTCCGGCGGTTCTTCCAGTGGAGGCAGCTCCGGCGGTGGTTCTTCTAACAACAACAGCAGTAACATTTCCAATATTGTTGTCACCACACCGGATAGTTCTATCAAAATTACCACTTCCTCTGTAGGCAATCAAATTGTGAAGGATGCCGAGGTTACTGTTGCAGAAAATGAGCATGTACAGGTAATTGGCGGTAAAAACTGCGCAATCAGTATCAGTGCCAAAGAAAACGGCAATCCGGTAACCAGCTTTGATGATCCGGTAAAAGTAACAATTCCGGTTTCTTCTTCCGCTTTTAATGATGTAACAGACAGCAGCAAGTTAACGCTGGCCAAGGTGACAAAAGATGAAACCGGTCAAACGGTTTTCACTTATATGGGTGGTAATTACGACGCCAGCAGTAAAACATTTACTGCTTATGTGGATGAACCGGGCGATTATATTTTGATAGAGGACAGCGATATTCAGAAAATAGAATTGCAAATCGGCAGCAACAACAGCACGCACAATGGTTCTGCCGTTGCCAATGATGCAGCGCCAATCATTTACAATAATCGCACCATGGTTCCATTGCGTTTTCTGGCTGAAACTTTAGGCGCACAGGTAAACTGGAATGAAACGGCAAGAACTGTTACGTTATTAATTGATGGCGTGCAAATGAGCATGACCATTGATGAAGCAATAGAAGGCTTTGATACCGCACCAATCATTTATCAGGAACGTACTATGGTGCCAATCCGCTATATTGCCGAACAATTGAATGCCAATGTAATCTATGCACCGGATACACAAAAAATCATTGTTGTAAAATAAGTTGACGATTTTTAGAGAGCATCCAAATTTATTCTATCCAAAACTTGCATTTGCAAAATTTCTATAAAATGCAACTATCTTATTTGCAATTGTTATTTCCATGTGTTAAACTATTATTGTCTTTTGACATAAAAAATACCTCCTGATTTGTCAAGCTGGCAGGCTTAGTCATACTGGGAGGTATTTTTTTATCCACCCCCACTTGCCAGAAAAACAACTTCTTGTAATAGGAGTTATCGACATCATTATAAAAACCTTATCAACTCCCAGAAGTTTTTTCTGAAAATCAATAAGGTTTTCTGTTATGCAGTCATATTACTTATACATCTTCCGTTTTTTTATATCAAACATTATCTGCCCCTATGCTTCTCTTTCCTTTTTTGCTGCTTTAACGCAAATTGCCGCTGCTTTTCCAGTTCCCGCTGCTCCCTGCTCACGGTTTTGCGCTCCGTTTTCAACTGCTCGTGCTGCATCTTTAGCGCCTGCTGCGATTTGGTGCCAATTCCTGCTGCCTGCACTTGTCTGCGAATCTCACGTTGCCGTCGTTTGGGATTGCGGTCAATCACTTTTTCATCCGCTGTCACCGCCGAACTAAAACGCAGATCACAATAATTTTGCAAAATGAACCCATATACTTCATAATCTTTGGGCTCTGCGCCAAACGTAACTTTGCACACCGATAACTTATTCTCCGATACGCGTTCAAATACACCCACCCAGAATGGTTCCTCAAAAAAGATTGTCAAACTGCCCGATACTTTGTCCATAACAATGCCTCCTTAAATGATTGTACCAAACAAAGAACGGACGACCCTAAGGAGGGAGGGTTACTTACACCAAATCGTGCGGCCGGGCTACCTACCGGCTCTGTAAGAACATAGCTCTTACGTTGCGTTTTTATCTTTGCACTTTGATTTTAACACAGTATCTGCGATTTATCCATAAAAACAAACTGGGTAAATGATTTAGCTGCAACGTAAAATTTACAACAACGAATTATCTGGTTCAGCACAAACAATCTTATCAAGAATTATTCAACAAAAGGAATCACCCTCCCCCTCCTCTATTAATATTTCACTCAGTCTTATTACTTCTCAGTATTATTACCTTGTACTTTTTACATGTCCAGAAGTGTAAAAGCTACATTTCCAGACATGTAAAAACTACATCTCTGGGAAAATACGTACTACAACAAAAATTGCCGGTAAGAGATCTCCACCGGCAACATAATCTTTCTGATATTTTATTTTTGTTTCAGTCTCAAGTAGCCTTAACCAAACTGCAGCGGCCTTTGATTATTGTTCTGTAATAGAACTGCCCTGAAACATAGCATTGACCTTGCGCTTATATTATAATCCAATTATTTGGGGATTACAAGAATAGATATTATTAATTGGAGCGTTACAATAAAAATAGAGCCAAACCGGGAATTTAACAGTTCACCATTATTGACAATTCCAGATCACTCTGCCTTTTTCTTTCCTACAGTAAATTTACACTATCGTGCAAGTATACCCTATTGACCACCCCTATTCAATAGGGTATACTTAATTATAGAGGAAAGGAGATATTATGAAAAGAGAATTTATTATGATGCCCACATTTGATAAACAATGGAAAGCTATGAATCTCTCTGACGAAGACCTAAAAACACTACAACAACAACTTTTAATAAATCCACAAGCAGGTGCAGTTATGCAGGGAACTGGTGGACTAAGAAAAATGCGCTTTGCTTTTCCCGGTCAAGGAAAAAGTAGTAGCAGTAGAGTTTTATATGTAGACTTTGTTGTTGCTGAGAAAATTTATTTAATTTTTGCATATCCTAAAAATGAGAAGGATAACTTATCTAAAGAAGAAAGAAATAACATTAAAAAATTGATTGAACGAATAGAAAAAACAATTTAAGGAGGCGGATTATATCATGGATGTATACGAAGGCATTATGCAGGGATTACAAGAAGCCATTGACTATAACGAGGGGAAAATAGCTGCACGTAGTAATACCATGTCTATTGAACCAATTCAGAAATTCGAGGCTTCTGAAGTTAAAGAAATACGCACAACTTTGGGAATGACCCAATATTTGTTTGCCAAATTTATGGGAGTATCTCCGAAAACAGTTGAAGCATGGGAATCCGGCCGAAATAGCCCCAATGGTTCTGCAAGCCGTATTCTTGCATTAGTAAAAAGTGATCCTCAATTACCACAAAAGTACCATATTATTACACAATAACATTGATAGTTATGTATGAAGCCTTTATAGGGCGATTTCAAACCACCCGCTTTATGATAAAATACCTTCAAAATAACAGATTTTTAATATTTAATCTGTCTACTTTAGAGGTATCATATGGGTTTGTCAAGGAAAGTGTGTAAATTTTTTTAAGGGCGGTCATTTTTTTGGCCGCCGATTTTTCTTACCAGATAGATACCACTATAATC